>CASDPB010000060.1 GCA_949282305.1 uncultured Lentisphaeria bacterium | reverse complement strand
GCTGTCCCAATATTCTGACAGTTGCGCCTCCCAATAATCTCGTCCTTCGCGTCCCATGCCGTTCTCCCATTATTACGGTTTGTGGAAGAACATACCACACTGTCTGACTCAAATCCAGATGGGGCTGGCTGGGCGCTTACGCAACAAGAACTGTTCCGCAAAGAAAAGGAGCTGACGCAATGAAAGCAAAATATCTGATGACGGCATTACTGGCAGCAACGATGACTGTTCCGGCACTCTATGCAGCAGAGGAAGATGACACGGAGAAGCAGCCCCCCGTTGAAAGAAAAGAAATGAGACGGCATCCGCCGAAGAGGGGTCCCCGCGGTTTCCAGAGGCCATCCAAAGAAGTCATGGAAGCAGCCAGGGCATATCGAGAGAACCCGACGGAAGAAAACAAGGCAAAAGTCAAGGCGCTGCTGGAAAAGGAATATGACGCCATGCTGAAAAAGGAAGAAGAGAAAATCGCCGAACTGAAATCCGGAAAGGCGAAGAACATTGAAAGAAGACTTGAAAGAGTCCTGAAAGCGGGCGACAGGCCCAATCGCAATCACAGGAAATAAATCAGACCTGAAGTTCCGTGTTCCCGCTCTTTCCGAACCGGAAATCCTGCCCTGGCCGGAAAAAGGAACGCAGCTTCAGATCCGATTATCATCCAGCCATCTGGTGACTCTGCCGGCTCCCATCTCCGGCAGGCATCAGATGGCTTCTTTCTGCGGGAACGCCGGAACGGACGGGAAACACGAAAGAGAGTTTCCCGACAAATCCTGAAAAAGTTCCGCTCCTTTCGTCTATTTCTTCTTGACTTTCGGAAAAAGCACATTATATTTTTTACCTTTAATGATGAATTGAAAATTGGAAAACAAATTACATAAACGGGAGAAGGCAAGATGTCCAGACATCCGAGCTTGAAAGCAACAGGAAAAATCCGCAAGAAAAGAAACGTTCTGAAGAAATTTGAACGCATTAACCTTCTTACAGCCGACGGACGCTGGAAACAGGGTCAGAAGGTAATCAGCGGTCTTCCGAAAACCAAGCCCCTCGATTGAAAGTCGAAACGGCTTGCGTCGAAAACGGGGCGTCTATTTCATGACAGCCCCGTTTTTTTTTCAAAAAATTTCAACCTTATTGGAGATAAAAAATGGCAAAGAACACCGCCATCCAGAAGATTCTGAAGAATCACATCGTATCCGGCAGGGAAGTTGCCGGAGAACCCGTTGCAATCAGGATTGACCAGACCCTTACGCAGGATGCAACCGGAACCATGGCCTACCTTGAACTGGAAGCAATGGGAATCGAAAAAGTCCAGACGGAACTCTCTGTTTCCTACGTGGATCACAATATGATGCAGAACGGACCGGAAAACCGGAACGACCATCTTTATCTCCAGAGCGTCGCGGCGGCAAAAGGCGTGATCTTCTCGCGTCCCGGCAACGGCATCTGCCATCAGGTTCATCTGGAACGTTTCGGCGTTCCGGGGAAAACCCTTCTCGGCTCCGACTCCCACACCCCCACCAACGGCGGCATCGGCATGATGGCAATCGGCGCAGGCGGACTTGACGTCGCGCTTGCAATGGCGGGACAGCCCTTCCGCATGGCATACCCGAAAATCATCGGTGTAAAGCTGACAGGCAAGCTCTCTCCGTGGGTTGCGGCAAAGGACATCATCCTCAAGATGCTGGAAATCCTCACGACCAAAGGCAACGTCGGCTGCATGGTCGAGTACTTCGGTCCCGGAGTCAGGACACTGACCGTCCCCCAGCGCGCCACCATCACCAACATGGGCGCGGAACTCGGCGTCACCTGTTCCGTGTTCCCGTCCGACGAAATGACAAGGGAATTCCTTGAAAAACAGGGACGCGGGGAGTCCTGGACGGAGCTCAAGGCGGACGATGACGCGGAATATGACAAGCTGGTCGAAATTGACCTCTCCACTCTGAGACCTCTGGCGGCATGTCCCTCCAGCCCGGACAATATCAAATCAATCACGGAACTCGCCGGAATCCCGGTGGGACAGGTCATCATCGGTTCCTGCACCAACAGCTCCTTCCGCGATCTTTCCATTGTGGCGGCAATGCTCCGCGGACGCAAAATCAGCCCGGATGTGACGCTCGCAATCGCCCCCGGAAGCAGACAGGTTCTTGAGATGCTCGCACGCAACGGTTCTCTCGCGGACATCATCTCCGCTGGAGCACGCATCCTTGAAACCGGATGCGGTCCCTGTATCGGACAGGGGCAAAGCCCGGCAAATGACACGGTCACGCTCCGCACCTTCAACCGCAATTTTCCCGGACGCACAGGCACCAAAGGCGATCAGGCATATCTGGTCAGCCCGGAAATCGCGGCGGCGGCGGCACTGACGGGTAAGATCACCGATCCGGCGACACTCGGATTCGCTTATCCGGACGTCAAAGACGCGGACAAATTCCTGATTGATGACTCCATGATGATCCCCCCGCCCTGCTGCGGCAAGGGAATTGAGATCATCCGTAAGAAGACCATCGGAAGCCCGCCGGTCAATCAGGCGCTCCCGGATACGATCAACGGAACCGTCGTCATCAAGGTCGGTGACAAAACCAGCACGGACGACATCATGCCCGCAGGAGTGCACCTGAAACACCGCAGCAACATTCCAGAATACGCAAAAGTCGTTTTCGAGCGCTTCAATGAAGAAGGCAAGCCGACTTTCGCTCAACGCGCAATGGCGGTCCGCGACGCAGGAGGACACGGCATCATCGTCGGACGCGACAGCTACGGTCAGGGCTCCTCCCGCGAACATGCGGCAATCTGCCCGATGTATCTCGGAGTCAAGGCGCTGATCGCAATGGCAGTGGAACGCATCCATGCGGCAAACCTCGTCAACTTCGGCATCGTTCCGTTCACATTTGCGGACAAGGCGGACTACGACAAGATCGAACAGGGAGATTCCCTTGTAATCGAAGGACTGCGCGACAAACTGGCGAAAAAAGAGATGCCCATTACCGCAGTCCTCACAAAGAAAGATGGTTCCAAAGCAGAAATCAAGCTCAATTACCACCTTTCCGACGAGGACATCAAGATCATTCTCGCCGGCGGCAGACTGAATGTGAAGTAAGCCGGTTTTCCGTTCAATGCGGAAGGAGCTCCGTTTCACAGCGGAGCTCCTTTTCCTATTTCGGCAGAATCAATGTTTCAATGACAGTCCGTTTCCCCGTTCTCTCCGGCAAAAGCAACTCCGCTCCCGACGCCGGTTCTTTCAGAAAATATATTCCGCATTCCTCATACCGTCAGGATTCATGAAGATAAAAAAAACGGGATGTCCCCATTTCCGAAGACATCCCGTTTTTATCGTTAAGACAAAACAGTCTTATTTCATCGCCTGTGCAACGGCAACCGCGACATCGACCGAAGCGCCGACCATCGGGTTGTTGCCCATGCCGATCAATCCCATCATTTCGACGTGCGCAGGAACAGAGGAGGAACCGGCGAACTGAGCGTCGGAGTGCATTCTGCCCATGGTGTCCGTCATGCCGTAGGAAGCAGGTCCCGCCGCCATGTTGTCGGGGTGAAGGGTTCTGCCCGTTCCGCCGCCGGAAGCAACGGAGAAGAAAGGCATCCCTTTTTCGATACGCTCTTTCTTGTAGGTCGCCATGACCGGATGCTGGAAGCGGGTCGGATTCGTGGAGTTGCCGGTGATGGCAATATCCACGCCTTCCTGCCACATGATCGCAACGCCTTCGCGGACGTCATCCGCGCCGTAGCAGCGGACAGCGGCGCGTTCGCCTTTGCTGTATGCACGCTCGGAAACGATCTTGAGCTTGCCGGTCATATAATCGAATTCCGTTTCGACGCCGGTGAATCCGTTGATGCGGGAGATGATCTGGGCGGCGTCTTTTCCAAGACCGTTCAGGATCACACGGAGCGGCTCTTTACGTGCCTTGTTCGCGCTGCGTGCAAGTCCGATCGCACCTTCCGCGGCGGCGAAGGACTCATGTCCGGCGCAGAAAGCAAAACATTTCGTTTCATCGCGAAGAAGCATGGAGGCGAGATTGCCGTGTCCGAGACCGACCTTGCGGTCATCCGCAACGGAACCGGGGATGCAGAAAGACTGAAGCCCTTCGCCGAGCGTCTTTGCGATTTCACTTGCGACGGTCTGTCCGCGCTTGATTGCAACGGCGGCGCCGACAAGATATGCCCAGCAGGCGTTTTCGAAACAGATCGGCTGAATGTCCTTGACACGTTTATAGATGTCAAGCCCTTTGCCTTTTGTGATCTGTTCCGCTTCTTCGATGGAAGCAATTCCATTGTCATTGAGGAATTTATTGATCTGCGCAATTCTGCGCTCATAGCTTTCAAAAAGTGCCATTGTAACGACTCCTCTTACTGATGACGCGGGTTGATGGTTTTAGCGGCGTCAGCGAAGCGTCCGTAGGTTCCGGTGAACTTCTTGAGAGCTTCGTTTGCGTCCATGCCCTTGTTGATCGCGTCGAGCATGGGGCCGAGCTTGATGAACTTGTAGCCGATGACTTTGTCCTCGTCGTCCAGTGCGATTTCGGTGACATAGCCTTCCGCCATTTCAAGGTAGCGCACGCCTTTCGCGCTTGTTCCGTACATAGTCCCGGTAATGGAACGAAGTCCCTTTCCGAGATCTTCAAGTCCGGCGCCGATCGGGAGCCCGCCTTCGGAAAATGCGGTCTGAGTGCGCCCGTAGACGATCTGGAGGAACAGTTCGCGCATCGCGGTGTTGATCGCGTCGCAGACAAGGTCGGTGTTAAGAGCTTCCAGGATGGTCTTGCCGGGGAGAATTTCGGCAGCCATCGCGGCGGAGTGCGTCATGCCGGAACAGCCAATGGTTTCGACGAGAGCCTCCTCGATGATTCCGTTTTTTACATTGAGTGTCAGTTTACAGGCGCCCTGCTGGGGTGCACACCAGCCCACGCCGTGGGTGAGACCGGAAATATCCTTGATCTCATAAGCCTTTGTCCAGGCGCCTTCCTGCGGGATCGGCGCGGGCCCGTGCTTCGGACCCTTGGCGACGCAGCACATCTGCTCGACTTCGTGTGTGAAGTTCATCGCATATTTCTCCTGTTATGTTAAGGGTTGAAGGAAAATACAAATCAAGAGTGGTAATTTACAACAACTTCCGATTTTTTCAAGACTCATGCGGCAGAAGAATAAAAAACATGAGCCATCCCCGTTATTCAGTGGGCAGTGATTAGTGGTCAGAGGTCAGTGGTCAGTAAAAGGCAGGTAAAATGAGGAGTCATCCTTTTCACCTGTTCATTGAAAAAAATATATAACGATGTTTGAGCTATATTTCAGTAAAAAAAAGCAGGTAAAAGAGAAATCATTCTTTCTCCCCACTGACCACTATCTCGCAATCTCGCAATCTTGCAATCTTGCAATCTTGCAATCTCGCTATCTCGCTATCTCGCTATCTCGCTATCTCGCTATCTCGCTATCAGTCTTCCAGTTTGGAGAGTTCTTCCTCTTCTCTGGAGCGAGACTCCTTGTCCCGCGTTTTGTTGCGGTTGACTTTATATTTTTCCGGATAGACAACGCTCACTTCATCTTTGGAGCATGAGACTGTCCGCCCGGAGTCGTCAAGCTGAACCACGACTTTCTGAGTCAGCAGATTGCGGTCGATGATGCGTCCGCGTCCTTCCTGGCATTCACAGCAGTCGCCGCGGCGCGGCATTGTGCGTTCCAGCTCAAGATAGCCTTCATGTTCATATTTGAGACAGCATTTGAGTCTGCCGCAGATGCCGGAGATTGTGCTCGGCGTCAGCGACAGATCCTGTTCCTTCGCCATTTTCACGTTGATCGAAGCAAATTCCTTCAGGAACGAGCAGCAGCAAAGCGGGCGTCCGCAGATGGAAATTCCGCCGACGATCGCCGTTTCATCGCGGACGCCGATCTGGCGGAGTTCGATCCGAGTATTGAGGGCGGCGGAGAGCTGTTTGACCAGCTCGCGGAAATCGACGCGCCCGTCGGCGCTGAACTGAATTGCCAGAAGTTTGTTGTCGAAAGAATAATGCGCATTGATGAGTTTCATCGGCAGCCCGAGTTTCTCAATATACTGGGCGGCGGTCCGCATGGCGGATTTGGAGCGCATGAGATTCTCATTCGCCTTTCCCTGATCGACCACGGTCGCCTTGCGCTGAATGCGCGGAATCTCGGCACGTTTTTCGGAAGGCGTTCCTGTGGGATGCAGATTTTCCTTCTGCTCCTCCGCGGGATTGTAAGGACAGCGGCTGGAGGAAACGACTTGTCCGTAATCAAGGAAGAAATCTTTGCGGATCACGCACCAGTCGCCGGCTTTCAGGGTCAGAGAGTCGTCGCCGCGCGCCTTGTATTTCGCACCGTTATCCAGCTGTATATCGTATAAAAATTCCATTTCATTTCTCCATTCCGGACTTGAAAGATTTCATAATCCACGTAAAATACACCTGTATGCGGAGAGTTACAAGCTGCAAGCGACAAGTTTCGGGAGGAAAACTCCCCTGCCCCAAGAGTTCAGCGACCATCCGGAGCCCGGGCAGCGCTGCTTTCAGCCTGAAAACTCACAACCTGAAACTTACGGAGTTCTTATGGCATTTTATGAAAAGAATATCATTACGTGCGTTGAAATCGGCACCTCGAAAATCTGCGCCCTGCACGGAACATGCGACAAGGCAAACAATCCGGTCATCCTCGGATTCGGGCAGGCTTCCCCGGAGGGAAGCGTCTGTAAAGGCGACATCGTCGATCACCAGACCGTCACCAACGCACTGGAAAGGGCGCTCGGAGATGCGGATCAGTCTGCCGGATACGACTTTGAACGGAAAAAGGTTTACTGCGTGCTGAACGGCCCCGGCATTTCCTCCTGTCAGGGGGAAGGCAACGTCGTCATTTACGACAAGGATCACAAAATCAGACAGGACCACATCGACGAAGCTGTCCAGAAGGCACAGAGTCTCACTCTGCCGCCGGATCAGGAACATTTGAACACCTTCGATTCTTATTTTCTTCTGGACTCCTGCCGGATCCAGCAGAATCCGCTGGGAGCCCAGGCAAATCGTCTGGTCGCATATCTTCACATTATTTCCGCTGAGCGCAGCCGCATGGAAATGCTCCGCGCCATCCTGAAGGAACTCGGTTTTGAATCCAATGTTCTCGGCGTTTTTTCCGGCGTTGCCTCTGCCTATGCGACTCTGCGCGCGGACGAGAAACAGCAGGGTGTCCTGCTGATCGACATGGGGGCGGGCGTTACGGACTACCTGCTCATCCAGAGGGACGGCATTCTTGCAAGCGGCGTGCTTCCGGTCGGAACGGAAAATGTCGCAAACGACCTTTCCATCGGGCTGGAAATCAGCATGGAACAGGCGCGGCGTTTCCTGAATGAATCCAAACTGGAGGACTACCGCACCTCCGGCGCCGCGTTCATAGAGTTTTCCGGCATGGTGCAGAACACGAAACGCCGCATTCCGATCGGCTCCTTTGAAAAAATCATCGAACTGCGTCTGCGTGAAATCTTTTCGATCATACGGGAACAGATTGATTCCAAAGGGCTGATGTCAAAAATCGAAACCGGCGTCGTATTCTGCGGCGGCGGCGCCACAATGAAATCCGCTGTGGAAGCTCTGCGCGGCGTCATGGGAATGCACGTGCGTCTTGGAGAAACCCTCGATACCAGCGGTGCAATGACAGGCATGGAGATTCCCTGCCGGTATACGGCGCTTCTCGGGCTCCTCAAGTATGCTGTGGAAATCGAAAACTCCAATTTTTCGGAAAGCGGATTCAGAAAAGTGGGAAATGTGCTGGAAGAATTCGGGGAGAACTTCTTCAAAAAGGTCAAAGACGTCACAAAGGGATTCAAAGTATGAGCGATGCAAAGGAAAACACACCTGCCGTCAACGGCGATAAGAAGATCATCGTCATAGGCATCGGCGGAAACGGCGCCCGGATACTGCGCTCTTTCCGCCATCTGCCGGGAAGCGCCGTTTACGATACCGCGGCAATCGACACGGACAGGGAAGCGCTCGGGCTGTCAGAAGCCGAAAACACAATTCAGGCGGAATCCGACTGGACCATCAAAAGCGGGCTCGGCTGCGGCGGCGACATTATGAAAGGAGAACGCGCCATTGCACGGGAAAGAGCGCGCATCACTCAGCTCGTCACCGGCTATGATTATATCATTGTCACCGGAGGACTCGGCGGCGGCACAGCCACCGGAGGAATCCGCACCATCGCAAGCGTCGCCAAAGGACTCGCCGTCCCGACGCTGTTCCTGCTGACAACTCCCTTTTCCTTTGAATCTTATACAAAACGGAAAAATGCCGAAGACTGCATCGACGAACTTCTGCCCATCACGGAAGCGCTGATTCCCCTCCCGAACGACCTGCTGTTCTCGACTCTGCCGCCGGATTCGCCGGCGGACGAAGCGTTTGCAAAAGCATCCGCGGAAATGGCGGCAACCGTATTCGGCGCGGCGGAAATTCTGAGAAGCCGGAAACTGATCGGTTCCGATTTCGCGGAATTTTCAGCAATCCTCCAGAAACGGAAAACCTCCTGCGCCATCGGAATCGGAAGGGCGGGTTCCGACGACGGACTTGACCGATGCAGTCTCGCGCTCGAACGGATGCTGGAATCGCCGTTCCTCGGCGGTTCCGCAAGGCTGGAATCCTCCAATGCCGTGATCCTGACCATCACGGGGGGACCGGATCTTCAAATCGACGAAATGAAACGGGCAATTGAAAGTGCTTCCGCAATTCTGCCGCAGGGCGTCAATCTGATGACCGGCACATCCATCAACCAGGATTATACGGCACTGGTTCAGCTCAGCGCCATTGCCGTGCGCTATGACCAGCCGCCGGAGACGATGCTTCCGCCGCAGCACGGCAAAGACGACTCGCTCTGGAGTCAGGCAGCAACGGCAGCACCGCAGAAGAAGCCGCAGCATCTGGACATGATCCAGGATACGTTCAAGCTGGAAACCATCTCCAAAGGCATTTTTTCAAAATGCACGGCAGTCAAATACCGCGATGAAGACCTTGACATCCCGACCTTTCAGCGGCGGGGAATCACAATCGACAAAGGAAGCACGGGGAAATAACCATGACTGGAAAATATCTCCGCTGCCTGTTTCCGGTGCTTCTTCTCCTTCTTTCCGCCTGCGCCCCCCGGAAAACCCCTTATGCGGAACTGCCGAAAGTTTCGGAAGAGGAGCTTTGGCGCCATGCGGAAAAATCCGTTTCCTTCGGGAACCGTCATTCCGGCAGTCATGAACACAAAAGGTATGCGGACTGGATTCTGGAAACACTCTCGCAGTCCCAGAAATTCAAAGTTTATGCGCAGGAATTCCGGGAACAGACTCCGCTGGGCAATATCCTGTTCCGCAACATCATTGCGGAAATCCCCGGAAAAAGCAGTAAATTCGTAATCATCGGCGCGCATTACGACACCAAGAGATTCAGCTTTACGAAAAACTTCCAGGGCGCAAACGACGGGGCATCCGGCGTTGCGGCGCTGCTCGGCATGGTTTCGGCTCTTCAGAAATACGACGGAGAACCGCCCTGCGGAATCAGATTCGTCTTTTTCGACGGGGAAGAGTGCATTGAGGAATACGGTCCCGCCGACGGACTCCACGGAAGCAGACGGCTTGCGCGGGAATGGTCGGAAAATGGAATGCTGAAGAACTGCAAGGCGATGATTCTCCTGGATATGGTCGGAGACAGGGATCTCACGATCACAATTCCGAAGGGCTGCACAGAAGAACTGATTGACAGGACTCTGCGCCTTGCGCGGGAAAACGGGCTCGGCTCACATTTCCGCATTTTTGAGTCCGACATGATTGACGATCATGTGCCGTTTCTGGAACAGGGAGTCCCGGCGATTGACCTGATCGACTTCCATTACGGACCGGGCAATGTGTTCTGGCACACGACGCAGGATTCTCTTGACAATATCTCGGCGCAGAGCATAAAAACGGTCGCGGATTTCGCGCTTGGCTTATGCTGGGACATTGCGGAAGAGTGAAAAACAGCTTTTTTTGATAAAAAAATGAGGTTTTTTCAATTTTTCTTGAAAAATCTCTATTGAAAAGTATCTCTGCAATGTTATATTCGTAGGCAAGAGATTATATTTCTATCATAAAAATAAAACAAAAAAGGAAAGAGGAGGTAAGGAATGTACCTGGGAATAGGCATTGCCTTGATGGTCGTAGCATTGATTGGAATTATCTGGTGCCAGAAGAAACAGAAAACAAATCCGAATGCGCAGGCGCTTGCGTTTGTGTTTCTGTTTCTGATTATCATCGGAGCCGGAACCGTGCTCTGGGATCAGGGAATTTTCGGCGGGGAAGACCGCGAAATGAACAAGATCATTCAGAATGAAACAGCCTATGCGGCGGCCCGTTCCGAAATCATCGGCAAATACCTTGTCGGAAAATATGCCGGCAAGAAAGCTGTCATCATCACGGAAAAAAATCTTGAAAACAACAAGATCAACAAAGGCGCCTATGATGCCATGGTGAAAGCTCTTGAAGGCATTGAAGTGGAAGCGACGGAAGAACTCAATACGCCGGAAACCTCTCCGGACAATCCGATGCCGATGGAATCCCTGGTGACAGCCAAGCTCTTCAATGACATTTTCAACAAATATCCGAATGCCAATCTCTTCGTCATCATGACAAGCCTTCCGTTCAATACGGATGAAGTCCAGAAACTTTCCATCTGGAAAAAGGATCCGAAAAAGACTCAGGCAGTCATCGTCAACGGCGAAGTCTACAACCTCAAGAGAGTCATCGCCGCCGGTCTGATCGCGGCAACAGCGGTCATGAAAAATGACTCCGCCGCTTATGACCCGGAAAGAAAAGCGCCGTCCGATCCTCAGAAGGCATTCGATGTCAGATACATCCTCGTCACACCTGAGAATGTGGCAGACATTGCAAAGAAAAACAAGGGAATTTTCGCAAAGTAAACAGTTTTGTTGATTCCTCAATTTGCAATTACAGGACGTTCGTGTATAATACCGGACGTCCTTTTTCGTATTTTGGAACGAAAATGCGGATGCAGATATGTATCCGCCTTATAATAGGAGTCGTCCCATGCCGGAACCTGATGATTTGAATAACTGGATCAAAAATTTCACTCCGCGCGCAAAGCATGTACTGATCCTTGCGCAGAAAGAAGCGGAACACTTCAATCATGACTACATCGGCGCAGAACACCTGCTGCTCGGCATCGTCGCGCTGGGAGAAGGCGTGGCTGTCGCCGCACTGAAAGCGGTCGGAGTCAATCTGCAGAGCCTGCGTCTTGAAGTCGAGAAAAACACGAGCCCCGCGGGAACCGTGAAACAGGACGGACCGCCGCCTTTCACGCCGGTTCTGAAAAAAATTCTGCTGATGTCCGCGGACGAGGCAAAGTCCATGAACTACAATTTCATCGGAACGGAACACCTGCTGCTCGCCATTCTGCGGGAAGGGCAAAGCACTGCGGCAAAGGTGCTGCGCAACATGAAAGTGGACCTCGAAAAAATCCGCAAGGAAGTCATGCGCGCCCTGGACCCGAACTTCATCCCCGACTCCGGCGATGGTCAGCAGGATCCGCAGGAAGAAAATTCCGCGCAGCAGCAGCCCCAGCAGAACGGACAGCAGGAAACGTTCAACGCTCTGAACGCCTTCGGACGCGATCTCACGGAAATGGCGAAGAAGGGGGAGCTTGATCCCGTAATCGGGCGTCAGGAGGAGATCGAACGCGTCATCCAGATTCTCTGCCGCCGCACGAAGAACAATCCGGTTCTGATCGGGGAAGCGGGCGTAGGAAAAACCGCAATCATAGAAGGGCTCGCACAGGCAATTTCCTCGGGCAGCGTGCCGGAACTCCTCCACAACAAGAAGATCTTTGCCCTTGATCTGCCGCTCATGGTGGCGGGGACAAAATACCGGGGACAGTTTGAAGAGCGCATCAAAGCGGTCATCGACGAGGTGAAAAATTCCCGGCGCGTGATTCTGTTCATCGACGAGCTTCATACAATCGTCGGAGCCGGGGGCGCCGAAGGCGCAATGGACGCCGCAAACATCATCAAGCCCGCGCTGTCCCGCGGAGAACTGCAATGCGTCGGCGCAACGACGCTTGATGAATACCGCAAGGGAATTGAAAAGGACGCCGCGCTGGAGCGCCGGTTCCAGCCGGTCATGGTCGAACCGCCCTCCATTGAGGACGCGATCAAAATACTGAACGGAATCCGCCCGACCTATGAAAAGCATCACGGAGTGACCTATACCCCCGATGCGATTGCCGCAGCCGTCAAGCTGGCGGACCGTTATATCAGCGGGCGCTTTCTGCCGGACAAGGCAATCGACGTCATGGATGAAGCCGGTGCGCGTGCGCGCATCATGAACATGCCCAAGGCCCCGGATGTATCCGCCATGGAGGAGGAGCTCAGGCAGATCGCCAGACAGAAGGAAGTCGCCATTTCCGAGCAGAAATATGAAGACGCCGCGACCTGCCGTAATCGGGAGCATGAACTCAGGGCGCAAATCGACAAAATCATGAATGACTGGAAAACCTCCTGCAAAAATCAGCACAGCGTGATTGACGTCAAGGATATTGCGCTGATCATCTCAAAACTCTGCGGTGTGCCGGTTCACCAGATGCAGGAGGGGGAAAACGAGCGCCTTCTGCGCATGGAGGAGGATATTTCCAAAACAGTGATCGGGCAAAGCGACGCCGTTGCGGCAATCTCCCGCGCCCTGCGCCGCTCCCGCGCCGATCTCAAGGACCCACGGCGTCCAATCGGTTCGTTCATTTTCCTCGGACCGACCGGAGTCGGCAAGACTTTGCTGGCAAAAGCGCTCGCGGAATTCATCTTCGGCGATCCCGACGCGCTGATTCAGGTGGACATGTCCGAATATATGGAAAAATTCAATGTCAGCCGTCTGATCGGCTCTCCGCCGGGATATGTCGGTCACGGCGAGGGCGGAGAACTGACGGAGCGTGTCCGCCGCCGTCCTTACAGCGTCATTCTGTTCGACGAGATCGAAAAGGCACACCCGGATGTCATGCACATGCTCCTGCAGATTCTTGACGAGGGGCGCATCACGGACACTCTGGGACGCCGCATCGACTTCCGCAATACGATCATCATCATGACCAGCAATCTGGGCGCGGAACAGGTGATGAAAAACGCAACGCTCGGTTTCTCCGACCCGAACAGGAAAGACGATTCTTTCGAGAAAGTGCGCGACCGTCTGCTTGAAATGGCGAAGAAAAACTTCAAGCCGGAATTCATCAACCGCGTCGACGACGTCATCGTGTTCCACCGTCTTGAGCGCAGGGATCTGGAACGGATCGTACTGCTGGAGGCGGATCGGCTGATACGCCGGATGCAGGATCAGGGAAAACAGCTCATTCTCGATCCCGAAGTGATCTCCTTCCTGATCGACAAGGGCTATCAGCCGGAATACGGGGCGCGCCCGCTCCGCCGTGCCGTGGAACGCTATCTTGAGGACGCGCTGGCGGAAGACATTCTGCGCGGAGTTTTCAAGGATGCTCCGGTCATTCACGTCAAGGCGGACAACCAGAAGCTGCTTTTCTTCCCGGAGGAAAAGGAAGAACCGGAAAAAGACGCACCTCCGAAAAGAAAAACAAGAAAGAGGAAGGACGAAAAAGAATAATCCGCAAGGAGTCTTCTTTTCCCCTTGAGATGACGACATGCCCGAAGAATATTTTGAAATCATAGACGATGCCACCGGCAGAGTGATCGGCAAGGCGCCGAGGAGCGAGTGCCACGGCAATCCGGCGCTGATCCATCGCAGTGTCCATGTCATTGTCCTGCACCCGGACGGCAGCAGCCTCCTGCTTCAGAAACGTTCCATGAACAAGGATATTCAGCCCGGCAAATGGGACAGCGCGGTCGGCGGGCACCTTGCCTGCGGCGAGGATTACGAACAGGCGGCAGTCCGGGAAATGCGGGAGGAGCTCGGACTCCCCGGCTCTCTTCCGCTGACATACCGTTTCGACATGAAAATACGCAATGAGATCGAATCGGAAAATACGCGCGTGTTCTCCACGGTCTGCGCCGGGCCGTTCACGATCCAGGAATCCGAACTGGACGGCATCGCCTTTTTCACCTTTGACGAGCTCAAGGAAAAATTAAAAAACGGTGCGGAGGATTTCACGCCGATGCTTTGCCGGGAGCTCAAACAGCTTTTCAGCATACTGGAGTAAAGAAATGTCCGAAGCAGCGGCAATGCGGCAGGAATATTCCGCCGCGCGCGAAATATGGAAAAAGTTCCGCAGGAACAAGACCGCCATGCTGGGGCTGGCTGCAATCCTGTTCCTCTGCACCGTTGCCATATTCGCTCCGCTGATCGCCAACGGGAAACCGCTTCTGGTTTTCATGAACGGCTCTCTCTCAAGTCCCGCCTTCAGCGCCATGCTCTCGCCGGAAAGTTCGGAAGTGTTCGTGGAAAAGACGTTCAACTGCCTGATGCTTTTCCTGCCGCTCTTTCTGCTCCTGCGGTATTTTACGCGCAGAAGAAGCCGGAAGCTCTTCCGCTGTTCCGCACTGATGCTCGCCATCCTGATTCTGATTCCGTTCCTGATGCACGGACGTAAAATCGATAAGACACCGTGGCGCGACATTGCCGCCGCAATGAAAGCGCCGGATTTTGCCTTGTTCGCGCCCGTTCCCTACGGACCGTTTGAAACGGTAGCCGTCCCCTACCAGAAGCCCTCGCGCGAACATTGGTTCGGGACGGATCATGCGGGACGCGACGTGCTTTCGCGGATGATCTACGGAGCGCGCGTCTCGCTGGCGGTCGGTTTTCTCGCCACGGGAATCGCAATGAGCCTGGGCACGGCGATCGGGCTTTTCGCCGGATACAAAGGCGGCAAAACGGATCTTCTGGTCATGCGCCTTGTGGAGATAGTCATCTGCTTTCCGACTTTTCTCCTGCTGCTGATTCTGATGTCCATCATGCTGGACTACGGTTCGCGGCAGTCGATCCTGCTGGTGATTCTCGTGATCGGGCTGACCGGCTGGACGGGTCTCTGCCGGCTGGTACGGGGCGAAACGCTCAAGGCACGCAAAATGGAATATATCCAGAGCTGCGAGGCAATGGGAACTCCCGTGTGGAGGATCCTGCTATTCCATCTCCTGCCGAACGTCTCCGCCCCGATCTTCGTTTCCTTCACTTTTGAAGTCGCGGGGGCGATTCTTGCGGAAAGCTCCCTGAGCTTTCTCGGATTCGGCGTTCAGGACCCGACCTCAAGCTGGGGCGAACTTCTGCGCCAGGCGTTTCCCGATCCCCTCACCTACTGGCACCTCATGCTCTGGCCGGGACTTGCCATCTTCATTGCGGTCTGCGCTTTCAACTTCGCCGGAGAAGGACTCCGCAAAGCCATCGACGCCAAAACCTGAACTTTCTCCGGAAGAGATTTACATGCACTGGAACAGGTGCAGAACATTTCTCTTGTTCCCCTGTTTCTTCAAAATTCTGAAACCCGTCTGAAAAAACAGCATTGCCGATCCCCGGAATTTTCGAGGTGAGAATCAGTCGTGCGTCCCGTTCACCCGGTAAAGCTCGGAAGCGGAGACAAACGGATTGTGATAACGGGTGCGGTTCTGTGTCAGCTGCTTATACTGAATCGCCTGCTTCGGGCACCACTGGAGACACGCCATGCACTGTTCGCAGTGATGATGCCATACGGGGCGCTCCTCCTTGTCCAGAGAAACATTTGACGCGGGACAGATGCGCGAGCAGAGCCCGCAGCCGTCGCAGGTATCCTCTGCCCGGAAAAATCTGTCGGAGGTCTCCAGCGTCGCCACGGCACGCTTCGAGACGAACTTCATGAAAGTATCAATCGGAAACACGCGCAGAGGACGTGTCTTCCTGCGTTTCTTGACCGCGACGACGGCGATCCGGATCGCCCGGTCCGCCTTGGCAAACAGAGCCGCCTGCTGCTTTTCATCCGGCGGGTTGGAAAGCGGAATATAATTGGAAGGCATGCGGATGTGAAAACAGGCGTTCAGGTTGATCTTCTTTTCCGCAAGCGTATCCTCGATCATGGGCAGAGCACCGCCGGGATTGATGCCGGAAGTGCAGACCGCATAGACGTACTTTCCATCGTTTCCGTTTTCCTGCGGCACAACGCGGGCGAGAAACTGTTCCATGATATGGGGAATCCCCATGCAGTAGGCGGGAAAGAAGATACCCGTCATATCCGAACCTAAAACGACGTCTTCGGCACGGTCCAGTGAAGCGATGGAAAACAGCCGGGCATCGGGAAAGGATTTCGCAAATTCGCGGGCGACATACAAAGTGTTGCCGGTTCCGGAAAACCAGTAGATTTTGTGCATATCAGAACCTATTCTCCTGTTCAATTCATTTGATACGGAAAAATAACCTGTTTCAAACAATTTTCAAGCGTACGGGAAAATATTTTTCCGGGAACGGCAACGCGGAACCTCCGGTCCGCCGCCCTCAATCCCCGGTATTCCGGGCATAAAAAATGCCGAACCCTTTCGAGTCCGGCATTTTCAGGAATCACGCAGTCATCAATAACGTTTCTGCCCGCTCTTGGCGAGCGTGCGGAGACGCAGGGCATTGAGACGGATGAAGCCCGTCGCATCCTGCTGATTGTAGACGTCGTCCTTCTCGAATGTGGAAAGTTCCTCGTCGTACAGGCTGTAGGGAGAACGTCTGCCGTTGACATGGCACGCGCCCTTGAAAAGCATCACACGGACTTCGCCTGTGACGAACTTCTGGCTCTCCGTGATCGCCGCCTGAAGCATTTCACGTTCGGGAGCATACCAGAATCCGTTGTAGACCATCTTCGCATAAGCCGGAATCAGGGAATCGCGCAGGTGCATGACCTCGCGGTCCATCGTGATGGATTCCATTGCGCGGTGCGCATGGTGGAGAATCGTTCCTCCGGGGGTCTCATAGACGCCGCGGGACTTCATGCCGACGTATCTGTTTTCCACGATGTCGATCTTGCCGACGCAATGTCTGCCGCCGAGGACGTTCAGCTTCTTCATCAGTGCCGCGGGCGAAAGCGCCTCGCCGTTCACCTTGACCGGAATTCCCTTGTCGAATTCAATGACCACTTCCTCCGGCGTATCCGGAGTCTGGGAAAGCGGAGTCGTCAGAACGGAGACGGACTCGGGACATGCGTTCCACGGATCTTCAAGGATGCCGCCCTCAAAAGAGATGTGGAGCAGATTGCGGTCCATGCTGTAAGGTTTCGCCGCGGTGGAAGTCACCGGAATGCCGTTCTTGTGGGCATATTCGATCATCTCGGTGCGGGCATGGAACTTCCAGTTCGGATCGCGCCATGCGGCAATGATCTTGATATTGGGTTCCATCGCGTAGGCGGTAAGCTCGAAACGGACCTGGTCGTTTCCTTTTCCGGTCGCGCCGTGGCAGATTGCGTCCGCGCCTTCCCTGCGTGCAACTTCGATCAGCTTCTTGCCGATCAACGGTCGCGCAATGGAGGTGCCGAGCAGATAAGTGCCTTCGTAGATCGCGTTCGCCTGCATCATGGGGAAAATAAAATCTCTTGCAAACTCTTCGCGGATGTCATCAATATAGCACTTGGAGGCGCCGGTGGCGATGGCCTTCTTGTCAAGGCCGGTCAGTTCCTCTTCCTGTCCGACGTCCGCGCAATAGGCAATGACTTCGGCGTTATAGGTCTCCTTGACCCACTTCACAATGACCGACGTGTCAAGACCGCCGGAATAAGCTACTACAACCTTCATTTTCAAATCTCCTTCCGATTTTTTGAAATTGCACCATACAAGATACCGTCATTTTCCATGTTTTTCAATGAACAACTCGAAAATTTTCCATGTTTCCCGGAAAAACGGGAAAATTCATCCGACATGGAAACAATAAATGAAAACGGACTTGCCAGCGGGCGGCAGACGTTGTATATTAAGCAGTTTCATGGAATTGTTATCCGGAGGCGTGGAAGTCATGGACGAGAAATTCACACAGGCGGTATGCAGGATCGTCGAAAACGACAAACGTTATCATTCGTCCGCATACGAATTTATCAGCGATGCCGTATCTTATACCATCCATAAGACGGACCGTGCGAAAAATCCGCGCGGCTCCCGCCATATTTCCGGGCAGGAACTCGTGGCGGGCGCCATGGCTTATGCGTTTGAACAGTTCGGGCCGCTCGCGCCGGACGTTCTGGAGGACTGGGGCATCATGGAAGGCAGGGACATCGGCAACATCGTCTACAACATGATTCAGGTGGAGCTGCTTTCCGCAAGCCCGGAGGATTCCCGTTCCGACTTCAACTGCTATCCCGACATCCCCGGATTCCTGCGGCAGAAGCTCGACGAGGAGTCGCGGAACATTCCATCCGTAAAACCGCCCATCATTGCATAACAAGGATTGCCCACATTGAAGAAAATGGTTTTTCCCCGCATTTCCGGCAAAGTCCGCTCGGCATTGTTCGACAATGGACTGCGTGCTTACGTCATCCAGAAGAATGAAGCTCCGACAGTCACCGTGCAGGCATGGGTCGCCACGGGGAGCATCCACGAAAACGAATACCTCGGGTGCGGGCTCTCCCATTTCCTCGAACACATGCTGTTTCAGGGAACGGAAAAGTTTCCCGGCAGCGCGGTTTCCGACACCGTGACGCACCTCGGCGGCTGCCTGAACGCCTATACCTCGAAAACACATACGGTCTACTATATCAATCTCCCCGCCGCACATGCCGCAAAGGGAATCGAAATGGTGGACGACATGCTGAGAAATCCGCTGTTCCCCGAAGAAAAGTTCCTCTCCGAGAAGGATGTGATCCTGCGGGAATGCGACATGTATCTGGATAATCCGGACAGCGTCCTGTATAAAAAACTTATGGAGGAACTGTATCTGGTTCATCCCATACGCTATCCAATTAGCGGCTATCGGGAAAAAATCGAAACCGTCACACGGGAAATCATGTGCGCTTATCATGCGAAACGCTATACACCGGGCAGAACCTTCTATGTCATTGCAGGAGACGTCGATCCCGACAGGATCATGGAAATCCTGAACAGACAGGCGGGCAGCTGGAAGATGGGCTCGCTGGCGGAGCCATTCCTGCCGCAGGAGCCGCCGGTTGCGGCAAAACGGGAGACGATGATCCGTTTCAACGACCCCATGACGCGCACGGCATGCGCCTGGCAGCTCCCGCCCTCCACGCATCCCGACATTCCGGCAGTCGAAGCATTCTGCGACATCTTCGGAGGCAGCGAAAGTTCACGTCTGGCGGCAATCCTCAAAAACGAAAAAGAGCTCGCTCTCGACATCAGCTCCTATCTGTATTCGCTGAATGTTTCGGGACTCGCCGGTTTCGCAGCCGCATGTCTTGAAGAAAACCGGGAACAGCTCACGGACAAAACGTTCCGCATCCTTGACGAACTCACGGAAAACGGCCCCACGGAACAGGAAATCGAACGGACAATCACCCAGCAGACCGCGGACTACCTGCGCGCCATGCGCACGGAGACGGGGCTCGCGCAGATCGTCGGGAATGCGGTTCTGAACGGAGGCGGCATCGAAGCCGCGGACGAATACCTGCCCGCAATGCAAAATGTCACAAAGGATGATCTCATCAGAATCGGGCGGCAGTATTTCCGGCAGCGGAAAGCGGCCCTGGTGCACATGCTTCCGCTGGAGTCCAAAGTCCGCAGAAAGAAAGCGAAGGCGACGACTGCCGCAACGGAACAGCCCGTCATGAAAAAGCTGGAAGGCGGACAGAAAATGATTTACCTGCACGACGCCGCGCTCCCGCTGGTCGACCTGTTTTTCATGCTGCCCGGCGGCGTCTGTTACGAGGGCGAAGCCATGCGCGGCATTACAAAACTCATTGCGGCGACTCTGCCCGCCGGATGCCGGAAACATTCGGAGAAAGAGTTCAATGAACTTCTCGACAGTCATGCAATCGACCTTGTCGTATCCGCGGGTACCGCGTCGCTCCGCATTGCGGTCAACTGCCCGAAAGACCAGCTTCCCCTGGCGGGGGAACTCCTCTGCGACCTCCTGTCCGCTCCATTGTTCCGGGAAAAGGCGGTCGAACGGGAGCGCACCGCAATTCTTGAGGAACTCAAAGTCAGGCAAAGTGCACCGGACGGGCTTGCGGAAAATCTGCTGATGAGTTCCCTCTTCAGGAAGCACCCTTACGGCGAAACGCTGGAGGAGAGCATCCGCAGCATCGCCGGGATAAAAGCCTCGTCGCTCGCCGCGGCATACAGGAAGCTCTGTCTCAATGCCTCAAAAGCGATTTTCGGAGTGTCCGGCGACCTCACGGAAAAGGAAGCGGAAGACCTGGTTTCCAAAATCATCGCCTCCTGCCGATGGAACAAGACGGAACTGAAAGATCCCGCACCTCCCGCATTTCCGGAAAAAGCGGTCCGCAAGGTGCTGAAACTGGCAAAAGCGCAGGCGGTCATGTTCCTCGGAATGCCGGGGCCATGCGCCGATTCCGATGATGTGCTTGCGCTCGACATCCTGAAGACGGCGAGCTCCACCATGTCCTCGCATCTCTTCCAAAGCGTCCGCAACCGGAACGGGCTAGCCTATTATACCGGCTGCGTCAACATGCCGGGAATCAATGCCGGGTGCGTAGCGTATTATGCCGGAACCAATGCGGAATCCGCCGGAAAACTTGAAACGCTCTTCCATGAAGAGATCCGCCGCGTAACCGCGCAGGGACTTTCGGATCAGGAATTCGCAGATGCAAAAGCCGCGATTCTTTATCGCCTGGACAACTCCATGCAATCGCCCGACAAACGCCTTGTGGCGGCGGTGACAGGAGAATTTACGGGAAAAGGCTATCTGGAGGCTGTCCGCAAACGCGAGGCACTGGAAAAGCTGACATTGAAACAGACAAACCGGATCATCAGAAAATATCTCTCCGTCCCGGGCAAAGTCATGGCGCTTGTCACGCCGGGGAAGCCGCGGGAATAAAGCGGAGGCAAGTGCGGGGATTGTCTGCCCTTTCCCTCCTTCCTGCTTGTCGCAGAGGATGAGTCTGCCCGGAAACCGGAAAGGAAAGAAACCGTTCAGAAACGGAAAAACGAATCGGCTGTCCCCGGTCTTTTCTTCCGGAATTCTGCGGGGAGCCTCCTTTTCCGCCGGAAGAAAAATCTTATTTTTTTCACTCCGCCCCTTGACAAAGCGGCAGTTTTATACTATAATTTAATTGCACGAGCAATTTACAAGACAGCAAACAGCAGAGGAAGCAGGATATGCCGGTCACAATGAATGACATCGCACGCGCCGCCGGAGTCTCACGGCAGGCTGTTGCCGCGGCTCTGAATCCGAAAGGAACCAGCAAGGTTTCGGAAAAGATGCGCAGCCGGATTCTGCATATCGCCAAGCTCCTGAACTATATTCCGAATCAGGCGGCACGGCATCTGAAAGGCGTGGCAAACCATACCATCGGCGTTTACGGCGCACCTTACGCATACGTCGAGGAACAGACTTATTTCAATGAACTCAGTCAGGCGTTCGACCGTCACGGCTACAATCTGATCACCTCCTATGGAATCAACAAAGAGGCGGCGGAACGGGCTGTCCGGGATCTGCTCGGCAAGGGGATCGACGGTCTGATTGTCACGACGGCGTATAATCCGCTTGCGGAAGCGGGCTTTCATGCACTGATACCGTCCGTCTTCAGCCCGCCGGCACGAATCGAAAATGCCGATATTTTCATTGACCATGCGGCGGGAACTTTTCTGGCAGCGGAACATCTTCTGAAACAAGGCTGCCGGAAAGGGGTTTATCTGTCGTCGTTCCATAATAAGAGCATTTTCTCCAATCCGGGCAGGGAGAAATTCGATGGACTGAAAAAGGCATTTGAACAGTATGGAAAACCACTCTCCGCATTGACTGTGGAAGAATGCAACGGCAAGGCGGAGGAGATCGTCCGGCGCTTGAAGAGAATTGCACCGGATGTGATCTTCTGCTGCAACGACTATTTTGCGGGGCGTCTGGTCGCCACCATGCTGGATTACGGCATCCGGGTGCCGGATCAAGTCAAGGTCGTGGGTTACGACGGTCTCGCGTTCTGCGATCTCTGCGCAGTTCCGCTTGCAACGGTCATCCAGCCCATCCGGAAAAAGGCGGAACTGACCGTCGAGCTGATGTTGAAACGCATTCAGGAGGGAAACTGCGATTCCGAGCCGGCAATGACGGCGGTCACGCCCTATTTTTATCCGTCGGCAAGCTGCGGGAAAAAGAATGAGATGCTGAAGGAATTCCCGGTCTACGATGACCGTCCCTCTCTCGAAATGACATGGGAACAAAATCTACGACAATATGAAAATATCAAGATAAGGAGGCAATATGCAAGCCACATTCAAGGAGCAAACGAAACTCCCGTTTGAAAAACAAATGAGGCACAAGGTGATCATCATGAAAAGGGGGCAGAATTTTTTCACGCTGATAGAATTGCTGGTCGTAGTTGCAATCATCGCCATTCTTGCGGGAATGCTTCTTCCAGCGCTGAATCAGGCAAGAGAAAAGGCGCGACAGGCAAACTGCATGTCGAATCAGAAGCAAATCGGAATGGGATTTGCAAGTTATTTAAACGATTTCAATGATTTTTACATGCCTTACAGCCGTTATTACTACACAGGAAATGCCGGTGATCAATCTTATGATAATTACTCATGGCAGTTGTGGAATAACAAATATATAACGGGACTCAAAGTATTTCTCTGTCCCAGCATTGCCCCGGAGTGCAAGTCACCTGCCATGGTCGGGGAAAACAGTTTTATAGAAAATCCAGAGCTGAACAACCATTTTTCTTCTGTTACTTACGGCTATAATATGGATTATCTCGGAGGCGGCACTGGAGTGGATCTGAATGCTGTGCCGTTCAAGGCAACACGCGGCAAAAATACATCACGCAAGGTTGTTACGGCTGAAACACTTGACAAAGAATTTACATACTGGCGAGGAGTTGCATATTTTTCCGTTGATTACGGGGGAACAGTTAAACCAATGTGGATCGCATCGCCCCATGACGGCGGAGGCACCATGAGCAGACAGAAAATCAAAGGAAGCGCCAACCTCCTGATGATGGATGGTCATGTGGAAAATGTCCCGCAGTGGTTAAGAAAAAATACCTTGAATTCAAGATTGAACTGGTATGATCCTCTTAAATCCGATTATACCGACTAAAGAATAATACTCAAAAGAGAAAGGCAGACAAATGCGATTCTATGCAGTGTTTTTTGCACTATTATGCCTGTTTGCGGCAAATGCAACGGACTGGTCACGGGGAGTCAATGTGCGTGATTTCGGAGCAAAAGGAGATGGAATCACCGACGACACAATGGCAATTCAGCGGGCGTTGAATTTTATACGGGAGAAGCAACAGATCATTTTGCTGGCGCGCCAGCCGATGCTGACAGGGGCTCCTCACCTGGGGAATCTGCCGGTACTTTCAAGCACTTCGGAAAATGTAATCGTGCCGGAACTGTTCTTCCCGTCAGGAAACTATAAGATTAGCTCGACGCTGGTTACAAGATCTTATCTTTATATGCGTGGTGAAAAAGGAAGCAAGATTACGCAGACGGCATCGGACAAGGATATTTTATACATTGAGTGGGGATTTCGCGTCCAGATAACCAATCTGGAATTCCATAACGGATACCGTCATATTGTTTTATGGACCGGAAATGAGGATACGTCTGATTTCACGGTGGAAAACTGTGTTTTCAAGAATTCTTCAGGCACTGTCTTTTACTCTTATAACTTTCTGAATCCCCAAAGGACAAACTTTTCAGATACGACTTATGGGCTTTACAGTGTCAAATGGCAGGGTGAAAAACCGATTCTGACGAAAAACAATGAAAATGAAAAACATTTCAACAACTCCACGATAATGATATTCAGTGACTGCAATTTCATCAACTGTGCTGAAATTTTCCGTTTCAACAGTGACGGTGCCGTAATAGAAAACTGCAATGTCCAGGTATCTGCCGATGCCACCGCATCACCATTCAATATCTCAGGGCCAGCCTCAATCATCAATCTTACCGCAACTGCGGACAGGGCAATTCCCGGAAAGGCATGGTTCAACAATCCTGTTCAACGGCTTTCCGTTTACGACTCCTCTTTTACAATAAAAAATGGAAGCGGGATGCCGCTGTTTTCCTACAGCAGAAAAAAATCAAGCGAAGTGCAGGATTACCTGATTGTCAGAAACACCAAAGTTCAATGCGGGAAATATCCCATCGTTCTCTGCCAAGGTTCCATTCCGCATATCATTGATTTTGAGAACGTCAAAGATATTTCCGGGAAGCGGGTCATGCTTATGGGCGGCGCGAAAAACATAACCCGTGCGGATTTGAAGAAAACGGAACAGAATGTGGATGCCTATGAAAAAATATTGTCCGGCAAGTCCTATTTCAATCAAGAACCGCCTTACGATATTACGCTGTCCGGCTGTGATACGATCTCAACGGCAGACGTGCCCGATTTTCTCAGAAAGAGAATCGGGAAGCCCATGCCGGAAAAAGTGTTCAGCGCCGTTTACGTTCCCCGTGTCAGGATTACGGCTGACGATATGAAAAAGCGGTTCCGGAGGACTTTGAAAGCTGTTGACTTCGGTATGGATACCGACCCCAAAACGGATGATACTGCCTCGATGAAACGGGTACTGAAAGCCGCCTCGCAGGGCACCGCGGCGCTGGTCGAGCTTCCGCCCGTCCTGATCAGCATTTCCGAACCGCTTGACATCCCTTCTGAAATTGCTTTCATGTCACGCGGACTTGCCACGCTTCAGCAGAATGACATCAAGGCGCCGATTTTCCGGGGGAAGGATCAGAAGACACTCTGGGCGACGAACCTGCGTCTGGTCTCGGGAACTTACGGTTTTGAACTCCGGACAAATGTGAAGACGAAAGCGGAGATATTAATTGAAAAATGCCTGTTCTATCAGCAGTTGAACAGCTCCGTTTCTCTTCTTGCCGGCAACGGACAGACAAACCTTCCCAATCATACGGAGCTTCTCCTGAAACGTTCCGTATTCATTTCTCCGGTGCACGGGCTCGTTACCAATGCCGCACACAGCGAACTCCATGATTTCTGGGTCAGCACAAACGCACGCATGGACCGTTCCGCATTCATCACGAATCTGGGCGGAGATATGCGAATCACTGACATGCTTGGCGTTCCAATGCCCATGACGGACCACCAACGTAACCACCTGCCTTTTGTGAAAGACTGGCCCTATGCCAACGATATCCGCTGGTTTGACAACTACGGACGGCTCTATGCAAGCGACAATCGTTACGGTGGAGAATATTACGGTATGCCGTTAATCTATAATTTCACGAAGAACGGCACTCTTGCCATTGATGCGGGAATGACCTGCTTCCAGCATCCGGCTATGAAACAGTGTATGGTCTATTACGCGGAAACGCCGGAAGTGTCCATGATCCGCAATGTCGGCTGGCTGATTCAATGGCCCGGGGCCGCCGCATGCAAATATCCCGCCGGACACCCGAAACCGGAAATCCATATCCGGAACTTCCAGTTCCAGAAGGATTCATTTAAAGCCAGATAACTTCGCCATAAACATAAAGATGTATGGGGTCATACCCATACATCTTTTCCATGATTCGCGGGGGGGACAATTTCACAACAAATCCGCCCCCTGCCCTATTTCTCCGGCACAAACTCAAGCCCGCAGCCGTCGGGCACTACCCTCATAAAGAATTGTTCCCTATACTTGGAATCACTCTTCGCTGTTTCAGCGCTTCTCCGGCACAACCTCGACCCAATAGTTGTCTGGATCTTCGCAAAAGTAAATTTCCATATCGGGATTTTCGTAACAGATGCAGCCCATCTTTTCATGGCGGGCATGGGCGGCTTCATAATCATCGACCTTGAATGCCAGATGAAATTCGTTGTCGCCGAGATTGTACGGCTCCTTGCGGTCGCGGAGCCAGGTCAGTTCCAGCTGATGAGAACTGTTCCCGTCCTCCAGATAGACGATGATAAAGCTCCCGTCCTTCGCCTCGATCCGGCGCACTTCGTGCATGTCAAAGGCGTCACGGTAGAATTTCAGGCTCTTTTCAAGGTCGAGCACATTGAAATTATTATGCACCATTCTGAATTTCATTATTTCCGGTCTCCTGTTTTTGAAATAAAATAACATCCATTGCGGAAAAAGCAAGTATCCGCGGGAAATTACGGAACATCTTCCGAATGTTCCCTTCCAGCTGTCCTGCGCGATATGAAAACGCCGCCGGCTTTTCCGGTTCCCTGTCAAACGGATTCCGAAAAAACTCTGCAAAAAATGCAAAAAAAGCAGAATAAGTTAAAGATAAGACAGAATTTGCGTGGTTCCATCCCTCTTTCTGTGGTATAATTAAAATATCATGAAAATCAGAAAACAGGTATGGAAATATGACAGGAAAAGTTTTAGTGTTGGGAGCGCATCTTGATGATTCGGTGATCGCCATGGGGGGCGTGATCCGGAAGCTGGCTGACGCAGGGTGCGAAGTATCGGTGTTCTGTTTCGGAAACGGGGATGAGGCGTATACGAAGCCGGGGGACAGTCCGAAAGCAGTGGAACGTTTCAAGCGCGACGCAGTGCGTGCGCACAAGATTCTCGGCGTCGCCAACTTTGAGTGCTATGACGTCCCCGACTTCGGCGTCAATGCCTCGCGGGAATTCTACCAGCAGTGCATCCGGGCAATCCGGCAATACAAACCGGACATCATCTTCGGTCACTGGTGGAATGAATATGTCCAGCACCATGACATGGCGACCATAAGCCGTGACGCATGGAATCAGGCAGCCTGGGCATGCAGCGCCGATCTGGGAGTGCAGCCGCACCGCGCGTCCAAATATTTTCACTTTGAAGTCAACGACCCCCTGCCGGAACCAACCCATATCATCGACATTACGGACACCTTTGCCGCCAAGATGGAAGCCTGGAAGTGTTTTGAGGACGCGCACGATCATCTCGGCGAACTGGACGATGCGCTTGAAGCACGCGCCCGCTATCACGGCAGCCGCGTCGGAGTCAAATACGGAGAACCGTTCCGCCAGAGCTTTTATCTGCTGGAGACCATTCATCACGTGAAGGAGCTGTTTCGATGAACAAAAAATTTTACTTCGGAATGTCTGTTGACGACGTTGCGCTTTCCGGCTGGAGCAGACCGGAAAACTTCCTCCGGCTGATTGAGTTCTTCAACAGGGAAAATCTTCCCGCCACCTTTTTTGTGGTTCCGGTCGACGAAGCAACAGACCGTCCATTTTACACATTAAGCCCCGAATACGTCCCGGCGATTCGGAAAGCGCAGAAAGAGGGGCACTGCTTTGCCCAGCATGGAATCCGCCACAACCGCTTTGAGCTCGGCATCCCGCCAGCAATGGTTCTTGATCTGCCGCATGAAGCGGAAAACAGGCGATATGCTTCGGAACACCGGAAGGAACTGGAACAGGAACACTCCGCCGCCAACTGCCGCGCCCGCCTGAAACAGGGACGCGACATTCTGGAAAACGCCCTGGGATTCAGGATCGAAGGGTTCCGCGCCCCCGCGCTTCAGGAAAGTCCGGGGATGTTCGCCGCACTTGCGGAGGAAGGTTATCAGTTCGACAGTTCCGCCTGTCTTCAGGAGACCGGATGGGACTACATTCAGGGAAATATGGATGTGCCTCCGCGCGCCATCACGCGGAAACGCTGGGAGGCTTTGCGCAGGAAATCAAGCTGCCCGATCTTTCCCCTGACCACAGATTACACATGGTATCTGACAAAGGAGAAATACGCGAAAACCATGGAACTTGCAATTCACGACCTCCGCGCCTGCATGGACGCGGACATTCCGTTCATCACCGTCTGTCATATTGATCCTGTCCAGGAGGGAGAAGGCATCCCGTTCCTGCATGAACTGTATGAACGGGCACGCGAAGAAGCCGCGGCGCGCGGACTGTCGCTCGAATTCTCCACAATCGCCGATATTGCAGGCAAGGCAGGTTGACAATGAATCAGAATAAGGTGAAAATCACAAGTTTCGACGCGGAAGAAACAGGCTGTTTCGGCGATGTGCTTTCCCACGCTCCGGAACACCGTCCGCTGTCCGTCGGAATGCTGGGGCTGGGCTATTTTGAATACTGGCGCATGTATCCCGCCCTGGAACAGCAGGTCTCGGAGGATCTGAACAAAGCAGCCGGACTTCTTGCCGGGGCGCTGCCCGACTGCAAGGTGATTTATCCGGGCATGGTCGACACGCTGGACCGCGCGGAAGCGGCAGGCGCCGTTTTCCGCAATGCACTGATTGATGTTCTGGTCGTAATAGCAGGAACCTATCTGCCGGATTTCATCACCATGCACGCAATCAATCAGATACAGACACATCCGGAAATCATTCTCTTCAGCACTCAGACCGGGGATGACGTCAACCCGAATGACAATTATATCGCAACCATGCGCAACAGCGCCCTGATTGCCATGACTCAGCTCTCCGGCAGTTTCCGCAAAATGAAGCTGGACTACCGCACGGTGGTCGGAGAAATCGGCGATCCCTCCGCCTATCGCCGCATCGCCGGACTGACCACCGCCTGCGGTGCGGCAAAACGCCTGAAGAAAAGCACCTACGGTCTTGTCGGACATGTTTTCCGGGGAATGTACGATCTCGAATTCGACCGTTCCAAAGTCAAAGGATTTCTCGGTCCGGAGGTCATGACCATTCAGGCGGAACATCTGGTGGAACAATGGCGCGCCGTTCCGGAAGCGGAAACCGACGACGAAGCGGAAAAACTGTTCCGGCGTTTCCAGGTGAAAAACATAGAGCTGGACGATGTGAAACGTTCCGTCAGGCTCGGACTGGCAATGCGCGGACTCTACCGGAAATTCAATCTGGACGGCTTGTGTTTCCTGGGACAGCATTACATTGAAAAAATGACGGGGGCACCAGCGCGCATGGGTGCAAGCATGCTGATGGAACAGGACCGCTTCATGGTCGCCTGCGAGGGAGATATCGGCGGACTGGTCATGATGGACCTGATGCGCCGTTTCACTGGCAATCTGCCGTTCCAGGCGGAATGGGGACAATTCGACGTCAGGAACAATGCGCTGTTCCTGCTGGGACATGGAATCGGCTCGCCGGAACTTGCCGTTTCCGAGCAGGCGGTAAAACTGACCTGTTCTCCCGAAGAGTGGGGCTTCAAAGGCAACGGGCTCAATTATGAACTCATCCTGAAGCCGGGAACAGTCACCATGGGGCACTTTCTGAATCGCGGCGACTCCTATCAAATGCTGGTTTCACGAGGGGAAAGCATCGAATTCCCGACGCTCCCCTGCGATGAGCTCCATGCCATGATCCGAGTCGAAAAAGAGGTCAGGGAGTATCTCAGGGAACTCATCAACACCGGCGCCGCCCACCATATCATCGTGGTTCACGGCGACTGTGCGGAAGAATTGAAAACGACGGCACAGCTTATGCGGATTCAGACTGTGGAGCTGTAACGCCTCGCGGAAAAGCAGAGAAATATTTTCATGGAATATAAAAAAGAAAGGGACAAAAAATGAGTATCGTGATTCCACCGAGCGAATTTCAGGAAAGAATTGTGCGTTTCCAGGCGGAAATGGCAGCCCGGAACCTTGATGCGATTCTGGTCTACGGCGACGAATACCGCAAGGAAAATCTGCGGTATGTGACGAATTTCTGGCCGATTTTTGAACGGGCAGTCTGCATGATCCCGAAATCAGGAAATCCCGTTTTGGCAGGGGCGCCGGAAGGAGAAAGCTACGCAAAAGAAATGTCCGTCTGGAAAGATTATGTGAATGTCCGGGAGTTCGCCTGTGTGTCCGTGCCGGAGGAAATTGATTATCCGCTGGCAACCTTTGTGAAGCTGTCCGATGTGATCGGCAACGCACTCGGCGGCGGCAAACGTCTTGGCGTCGTCGGCTTATGGGACATTCCCGCACCGATCTTTGAACGGATCAAAGCTGCGGCTCCGGGCGTGGAAATCATTGATGCGCTTCCGATCATGGCAAAACTCCGCGTGGTGAAATCCGCCAATGAGATCGCCTGTCTTGCGGAAGCGGGACGCCAGGCATGCGCCGGATATGCGAAACTGCTGGAATACGCGGTGGACGGCGCTCCTGAAACAATAGCAGCCGGCGCAGCGGAAGGCGCCGCGCGCATGGCGGGAGCCGAAGACATCAATTTCATGGTATTCGGTTCGGGCAAGAGGACGGAAACGGTCATCGGGCGCGCGACTGGGAAAATCATGCGCGACGGGGAAATGGTGATGGCAGCCATGGCGGTACAGTATGAGGGATACGTTGCGACAGTGGAATACCCCTTTGTAATCGGCAGGGCATCCGACGAGCAGAAACGTTTTCTGAACATTCTTTTCGAGGCGGCAAACATCCAGCAGAACTATCTGCATCCCGGAACCGTCATGGGGGAAATGGTAAAGAACGTCAAGGCGGTCTTCGCAAAATACGGCATGACGAAATATGATCTTTATCCGCCGATGCACGGAATCGGCCTCGCCGAAGCGGAAAGCCCCTACCCCGATGAAAATTCAACTGCGGAATTCGAGTCCGGCATGTGTGTCAACAGCGATATTTCTCTCTGGGGAGCCCCCGAAGGGTCGAACAGAATTGAAGAAGGTTTTGTCATTACTGCCGACGGTCCTCAGTCGCTGACTCCGGGCATCAGGGAACTGATTGCAAAGGGACTGTAAAAACAACAACGGGGAGTTTTCAATCATGTATGGTAAAAAAAACTGGTTTTTCGCAGACGGCTATCTGCCGGAGAAAATCAACAACGGTCCGATGGAAGCGCATGAGGCCCTGATGCTGTTCAATCCGTCTCCCGCGCCGGTGGAGGTCAGGCTCCACATTTATTTCAGCGACCGCGCCCCGTTCCGCAATCTTGCATTGCGCGTCGAGGCGGAACGGGTGCTTACGGTAAGGCTCGACCATCCGGATGAACTGGGAGGAACGGTCATTCCGCCGCTGACGCAGTATGCCCTGCACGTCGAAGCGGATGCGCCGCTGGTCTGTCAGTTCGGCAGACTCGACACCACGCAAAATGCGATGGGTTATTACACAGGAGTCGGTTATTCGGAATAAATTTCCGGACGGAGGTTTGATAAATACATTCAAACCGTTATGATAACAAGAAAAAGAAAAGAAGGGACAGGTCATGCGTCATAAAACATATTTTACCCTTGTGGAGCTCCTCGTCGTGATAGCGATCATCGCAATTCTTGCGGGACTGCTCCTTCCCGCATTGAACGTCGCAAGAGAAAAGGCCAGAGCCATCAGCTGTGTCAGCAATCTCAAGCAGCAGGGTCTGGCATTCAACATGTATCTGGATGATTATAAAGAGACAATGCCGCTGGGTCTGACGGAAGACGACCGGGCATCATGCCGCTGGTTCAATGCCGTGCCGGAACATTCCGGAACAAAATACTGGAAAGACACCGCGACGGCACAGGTCGTGCCGACGGGAATCTGGTCGTGCCCTTCCGCCAGAATCGAAAAAGTATCCGGCTATACCTATCATTTCGGGTTCAACAACGTTCTCTCCGGGCAAAGCGTCCGAAATCTTCAGGCAATCCTGAATGCAATTCCTGAAACCGGCGGGCTTTCCATCAGCAAGGGCCCGACGGCAACGCCGGTCATGATGGACACCAACGATCAGTCCATCGTTTTTTTCAGCGCCAAGCCCTACAGTCAGAACAAGTTTGCCCGACGCCACTCGGGTATGAACGTCATGTATCTCGACGGACACAGTGCTCCGCTTAGGCGCGTGTTTGACGAAACCAACCAGTATTCAACAGCGCCGTTCCTGTTCGGAGAGGTTATTTATCAATGACTGCGGTTCAATCAAACCTGCCTTTCAAAAGCCGCTTTCCCATGGACGGAAAGATTCTGCTCCTCCTGATCTGCCTGTTTTCCGCCGGGGGACTGTCCGCGGACAGTTCTCCGGTCTGGCAGCTGCGGAAACCGTTTACCGGAGGTTCCGACGGAGAAATCCTTTCAGTTCCGGTCAAAAACTTCCCGATCCGTTCCGGTTCATTGACGACACGATTCCGGCTGAACCGAAAACTGATACCGGAGAAACAGACTGCGACAATCTTCGATTTCATCAGCACGCCGGAATACTATGACCGTCTCATGCTTCGTCTCGTGCCGGGCAGAACGGGCAAATACACTTTGGAATTTACCGCCTGCGAAACCAACAAGGGCCGTTACGCAGGGTATCATATCCAGGTTCCCGCAACCGTCGTTCCCGGCGAATGGCATACAGTCGGAATCAGCTGGGAAAATGTCAATTCAGGAAGCAACAACGCTGTTCTGAAACTGTATTTCGACGGCGTTCTGGTGGGACAGCTTGCGGATTTTGAGTTAAGCATCAAGAATACCGCCGCACATTTTTATGTCGGAGGAGCGCACAAGCCCTTCCCGAACGGCAGTTCAAAAAGTCTTTCGCTGGAGAAACTGGAGCTCTGGAACACTGCATTGACACCGGCGGAATTCCACGCCCCGGCGGAACAGAAAACGGAACAACCGTCAGACACGGCTTTCACCGAAGCGGGAAAGATCACCGGGAACATCACGGCTGACGGCATTTTTCAACCCGGAGAATGGGATCAGGCAGTATCCGCAGGCCCCTTTGTCCTGCGGCGGCTTGGAACGATTGCGCCCTGTCATACCGACCTGCGGCTTGCATACACCAGCCGCAAGCTGTATATCGGCTGGCAGGCGAAAACCGAAGGAAAGGCGGTCAGAAAAAGCAGGGAGCATGACGGACCGCTCTGGTATGAGGACTCCCTGGAACTTCTTTTTTCCCCGGACGGAAAAAAGGTCATACATTTCATCGGGAGCGCCGGAAACGCAGTTTATGACGAACTGTCGGAGGACGGCGGAAAAAATTATAACGTGAACTGGAACGGGAAATGGAACTACAAGGCGGTCTGCAAAGACAATATGTGGACCGGCGAACTGGAAATCGACTTGGCTGCCAGCGGACTGCCGGAAATCAAGCCGGGTGATGAATGGCGCTTCAATGCGGTCCGCAACGGATTCAGCCCGCAGGCGGAAAGCTCCTGGAATCTTTCTCCCGAAGGAAATATCCGCACCCTGGAACGGCTCGGCATCATTAAGTTCACGGACTCGCTGAGAAGTCTGCGCGTTACGGATTTCCCCAGTCTCTTCCCTGGCACCGCGCAACTGGAAACGGAACTTTTCAGCAGCGGGAATGCGGAACAGGCCCTTGATGTCGCATTTACACTGCACTCCGGAAAACGCCAATGGAAAAGCGCAAGAAGGTTCCCCGCCAAAGAAAACGGAACGCGGAAATTCACCGTTGCAATTCCCGAAAGCGGCAAATATACCGGAGAAATCAAAGTCACGGTTGCAGGCAGGGAAATCATGCGGCGCCCCTTCCACGCCGAAGTGGCACAGCCCCTGGTGCTGGAGCTTGAAAGCGGCTCACCGATGGAAAGTATAAAGGCTGCTGCGGATCTTTCGCGTGTCAGACTTCCATACTCTTCGGCATGTCTCAAGCTCCTGGACTCCAAAGGAAAACTCCTGAAAAAGCTGCCGTTGCGGAACAGCAGTCAAACGTCCGCAATCTCACTGAAAGGCCTGCCGGAAGGCGATTATACTGTCGCAGCGGAGCTTGCAGGCGCAAACGGAGAGGTTCTCGCGGAACGCCGCCGGAATTTTCATCGTTATGTAAAACCCGATACGATTTCCGCGACTGCCGGAACTCAAACCGCATGGAGAGGCTGGACGCCCGTCGCCCGTCAAAATGGCGACATCCTCTGCTGGAACAGAAGTTACCGTCTGTCCGATACGATTTTCCCCGAAAAAATGATTTCGGCAGGCAGAGATCTGCTGCACGGCGCGCCGGAATTCCGGTATACGCGGAGTGGAATACACAAAACATTGAAATCCGCCACTCTGAAAGTGCTTTCCGAATCTCCGGAAAAAGTCACGCTGGCAGTCAATGGCGGCAATGAGGATGTGCGGGTTTCCGGCACCATCGCGGTCGAATACGACGGCGCGGTGATTTACCATCTTTCATTGGAACCGCGCCGCAGGAATATCCGGGACTTTGCCCTGCTTCTCCGTCTGAACCCGGAAGAGGCGCAGATGATCCTGGAAGGAACGGAACACACGTTCCGCGATGAGAAAAACAGAATCGGCAGCAGGATCGGATGGCAGCGCAAAATGCCGTTTCAATTCAAATTCGGCATCGGAAACGGAGACCGTTCCCTTTACTGGTTCATAGAATCCGACCGCAACTGGCTCCCTTACGACCGCGATGATACTGTTCTTGTGACACGCAGGAAGGATTGCGTAGAGGTGAAATTACAGGTGGTTTCCGGCAATCACGTGCTTGCGCCGGGCGTCTGGAAATGCGGTTTCATCGCAACTCCGATCAAACCGGTCAACTTTGACCTGGAAGGGCTCCGGGTGGTTCACGCCTGGCCCGGCGGACAGTATTTCAGCAGCGATCCCGCGGATTACAGCAGGTTCAACATCCGGAAAGCCTTTGAATACGGAGCACGTGTCATTGTCCTGCATGAATACTGGCCGCGTTATTACGGCGGCTGTGAACCGGTAAACCCGGAAGACCTGAAGCGTTTCGTCCGGGAAGCCCATGAGCTTGGCATGAGGGTGGTTCTTTACAGAAGCCATCTCGCGAATGAAAAAGAACCGTCCCAGGCATATTACAACCGCAGCTGGCTCGCTTATCCGGTCGTTGCCTATGTTCAAAGTGAATCCCGCCCCGGTTCCGACGGCGTGACCCGCTGTCCGGAGGGGAAAGATTTTATCGACTACAGCATTGCATCCAATGAAAAACTGCTGCTGGATTACGGCATTGACGGTTTTTACTATGATATTGCAGCCAATCCGTGCGCCAACGGCAGCCACGGCTGCGGCTATGAACCGGAACAGAAGGTGCCTGCGGCATCCGGGCAGACGAACATAACAATCGGAATGGACGTCCAGGAGAACCGTCCCAACCCTTACGCAGGCAGGCGGGTCACATGGCCGCTGCTCAGAGAACGCGAATTCTGGCGGAGGATGTACAATATGGTTCACGAGCACCGGGGCGAAAAAGGACTTGTCATTGCGCATGTCAGTTGGGCGACCGACGCCATCTACTGCGCTTTCTCCGATTCCGTATGCCATTCGGAATTCTCCGCATGCAACTGGGACGGGCAAAAACTGCCTTCCCCTGATCAATACCGGCTGTTCTTCTCCAAACAATTCTGGGGACTCCCGGGAAACTATCTCTGCTACCAGCCCGCGCAGCTTTCCCTTCTGGGAATGGCGCTCCTCCACAGGGAAACCTACTGGATGAAAACATACGGCAACTACTCCTTCTTCAAAGAGGACAACTACCGGATGTGCGGGAAAGCATGGAAAATACTGTCTGATTTCGGAGTAAATGAGGCTCAATGGCATCCCTATTATGAAAAAACTCCGGCAGTTGCCGCATCGGGCAAAAATGTTTATGCAAGTTATTGGAGCAAAGATGGAAAGCTTTTGGCTGTGGTCGCCAATTTGAATGATACGGAAACAATGACAACGCTTTCCGTTCCGGGCGCCGTCCGTGCAGTTGACCGGTGGAGGGACAATTCTCCCCTGGAATTGCAGAACGGGAAATGCAGACTCGGTCTTGCCGCCCATGATTTCACCATCGTCGAAGTGGAACTTCAAAACACAGGAAAACAACAATGAAACTCACACGCTTCTCAAAACAACCCGTTCTCGCACCGGAACCCGGTCACGACTGGGAGGATCTTGTCGTAACCAATCCGGCAGCCTTCCATGATGAAAAGGCGGGCAAAGTCTATCTGCTGTACCGTGCCGCAGGAAAAGATCCCCGCTATATCGTGCATCTGGGGCTGGCGGAAAGTTCCGACGGTTATCACTTCACCCGTTCATCCGACCGCCCGGTTCTCTCTCCGCTGGACGGTTTTGTCGACGGCGGCGGAGTGGAAGACCCGCGGCTGGTGAAATTCGGGGAATGGTATTATCTTACCTATGCCTGCCGTCCATTCGTCAACGGACAGTATTGGATGAAACCGTCGGAAAGAAAATTCCGCTTTATTCCGGATCCCTCTCTGCCGGAACCGCTGTGCAGCAACGGCATGAATACTGCAATCGCATTTTCCAAAGACCTGCGCAACTGGATCCGGGCGGGTTTCATCACGGAACCGGGGCATGAAGATCATGACGTCATCCTGTTTCCGGAAAAAATTCACAACCGTTTTTATTATCTTCACCGCCCTGTTTTCGGCACGGAGATTCCCGGCATCTGGCTTGCCGACACCGACAATCCTCTGCGGCTCCGCAATTCCAGAAAACTTGCCTTCCCCGTCCGCGACTGGGAGGCACAGAAAATCGGTGCAAACGCACCGCCGCTCAAAACGGACAAAGGCTGGCTGGTCATCTACCACGGGCTGGGCTCCGATGACTATTACAGGCTGGGAGCGCTCCTTCTGGATCTGGAGAATCCGGACACCGTCATCGCCAGAACGGAGGAGCCGATCTTTGAACCGGAGGAATGGTATGAGCTGGCAGGCTGCCACAGCTACAAAGGAGTGGTGTTCCCCTGCGGAAACGTCGTCATCAACGGCGAACTTCTGGTCTACTACGGCGCCGCAGACAAATATATCGGCATCGCGCACTGCAATCTGGAACAGCTGCTCAATGAAATGATTCAACATCCGGGGGGGTCCAATGAATAACACGGCTTACAGGAAAGCGCTCTGGGTGGAGCTGATCGCCTTTGACAATCAGGCGGAGGACATGGGGGTGCAGGCATATCTGGACAATCTGGGACTGATACCGGATACGGTCTCCGTTTTCATGTGGGGCCCGGACTTTGTCCATCTGCACAACGGACTGGAAACCGACGAAGAGTTTCCCGCGGACATCGGCGCATACATGGACCCGTATTTCGACGGGCCGAAAAAATCCGGACCGCCGTGGACAAAATTCCAGCTGAAAAGGCTGATCCGGGAGTTCCAGCTTCGCGGCGTAAAGGTTCTGTTCTCCATCTTTCCCCTGACGCTGAACAACAAATTCCATCGGGAATGGGCGGTCAGTGAGCATCCCGAAGTCGGCTACCGCTGCATCAGTTCCATGCAGCCCGCAGACGTCATCATCAATCCCCTGCGTCACATGTCGGACGGACGGCTGTATGAAGATTTCCTGCTGGAAAAAGTAAGCGCCGTGCTCCGCGACTACGGCTTTGACGGCTGGCATCTGGCAGACGGATACAATCACAGCTGGTTCCAGCTCTGCCATGCGGACTATTCCGACGACATGATCGAGCAATTCCGCTCCACTCTGGACACGGTGTTTCTGCCGGAAAAATGGAACGGCAAGGCGGATCACGACCCGGTGCTTCTGGAAGAACGGGCACAGTACATTTACCGCGAACTGCGGCAGGAATGGATTCAATTCCATCGGATACGCTATGAAAGTTACCTCGGGAAAATCGTAAAGTGTCTCCATTCACAGGGAAAAATCGTCAGCAGCAATACCTGCTGGACCCGCGATCCGGTGGAGGCGATTTACCGTTACGGCATCGACTACCGCCGTCTGCCGGAAATCGGAATAGATTTTCTGGTGATCGAAACATGCAGCGCCATGGGCGAACTGCTCGACTGCGCTTGCCAGGCACACTTTCCGCTTCCGTTCTTCAATGTCATCAAGGGAACGTCGCTGCTGACGAAAGCCTGTGCGCCCGCGGGAAAATATCTGTTCAACTGCTGCACCCAGGATATTACGGAAGGCTGGTCAAGCCTGCGGCATGCGCCGGCATTTCTTGAACGGGAAATCCTCTCTTACAGCAATTTCTATCTCTATGACCGAAAAGGAAAACCTGAAAGATGTTTTGAGGGACTTCAGATCTGCCTTGCCGCCGATATCGAATCCTATGAATGGCGCCAAATCTTTGAAAAGGCGGATCTTGGATTCGCGGAGGAACCCGTTGCTGTAGAAGGTGTCACCCTGCTCTGGAGCGATGAAATCGTGGAAGCGGAACTGCAATACTACCTGAAAACCCGCAACAGCCTGACAGCCAATATCTTTTATAATCTTCTGGCGAACGGCATGAACTGCGACGCGGCGGCAAGAATCGACAATCTGGAGGAAATTGACACTCCGCTCCTGGTCATCAACCCGGGACTGCTGCCGGAAGAACAGCAGAAAAAAATCCGGGCATACCGGAAGCATCAGGTCTTCCTCGTCGGCAATACAGACGGAGACGAAACTCAGATGAAGTTTGAGGTATTGAACGGGGATTCTGCCGGGAAACCGGAATACTCCGAACCCGTTTCAGAGTGTGAAGCGGATGACCTCAGAAACATCCCCGAGCCCAAAACTTTCTTCCATGAACAATTCTACAGGGCGCTGTCACCGGAATTTTACCGCCATGCGGTATCCGTCATCAACGCCGCGACAGCAGGGGATATCGGCATCAACCGGGAATTCAATCTGCCGGACGCGAATTATTTCAGGCTGACAGCCCTGAAACTGGCTGACGGAACCAGCCGTTATCTGGTCGGGAATGTCCTGCATCGCTATATCCTCGGAGCGTTTCTGACAACCTGTGACGTCGAAAGCATGTCCATTGCCAACGGATTCCGCGGGCGTCCCCTTTACTGGGAACCCAGGCGCGACGGGAAATATGGAATTCATTGCGAACTGCGGATTCCGCCTCATGGCATCGGCGTGGTCGATGTCGTCAGGAAAAAATAACCGCAGAACAGCGGCGGCGGCCGAAACGTCAGCGAAACATCCGCGGGGTCTTCCCTGTCATTTTCCGGAAGATCCTGTTGAAATGCGGCAGACTCTGAAAACCGCATTCAAAAGCGATTTCCGATATGCTGAGAGACGTCTCCTGCAGAAGCTCGCAGGCCTTTTGAATGCGGAATGAATTCAAATATTGAATCGGACTGCTGCCCGTTTCCTTCTGAAAAATATGGCTGAAATAACTGGGGCTCATCCCGATTTTCCTGGCAATGCCATCCACGGAGAGTTTTGACTTGAAGTGGATTTCCATGTATTCTCTGGCGGCAAGCACCGGATTGCTTTCGTTGATGGAACGCAGAAACAGAATCCGGGATTCCGACTCGCCGACATATTCGCCAATCATTTTGAGCAGTTCCAGCATCCCTTCCAGCTGTTCCGGGAGAATCACGGGAGTCCGGGCGTAATACTCTTCCAGCTCTCCCGGCGGCAACCCCAGATAATCCAGTCTGCGGCGCAGAACGCGGAGATCAGCTTCCGACGGCTTTTCCCTCAGAAACTGTCCTACGCACAGACTGCCGATGTAACGGTTCCCCACAAACAGGGGCACAATGGCATCGACAAGCCCCGCATGGCAGCGGGAAATCTGAAACGTTCTGCCGCTCAGACAGCGCTGTATCCGTTCAGACGTCAGCTTTTCACAACTTTCGCGTCCCTGCCTGTGCTCCATGATCTTCCTGCAGAGCGGATGGCAGTGTTCATTGGAGCACAGGGTAAAGGTTCTGTTCTTCTGGTCGATCCAGTCAAGCGGAACATGGAACAGCTTGTAGAATGCGTTATGATACTGCTGCAGAATTTTCTTTGCCGACAATTCGGAATTCATGTCTGCCCGACCTCCTGAATGTTTCCAAATCTCCACTTAAGATAAAACAAAAATCTGAAAATGCAAGCCGGGGCGCTCCTGTTCCGAATCCGGGAGGAAATTCTGCCTCAGCTCATTGCGGGACATCCCGCATTTCAGCGATCACGTCATCAAGATACCCGTAGGCGATCCCGACGCAGGTATCCGCGCATCCGTAGTAGATTGCGATCCGTCCGGTTGCGGAATCCTGCAACGTCGCACAGGGGAAGACCACGTTCGACACGTCTCCCACCCGTTCGTAAAGTTCTTCCGGAGCCAGCAGATAATTGGGCGTACGCCTGATGACCTTCGACGGATCGTCAAGATCCAGCAAAGCCGCGCCGAAGGCATAGACAAGCCCGTTGCAGCTGGTCAGAACGCCATGATAGATCAGCAGCCATCCGGCATCCGTTTCGATCGGCACCGGGCCGGCGCCGATCTTTGTGGACTGCCAGCCGAACTTCACCGGACGCATCACCAGGCGATGGTCTCCCCAGTAACGCAGATCCGGACTGCGGCTCAGATAAATATCGCCGAAAGGAGTCGCGCCGTTGTCGCTCGGTCTGCTGAGCATGACATACATGCCGTTGATTCTGCGGGGAAAAAGAACTCCGTTCCGGTTGTATGGAAGGAAGGCGTTTTCCATCTGCCGGAACTTCCTGAAATCGGTTGTCTCCGCCAGACCGATCGTCGGTTCGCCATTCATTCCGTTGCACCAGGTCACATACCAGCGGTCCTCTATCCGGCAGACACGGGGATCATATCCGTACTCAAAGGGAATGTCGCTTTCAAATTGAATCGGGGACTCGTCGATCTGCCAGTGAATGCCGTCTTTGCTGAAACCGGCATGCAGTCTGCAGTGCCGTGCAATGTCATCGCAGCGGAACACGCCGGCGAATCCATCCCGAAACGGGACCACGGCGCTGTTGAAAATGCTGTTTGAGCTCCTGAGCTGATTATGTCTGATGATCGGGTTTCCGGTATCGCGCCAGATCGGGCGGTGCCAGTTTGCAGGACGTTCCTGCCAGGGAAGATTCGGGCAGGCTGTTCCGATGATTTTCGCCATTTTATTTCACTCCTCATTGAATTGCGGCAGCAGAATATATACTGAATGAACTATACAGTAAAAACGCCATGATACTACGCAATTACTGCTTTATATTTAATGATTCCTGCTTTTCCCTGTCTTCCGCGCCGGAAGATCGTCAGCGGACAGTTCCGCCGGAAGCAGAATCCCGTCTTCAGGCATTCAGACCGCGGATTCCCCCGGCTGCACCCGCTTCCCCCGGCGAACAGCAGAAAAATCAACTTTTTTTCGTTTTTTTGCAGTTTACCCTATTGACAATATCAGGATTTTGTAATATAATTAATACAGGTTAATCGAGTAAATTACAATTTAACAGGATCGTTTCATGGCAACAATTTACGATATTGCGCGGACGGCGAATGTCAGTCATGCGACCGTCAGCATGGCGTTGCGCGGAATCGGCAAGATCAGACCCGAAACACGCGAGCGCATTATGGCGATTGCCCGTGACATAGGCTATCGCCCCAACACAAATGCCGTTGCCCTGAAATCCGGCGTGAACCGGATGATCACCATGCTCCATACCCCGCATCCGTTCAGCAAAATTTCCGTGGAACTGCGGAACTGCGTCCGGAACGACGGTTATGAGTTGAACATGATTGAGCTGGAACTTGACCCGTCCCGGCAGCGCCGCAGTTTTGAACTCCTCCTGGAGTCCAACTGCGCGGCGGCAATCTGCCAGATGACCTGGCTGAAGCCGCTGGAGGATCTGGTTGAAAAATTCCTCGCCCGGCGGAAACCGCTGGTCGTGCTCGGCCCTCCGCAGGACTGGCGTCCCATGCCGGGACTTTACGGAATCGACATGGAAAATCTGAATGCGGTCGGCGAGTGCATCGACCTGCTCCTCAAGCTCGGGCACCGGCATATTGCCCACACGGTATATTCCAGCAGATTCTCCGAAGTCCACAATTTTTTCACTGAAAAGCTGAAGGCTGCCGGAATCAACGACTGGGATCCTGCATTCCGCTGTGAACTGCACGAAGACCTGAATGCGTTCGAGCAGGGATACATGGCAGGAGGAAAACTCCTGGAAGAAAAACCGAGCGTCACGGCAATTCAATGTTTCAGCGACCGCTTTGCAATGGGCATCATGCGCCGTTTTTATGAAATGGGAGTCTCCGTTCCCGGTGACATTTCCGTGATCGGTTCGGAAAACGACCTGTTCGCGGAATACAATACCATTTCGCTGTCCACGATTGACACCGGTGGCGATCTCATGGGACAACGTGCCTGGGAGCTGATCTGCCGGCATCTCAATGATCCCGCGCTTCCGCTGGAAAGTTTTATCGAGACCGTGCATGCGCGTTTCATTCCCAGGGAATCCATCGGCATGGTTTCGGAAAAAAGCGTATTTTTCAAGTTGCGTGAAAATATAAAACAGAGGGGAGCGGCGGCAAAGAGATGAAGACAGCGGCGGGTTGTAATTTCTCAACGGGGAGCACATTAAAGGAAAAGGAAAAACGGCTTATGTTGAACGAGTGTCGGAAAGAGACAATCCCATCCGGAAAAATCGGGAACGGGAGAAAGAGGAAAGTTTACGGAGATGTATTCACGGGCAGTGTGCAGAATCGCTTTGCTCCGGCAGCCGCACCCTGCGGCTTTGCGGGAAAAATGAATATTTTCACACTGATAGAACTTCTGGTCGTTATCGCGATCATCGCGATTCTTGCCAGTCTGCTTCTGCCGTCGCTGAACAAGGCGCGAGAACGCGCCAGAGCGATTTCCTGCAACAACAATCTGCGGCAGTGCGGTCTTGCAATGCATTCCTATGCCGATGATTATGCGGGCAGAATGCCGGAGCTGTATCCGCGGGATCTTGCCAACACTTATTACGCGGAAAACTGGGTCAGGACTCTGGCGCGCTTAAATTACACGAAAACAAAAATATATTTCTGCGACTCCATCACCAGTTATACAAAATACAAGTGGAGCCTGCCCGCGTGCTCCAACAGTCTGCAGGGGTCAGCCAATCTGAACACCCCGGGAAACGGCTGGGCGTATCTTTATATTTCCTATGGCTACAACCGGAACATAGGAGGATATGACTACTGGGGAGGATATGTCGGTTCGGCACAGGTCAGCCGCATAAAAGGACCTTCGCACAAACTCTTGTTAACTGACTCCTTTAACAGCATGAATCAAATGGGCGCTTATGATGCTCAAATGTATTATACATTATGGACACACGTTCATGAACGTCATTCAGGGGCGGCAAATATTGTCTGGGCGGACGGCCACACGGAAAGCCTTGTAAAACCGATCCGCGAACTTCAGGCATATTATACTTCAATGGGTGCTCCGAGCAGGAGGATCAATTACTACTTCAACCCCGACTACAACGGCAATATCGGAAACTGAAAAAGGAGACCATATCCATTATGAAAAAGACTTTGCTGATGTTCGGAATTCTGCTGCTGGGCGCGTTCAGTGTTTTCGGCAACAGATACAATGTAAAATCTTTCGGCGCGGTGGGAGACGGCACCGCAGACGATACCGCCGCAATTCAGAAGGCGCTGCTGAATGCGTCATATTCCGAGACTTTCGCTTTAATCAGCACGATGGGCGGCAGTTTCGGCAGCGGCTGGGGAGGAGAAGGGGCATTCAACGAAGTGTATTTCCCGGCAGGCACCTACAAAATCACGCGTCCGCTGGTTTATCCGGGACCGAATTCCCTGAGCCGTAAAATCAGTTTACGCGGGGAAAAAGGCGCCGTGATCGTTCAAAGCGACCCGAAGGCAGATCTGTTTTATTTCAACAATGTATTCCGCCTGATGATCCGCTCCCTCGTTCTCCGCGGGGGAAAAACACAGCTTCAGGTATGGACGCAGAATTCCGATACGGCGATGGTTCATCTGGACGGGTGCCGTCTTGAAGGCTCTTCAGACACCGCGGTCGTCTGCCGCATTCCCGTGGAAAACAAAGTGCTGAAAGCGCCATATCAGGTGAACTGGATTTCACAGACTGTTCCACAGCTGACACCCATACCCGCAAAGCCGGGGCGTTCGGAATTCTGGAATTCCACACTGTTCGACATTGAGAACTGCGATTTCTCAAACTGCGCCCGCGTCATGGATCTCTCGTGCGATCTGGCAATCATCCGCAATTCACGAATCACAACGCCGAAAGCGCAGAAAGGCCCGGTATTCCGGCTGATGAATCAGGTCTACTTCCGGAATGTAAAGGGCATGGGCTCCGGCGGCAAAGCGGATTCGCCATACTGGATTGACATTTCGGCAACGGTGGAAAACAAAGCGCTCCTTTACATCGACGAATGTGAATTTGACGTCAAAGGCGCGGACGGCTGGTGTCTTGTAAAATCAGATCTGAAGCCCGGTTATCTCAGCACGGTAATCCGGGTGGCGGATTCCAGAATCAAAAGCGCGGGCTGCCCCGAAGGGGGAATTGTTTTCCTTGCGGCGGGAACGTCCCCCAATCTGATCGCAATCCGCAATGTGACGGACCCGAGCGGACGCGCAGTGCGCGCGGTAAGTTACGGGAAACCTCTGTCGAAAAACGATTTTCTCAACCGTCTCTGCTATTACAAGGACCGCGACCGCAATCTCTCATTCAGCTTCTGCGTTTCAGGATGCAGCGACAACATTGATCCGGAACTGACGCCCGGAGCCGATGATTTTCTGACGACTCCGCTGCCGAAGAAGATCGCCGCGGCAGCGAAAATGAAACCGGTCAGACTTTCCTTTGATCCCGATGCGGTCTTTGCGAAACGGATTGACGCCGGGAAATACGGGGTGACGGGAAAAGGCAAGGATGAAAGCGCCGCCGTGGAAGCCGCCCTTGCCGCCGCCGCAAAAGAGGCTCCCGCGACCGTGGTGTTCCCTTCCGCCAACATCCGGATCAGACGGACGCTTTCCGTTCCGGACAATATCAGGCTGTCCTCGGACGGCAACTCGCTGTTTCTTGCACCGAAAGAGTTTCCGGGACCGCTTTTCCGCGTTCAGGGAAACCGCCGGAACGTCTGGGAAGGCATCGGATTTGCCGGCGGACGCAATGCTGTGGAAATCCAGGCAGCGCCGGACGGGGAATATCTTTTTGATTTCTGTCTCTTCACGGATCAGTCCTCCGCTTCGGTTCTTGCGCGCACCGCAAAAAAAGGTGATGAAAGCAAACTCAAAATCGGGCGCAGCCGTTTCCTCGGCACAATGTGTGCACTTGATGCCGACCTGACACGGAAAGAGATCGAAAAGAACTGGTGCATGAACGACGGGAGAATGCACAACACCGGCTTTTTTATAAACCGCGGCGGTGAACTGCTGTTCCAATACAACCTGCTGGTGCCGATCCTTCCGAAAACCAAAATCGGCAACGGACGCGAAGACACGGGGAAATTCCGGGACAAGCAGTGGGGCGTGAATGCCCGCTGGATCGACAATCACGGCAGGATTTACTGTCTCGGGAATCGTTTCGGCGGCGAATTCATGGGTATGACACCGCTCTGCAACTTCTCTCCGGCGGATTCGATCATGATCTCGGAAGGCTTTTCCCAACATGCCAACCGTTACTGCCATCTGGCGTTTCTTCATGCGGCGGCATTGCCGAAAATGCTGGTTCTCGAAGATTTCGTATGCGGAGCCGAGGGACTGGCTTTCGGCAACCGTTCCGGCATTTCGCGGCGCAGCTCCGGAGGCAAAGACGTGTATGGAGCGGGAAATATGCGTGTCTTCACATCCAATGTCATATTGCAGGCTCCCGAAGAGTAACGAAATCCCGATTTGAAAACATGAAACGGCACCGGGACACAAGGTTCCGGGACACCGAAATCCGCAGGGGAAACGGGAAAAACCGGCTTGAGAGAAACTGAGCTCAGCCCGGTTTTCCCGTTCTGCCATAACCGCTTCGTTTTCCGCGGTTCCTTTTCCTTCCGCCTTGCCCGTGAAAGTTCCTCCGGAAGAAATAACTTCTCTTTTTCCGGCAACGGGATATGGAAAAAAACAGTTTCTGTGTTATCTTATCGACTTGTCAAGTTACCGGAAAATGAATTTTGTTAAAGAAGGAACCCTGATGTCTCACCACAACAGAAAACGCGATTTCATGAATTACTGGCGCCTGCTGGGATATGCAAAACCCTATAAGTGGCGTCTCACCATAGGGATTCTGGCAGGTTTCATCGCCAGCAGCTCACTGTTCGGCGGACTGCTGATGATCCCCTATCTTATGAAAGGAGTCGATCCCAGCAAACCGGAAAACGTCGTCGCGGCGGAAAAAACAGCGGCAAGAATCGTTCAGGTCATGGAACGCGAGACGGACCCGCAGGAAAAAATCAAAAGCGTCAGCAGCCTCCTCGCAGTCCCGCAGCAGCAGCTGGCGGAACGCATTGTCCAGAGCACCGGCGGGCGGAACGCCACGGAACAGGAAAAAATCAAGACGGTCGCCTCAATTCTGCAAACCCCCGACAACCGGGGAGAGCTGGAAAAGAAGCTGCTCAAAGCGGACGAACAGCTCAACAGTGTGGTTCCCGCCTCCTGGGACATGCACATCTCCTACCGGAACGGCGATATAGTGTTTTCCATCGGGAAAACCGTCCTTCTGGATCTTCCGGCGGAAACGCCGTCGGGAAGCATGACATGGCAGTTCTTCTCCATCTTCGTCGCCGGCTTCGTATTCCTCTGGGTGATCCGCAATCTCTTCATATTCATCAACAACTATTACACGCGCTGGGTCGGGACGAAAGTCTCCACGGATATGCGCGACGAAGCATTCCGGAAAATGATGACCCAGTCCATGCGCTTCTACGGGCAGATCGACGTCGGACAGCTGATCAGCTGTTCGACCAATGACACGGGAGCGCTGGAGGCGGCAATCACAAACTCCATAGCGGACGCCACGCGCTGCCCGCTGGAGATTCTCGCCTGCTTTGCCGCGATTCTCCTTGCCAGTTTCAAATACAACAACTGGCTGCTTGCCGTCATTCTTTTCATCGGGCTTCCGCTCTGCGTGCTTCCGATCATGATCATCGCAAGAAAAATCCGCAAGATCTACAGACGCTCCTTCTCTCAGATTGCGGATGTCGTCACGCGGATGCACGAGGTGCTTTCCGGCATCATCGTCGTGAAGGCATACCATGCGGAAAACCGGGAGATCCGGCGTTTCGAGGAGACCAACGCCCGATATTTCAATTCCGTAAACCGGGCGCTGAAAATGCAGCTTTTCATGGCGCCCCTGATGGAAACCGTCGCAGTCGGTTCCACGCTGGTGTTTTTTGTATTCAGCTACAGCCAGGGAGTCACTCTGACCGAACTGGCACAGCTCCTGACCCCGTGTTTCCTGGCATACGCTCCGATCAAGGCGCTGGCGAAAATCTCCGCACAGTTCCAGCGGAGCATGGCAGCCGCGGACCGTTATTTTCAGCTGATCGACATTGATACGAGTCTGCACGAAAAGGAAAACCCCGTTGAAATCAGGGAATTCAAAAAGGAAATCCGCTTCACCGATGTGGTCTTCGCTTACGATCAGAAGAGAATCCTCGACGGCATCAATCTGACAATTCCGAAAGGGCACGTGGTCGCGGTCGTCGGGGAAACGGGTTCCGGCAAGACCACAATCGCAAACCTGATCGCGCGTTTCTATGATGTAAACGGAGGAAAAGTGACGATTGACGGAATTGACCTGCGCGACGTGAAGACCGATTCCCTGCGCGATTTGATCGGAATTGTCACGCAGGACGCAATCCTCTTCAACGACACCATCGCGAACAATATTGCCTACGGCGTTCCCGATGCGTCGCGGGGGGAGATCATTCAGGCGGCAAAGCAGGCAAATGCGCACCGTTTCATCACGGACGGACGCCACAAGGACGGTTATGACACCATCGTCGGAGAAAAAGGATTTCTCCTCAGCGGCGGAGAAAAACAGCGCGTCTCCATTGCCCGCGCGATCCTCAAGAACCCGCCGATCCTGATTCTTGACGAAGCAACCAGTGCCCTTGACACCGTCACGGAAAAACTGGTGCAGGACGCGCTGAACAAAGTCATGGCAAACCGCACAGTCTTCGCCATCGCGCATCGCCTGAGCACCATCAAAAATGCAAACATGATCATTGTCCTCGACAAAGGACATATCGTGGAAGCCGGAACGCATGAAGAACTGCTTCAGCTCGGCGGCAGATACAAAAAACTGCACGACACGCAATTCGGCAGACAGGCGGAAGCCTGAAATCCCGTCATCCGGCAGGAGCGGAAACAGGAACCTCATCCTGTTTTTCCGCTCCCCGTGCTCTCCCTCCCCCCGATGTTTTCACCCTTCCCGCGCCGCCTTCCCCGATCATGCCGTTCTGCTTTTCCAACGCATAAAATAGGTGATTTTATTCATAAAACAACGATTGATTTTCTATTGAAAGCACCTATTTTAAAGTTAAAAAAAAGCAAATCACCTTATTGAACAGGAGCCTTTTCATGAAAGAACTTCGATTCCGCCAGGTTCACCTGGATTTTCATACATCGCCCCACATACCGGCAATCGGCGCGAAATTCGACAAAAAACAATGGCAGGACGCATTGAAAAAAGCGCATGTCGATTCGATCACCTGTTTTTCTTCATGTCATCACGGCTGGAGTTACCATCCGACGCAGGTGGGAAAAATGCACCCGGGACTTAATTTCAATCTGCTCCGTGCGCAAATGGACGCCTGCCATGAAATCAATGTCAATGTCCCGATCTACCTGACGGGCGGTGTAAACAACCTTGCCGCGGAGGAGCACCCGGAATGGCGGGAGATTACAGCCGAAGGCAAGCCGGCGGGCTGGGTCAGCAGCCCTCTTGAACCGGGATTCCGAAAACTCTGCTTCAACACCCCCTATCTGGATTATCTCTGCCGCATGATTGAGGAAGCGGTGCGGCTTTTCCCGGACGCGGACGGCGTTTTCATTGACATTGTCACTCAATCCCCCTGCTGCTGCAAATGGTGCATGGAGGACATGGCAAAAGAGGGATACGATCCCCTCAATCCGGAAGACCGCGAACGTTTTGCCAGGCGGACTCTGCTGAAATACTACCGGCGCACGACTGCCGCCGCCCGTTCCCTCAACCCGGACATGCCGGTTTTCCATAACAGCGGCAATGTGACCGCCGGAAACCGTGCCATTCTGCCTTACTTCAGCCACCTGGAGCTGGAATCCCTGCCGACTGGCGGCTGGGGCTACGATCATTATCCGATGTCCGCCGCCTACTGCCGGAAACTGGATCTCGATTTCCTCGGCATGACCGGAAAGTTTCATACCACATGGGGAGAATTCGGCGGGTTCAAGCATCCGAACGCGCTCCGTTACGAATGCGCCGCAATGCTGGCACAGGGTTCCAAATGCAGCATCGGCGACCAGCTTCATCCCTCCGGCAGTCTTGATGAAAGCACCTATGAACTGATCGGGGCGGCATACTCGGAAGTGGAACAGAAAGAACCGTGGTGCAGACACGCCAAAAGCGCTGCCGATGTCGCGATTCTCTCCAATACGGCGTTCAATCCCGGCTCGACCCCCGAAGGCGCCTGGGCTCCCCATGGAGAAGTCGGCGCCTCCCGGCTCCTTCTGGAAAGCCATATCCACTTTGACGCCCTGGATCAGGAAATGAGCTTCGATCCTTACCGGATACTGGTTCTTGCCGACGATCTCCGCATTTCGCCGGAGCTCAAGGCACGTCTCGACGCATTTCTTGCCCGTGGCGGAAAACTGATTCTTTCCGGCGCCTCCATTCTGCGGAAAGACGAAGATGTCCCCGCATTCGATCTGCCCTGTGAATATATGGGAATCAATCCGCTGTTTCCCGATTACATCAAGGCGGCGCCTGAATTTGCCCCGGACTTCGTGAAAACGCCGTTCGTGATGTATCAGCCGTCGCACCGGATCAAAGTCAGATCCGGAACATCGCTCGGTGAAATTTACGATCCTTACTTCAACAGAACCTATGCTCATTTTTCATCGCATCAGCATACCCCTTACAAGCCCGCCCCCTCCGGCTGCGACGCAGGCGTCATGACGGACAATATTCTCTATTTTGCGCATCCGGTGTTCGGGCTCTATGCGGGATACGGCAATGTCGCGCTGAAACACTTTGTCGCAAAAGCGGTCTTCGCCTTTGCAGGGAAAGAACTGCCGGTTCATACAAATCTGCCGTCTCAGGGACGCGCCACCCTGATGAAGCAGGAGGAGGAGAGACGTTACATTCTGCATCTGCTTTACGTGAATACGATCAACCGCGGCAGCAAGATGGAAATGTCCGGCGGAAACGTCCGCAATGCAACGACGATTGAGGTGATTGAGGAATTGAATCCGATTGACCATGTCACGGCTTCAGTAAAGGTTCCCGAGACAATCCGCAGGATCACACTGGAACCGCAGGGCATCGAACTGCCCCTGCAGCAGACGGACGGCAGATATGAAGTCAGACTTGACCGTCTGGTCTGTCATCAGATGGTGGTTTTCCATTACTGATTTCATCAGGACGCAGGAAAATTCTTCCGGGCGGAATCCCGGAAGTTTTCCGCAGTCTTTTATTTCAGCCGGAAACTTCCCTCGCAATGTCCCGCAAGGAGTCATGGACATCCTGAGATCAGGAATCGCCGCCGACACCTCGCGGAACAAGGTCCGAAGTCACTTTCCGGATTTGACCGGCACGCCGTTGAGGAAAAGCTGTCTCTCCCGCACTTCAACCGCAACCTGTCCGGAAATGCAGAATACCGCAGACGCGGTTTTTCATGAATCTGCCGGGAAAACGATTTTTGCAAACGGAAACAGGAGAATCTCCGGCTGAGGCAGACAATTCCGCAACCGGTCATTCCCAGGAAATCCCCGGAAGATCACTTTCCCTTCCCCCGCGGAATGCTGTAAAAACCGGTAAAAAAATAGAAACAAGGGTATCATTTTTCAAAAAAACGGCTATAGTTAGGGGACAGGGATGCCTGTTCTGCAAAGTCGGGCATAAATCAATCACAACATCAAAGAAAGGAATGATGAAAATGAAGAAAAAACTCTCGCTCCTGCTTGCGATGACCGGAGCGGCGGTACTGTTCGCCGGTTGTTCCACAGTCCAGTATGCTGGCAGCAAAGAACTGAACGGGCAGGACATCACAGCCTCCGGCACATCAGTGGCTCACGTCAGTGGCTATTCCAGCGGACTCTATCTGCTCTCCATCCCCCTGATCGTCGGTTCGGCGGACAATCCCGGTTCCATTACATTCGGTGAGGATTCCGTCAACGTCACAGCCGTTACGAAAATGGTCACAAAGAAAAGCAAAGACCTGAAGGGCAGCAAAACGATTGACCTCGTTTCCATGACCGGCAGCACCAATATTCCGATTCCGATTCCGTATCTCTTCTACTGGAAGACAGCCATGGTTTCCGGAAACTCCGTCAAATAACCCGCCTGATGCGGAAAACTCTAACTTAGGAAATCTATCATGAAAAAAATCATGCTTCTTCTCTCCATTGCCGCCGTCGGCCTCTTCATGAGCGCCTGCGCCAGCGTCGAAGTCGTAAAGGATCCGAATCTCAATGGACAGGCCATCGCAAACAGCGGAAAGACCATTGCCCATATTGATGCCCAGAACTGGGGCATCTACCTCTTCTCCATTCCGCTGCTGACGGGTTCCACGAAAAATCCCGGCAGCATTGACGTGCTGCAGGACACCGTCAACGTGCCTTCTCTGATGCCCGTTCTCACTGCCAAGAGCAAAGCTCTCGGAGCATCAAAGACACTGAATCTCGCCTCTCAGTACAGCGAGACCGGACTGATCTTCTATACCCGTTCCATCAATATCTCCGGAAACGCGGTCAAGTAAGTCCGTTTCTTTCAAAACCAGCCATCGCTTCCGCGGCGGCTGGTTTTTCCTTTTCATGCCCGCATATCAGCATAAGACAGTTTGATTTTTCATCTCAGCAGGTTTCTGCCAAAACAAGGAAGATTGAAAATGCTGCACACTCAGCCGCCGGACGGCAGGAAAACCGGACTATACCGCAATGACTCCGCGGAACCGCAGGAGATGCCGTTGCAGCTCAATTCGCTGTTTCAGGATCATGCAGTCTTTCAGAGAAACACCGCCGTTCCCGTATGGGGCAAGGCGGCTCCGAACCGGCGGATTCTCTGTTCGCTCGGCGGAGTTTCCGCTGTCACGGTCGGCAATGCCGACGGCAGCTTCTTTCTGAGACTTCCTCCGCTTGAAGCGGGAGGACCGTTTGAGCTCAAAATCCGGCAGCTGCCCAACGGCTCTGAAAAAATTCTGCATGACATCTGGATCGGAGAAGTCTATCTGGCGTCCGGACAATCCAACATGGAGCTGCCGCTGAATGCCCTGCGGGAATACACGGAAATGCTGTCCGGCCCGGAAAAGCGGAACCTGTCTTCAGTCCATTATTTCAAGGTTCCCCGGACAGCCTATCCGGTACGGGCGGCAGACACGCATGGAGTCTGGCAGACGGCGTCCGCGGAATCGGCAGGCAGTTTCTCGGGCGTGGCATTTCTCTTCGCACACAGTCTGGCGGAACGGACAGGCTGCAAGATCGGAATCATTGAGGCCTCCCTGGGGGGCACGGGCGCGGAATGCTGGATCAGTCGCGAAGGGCTTATGAAAAATTCCGTATGGAGCAGCCGTGTTGAAGCATTCGACTGCGCAAAGTATGCCCCCGCAAACTACGAAACACTTCCGGAAGGACAGCTGATGCCTGCGCCGGATGAACAGATCATGCGGGGAATTGCGAAACTTTTCCCGGCGCCCCTGCCGAATGAAGGCGCCCAGGCGGGATTTGCCGATCCGGATCATGACGATACAGAGTGGGAGTCCATGGAACTTCCCGACAGCTGGACTCTTGCGGGGCATCGTCATGCCGGTGTGTTCTGGTTCCGGCGGGAAGTGGAGCTGCCGCAGGAATGCCGGGGACAGGCGCTGACTCTCTCGCTGGGTGCCGTCGATAAAGGCGACATCACCTACTTCAACGGCGTTGAAGTAGGAAGCACCGGCAACGGCATCGACCTGTCCGCGACATTCCTGCCGAGAGTTTACCGGATTCCCGGCGAACTGGTACGGGCGGGACGCAATGTGATTGCCGTACGGGCGGCATCGCAGATTTCAATTGTCATGGACGGCGGACTCATCGGGCCTGCGGAGCAGATGTTCCTGGAAACTCCGCACCGGCAGATCCCGCTTGCCGGACGCTGGAAACTGCGGCAGGAACATGACTGCGGCAGCATCGGTTCGGACTTCATCCCCCGCAGCGGTCCGGGAGAACCGCATACCATGTGCACTCTGTTTGACAACATGATCCATCCACTGATCCCCTATGCCCTGCGCGGGGTTCTCTGGTATCAGGGAGAATGCAACGCAATCTCAGGCGCGGCAGCGTATCAGGAACTGCTGGAAAATCTGATCGACGACTGGCGCGGCCGCTGGGGACAGCGCCATCTGGATTTTCTGATCATTCAGCTGCCGGGTTATCAGCACCGCCGCCTGGTATCCATACACAGCCAGTGGGCGCTTCTGCGCGAAGCGCAGTACCTCGCAGGCCGTTCCAGAAACGCGGAAGTGATCGCCTGTTACGACACGGGCGATGAAAACGACCTGCATCCAAAGGATAAACTGCCTGTCGCCCGGAGAGCGGCGGAATGTGCGGCGGCATTGATCTCGGGACGGAATGTCCCGCGCAGTCCCAGCCTTTCTCTTGTGACAGTCGAAGGAAACACCCTCCGAATCCGTTTTGAAACATGGGGCGGGAAACTTGTGTTCCATGGAAAACCGGACGGTTTTGCGGTCTGCGGAGCAGACGGAAAACTTTATCCGGCGGAAGTCCGCATCATCAGCGATCATGAGCTGGAGGTTTTTCACCCGGAGGTTCCGGAACCGAAAGGCGTCTACTATGCCTGGAGCAATTTTCCGACAGGAAATTTGTACAGTGATTCAGGTTTTCCCGCCATTCCGTTCCGCCGGCACGTATGACAGTCCTCTTGCCTCCCGGAGTGCCGTCAGATCAATTCGCATCACAAAACAGAACTTAAAGCAGCGGCAGAAATATGCGGGGAAATGCAGACGGAACAGTCTGAAATCATTTCAGCCGTCTGCGGTTCTGCCTGCGGTCCTCGTCCAGCATCCGTTCCATGATGCGGGAGGCTTCTTCAATCATCCGGTCGTCGGGCATCACGATCATCGTTTCCTGCGGCGGATTGAAGAAACGCCTGATTTTATGCAGAAGCGGAGCACGGCGGCGCGACAGTTCGTCCAGTTCCCGGCGGACGACCTGCAGTTTCTGCGCGGGAATACGGCGGCTGCCCAGAAGCAGCGCCGCATTGTAATGAATCTTCGCGCTTCCGTATTTACGGAGCTGCACGAGCGAGCGCGCCAGCCAGACACGGTAGAGAATGTTCGACGGCGCCATGCCGACAAGCCGGGTGAAAAATTCCGCGGACAGTTTGTAATTTCTTGACATGTAAAGATTTTTCGCCTCGCGGCAGGTCATGAAGACAAACGTCTTTTCCAAATCCAGGAACAGAGTCGTAAGGCGCGTGTCCCCGGGCGGTTCGTTTCCGACGATAAGCTCTTCAAGAGTATCGTCCGCATCCGAGTCCATAATGGAATTCCCGCCGGGCGGCGCCACAGGGGAGAGCCGGCTGCCGTCTGAAATCGTCTCATCGTAACTGCGCCGCTTGACCGGATCGGAAAGCGTATCGAAGATCATGACAAGGCGCTTGAACTCCTCCGCCTTTTCCGGAGCGTTCCCGAAGAGATCCGGATGGCACTCCTTCGCTTTCCTGTAATAGGCTTTTTTGATGGTCGCGAAATCACAGTCCGCGGCAATTCCGAGCAGCTCGTAATAGTTCATGGACGTTCGGACACTTCTTCCCCGTTTTCATAGACATAGGCAATGAATTCGTGTTCCGTGAATGGGAAACCGTTCTCCCGCGCCAGCATCAGGAAGGCTTCGATGACCTCTTCCTGTCTTTCAAATTTCGCCTGAAGCTGCAGAGCCTTGCTGTGAAGCTCCGGATTACGTTTCAGTTCCGCATAGAACCGTTCCACATTTTCCTGACTCATGACTTTCACCCTTGAAATTATTGTGTTGCACCTGCATCAAAATAATGCAAACTCCGGTGTTTTCAACTTCGGACAGATATATTCTGCGGAAAAAGGCGGAGGAACAGTCAGTCCCGGGTCGGAGCCTTTGCTCCTCCATCGGGCACCGCCCTGCCCTGAGCCGTTTTCAGGAAATCTCAAGTCAAGCGCCCTGCCCGCACTCCGGCGGCGGCACAGTCCATTTCTGCGAGTTTCTGCTCAATTTTGATGTTTTTTGCTCCAAAAGAGTTTTTCCCGGCTTTAATCTCCGGAAAAACGTGTTAAGTTATAGAGCAGAAATTTCAACTTTCACATCAAAACAAAGGAACTGAAAAATGCCAAACGTCCTGGAACAAATCCGTGCGAAAGCAAAAACGCTCGGAAAGAAAATCTGTCTCACGGAAAGCGATGATCCGAGAAATCTCAAAGCCGCGGAAAAACTTGTGCAGACCGGTTATGCAAAACCCGTCCTTGTCGGTGATGCCGATGCAATCGTCAAACTTGCGGCGGAAAACGGAATCTGTCTCGACGGAGTTGAAATTGTCGATGTCGAAAAGACTCCCGACCTGCAGAAATACATTGATCTCGTCTGCGAGCTCCGCAAGAAAAAAGGCATGACCCCGGAACAGGCGCGCAAGGCTCTTAAGGACACCTGCTTCTTCTCCGCAACCATGGTCATGGCGGGCGACGCCCACGGGTATGTCTCCGGCGGCGGCAATCCCAAAGGCTACAACCACAACACGGCATCCAAGACACGCCCGGCGCTTCAGCTCTTCAAGACAGCTTCCGGCATCAAGACGGCGTCCTCCTGCTTCATCATGCAGATGCCCGACACCAAATGGGGCTACAACGGTGTATTCGTCTATGCGGACTGCGGCATGAACATCAATCCGAATGCAGACCAGCTTGCGGAAATCGCCGTCACCACGGCAAAAACATTCAGGGAACTTGTCGGCGGCGAACCCAAAGTCGGTATGATCAGCTGTTCGACAAAGGGTTCCGCGCATGACCCGATCATTGACAAAGTCGTGGAAGCGACCGCCAAAGCCAAAGCGCTCGCGCCCGATCTCGCAATCGAAGGAGAACTTCAGTTCGACGCCGCCATTCTGCCGGAAATCGCCGCGAAAAAGGCGCCCGACTCCAAAATCGCCGGACACTGCAACGTGCTTGTCTTCCCCGACCTGAACTGCGGCAACAGCATCTACAAAGCCACCGAACGTCTCGCCGGCGCAACCGCCATCGGACCGCTGGCGCAGGGACTCCGCAGACCCTTCATGGACGTTTCCCGCGGATGCTCCGCCGATGACATCGTGGACTGCGCGTGTGTTGCCGCCATCACGGAATGGGCGGACTGAACCAGGCATTCCGCATGAGGGTTGGCGGCGGCGTCCGATCCTGCCGGCAAGGAGAGGCACATTCTCTCTTTCCACGGAAAACCGGCATGAACTCCCGGACGCCGTTGCCGGAAGAAGTTCCGCAGACCCTCCGCTATCTGACGCGGATCAGCAGAAACAGACGGGTGCCGGCATCCTCCGGGAGTGTGAAGGTATCCGTCGTTTCAAAAGATGTTTTCCTGTTTTTCTCAAGAAAGGCGAGTTCGGTTTCATACTGCGCCGGAGTCCGGTAAACCATCAGACAGCCGCGGCGGTTCAGAAGCCCTGAACTTTCACGGATCAGAATCTCCGAGGAAGCAACGGCACGCGCCGTCACGCATTCATAGGCATGTTGATACGGCACCTTGCGCCCCAGCTCATTTCCGCGCGCATGGACAGCCTTCAGATTCTTCAGTTCCAGCCGTTCCGCGGCTGCATTCACATAATCGACCTTCTTGCGGGTGGAATCCACCGATGTGAAGGAACAGTGCGGAAACGCCGCCGCAAGCACCAGCGACGGGAATCCCGCGCCGCAGCCGAGATCGCAGATATGTTTCGGCGTCCTGAAAAAATCCGGCATCGCAAATGCGGGGGAAAGCGAATCGGCAATATGTCTGCACCAGAAACCGTCCGGCCTGACCGCCGTAAGATTGAAGGATTCATTCGTCTCGTAAAGCAGTTCGCCGAGAAGCGCCATCTTCTTCAGGAATCCATCGAAATCAGCGGGGCGGCAGGCACGGAGAAATGCTGTTGCAGACTCAGACGGGACCGGAATCATGATGCTCCTTTCAACTGGATCACAAGAATCAGCGAAGCGACTGCGAAAAGCACCGGAACTGCCGTGGAAACAATGCGCCACTTTGTGCTGGCGGCAATTTTGCGGATCCAGTCACGCATCCAGTGCGGCTTGGCGGAAATGAAGATTCCGATCGTTCCGACCACAAAACACATGAAGGCGAAAAACGATGAATACTTCAAGTCCGCGGCATAGGAAATGCTGAGCATGAAATGCGCAATCAGGATCAACGCCCCCGCAAAGGCACGGGAAAACAGGTAATCCAGATACAAATAGCAGAGCACCGTCAGGACAACGGCGGCAATCACGAGAAGCACAAGATTTTCCTTTGCGGAAAACATCGGCTCCACATTCGGAATGAAAAACAGAAGTGCAAGGAGTCCGAGCACCGCTCCCGCACCGCGCTGCCGAGGCAGCGCCTCCCATTTTTTCAGGCTTGCCGGCCGGATCAGGCATCCCGTTGCCACCGCGATCAATGCGGAAATGAGGATGCAGACAATCAGAGAAATCGCTAAAATCATTTTATTCCTTCTTCATGACGTTTATTCATTGGCTTTCAGATATTCAATATCACTGATCGCCGCTTTTTTGTAAGACTGCTTTACACCGGGTTCCGGCTCGAACATGATTTCATCTTTCAAATTCGAGGCGAGACGCCCGACCCTCGTCAGACCGGATTTCAGTGTCAGCTTGACATTCGGTATCCAAAGCGTGAGATTCGGCAGACGCTTGACCTCACCTTTTTTAATCTCAACCGAGTAGGAGCGTTTTTCGGGACGGGCACGCTTATGGGCAATTGTAACAACATGCTTCCCCATGCTCAGGTTGCGGAGTGAAAGCAGTTTGGACATGCCGGGATTGGCGGGGTCCGGTTCGCTTGTTCCCACCATTTTGCCGTCCAGATAAATCGTGATGTAGCCGGGAACCGTCACAAGATCAATCCCCCCGGTGTTGCTGTCCAGATTCAAGGCGACTTCGAGCTCATTGCCCGCCGTGACCGTGACATCGCGCGTCGCCGGATCATAGCCTTCCTTCTCCAGACGGATCTTATAGACGCCGGGACTCAGCTGCTTAAGCTCCATCGGGGTATCCGAATACTGTTTTTCATTCACAAAGACTCTTGCGCCGGACGGCGTAGAAGTAATCTTCAGCGTGCTGGGAATAATCTCAAGTTTCACATCCTTCAATGACGTCTCCTGACGGCGCGTCACTGTCACAACCTGTTTCAAAGTGACATAGCCGTCCCTGGAAATTTCCAGATTGTGCCGCCCTTCCTCAATGCGTTCAGAGAAAGGTGTGCGCCCCATTACGGTGCCGTCCAAAGTGACGGTTGCGCCGGAAGGACTGGAGGTGATTTTCAATGTGCCGACATTGGAAGCAAGATCCGTCCTGATTTGAAGGGGACGTCCGTCCTCATCCATTTTCCAGGAAACCGTCCGTTTCGTATAACCGCTCTTGGCAAGCTCGGCGGAATATTCCCCATAGGGCAGATCCTTGATCACAAGCGGAGTCTCTCCTATCTTTTTCCCCTGGAAAATCACCGGAGCCGCAGTGGGAACACTGGTCAGCATCACGGACGCGGTGACGGGTTTCAGCGTCACGTCAATCTTCCTGTCCGTTCCCTGCTTGACCTCCACCTTGACCAGTTCCGTCTTATAGCCGGGCTTTTCAAGTTTGACGATGTAAGTGGACGGCAGCAGCGAACAATGGAACGGCGTCATGCCCCGCTCTTTTCCGAGCAGCGACACTGTCGCTCCCGCCGGCGTCGATATAATGTCCAGTTTCGGTTTTCTCACTTCCGCTTTCTTCTCCCCGCATCCGGCAGCAAAGAAGAACGCCAGAGAAAGGACGGACAGCACGGAAAACAGTTTCTTCATATTCTTCTTCATCTCTTTTCGCTCGCTAAAGTTTCAAGTTTGATTTTATTGGCACGCGCTTTCTGATAAGGCTTGCTGTCCGGATCCAGATATTCCATCAGTTTCTGACACTCCTGCGCAGCCTCCGCATACTGCCTCCTGCGGAACAGGATATTGATATTCGTTTCCGCGTCCTTAATCATCTTGCGGAGAATTCCCTCCGCCTCTTTCAGATGCCTGGAAGCAAGGTTCAACTCTTTCGGCGGCGGATCGAACTGCTCATAAAACTCGACCGCAATCTGATAACGCAGAATCGCGTTGCGCAGATTATCCGGGCGCGCCTGATAATTGGCAAACAGGTCTTCCGCTTTCAGGAACGCCTTCTCCGCCTCATCACGCATTTCCTCGGCAGACAGCGAAACCGTTTTCAGTCCGTAATCCTCGGCGAAGCGGTCCACCGCCATTTCAATCGCCTCAAAAGAGCTTTTCGGATAATTGTTGCGCACTGTGATGCTGTTCAGATAAGGACCGTAACTGACGGTCAGGGAACGGGTTTCATCCACACCGTCGGCGGAGGGGGAAGGTTCTTCCTCCTCCAATTTCATGAAGTCTGTCTCTTTGATTGAACTGAGCAGAGTTTTCAGATACTCCTGATTGACTTCGCCGATTTTGCGGACGAAATGCCGCCGGTGTTTCAGGTCGTCCAGCCGGAAAACCGCGGAATTGTCTTCCACCTTCAAGGCAAAGCGGAACACATTGTCCCTGGACACAATCTGTTTCTCGTAATTCAGGTAGAACGGATTGCGGTCCGACAGGGAAACGGAAACCGCCGGAGCACTGTTCCCGGCAGGAGGCGAGTCAAAGATCAGAAACAGGCTGACAAAGATCACGGCAATCCCGACCACGCCTATAGTGAACAGGATATTTCCGCGACGCAGGAAATGACGTTCGGGAACGCTTTTCTCCTCTTTCTTTCCGGAAAAAAGATTATTGATATCCGGCGCTGCCGCAGAGTTTTTTTCCGAGGCGGGGGGAGTTTTCACGGGCGGGACGGAAATCGTCACCAGTTTTTTCGGAGAACTCTCTTTCCGCGGCGGTTCAGACGGTCCGCTCCCGGCAGGCGCGCTGTCCTGCGGTATGGAGGAAACCGGGCGGGACGTATGGAAAATGACCTGCGGCTTCTTCTTTTTCGGGGTCTGCTCTTCCAGCAGTTCCGCGGTCTTCTCCGCTGTTCCGGCATTCTCCTCGCTGAAACGCAGCACCTGGTCGCCCACAACGATCAGATCGCCATCCCTCAGAAGCGAAGGCATCGTCAACGGATTGCCGTTGAGTTTCGTCCCGTTGGTGCTGCCCAGGTCCTCAATGCGCCACTTTCCTGCGGGATTCAGGCTGATTTTTGCGTGATAACGCGAAACGCCTCCGACAAGAAGCTGAACATCATTGTCCGTCTCCCTGCCGATGCTGACTCCGGACTGCGGCACCTCCGTCGACTCTCCGGTACGGGGGCCATTCAGAAAATAAAGTTTCACCATATCTCAATCCTTTTTTTCACACCGGACCGCGCTCCCGGCGTTCCGCCGGAGCAGAGCACTGCCGAACTCTCTTTCCGTCCTGGCATCCATCACTGCCGCCAGATCCACAATATCACCGCAGGCACTGCGGGTCCGTTCTATTGCACCAGGAGGTAATTCTATCACATAATATGCTTTTTTGCAACATACAAACAGCCGCCACGGCATCAAATTCTTCACCGTTTTCAAGATTTTAAGATCCCGTCCGACGAAAATCACATCCAGAGGCATTGACATGAAACACGTATGAATCGAATTGCACCGGTCGAACACCATCGCATCAAAAACGTCAAAATTCCGCCGGATCATTCCCCTTGCCCGCTGCCAGAGTCCAATGGCGCATTCCGTCCGGAAAGAGATCACGGTCTTTTTCGTCAGATTGCAGATCATGCCGTCCTACCTCGCCAACGTTCTCAACGCCTGATAGACGATCGGCCCGATCAGAATAATGAACACCGACGGAAAAATAAACACCACGACCGGAAACAGAATCTTGACCGGAGCCTCGTTTGCCAGTTTCTCCGCCCGGACAAACCTTTTGTTGCGGAGCTGATCCCCCTGAATCCGCAGCAGCTGCCCGATGCTCACGCCAAGCTCATCCGCCTGGACAATCGCGTTCACGACCGATGAAAGTTCCGGCTGGCGCACCCGTTCGCTCATCTCCTTCAAAGCAGCCTGGCGCCCTTTCCCGAGCTGGATTTCATGAAGCACCCGGTTCAATTCCTCTCCGAGCGGGTCCTCTTTACGCCGCGCCATAATATCCCGAAGCGCCGTCAGAAAATCTTTTCCAGCCTCGACGGAAAGCGTAAGCAGATCCAGAACATTCGGCAAAGCCTTCAGAATCGAAAGATGACGCCTGGCGACAATCTGCTTCAGCCAGACGGAGGGATAAACTGCGAACGCCACGCCGAGAAGCAGTCCGGAAAGGGCGTTGTCCATCAACGCAAACACAATGAACAGCAGAAAACCGAAAAACGCCATGAATATTTTCAATGCAAAGAAACGCCGCCCGGAAACGGCGTGGTCAAGACTCGCCATCTGAATCATCTCCTCCGTGCTCCTGCGCGAAACGTCAAACAGCGGCAGGTTCGCGACAAACCCCACATTGGAAACCAGCGGAAGGAAAAAACGGAAAATCAGCGGAAGGCGCTTGTATTCGTGCATCTCGTCATCCCGTTTTTCAATTTCAATCATGCGGACAAGATCGAAAAACAGGAGAAAGATACAGCCCGCGGAAATCGCGGCGCAGAGAGAAGCGAGCAGTGTAAGAACCATAAGCGTTTTCTCCTTCAGATATCAATGGCGGTTATCTTGCGGATCAGCAGGAAACCGGATACGTCAAGCACAATCACGACGATGATGCAGAGAATGCCGGGCAGACTGGAAAAGAAATTCATCATCATGTCCGTGGCAATGTACATCATGGCGGCGAAAAGCGCCCAGGGCATGAGCCCGATGATGACAGCCTGCATCCGTCCCTGCGCCGTCAGAGCCTTGATCCTTCCGGTAATGCGGACACGTTCGCGAATCACGGACGCCAGGCGCTCCAGGATGGAAGTAAGTTCGCCGCCGGTCTGGCGTGCCGTAATAATCGAAATTGCGACGAGCTCAAAATCCGGACAGTTCAAGCGCGCCACCATCTTGTCCAGAGCATCGTCCAGAGACACGCCGAGATGAATTTCGTGCATCAGCAGGCTGAATTCGGAGGAAAGCGGCTTGCGGTTTTCATTCGCAATCACCTCAAGCGCCTGATTGATGCTGAATCCCGCCTTCAAGGAACCGCTGATCGACAGCAGGGCATCCTCCAGCTGTTCATTGAATTTCGCAAGCCGCTGTTTCCGCAGATGCCGCAGCAGCAGACGCGGCGCAGGAAACGCAAGAACCGCGGCAAGCAGCGCCGCAACCACGCCTTTCATCACGGTCATGTTCTCCACCAGAAATCCGACGGCAAGCACCGCGGCAGCGGCACATGCGGCGGAAAGCGCCAGACTCACATCCAGAATCTTGGACGGCGGCATATTCAGGAGAACATCGTCCATTTCCACGGAAGTTTCCTGAATGAAGCGTTCCCGGTAGCGGGCGGAAAGCGTCGAAAAGAATTCCACGAAAACAAGCGCAGTGCAGGTCACGGCAATTCCGGCACAGAGACTGGCAAGGATCGTCAGATTCATCGGAGCCCTCCATTTCCGGCGCCCTTGCTGAACATGGCAATGTCCAGATTCATCCCGGCGCGTTTGATATCGTCCATGAAGGTCGGAATGCTGCCCGTCGGCACATAGCGACCGGTCATCTTCCCGTCCTTGTCCCAGCCGTCCTGTTTGAATACGAAAATATCCTGCATGGTAATGATCTCGCCCTCCATTTTCGTAATCTCGCTGACATGAGTCACCTTGCGGGAACCGTCCTTTTCACGGGAAATCTGCACGATGATTGCAATTGCCGAGGCAATCTGTTCGCGAATCGCACGCAGCGGCAGGTCGAATCCCGCCATCAGAACCAGAGTCTCAAGACGGGAAAGAGCATCGCGCGGCGAGTTTGCGTGAATGGTCGTCAGCGAACCGTCGTGACCGGTATTCATCGCCTGAAGCATATCCAGCGCCTCGCCGCCGCGGCACTCGCCGATCACAATGCGGTCCGGTCTCATTCGCAGTGCGTTCTTCACGAGATCGCGGATGCTGATCTCGCCTTTGCCTTCGATGTTTGCCGGGCGCGCCTCCAGCCTCACGACATGATCCTGCCTCAACTGGAGTTCGGCGGCGTCTTCAATCGTCAGAATGCGCTCCGTATCCGGCAGAAATCCGCTCAGAATGTTCAAAAGAGTCGTCTTTCCGGAACCGGTTCCGCCGGAGATCACAATGTTCTTGCGCAGTTTCACGCAGATATCAAGAAAATGGGCAATGTCCGCGGAGATGGAACCGAACCGGATCAGATCCTCCACTTTCAGCGGAACCTTTGAGAACTTACGGATCGTGATGGAGGGTCCCACAAGAGAAAGCGGTGGAATGATCGCGTTCACGCGGGAACCGTCCTTCAAACGGGCGTCCACCATCGGAGAACTTTCATCTATGCGTCTGCCGAGGGGCGATACGATGCGCTCAATCGCCGCAATCACCTGATTGTTGTCCGCGAACGCCATATCCGTCCGATGGAGCTTTCCCTTGTATTCCACATAAATATGATCGGGACCGTTCACCATGATTTCCGTAATGGACGGCATCGCGATCAACTCTTCCAGCGGTCCCAGTCCGATCGCCTCGTGAAGCAGTTCCCGTTCGATCAGCTCCTTGGTGATGCCTTCCGGCAGGGGGATGGAGATTTCCTCAATGATCTCATGAATCGTATTCGCCGCTCTTTTGTTCAGTTCGTTGTCCGAAGTGCCGCTCATCACGAGGCGCTTCAGATTCAGGCGTTTGATCAGTTCCGCATGGGCGCGCTTTTTGATCTCCTGCAAAAGCGGGCGATGCTCGAACGGCACGCCGGAAACTGCCAGAATCTCCACTCCGCTGTGCCCCGGAGAGGAAATCGTCTCCAGTCTGCTTTCGATGGAATCGGCGGCAGACGGCGGTGTCTCCTCCCGGGACGGCTCAGAAGACTCCGCATTGACCAGCGGCCGGGCGTCAATGGGTTCCGGCTCCTTCATCGGGAACTCAATGACGATGCCTCCGATACGGATTTCATCGCCGGGCAGCACTTCTTTCGCTCCGGTTCCCAGACGCTCCCCGTCCAGGAAAGTTCCCGTATTCGACCCCAGATCCAGAACCTTGATTCCGTCCTCCTCCACCATCAGCTGACAATGACGGGGAGAAACGCCGTCCGCATCCAGCTGGATATGGGAATCGGCGCCGGAACCGACAATATAAATCCCGCTGCCCAGCTGTCCGGAAACCGGCTCATTCTCCGGGACTCTGATTATGATGTCATACATGAGAACCCCTCCCCGACCTTATCTTCCGGCTCTCATCATCTTTTCGCGCTCGGCATTGTAACTCATGATATTCTTCTGGAGGAAGTCCCAGTTGACGCTCTGCAGTTTCTGGGTGATTGCGGACTCCTCATAATTGCGCAGACTCATCGTCAGACGTCCTTTCTGCGAGGCAAAGATAATCATCTCAACTTCCTTCGGCGTCAGCTCCAGCGTCACCGTGCTGTAGTTTCGCGCCCCGTAGTTCTGCCCGGCGGAGGAGGACGCAAGATACCCCATGTCGGTTCCGGTCGCGATCACGCGGACGCGCTGGAGAATGGTAAGAGTGATGGTGTCCAGCGAGGAATCCCCCCGGGCATCGGGAAAACGGAACGTCCCGATCAGATCCACATAATTGTTGGGCTGAACCAGCCCCGTCACGGAGCTGGTCGCATCGACGGAAATCGAAATTGCGCGATAACCGGGGCGGATCAGAGAAGTCAGACCGGTCTTCCCGGACGTAAGGGATACTTTGAGGTCGCTCCATTGCAGCAGAGTCCCGGCAGGGATCACGGACTGCGCCTCGCGCCCGATCACCAGCGAATGCCGGTCATACGGGATTTCACGCTCATACCTGGTGTTACGGAAACGCTGAACCAGTTTCTTCTGGATCATATCTTCCGTAATTTTCTCCCCCTCCGGAATGTCTTTGACCACCTGAGTCAGATAAATCTTATAGGTTTCCCCCTGCAGACGCGCCTTTTCCTTATTGATCTGGCTGAACGTGAACATGAAAGCCAATACGCCGAATAACACGGCACCGAGAAGCAGGAGTTTCTGTTTCATATCTTATCCCTGTGTCCATTTTTTAATGCTGAAAGCGGTTTCCAAACCTACATTTATGGAATATACATCTCTCATGACACTTTTCCACAAAAAAGCACTGAAAAAACGGAAAAAGAGAAGAAACAGCGGCATCTCCCGCCCGTTCCTTCCCCGGAAAGGGCAGCAGCCGGAAATGCCGCGGGCATTCGCTTATTCCATCCGGAACTCCGCAGAATAGGAGACGGATTCGCCGGGAGCAATAAGAGCCGGCAGGTAAAACGGTTCAAAGGTGGAAGCCTGCGGCGTACTCCACACCGCCGCTCCGGCAAATTGATTTCCGGGAAGAAAACGCGCAGAAACGGCACGTCCGCCGGAAATCGTAAACTGAAACTCATTGCCCTGAAGTTTCCGGATTGTCTCCCGGACACTGAACAGTCTGCCGATCACCTGTTCCGCCCATGCGGTGCAGTTCTCCCCCGCAAGCAGCAGATGTTTCTCCGGCCGCGCCATCTCCGTTCCGGCATTCTTCACAATCCCCCTGCCCGCTTTGCTCCACCCCGCCGGAATGAAGCTCCAGCGGTAGCCGACGCTGTTCATGGCGGTCGTCTGCGTGTTATTCAGTTTCACATGGAAGGCAAGCTGCTTCAAATCCGGGGAAACAGCGACTGTCTTCCTGATCTTCAGTCCCGGCAGCCAGGGATACGTGCGCACCGTCGTCGTGAATTCCGCCGTGACCTGCAATCCGTCCGCGGAAATTTTCTGGTCTGTGACGCGGTAGTTGCCGCTTACGACCATGCCGGTTTTTCCGGGCGTCCAGAAGGCGGACTGCCCGAAGTTCGCACTGCATTGCTCCGTTCCGTCCACCGTCCAGGATTCCAGAGCCATGCCGCAGGGATTCAAGAGCAGGGTGTTTTTTCCGAAAACGACCTCCAGCATGGGCTTGCCGTTTTTCTGGACAGGCTTGCAGGAAAGTGCGCCGGAACTCATGCTTTTAAGTTCGCCGATGTCGTTTTCCGCATGGAGCGCCTTGTCGCGGGCGGCTTCCTCATCGGCGGCGCGCCGGTTCTCCTTCTGACAGCGTTCCAATTCCCTGCGCATCTCCGCGGAGGTTACGGCTGCCGCCGGAATCTTCGCGGCGGGGGCGATCTCGAAGAACACCCAGCGCATGGCTCCGGCGTGAAGCAGAATCCCGTCCGCAAGCATTTTCCCCGTGAAGAATTTCCCCTGTTCCGGCACGAACTGACGCCGGAACGCCTTTTCCTGAACGGTATATTCCTGATCCGGTTTCAGTCCCGGAACGCGAAGCTGAAACACGACGTCGCCTTTCTCCCAGAAGTTGCCGGCGGCGACAAGAATCCGTCCGTCCTTTTCAAATGCGGCTGTCTGAAGCAGAACGCTTTTCCTGACATCCGGCAGATATTTCGGAAGAACCCCCGCGGCAGTATCCCTGGTCTGGAACGCAGAGGGAGCCGGGAATGGAGTCAGGGGGACTGCGCTGACTCCTTCTCTCTCCTTCCCGTGCATGACGATCTCTTCATTCGCCGCAATCAGCGCGGTACTGTCCGCAAGCGCTTTCCAGAAACGGTGATCGTAACCGCGCGGGAAGTAATAAAGGATCGAAGCGTCGTAACCGGCAAGGAAGGAACTGACCTGATCCATTGCCATGCCTTCGGGCTGTCCCAGCGCAGTCTGATTCAATTGACTGCCGTGCGGCATCGCCATGAGTTTCGCGCGCTTTGCAGGGTCCGGAAAAAATTTCCGGTAGTCGCGGACAGCCCGCTTTGCCATCTCCCACACATACAGATGCGCATCCCTGCGGTAATCATACGGCTGATCGGCGAGGAACCAGGCATAAGGTCCCCAGACATTCAGCCATTTCAGGCTTCCGGCATATTCATACGGCGTGAACTCCCACTGTTCCTTGAAATACTCCGGATAGCGGATGATCTGATCCGTGCCGACCTCGGGACAGAAACCGATTTTCCCCGCGCCCAGCTTGAGAGAGTCTTCGTGCAGTGTCTTGATGAGCCGTCCGTGCTGCCAGGCGCGGAAACGGGTTGCCTGCTCATGGTAAGGCATTCCCGGCAGCATCTGCGCGGGCCAGATTTCCTTCACCTTTTCCGGGGAAAGTTTTGCGAACTTCGCGAATTCCCCACGGCAGTTGTCGCAGAAACAGCCTTTATTGCGGGACATGTAAGGCTCCCAGTTCGGCTGGAGACCGTCCAGGCCTTCAAGCGATTTTCTGAGCTGCGGCAGGACAACCTCCGTGTAATAAGGCGTCCGGTTGTAGATCGAAACGGGACAGCTCCAGAGAAGACTGCGGCGCGGAGAAACGGTTTTTCCATCCTTGTCCAGATAATTGGAATAAGCCGGCTTCTTTCCCTTTTCCATGACGCCGACCCGGAAGCCGTTGGCGAAATAGTAGGATTCCGCCGTAATCAGGCGAATCCCGTTTTCACGGAGCATTTTCAGATAATCGGGCGGAAGTTTCGAGGTGATCAGAGTATTTCCGGTTCTGCCGAAAAATTCCGAAAGCATCCGCTGCGCTTCCGGCTGATGAAAATCAATGTCGCTGTTCACCGAATGGAAGCCGGTGAGGAACTGCCTGGGGGCCGTCGTCTTCTCAAACGGTTTCATCATCCGTAAGACGAACGTGCCCGTATTGCTGATTCTGCTGCCGCCCGCCGAAAGAAAAAAACGGCAGTCGTCCCATCGGGAATTTTCCGCGGCATTGCCGAGAAGCATCACCGAAGGCAGATACCATCCGGTGAACACCTGCGTATTGCGCAGATGGGAAACAATGGACGGCGCAACATCAAACGACCAGCATTTCCATGCTTTGCCGTTTTTCTGAATGTCCCTGCTTTCCAGCCGGGCTCCGAACATGCGGTTCGTTCCGATTACGGCAACCTCGGACGGCAGTTCCAGATTCATTCTGATCGTATCCGCCTGCAGCTTTCCCTTCGGGAGATGATTCTTCATGCGGAATGCAAGAATACCGGGGGAATTGGACGCCAGGACAAAAGTTCTGTCGAGCAGCTCACCCGGCGTCACTTCAACCGCAAGAGGCTTTTCCGGCATCACCCTTGCCAGATGCGGCTTTCTGATCTGAAGCAAGCCGCAGCCGTCGCCCCGGAACGTTATTTTCACTTTGCGCGTCCCCTCCGGAACGGTAAACTCATAGCTGTGCGTCTGCCATTCCGGATTGGAATTCAGTTTTCTGCAAATATACCGCCCTGTTTCCTTTCCCTGCCCGGGATACCGCGAACTGTTGTCATAGAAGAAGATCAGCAGCATCTGATCAAATTTGTTTTTCCCGATCACCTGGTTGCGGCTCTCAAAGGAGATGCGGAACGTCCCCCCGCCATTTTCCGGCAGAATCAGAACCTGGGAAAAACTCAGGGAGAACTGTGACGACAGCTGCCCCATCAAATCCTCCAGCTCGACGGGACGCTTCAGCTCCATGACTCTGCCCGACTCCGTATCAACGAATTCCGCATGCCCGATCCGCGCGGTCTTTTCATCAAATTGCGCTCGGTTCTCCGGACCGAATATCCATCTTCCGACAACCCATCCGGTATCCATTTTGTGCCAGGCAACGGGCGCCCCCTTCAGATCCGGATTCTTCAGGAGATTGCCCTGTTCCTGCGATACTGCCTGAAAACGTTCCCTGGAAATTTGTTCCATCGGAAATGCAACTCCGCCGCGGTCAAAATCCGCAAAGCACACCCCCGCCGCAAGCAGCGATGCGCAGATCACACCAGTCCTGACTGTCTTCATGTCCTGTTTCCTTCCTTGATTAGTTTCACTCTCCAGAGGAGAACTCCCGTCCGGCTTATTTGCACAGCAGACAGGCGGAAGAACCGCCAGTCGCGTAACAACATCCTTTTCCGGCGTGCCATGCCGGCGCAATCACGTTTTCCGCCGCTGCGGAAGCACGGGGGTCCCTCTTCTGTATGGAATCCGCATTCCCGGCGAGGCAGACGACATTCATCGTTCCGTTGTGGCGGAATGTCAGATAACTTGTCTGCGTTTCCAGAGGATAACTGCCCGGATTTCTCCACTGCCAGTGGAAATCAAGCGTCCCGAACTTTGTATTCCTGTCTCCGAACAGGAAAAGCCCGGACGGCTTCGGAAAACGTTCCGCTTTCAGGTCGGAGCCCCGCATAATGAAAGAATTGTATCCCAAAGTGTAATTTGTCTGATTGTTTGACGCCGGGACATCCTCCGTCGCCACGGGACATGCCAGTTTTGAAATGAACACATCGCCGTCGTATTTCCGGAACAATCCCCCCAGACTTGCCATCCCTTCTTTCATCTGCAGGTAGGCGCCTAAGCCGTATCCGTCCTTCGACTGAAAAAAATCGGTTCCGCGTCCGCCGCTCCATCCTCCCAGATCCCCCTTGCCCTTTCCGTTGTTGTAATAAGAGGAAAGATAGCCCCTGTTGTCGCTGATATACATGCTCGCGGCTTTCACCATATTCGCAAGATTGCTGACGCAGGCGATTCTCTGCGCCGTGGCTCTCGCTCTGCCCAACGCAGGCAGCAGCATGGCGGCGAGAATTGCAATGATCGCAACAACGATGAGGAGCTCTATCAGGGTGAAAATTCCTGTTTTTCCCCTGGCGGGAAGAACATCCGGAGAGGAAACGCCGAAAGAGGAAGGAACGGGAAAACACCGGACAACAGCAAAACCGGACTTTATTGTCAACATTGGCAATCCTTTCGTTTGTATTATGTTACAGATCCGCGAATCCCGCCCTCTGGAGCTCAGCCAGCCGGGGCAGTTCCTCGCGGAGCCGCTGTATTTTCCCCTGTTCAATCAGCAGAAACATCCGCCGCGTCACCTCGCAATGAGCCTGACAGGTGAACATATGCCGAATCACAGGCAGTTTCCGAAGCGCTTCAGGATCGGACAGGTTTTCCAGCAGAGCCGCCGCCGGGGAATTCTTCACCCAGGAAAGCATTGCCTCACAGCGAAAGGCGCACCAGACGTCAAACCAGTGTTCCCCTTCGGAAAGCGCCATGCGGCTGATCCGATCCACATACTCGAGAAACCATTGTCTCTGCTTCCCGCGCAAAGGCTCAATCTTCCACGGATCAGGAGAAAAACAGCAGGGAGTGATTTCAATCTCGTATGCTCCCCGTTCATCGAAGGAAATGCGGGGAAGGTAGCCGCTCCACCAGAACTGATGCGGGTCGAACGGCGCGCCGGAAACGGACGGGAAGAAGAAATTGCCGGGGCAGTAGACAATCGGCACATTTTCAACAAGCTCGATTCCCTGCGGACAATGGGTATGAATGTTGACGACGGCGGACGCTCCGGCGCGGGCGAACGCGGAATAGAGCTTGCGCATGCGCGGCGACGGAATGGGATTGTATTCATTCCCCCCATGAACGACAACCAGCACAACATCATTTTCCCCGCGTTCGGCACGGATCTGAAGAAGTGCCCCCATCTCGTCCATGGCATTGCTTCCGGGCACATCCTCCCCGGCTGTCCCGAACTCCGTCTCGCAGAAATTCAGGATGGAAATGCGCAATCCCTTCTTTTCGAGACGCAAGGGTTTCGCGGCATCCGCGGAATCGCACCCGGCGCCGACAGTCCTCGCTCCGGCATTCCGGATGTAGCGGATCGTATCCAGCACTCCGGACGGGGAATGGTCTCCGATGTGATTGTTGGCAAGGAGCGCCACGTCAAACCTGCCGGCGGTGATGAACGCCTCGCAGCCGGGGGGAACGAGCAGGTTCGGACCGGATTTCGTGATCGGCTTCCGATGTTCGGAAATCACTGTCTCCCACTGAACCAGCCGCAAATCCGCACGATCCAGCGCTGGCTGAATCTCCCGCAGTATATTCCCGCTTTCCCCGTTCAGAATGGCATCCGCCGCATGGTCTCCCGGGCAGACATCCCCCGCAATCGCGACGGAAAGATTTCTCCCGCCGCTTTTCCGCCACGAACAAATCCCGTTTTCAAACATAAAAACACCACCCTTTCCAGCTCTCTTTCAGCGGTTCCCTGAAAACAAGTCTTCCGGATCACCTTGTCCTTGTCTCAACGGGAATCCGGTCCTTTCTTTTTGAGATGCCCCCGGACAGCCGGTCTCGTTCTCCAGACCGCCGGAGATTTTGTGCTCTGCCGTTCGATCACCCTGTAAGTCGCAGGAATAAACGGGGGAAGCGAATGTTCCGGCGCATCGGGGCAGAACCACTGATCCATGTCCTCCAGAATGTCAATCGCCTTTCCGCCGATCTCCCTGTAATCAATGGCGACCGTTGACAGGGGCGGATTCATGTAGGCGCTGTTGGGCGTGCCGCAGTATCCCATCACGGAAACGTCATCGGGGATTCTCAAATGCAGTTTCTTCAGCGCCCGGTAAACCAGCGGCGCCCAGTAGTCGGAATAACAGAGTATCGCAGTCGGAGGCTCGGGAAGCGCCATCAGCTTCCTGACACTTTCCTCCACGGAGGAATCCGTGACGAGCGCGGAAACAATCAGCTCCGGGTCGGGGTCAAGCCCGAAACCGCGCAGAAGCTCCGCATATTCCTCCAGCTTGAATTCACATCTTACGAGTCCGTCCTTCATGGGATCGATGACGCCGATCCTGGTATGTCCGCAGCGGCGGAGATACCGCAGGGCTTCGCACCAGGCGTTCCGGGTGTTCTGCGGAATCGCCGCCCAGCCGGTAATCCGGTAATCCCCGGCGTCGCAGTAGAGAAGAACCACGGGAATGGGCAGCCGCTTCAGCGCCAGAAAAATCTTTTCCGTCCCTTGAAAATTTGTCGCCTTCCACAGAACACCGGATATTCTGCGGCGGACAATCATTTCCGTCAGCTCCTCCGGAGACAACGTCATGAGATGTTCATAGGAACAGGTTTCCAGATCGATGTCACGGTCATAAAGCGCCTGTTCGATTCCTCTTGTGATCTGGGGAACAATATGTTCGGAATGAGGCACCGGCGGCGAGGAACTCAGGATCAGCAGGTACCGCCTGGATTTCTTCTGCATGTAGGCGGGATTGACGAACGTTCCCTTGCTCCCCTCCCGGAGAATCAGGTCTTCCGCCTCCAGCTGTTTCAAGGCAAGACGCAGCGTATTGCGTGAAACGCCGAGAGTCCGCGCATAGGAAATCTCCGGCGGAAACTGAAATCCCGGAGGACAGACTCCGCTGAGAATATCCTCCTTCAACTTTTCATACAACTTGCTGTTTTTGCTGTTTGTTCTCATAACAGTTTCATTCCATCAATAGCTCCGGTTCGCAGTCATTGCGGACTGTCAATGATTTTAAACCTCGGTACCTGTTTGTGTCAAGCCCTGTTTTCAAAAAAAAGATGATTTTTCAATTCTCCTCCTGACGCCTGTTCAAATCGGCAGCACATGCCATTTTTCGGCAATCACAATCCTGCTGCAGCAAGAAGAAAATTCAACGGGACCTATCGTTATGCCGTTCTCCGGGATAACAGACAGGATCAAAAGTCCCTTTCAGCAGGCATTGATCCAGAGCCGGTAATTCTGCGGGGAACACTTATAAACCTGACGAAAAATTTTACAGAAATAGCTGACAGTATTGAACCCGCTCATCTGTGCGATTTCTTTCACCGGGAAATTGGTGTTCAGCAGCAACTTCGCCGCAACTTCCAGGCGGAATTTACGAATATATCCGACAGGAGCACACCCGAATGTCTTCCTGAAATGCCTGCGCAACGAACTTTCCGACATGGAAGTAAGATGCATCAAATCCGAAAGCTTGATATTTGCGGCATAATTTTCATTGAGAAAGCTACTGATCCGGGACATATCAAGCGGCCGTTCCTGCCGGAACATTTCATTCTCTTTCACAGCAATATCGCACAGCATGGAAATGATTGCCATGAACAATCCATATTTGCCGCCGATTCTGCCGGGAGCTTTCGATTTCTGCTGCCGGACAAATAAATTCAGCAGCGCCGTAAAATCTTTCTGCTGCCGGGGTTCCAGACGCAGGCGCGGATAATATCCCGCGTTTTCCCAGAAAGAATTGTCCCGGGAAAACAGTTTCTTATATCCGGGATGCCGGTAAAGTTCCAGCAGGGGCACCGGAAGCTGATCCGCAATGAAAAGCAGATTGAATATCTGAAGATTTTCAGCTTTCAGATAACCGTGTATGCCGCCGGGAGGAATCAGCCAGACATCACCGGCGGCGGACTCCTCCCAGCCGGCAGGATCGGAATAATGCAGCACCTTGCCTTTCAGGATAAAAATCACTTCCGTAAACTCCTGTTTGTGCGGCGGCATATCAGGCTGAGCATAGAAAAAACCGCGCAGAGGAAAAAATTTGTCTTTGGAGAAAAGTGAATGATTGGTAAGGGTCAACGCCATAAAACTGCCTCTCCTGTTTCTTTATCCGCCGTTTATTATATTCCGCACTTTGTATTTTTCAAATATAAAATGAATGATTTATTATATAGATGACGTTTTTATTATATTTCAGGAAATAACGCTGCTTACTATATTAAGCAGTGAATCCAACACAGAAAGGACAGAAAATGAACCGGAAAGAAGATGCTTTCAGAGTTGCCTGCGAAATTTACAGGGAATATGGAGTGAATCCTGTCAAAGCCATGGAAAACTTGAATGGAATTCCAGTTTCCATTCATGCCTGGCAGGGCGATGACGTGGTCGGTTTTGAAGATTTTGAATCGGCACTCACTGGCGGGTGCCAGGTCACAGGCAACTATCCCGGACGTGCCCGCAATGCCGATGAACTGCGACTGGATCTGGATACCGCCCTGCGCCTGATTCCCGGAACGAAACGGGTCTGTCTGCAAGGACATCAGGTGGACCGGATGTTGCCGGGCGTGGACCGTGACGCATTTACGATTGAAAATTTCTCCGCCTGGCTGGACTGGGCAAAACAGAATCGGCTCGGGTTGGACATTGCCCCCGCATTTTATTCCCATCCGAAACTGGATCACGGTTACTCCCTCTCCCACTCCAACCCGGAAATCCGGCAATTCTGGATCAATCACGGCAAAATGATCCGTCGTATTGCAGCGGAATTCGGAAAAACGCTTGGAACGCCTTCGATCTGCAACTTCTGGGTGCCGGACGGCAGCAAGGACATTCCGGCTGACCGTTTCACTCCCCGCAGGCGTCTTTCGGAATCTCTGGACGCCATATTCGAGGAAAAGATCGACGAACGTTATGAAATTGACGCGGTTGAATCCAAACTGTTCGGCATCGGCGTGGAATCCTATACCGTCGGCTCCAACGACTTTTACATGATGTATGCCGCCCGGCGCGGCAAGATGATCTGCCTGGATTCCGGTCATTTTCATCCGACGGAATCTATCGCAGACAAGCTCAGCGCGGTAATCTCGCAGCAAGGCAGCATCCTGCTCCATGTCAGCCGCGGAGTCCACTGGGACAGTGATCATGTAATTGTGCTCAATGATGAACTTCTTTCCATTGCACGGGAAGCTGTTGCATACGGCTATCTCGATAAAATCAGATTCTGCCTGGATTATTTTGATGCCAGTATCAACCGCATTGCGGCGTGGGTCATCGGTGCGCGCAATCTGCAAAAGGCATTGCTGATCGCTCTTCTTGAGCCGACCGATCTTTTGAAGAAAGAAGAGAACAGTTTCGATTTTTCCGGCAGGCTGGCACGGCTGGAACAGATCAAGACTCTTCCCTGGAACAGCGTCTGGAATTACTATTGTGAATCTCAGAATCTGCCGGATGACTATGAATTCATGAAACAGATCCGGCGGTATGAAACCGATGTTCTCCTGAAACGGTGACGATATCTCCCTCCCCCCGGATTCTGCAGGAGAGGACAAGCAGCATTCCGTTCACTGCGGCATGAATACGGAGGACAGATTCCTGCATTGGAAATCCATCCCCATCTCCGTCAGAGAGACGGCAACTCCGCCTGAGATGTCTCATGACCCGGTGACAACCAGAAAGTTTTTTCTGGAAAAAATGAATTTTTTCTCAATCGGCTATTGCGAAACGGAAAAAGATGATTATAATATATGTTAACGTTGAGATAATCAAAACGAGAGGGAAACATGGCGACACTCAAAGATATAGCGCAGGCAACCGGTCTTTCCATGAATACGGTCAGCCGCGCCATCCGCGGAAGCGGTTATGTTTCCCTGAAAACAGCGGAACTGGTCAGGAAGACCGTGAAAGAGCTGGATTATCATCCGAACCGCGCGGCGCAGGATCTCCGGAGGCGCAAGTCGCGGCAGATCACGGTCGTTGCGGAGTCCTATGATTATCTCCACATTGAAAAGCTCGCGGCAATCAAGGAATATGCGGCGGACTGCGGTTACACGATGGGAGTCCATTTCACCAGCGAAGATTATCCGCAGAGCACATTTTCCGCGCTCCTGCCCGACATCCTGGAACAGAATCCCGCGGGGCTCATCATCATCGCATCGTCAGGCTTCATCATCGGCAAGGTGCGTGAACTCCGCAGGAAAATGCCCTGCGTCATGATTACATTCGACGGCGTGCCGGATATCGACTGCGTTTACATCGACCGTTTCGGCGGGGTCTACGACTCCATCCGCTACCTTTACGAAAAGGGACGGCGCAGGATTGTCTTCTGCGAAACTTTCCGTTCCAGAAACCGGAAGCTCGGGTATCAGAAAGCTGTCCGGGAACTGGGACTTCCGGAACTCATCATTCCGGGAAACCTGGAGTCTCTGCCGGAAATACGGAAAGACGGAGTCAGGATCGCAAAGGAGATGGCGGCGTGGGAAAATCCGCCGGACGCGGTTCAGACCTCCGACTACATGGCGTCGGGGCTTCTTGCGGGATTTGCGGAAGCGGGAATAACGGTTCCGCAGGACATTGCGGTTCTCGGTTTCGACGACAGGGAACTTGCCGGAATGCTCAATCCTCCGCTTACGACTCTGGCGCAGCCCAGTGCGGAGGTCGGCAGAATCAGCGCACAGATGCTGTTTGAACGGATCAGCGGGACAAAGAGGAATGCACCGGAAAACATCCGCGTCCCGATGCGTCTCGTCATCAGGAACTCGGCATGAAATCTTTTACCATTTTCACAATATAAAGGACAAATCATGGAAAAGAAACTGAATTTCGGCATCGTCGGAACGGGGCTTCGGGGAATCAGCTGCTTCGGGCATCACCTGAAGGAGCGTTCCGACTGCGTCATCAAAGCGGTCTGCGATCTCAATGAAGTGCGGGCAAAGATCATGGCGGAGAAGATCGGATCCCCCAAAGTCTATACCGACCTGGACGAGATGCTCAACAAGGAAAAACTGGATGCGGTCATCATCACCACGCCGGATGCGTTCCACGAGGAATGCGCGGTCAAAGCGCTGAAGCACAAGGTCAATGTCCTGATCGACAAACCGCTTGCCACCAGCGTCAAAGGCTGCCGGAACATCATCAGGGAAGCGAAGAAAAGCAAAAAGGTCGCCATGATCGGATTCAATCTGCGCCACGCGCCGCTTCTGCTGAAACTCAAAAGCATTGTCGATGAAGGCGTCCTCGGAAAAATCTTCCTTGCCGAAAACCGCGAATTCTACGACGGCGGACGCACCTATATGGCGCGCTGGAACGGGAAGAAATCCTCCAGCGGCGGACTCTGGATTCACAAGGGAAGTCACGATTTCGACATCTTCAACTGGCTCTTCGGCTTCCCGAAACCTTACAAAGTCACGGCGTTCGCCGGAATGAACGTGTTCACGCCGGAAGGATTCCCCTTCCCCCTGGAAAAAGGCATCAAGCCCGGTCCCTGCTGTTCCGAATGCCATTATGCGAAAAACGGAGTCTGCAGGGATGCAATGACCTATGAGGGCGAGGAATGGGGCAAGGTCGCGCAGAAGGTGGACGGTTATGTCAAAGACTCCTGCATGTATCTTTCGGATTTGAGCGTGCATGACAACGGCATTGCCATGGTGGAATATGAAAACGGCGTGCGCGCAAGCCACATGGAATGTTTCGTCACCGGAATGAGCGACCGTCTTTACACGATCGTCGGCACGCTCGGGCAGGCTTCCCTGAGTCTCTCCGGACGCACGATCACGGTCATCAAACGATGGACGCATGAAACAATCACCTATGAAATCCCCGAAGTCAGCGGAGGACATGCCGGAGCCGATCCGGGACTCGTGGAAAGTTTCATCCGGACCATCCGCGGCAAGGAAACCAACACCTCCACATTTGAACAGGGTATGCTCTCCACCGCCATCGGCGAGGCAGCCGAACTTTCCCGCGCGGAAAACCGCGTCGTCTTCATCAGGGAACTGCTGAAATAAGCAAATACGCTCCAAAATATAAAAACCACAAGGAGAAAACAAAATGGACGTACAAATTTTCCAGGACAAGAACTCCCTCGGCAAAGCCGCCGCCTCATGCGGCGCTCAGTACATCAGGGACGCGATCAAGAAGAACGGTCATGCGAACATCATCGTCGCGACCGGCGCCAGCCAGTTTGAAATGCTTTCCGCGCTTACGAAAGAAGCGGACATCGACTGGAGCAAGGTCAACATTTTCCACCTCGACGAATACATCGGTCTCCCGGAGGAACACCCCGCAGGTTTCCGCAAATACATCCGTGAGCGTTTCATCGCCCACCTGCCGCAGAAACCGGCATCTTTCCATCCGGTCAACGGCAGCGATCCGGACCCGGAACATGCCTGCGAAGTGCTCGGCAAGGAAATCGCGGCATGCCCGATCGACGTCGCATTCGTCGGAATCGGAGAAAACGGGCACCTTGCATTCAACGATCCGCCGGCGGACTTTGAAACGGAAAAAGCGTATCTCGTAATCACGCTGGATGAAGTCTGCCGGAAGCAGCAGCTCGGCGAAGGCTGGTTCCCGACTTTCGACGATGTTCCGAAACAGGCAATCTCCATGGGCATCAAACAGATCATGAAAAGCGCCGCGATCATCAACACGGTTCCTGATCTGCGCAAGGCAAAAGCGGTCAAAGGTGCTCTCGAAGGTCCCGTTTCCAATCTGTGCCCCTCCTCCATCCTTCAGACACACAAGGACTGCCACACCTTCCTCGACAAGGACTCGGCATCCCTTCTGACAGGCAAATACTGATTGCCCCGCAGACACGGAAAACTTCCGGAAGCTCCCCTTCCGGAAGTTTTTCCGCATATCCCCGCAGTCACCGCCGAACATCCGGAGCTTTCACCATGATTTCTGAAAACACACCGCAGCTTGAAACGGAACGCCTGATCCTGAGAAAACTCACCGACACCCCGGCTGATCTGCAGGCAATGTTTGAAATCCTGAAGGACAGGGAAACCAATATCTTTCTGCCATGGTTCCCCGCGGAAAACCTGAAGGATGCCGTGCTGCATGCCCGAAAACATTTTTTTGACTTTTACGCGAAACCTTCGGCATATCGCTATGTCATCTGCCGCAAAAATGATGACCTCCCCATCGGCTACATCGGTTTGAACGACGGTGAAAGCCATGACTTCGGCTACGGACTGCGTTCCGAATTCTGGCATCGGGGAATTGTCACGGAAGCTGCCGGAGCGGTGACGGAGCGCATCCGCAGCGCGGGGTATCCCTACATCACGGCAACACATGATGTGCGTAATCCGCGCAGCGGCGGCGTCATGCGAAAAATCGGCATGAAATACTGTTACAGCTATGTGGAACAGTGCATGCCTAAAAACATCTCCGTCACATTCCGGATGTACCAGCTCAATTTTGACCGCTGTCAGAATCGGGTCTATAAAGGATACTGGGACAAGTATCCGGAACATTTCATAGAGGAAGGCGTATAAAACCGGATACGCATTCCCGTGCCGCCGCCCGCTTTCAAAAATCATGATTTTTTTTCATAGGCGATGTAGATTTTTCTCCTGAAACGCATTCTTACCTCCGGAACGGGACAATTCCGGCGGAAAGCCGGACACAATCAACCCCCGGGGAGGACAATCATGAACATCACACAGCAGAAAATCGCAATTCTCGTATGCACGGCAGCGGCAGTCAGCACAGGCTTCGCGCTTCCGGGCGGACAAGCCAAACTGCACAGATTCAGCACCACAATCGAAAAGGAGCGCCCGCAGCTGAATGAAGAAACCCGAAGGCTGATTGCCGTCTGCCGGCGCAATCCGTCCGAAGCGAATCTGGCGGCGTTGAGAAAACAGGTCGCGCTCAATTATGACAAGGTCGTGGAACGCAAAAAGGCAAAACTTGAGGAGCTGAAACGAACCGCCCGGCATGTGTCGAAAATTCAGGAGATGCAGGAAATCGTGGACGAGATGGTCAGGAACAGGGAGAAGCGTATCGAGCAGAGCATCCGCCGGTTCACCGATCCCCGGCTCCGCCCCGGTTCCCGCAACACGGAGGACGGGTATCTGCCGGTGATCGGTGCCGCCCGGAATGTGTCGATCGCCCGCACTCCCGTCACAAATGAGGAATATTCCAGATTCATAAAGGAAACGGGCAGAAAACCGCCGGAAGGCTGGCACGGCGGAATCATGCCCGCGGCGGAGAAACGGCATCCGGTGGTGAACGTCTCCTATGACGATGCCACGGCATACTGCAAGTGGCTCTCGGCACGGGATGGAAACGCCGTTTACCGTCTGCCGACGGAAGAGGAATGGGAGTTTGCCGCCGGACACATGCCGAAGGACGCGGATTTCAACTGCGGCGAAAAAAACGGCACGACCCCGGTCGACGCCTACGCCGGAACCCTGGCGGCATGTGGTGCGATTGACATGTGGGGAAACTGCTGGGAATGGACCTCCACTCCGGTCACATCCGCCGGAAACGCGGAACCCGGCAAAAAACTCATAGCTGTAAAAGGCGGTTCCTGGAATTCGCCGCGGACCAGCTGCCGCACCGAACAGAAAGGCGAAGGCAGAGATCCATCCTCGTCTTTCAGCGACGTCGGATTCCGGATAATTCGTGAAAACTGATTCCGGCAGCAGTTTTCAGAAAGTTTGCATTCTTTCCAGGAAATGGTATATTGTGCGGAGCCGCGCAACATTTACGGATTGAATGACAACAGAATATCACCAAATTACCGGAATCAGTCAGGAGGATGCCTTATGATGAGATGGCTGTTAAGTGCGATGACCATGTTTTCAGCGGTGATTGCCGCAGGGGAGAAAAATCAGCAGTTCCAGTTCGGAAGTTTTGAAGTGACCGCCATCCGGGATGCGCCATCCGCAATGCGTTCCGAACTCTTCCCCGGAATAACGGAAGCGGAGTTCCGCAAACTGGCGGGAGGAAAGCGCGCACCGTCCTCCGTCAATGTCTTCCTGCTGAAGCGCGACAGCGGAACGATCCTGGTTGACACCGGAAACGGCGGAGATCGCGGCGCGATGCTCTGCAGACTGGAACAGAACGGTATCCCGCCGGAAAAAATCGACTGCATTCTGCTCACGCACATGCACGGGGACCACATCGGCGGGCTCCTCGGAAAAGACGGAAAAGCAGTTTTCCCGCGGGCGCTGGTATATGTCTCCGAACCGGAACGGGATTACTGGCAGAATGCCGCCGGTCCGCGCGGAGAACTGGCGCAGAAGGTATTGAAAACCTATGGCGGACGGATCAGAACATTCCGGTTCGGGGAAGAAGTCCTGCCGGGCATCAAGGCGCTCGACGCCTCCGGGCATACCCCGGGGCATACCGTATTCAAAACGGATTCCCTGCTGATCGTCGGCGATCTGCTGCACGCGGCTGCGGTTCAGGTGCCGCGCCCGGAAGTCAGTGCGACCTACGACGTGGATCCGGAAAAGGCGGCAAAGACGCGACTGCGGTTCTATGAACTCGCCGCGGAATCTTCAAAGGCGATAGCCGGAATGCACCTGCCCTGGCCCGGAATCGGGCGGATCGAACGGAATGAAGCGGGATATGTCTACCTGCCCGCAGGCGAAACACGGAACTGACGCAATGCGGCAGAACGACACGGCAGAACGGAATGTCTGGGCGGATCGCTTTCTGGAACACAGGGAACAGCTGCTTTCCCTGGCGAGGAAACACCTTAACCCCGTCCTCTCGAAGCGTGTTTCCGCCGAAGACGTGGTGCAGGACACTTTGTCGTCGGCATGCGGGAAAATTGATTTTTTCAAAAACAATCCGGAAATCCCAATCCGTTCCAAACTGCGGATGCTCCTGTTTCAAACCATTTCCGCAATGGAACGGAAACATCTGCAGTCTCGGAAACGCGATGTATACAAGGAACAGGAAGTGACGGAAGACAGCAACGCCTCCTCCGCCCGGGTCAGCTGGAACATGTTCGCCGACACCGCAACCGGGCCGGCAACCCGAGCCATCCGCACCGACCGTTGCGCATTGCTCCGGAAAGCGCTGGAGTCCCTGCCGGAAAACGACCGGCGGATTCTGGAACTTCGTCATTTTGACGGCATGTCCAATTCCGACTGCGCTCAAATCCTGAAAATCGCGCCGAAAGCCGCCAGCATCCGTTATGCGCGCGCACTTCAGAAACTGCAAAAACTGCTGATCGAATTCACCGAGTTTCAGACATGAATGAAAACATCCCCCTGGAAGTCCTGCTCGAACAATTTCTGGACCGTCTCCGCGCCGGCGACGCACCGGATGTTGACGCATTCGCCGCAGGTTATCCGGAGCACACCGCGGAACTGCTGCGGATTCTGCCGCTGATCGCGGAAATGGAAGACATGCGGAAGGAGAAAACGGCGCCGTCCTCCCCGCGCTCTTCCGACACGCCGAATCTGCCGGACTCCGATTACCGGCTCATCCGGAAAATCGGGAGCGGCGGCATGGGCGTCGTGTTTGAAGCACTGCAGGTTTCCCTGAACAGAAAAGTCGCCGTCAAACTATTGTCATCCCCGTTGCTGAAGGATGCCTCTCAGCGCAGCCGGTTTGAAAAGGAAGCGCGCGTCATCGCCATGCTCCATCATCCGAACATCGTCAAGATTCTAAGCGCCGGATGCAGCCGGGAATGCTGCTACTACGCCATGGAACTGATCGAAGGCAGGGGACTCGACCGGTGCAAGTTCAGCGATCCGCGCGAAATCGCCCGGATCGGACTCCAGGCGGCAAAGGCGCTGGCGTATGCGCACAGCTGCGGCATTATGCACAGGGACGTCAAACCGGCAAACCTGCTGCTTGACGCCGCGGGAGAAGTCCATGTCGGCGATTTCGGACTTGCCTTCGCCCTGCGGGAGGACAGTCGGTTCATTGAAGCGGAAGGTTCCCGGAGCGGAACTCTGCGCTACATGTCGCCGGAACGCCTGGCACACGGAGTCAACACCTTTTCCGCCGACCAGTATTCCCTCGGCGCAACTCTCTATGAGCTCATTGCAAAAGCTCCTCTTCTTCCGGAACGGACACCGGAGGAACTGACGGCAAGAATCTGCGGGAAACCGGTTCCGCCGCTGAAATGCGGAGAACCGGATCTCTCCGCCATCATCAACAAAAGCATCAGCTACCATCCGGAAGACCGTTACCGGAATATGGATGAACTTGCAGAGGATTTGCAGCATTTTCTGAATCACGAACCGGTCAATGCCGCGGTGCCGTCTCCGGCAAGACGATTTGTGCTGTGGGCAAAGCGTAAACCGGCAGTCACCGCACTGACCGCGGCAACGGCGGTCTGCACAGCGGCCCTTGCCGCCGCACTGGTCATCGGTTACTGCAGGACTGCGGCGGCGCTGAAGCTGGCGGAACGGAATGCCGCCGTCGCAGATGCCACATTGTCACAAGTATTCGCCCGGATTGCGGAACAGCCGCCGTCACAGAAAAACACACAGCTGCTTTCCGCTCTGCTGCCCTACTACCGGATGATCGCCGAAGAACGCAATCTTCCGGATTCAAGAATCTGTGAAGCCAACGCCGTTGTCGGAGAATGCGCGCTGCGTGCTGGAAGCTATGAGCTCGCGGCGGAGGCATTCCGGAACATGACGAAACTCAGGCAGGACGCCTTTCCCGTCAACCGGCTTGCCGCCGCGTTGAAAAAACTGGGCAGGGAGAAAGAAGCGGCGGAACTCTTCCGGCAGGTAGTCGCCCGCTTCGCGGCATCCGGGCGGGAAGCGGATCGTTTTGAAGTCGCCCGCGCACTGCTGGAACTGTCCGCCTCTCCCGCAAGTGAAGAATGCGCCGAAGCATTTCAAATTCTGGAATCTCTGCTGGCAGATCATACGGACAACCCGGATTACCGGTTTCAATACGCACAGCTTCTGGGAAGCAATCCGCGCCTGTTCCGCAAAAAGCGCATCCCCGGCATCGAACCGAACGCCTCCGTTCTGCTTCTGCAGCTTGCCGATGCTTATCCTGAACGGCCGGAATACGGGCTTGCCGCAGTCGAACTGATGTTGCGGAAACTTCACCTTCCCCGGTCTTTCCGGACAGACAGACGGGAACTGACCGACACGATGAATCTTTCGGAAAGACTTCTCGGATGCTGGCCGAACGATCCGCAGATTGTCTCCGCAGTGGTTCGGCTGCACAGACGATATACCGAATATCTGCGCAGAAACGGAGAAAACGCCAAAGCCGGAAAAGAGGCGGACCGCCTTCTCAACATTCTGGAAATTCTCTTTTACAACCCGGAAATATCCGATGCGGTGAAAGAAAATCTTCTGCACCTTCAAATCCGCCGTCTGGAACTGCTCCTGCGCAGCGGACAGCACGATGAGGCAGCATCGCTTCAGGAGAAAATCCGTCGGCAGCTGGACTGTTATCACGGTCCGAGACTGCCGGAATTCCAAAAAGAGCTGGAAGAAAAAAAGAACCGTTTCCGCTAACCTGCCGCCGTCATCTTCAAAGCGCGGAACCGCCGGAGGGAATGAACAGTTTCTCCAGGTTCACCTTCTCCAGAGCAAGCAGACGGATTTTCTTTTGAATCCCTCCGGCATATCCAGTCAGACTGCCGTTCGTTCCAACCACCCGGTGACAGGGCACAATAATGGATATTTCATTATGCCCAACCGCACCGCCGACCGCCTGCGCGGACATCCGGGGCACCCCTCTCCGGCGGGCAATGATCTGCGAGATATCCCCGTAAGTTGCTACGGTTCCATATGGAATCCGGCGCAGAACCTCCCAGACCGCAAGCTGAAAAGGGGAGCCGGTCAGATGAAGCGGCGGCATGAAATCCGGTTCCCGGCCCGAAAAATAAATGTCAAGCCAGCGGACAGCCTGTTCAAAATGAGGATGATCTTTTTCCTTATGCTCCGGGCTGAGACCGCGGGCAAAATATTTCTGTCCCTCAAACCACAGCCCGGTCAATCCGGCATCATCGCAGGCAAGCAAAACGCCGCCGAGCGGGGACTCATAGCGTCTGATATACTGCATGGACATTCTCCTCTTCGTTTTCTCCGTCATGTAATATACATGCAGGACTTCCGAAATACATCCGGAATCCGGATCTCGCATGAAAATACTGCGGAAAATGTCCAAGACGGCGCATCGGACACAATAAATCAGGATGGTCAGGCGTTATCCGGACAGACATCTGCCGAATAACGAAAAGGAGGATTGATATGAAGCGCTGCATCCTGGCAATGCTGTTGTTCATCACCGCTCTGCTTGCCGCAGGACAGGAGAAAATGCCGCCGGAGCGTTTTCTTGTGAAGATACCGGCAAATCCGGAATTCGCCTTTATCCGGAAATGCTCTCCGCACAGCCGGGAACGGGGCGAAAAATCGCCTGTCGCCTCCGACTACTATCTGGCAATATATCCAGTCACCAATGCCGAATATGCAAGATTTACCGCCGAAACAGGACACCGCACCCCGGGATACTGGAAAAACGGCAGATTTCCTCCGGGCAGGGAAAAACATCCCGTGCTTGAGGTCTCCTATTCGGATGCGGAGGCTTACTGCAAATGGCTCGGGAAAAAATACCCCGGCTGGAATTTCCGGCTTCCTTCCGAAGCGGAATGGGAAAATGCCGCCGCGGGACCGGAACACCTGGAATTTCCCTGGGGAAATCATTCCGGTGTGCATCTGAAAGACGCCGTTCTCATATCGCGCTTCAATTTCAATGCCGTTGCGGCGGCATATTATCTGAAGAACCATCCCGAAAGACAATTGACGTTCATTCACAGGAAATCAGCACAGCGGGGCAGACAGATCAGATTATCGGATCTGCTTTCCGTCGATGCGTCCGGTAAAGTCCGCGGATGGATCGATCATCGGAATTACACCGGCTTTGTTTATACGGATCTGTTCCGGGAGCTTGTTCTCCGCGGCGGCTTTACCACCCCCGTCGACTTCTATCCGGACGGGAAAAGTTTTTACGGCTGTTTCGATATGGCGGGCAATGCGTGGGAATGGACCAGCTCCGATATTATTGCGGCAAACGGAGCGGAACGGGGGAAAAGAGTAAAAGCGATTCGCGGCGGATCATGGTATGCCGGCAGGAACAGTTGCCGGACGTCATATCGCGGCGAGGGCAGAAACCCGAAAGGGCGCTATGGAACAGTGGGTTTCAGGCTTGCGGCGGAAAAGAAAACTTCTCCGCCATAAGCCTTCCGGTTCAAGTTCCGCCCCCCGCCGATTGTCATTTCTGCACTTTGGCTTCCTGTTCGGCATTGTAGCGGCTGCCGACAATGGGAATTGCGGCAACGGCATTCTCCAGTTCCCGCATCTCCGCCGGAGAGAAGCGGATTTCCAGCGAGTGCAGATTTTCCTCAAGATGGGAAAGTTTCGTTGTTCCGGTAATGGGAACGATCCACGGCTTTTTGTTCAGCAGCCACGCCTGGGCAATCTGGGCGGCAGTGATTCCGCGTGTCCGTCCGAAGGAGTGCAGCACTTCGACGATGCGCAGATTGGCACGCATCGCTTCCGGCGTGAAACGCGGCAGGGTCTGCCGGTTGTCGTTCGAGGCGTCGAAAACCGTGTATTCATTCAGTGAACCGCCGAGGAAGCCCCGGTTCAGCGGACTGTACGGCACGAAGCCGATTCCCAGTTCCTCGCACAGCGGCAGAACGCTTTGCTCCACTGTCCGATGCATCAGATGGTATTCACTCTGAATCGCCGTAACCGGCTGGATCGCGTGGGCGCGGCGGATCGTATCGGCGTTGACCTCGCACAGCCCGAAATGTTGAACTTTTCCCTCACGGATCAACTCCTTCACCGTTTCGGCGACAACTTCGATCGGAGTATTCGGATCGGCGCGGTGCTGGTAGAATATGGCAAGAGTCTCCACGTTCAGGCGGCGGAGCGACTCTTCGCAGACCTTGCGGATATTGGCGGGAGAGCTGTCCTCCTCGGACATCACCCGCTGCCCATTCACAAATTTGTGCCCGAATTTGGATGTGACAAACACTTTGTCCGCATATCCTTTCAGCGCCTTTCCGACAAGTTCCTCGTTGGTGTAAGGTCCGTAACTCTCAGCGGTGTCGAACAGCGTCACGCCACGGTCAATCGCTTCGTGCACAAGCCGGATCGCCATCTTTTGATCGGGATGCCGGCTCCGATGATAGTTCAGTCCCATGCAGCCGAAGCCGAGCGCGGAAACCTCAAGAGCCGCGCTTCCCCTGCCGAGGATGCGATGCGGCAGACCGCCGTTCTCCACCGTATTTCCAGCGGATGGAGCACTGCCGCCCACCAGCTCTGCGGCACATCCGCCGACCACGGGAGACACGCTCAGCATGGCTCCGACCAACGCCGCGCTTTTGATGAAATCCCGGCGGCTCATGCCTGATTTTTCTGTTTCACTCATTGTCAGTCTCCTTATTCCTGCTGTGTATTGGCGTTCTGCAACGGAATCGTGTATTGAGGAACGGCTTTCCGCGCCGGACCGGAGTGCGGGCGGTCGCGCCCGTCCAATCCCTTTTCGTGCAGATACCGTTCGAGCAGATCGGCAATCTCAAGGTTGTTCCGATCGGCAAACGGCGCATGAGTGTTGCCCCGGATTCCCAGCTCCGGCAGGCGGATCACCCGGACATCTCCGCCGCGCCGGTTGAGAGCATCGGCAAACTGCCTCGCGCGGATGCTGGAGAGCCGCCAGATATTCACATTGAAAATCGTGCTCGGCTCGGTGGCGATGTTGTCTCCGTAGACGATCAGGATCGGTATTTTCGCGAGTTTCCGGAACTCCTCTTCCGCCACCCGGATCGGCTGCATATTGCGCCCGGCGTCCTCGGTTCCGGCGGGCGGATCGAACACTTTCTCATTCTCCGGCAGCACGATGTGCCCCGGTTCAAAGGCGACGATCGCCTTCAACGACTCCGGCGCAGCCATCCCGCTGAACCAGCCATATTTCCCACTGTTGGAATGGGTGATCAGCACTGCCGGTCCGGTTTGCCTGAGCAGTTCCGCCATCGTGTTTCCCATGAACCGGTAGTAATCGGACGTGCGCGGTTCCGCGCCGGTGTCGGGCGTCTGCTGGCGGAAAAACTGGTCGATGGAAGCAGGATCGTGCGGGAACTGCGTTCCAGGATAACAATACGGCGCTTTCGGCGGATCCCAGATGCCGTTGCGGAAGGCGTTCCACGCGGAGCTTTCGCGCATTGTGGTCGGGATGACGTTGATGATCTTTGTGTCAAGTGTCCGCCCGGCGCGTCCCCGCCGCGGCTGGTCGATGATGTAAACCGGCCAGTCGCGGCGCGGCAGGATCGCCATGAATCCCTCGCGTCCGTCCGGCGTGGATTCGTAACTGCGACCGGACTGTCCGATGCCGTGCCACATGATCAATGGATAGTTGCGCGATTTCGCGGGAATGAAATACTGCGCATAGCCGTGATCGCCATGAAAAGTTTCGCCGTTATCGAGTTTCGTGACCGTCCCTCCGAAATAAAGACTGCCCATCGTTTTCAGCGTGATCGGTTTTTCCAGGTCGCCCGTCCCCGCGCATCCGGCGAGCAGTAACGTTCCCAATGCCCAGCCTGCGATCCAAAATATTCTGTGTCTGTCCGGATTGATTCTCATCTTTGCAGCTCCTTTTCTGGTTTGCTTTTTATTATATTTCGTTTTTCTGCAATGGCAAATACTTATTAATTATGAAATTCCATGCTTGAAAAGCATGAAATAAAGAGATATAATAGATTATTCTTCATCAGGAGACCTGCCATGGAGCTCAGAGTTCTGCGTTACTTCCTTGCCGTCGTCCGTGAGGGCACCATCACCGACGCCGCCCGCTATCTGCACGTAACCCAACCGACACTTTCGCGGCAACTGCAGGATCTGGAAGACGAACTCGGGCAGAAACTTTTCACCCGCAGCACCCGCACGATTTCCCTGACGCCGGAGGGAATGTTCCTGCGAAAGCGCGCCGAGGAGATCATGGAGCTAGTCGAAAAAACCGAAGCTGATTTCAACTCCATGGACGAACTGGTCGGCGGAGATGTCCGCATCGGCGGAGCGGAAACCGAGAGAATGCGGTTAATCATTCAGGTCATCCGGGAGCTGCAAGGAGAATATCCGGCGATCCGCTACCATTTTCACAGCGGCAGCGCCGCGGACATCACGGAACGGCTCGACAAGGGCACACTGGATTTCGGGCTCCTGATCCAGCCGGCTGATATTGACAAATACGATTTCATCAATCTGCCGGCAGCCGACGTCCGGGGAATCCTGATGCGCCGGGATCATCCGCTGGCGCGGAAAGATTTCATCACCCGCCGGGACCTGCTGGAAGTTCCGCTGATCTGCTCGCGAAAATTCCTGCAGCAATTGAAATCCGGACGCAATGACTGCATCGACTGGTTCGGCAAGGATTTTGAGAAACTGAACATCATAGCCGTCTACAACCTCGTCTACAACGCGACGCTGATGGTGGAGGAAGGGCTCGGCTGCGCGCTCTCGCTCGACGGACTCGTAAATGTCTCCGGCGACTCGCAGCTCTGCTTCCGGCCGCTGTCTCCGCCGCTCGAATCGAAACTCAATCTCGTCTGGAAGAAGTATCAGGTGTTCTCCAAAGCCGCCGAAATATTTCTGGAGCGGGTCAGGGAAAAGTTCATGCCGGAAACAGATCATTTCCCATCTGCGACATAGCGGCTATTTCCCTCCTGAACCATAAAAATTCAAAATGTCCTTTACAGCAATCGGCATTCGTGAAGTCTCCCGTTCCGCCAATCCCCGGCGGGCATTCTGCCAGGGGAACTCATTCCTGACCATTTTCTCCAAATCACCAGTGGAAAACGGCAGATAAACTTCCAGAATTTCGCACAGATGCTTCTGGATCCGCAAGGGTATTTCAGGCAGATCAGACTGAGACGGCAGTCTTAAAAAACTTCCGGACTCAAACTGCTTGTAAACTTGAAAGACTGCCGGACCATGCAGCCAGGCTTCCAACGGCTCGTTAAACAGCTTGCGCCGGTAAAACACCAGATGCCATACCTGACTGTAATAAAGCAGAACCTGCAACCTGGAATTGGTGACGGGACAGTTCCGCCGGGCGGCAAGAAGAATTAGCCATTTTGCCAGCAGAACGACATCCAAATTTTCTGAACATTCCGATTCTGAATTCATTTCCGCAGCCGGTCCTCCTTTGCGATCAACTTCCGGTCAGGAGCTCCGCAGACAATACGGAAATCCGTCTTTCCCCGATTTCCCCATTCCGCCGCGGCACAGGCTTCACCGGCTGAAATCAACTTTCAGGAACCGGAAGTCACGTTGTTACAATCAAGTTCCAGTCGCCCGCCTGCCGGATTGTCTTTCCCGGCGGGACAGTCAGAAATTCATCCGAAGGCCATTCCCCGCAAATCAGCATGCGGAGCAGACGCAGATCCCCTTCCAGTTCACGGAATTCACGATCTTCCGCAGCGGCTCTGTCACGGCATTGCTTCACGGCATTCGGAGAAGGAAGAGTATGAATAAAATAGACCGGCACAGGTTTTCCGTCCAGTTTGGGGTGCATCGCATCCCAAACATAACGGGCATTGTCTTCCCCGTATTCCTCCACCAGTCTGCTGTAGCTGTCCCCCAGTACCAGCTCTCCGTCCGAGAAATAGTAATCGCCCGACTCCACAAAACCGATGGAAGAAAACGGCGTGCTGGGCATTGCTCTGAAAATATCTTCAAAACGTTTGCGGCTGCCGAGCAGAATTCCTCCGCAGTCATGACTGCGGGGGAGGATCAGCGGCACACTGCGGGCAGTGATTCCGGCGGTTGCAGTGCCGCACAGACCGTATCCCAGGAGAACTGCATCATACTGAACGGAATCGTCAATGCACTGCTGAAGTTTCTCACGCAACACCTTCGGTCTGGCATGTTCCCCCAGCTCCAGATATTCCGTCTCCAGCTGGTGCGGACTCTCCGGAATCAGAAAATCCAGTTCCGCCTTGAACACTTTACAGGCAATCAGTTTCAATTTCATGGCAAAAGCAGTCCGTCAATAAAGTTGTCTTCAAATTCCGGGAGCACATTCAGCGGGATTTCCCGGGGCAGATCAATCAAACGTTCCAGCTCCGGCAGCGTTTCGGGTGCAGCCGCCAGAGACGCCGCGCCGTACAAGCTGGCATTCCCGACCGTCTTGTAGTTCCGTTCCGGCAGCATGCCGATCGCAACGGCATTTTCAATGTTCAGATGTTGTGTAAAACCTCCGGCAAGATAAATGGTATGCGCCTGCTGTGCGCAATGGTCTTCCAACGTTTTGATCCCCGCCCATACCGCGGCTTTCGCCTTCAACAGCTGCTCAATGTCATACTCATGGACGAAGACGCCGTCGGCAACCGGCATCTGCTCCGCGGGCGGCTCGTACCGTCCGAACTCATTCAGATGCCCCCTGCGGCGCTCCACTGCCAGAAAATCAATGTAGCCGGAACCGCAGAAGCCGAGCACTTTTCCGCCGCCGATTACGGAATAATCCGAAGAACCGCTGTAATGATCAATCGCGCCGGTCACCGCCCGACAGCCGAAATGCAATCCGGCGCCTTCAAACGCGGGCCCGGCAGCCGCCGCCGTGCAGAACATCCCCTGATCCGTGTTGAAAATGATCTCACAGTTTGTCCCGATGTCCACCAGCATTTCACCGGTCCGCAGCGATACGGCAGACAGACCGGCGGTCAAATCCCCCCCGACGTAACCGGCAATGCACGGCATCGTCAGCAACGGGATGCCCTTCCATGCGGAAACGGGAAAAAGACGCCGCGGCGGAGCAAACGGCATCACGCCGATGGAAGACGGATCAATTCCATGGAACAGACATGTCATCACAGTGTTTCCCGCAATGGCAATCCTCGCAGTATGTTCCAATTCCAGCTCGTCGAGCACATTCCGGACGGATTCATGAACTGCCGCCTGCAATCCGCTTAAATTCGCTGCGGACTGACTGATCCTGGTGACAACGTTGTCGCCATAACGGTTCTGCGCATTGAAACAGCTGGCTCTGGAAACAACCTGCCCACGACTGATCTTGACGGCGGCAACAGTCGTGGTGCCGATATCAACTCCGATCACAGTTTCCGGCCGCACCGGCAACGGCATAAGATTCCAGTCCATGACAATATTCCCCGCACGGGGAGCCGGTTCAAATTCAACTTCACCGGAATCGCTCAGCAGAGAAGAACGGCAGCTGAGGGCCCGGACAGGTGCCTGGACAACTCTGTCTTCCACCTGCCAGACCCCGGAAAGCAGCTGAACCGCGCAGCGCCCGCAGGTTCCCTGCCCGCCGCAGCGCAGTTCCGAAGCATATCCGTTTTCCTCAAGAACTTTCGCAAGATTCTCTTTCGATGTTACAGTAATGCGCATGAGAAATGATTCAGCAGGCTTTCAGAAGTGAATCGACCAGCCGGACCGCCCCGTTGGCGTCTTCGCTGTAGCCGTCCGCGCCGATCTCATCCGCATAACTCTGGGTAACGGGGGCTCCTCCGATAATGACCTTCACCCCTTTTCCCCTGAAATGTTCGACAACCTCCTTCATATAGGGCATCGTTGTTGTCAGCAGGCTGCTGCAGGCAATGATCTGCGCACCGTCCCGCATTCCCTGTTCATATTTTTCAACATCGCAGTTGACGCCGAGATCAATCACATCATAACCTGCGCCCTTCAGCATGATCGCGACCAGATTCTTGCCGATATCATGCAGATCCCCTTTCACTGTCCCGATCGCGATCTTGCCCATGGATTTCCGGCCGGAAGCGGCAAGCAGCGGCTCAATCAAAGCCAGTCCGGACTGCATGGCACGCGCGGCAATCAGCAGTTCCGGGACATAAGCCTCATTGCGGCTGAACCGGTCTCCGATCTCGCGCATCGCCGGGATCATGCCTTTGTCCAGGATGTCATTGATATTTTCCTTGTTGTTGATTGCCTCCTGGACAATCGCCGTGACATCATTGCGTTTTCCTTTGATCACGGCAGCTTTCAGCGCTTCAAAATCAGTCATTTTGTCATACCCCTGTTTTTTGATTGTAATTTTGCAAAGCTTTTAAAAATGCAAGAATATTTTTCATCGGAACCGCCGGCGGCAGGTCACAGCCGCTGGAAAGAACATAATTCCGGAAGGCGGCAGTCCGCTCCAGCAGTTCCATGGTCGTGGCGTAAACCTGTTCCTCCGTCATCGTTTTGAACACATTCACCGGATCAAGATTTCCCATCAGCAGAACATTTTCCGGCATTTGCGGCAGCACGGCAAGAATATCAGCCGCATTTCCGATGTGAAGGGCGTCCGCGCCGGTCGAGAGAAGAGCGGGAATCTGTTTTTCCGTATTGCCGCAGTTATGCAAAATCACCATGAAGGAATCAGACTTCACCGAGGCGACCACCTCTTTCAGATAATCCGCGGCAAATTCCTGGCACATGTCCGGAGACAGAAGACCGGCTGCCGGTTCCGCGATTACCACACCGGCAACGCCGGCAGCCTTGAATGCCTGAATGTAGCATTTCAAAAAATCCGTCGCCTTGCGCAGCAGCGCATGTGCCGTTTCCGGTTCCGCCGCCGTCAGGATCATCATCTCCGTCATGCCGGCAAGACGTCCGGCAAGAGAATACGGACCGATCAGCCCTCCGAATGTGGGACGCTCCAGACGCTCCGCGCACAGCTTTGCGCATCGGAGAACCTCCCCTGTGCGCTTGTCCCCGACCGCCGGCATTTTCAGATTGCGGACCGCCTCCTCCGTACCGGCTATCGGCTCGGTCACAGTCGGATTTTCATAATCGGAAAACGCAATCGGCGCGCCGAACGCCTCCGCCTCGACGGAAAGATCCATAAACGTCACCTGGGCATCCACTGGCGCCTCGGCGGCAAGAGCCTGAATACACTTGAATTGAAGCTCTCCATCCTGGAACACACTGCGCGGCGGCACGCCGAGCAGTTCCATGCCGGGAGAAGTCATGATCGGAAGCACTTTTCTTTTCGGGCTTTCGAGCACTTCATTGATAAAGTCCAACTTCTGAAACAACATTCTTCCTCCTTATTTGCATTGCAACGTCATCTTACTGCATCCATCAGGACGAAAACTTTTTTCCGGCAGCCGCCGTAATTCACAGCTCATCCGGCGGAGTCACCCCCTGCACTGCCACGGCAGAAAATCATGCCGCAACCCTCATTGAAATGAATTTCCAGAGGATTCACGCCATAGATGTTCTTTCTTTAATTATATCCGTTTTTTTACTAAAATCTTCCTTGCTATTTTCTATTTATTGCTCTACATTATCATTATCGACCGATCATCGCCGTATCCGTGGAAACAAGGGAGAAATGCAGGAGTGGATTTATCACGGCAGAAAAGCGAAGGCTGGCTGGATCCCATCTTGAAAGGGCGCGTCAGCTGTCATGAAATCACTTGGACGGAAGAAAAAAATTTCCATTTCATACAGACCGGCGGAGATCTTTATTTCCACCGGATTCCCTTGTCGGGAACCCTGCCGCACTGTCATGATTTCGCTGAAATTATTTTTATCAATTCCGGCGGGTTGTGCCATAAAATCAATGGCGAACGGCAGAAAATCCGTGCAGGCAATCTCATTTTTCTGCGTCCGGACGACATACACTGCTTTCTGCCGGACGACGACTTCAATCAGACGGAAGTCCTGCTGATTGATTTTGACCTGGAACTGTTTCTGAGTCTGAGCATTTACCTGGAAAACGACTCTTTCCTGCAGCAGCTGACCGCTCCCGTTCTGCCGCCGCAGTTCTCCCTGGACCCCGCCGAAACCAGCCGGCTTTATTCCCGTCTGCTGAAACTCAATTCGCCCGCAATTCCCCCGCTGTTAAGGAAAATCAAACTGAAAATACTGCTCGGGGAACTGTATTCCCGTTTCTTTATTGATGAAGTGAACCTGCTGAGCGAGGCGCAGGTGCCCGACTGGCTGGTGAAACTCTGCACCCTGATGCGCAAGGAGGAAAACTTCTGCGCCGGAGTGGAACGCATGCAGAAGCTGGCATGCCGCACACCCGGACATTTGTGCAAATGCTTTCAGAAATATCTCGGGAAAACTCCGACTGACTTCGTCAATGAACTGCGGATCAGCCATGCCGCACGTCTGCTGATCGACACCAAAGAGGACATCATACAGATTGCGGATCATTTGAACATTAAAAGCCTCAGCCGTTTTTATGACTTGTTCAGACGGCATTACGGGCTTTCTCCCGCGGCATACCGCAAACTGCATGCCGCAAAGCGAAAATTTTAAGGCATTCCGCAAAATATCCGTTTTTCCCGGACAAGCATGTTTTTTCCGCGAATCACATGAAAAACTCATCATAACTTCATCATTTTTATAAAAAAACAGATTTTTTTCATGAAAGGGGGGTTGACATTGCATTCTAAATAGATTATAATTGAAACAGAGAATTCTAGAATGCGAAAATCAAACCGGGAGTCGGCGCGATATGGCACCGAAAAGCAAAAGTCGTGAGCTGTCAGAGGTATTGAAAATACAAATTGCCTCGGGCGCCTTGCATCCGGGAGAACAGCTGGAACCCATTGTCAAACTGGCGGAACGCTATAAAACCACTGTGGCAACGGTCAGCAGGGCAATGGAATTTCTGGAACAGTATGGGCTCGTGCAGCGGATCGCAGGCAGAGGAATTTTCGTCTGCGAGAAAAAAAGCTGCCGGATCGCCATTGTTCTTGACCGGGTTTTCGCTTACAGCACTTCGGCATACTCCTCCCTGCACATCATCCTGAAAGAGATTGACCAGCAGTGCATGGATCTGAACTGGTCGTATGAGCTGTTCCCCAATGTGGTGGATGGAAATTCGGCGCGTTCCTTTCTGGTGAAGCTGGCGCAGAACGAGTTTGACGCGGTTTTCATCGGCAGCCTGTACATCGCCCGGAACTACGATACGCTTTTCCGCGACCGGATGGTCTACACAATCGGAATCTACAATTACAAGGAACTGAGCTATTCGCTGATCTTCAACACCTACCGCATGGCACACGACGCCGTTCTGGAACTGAACCGGCTCGGCTGCCGGAAGATCGCATTGTTCGATATGGATGTTTCCATGGACTGGTCAAGCACGCCGGACATGACCAGACGCGGATATTTTGACGGATTGAAACGAATTGGAAAACTGCACGATCAGGCGTTGTACAAACGGGTCCCGGTCTCCCAGCAGGGTGGCTTTGATGCACTGACAGAACTATGGGAGCACTGCGACGCCCGTCCGCTGGGTGTCATCAGCAGCGATTCCCTGATGACATTCGGAATGATTCAGGCTGCGTTCTCCCGGGGAATGCGGATCCCGGAAGACCTGATTATTGCCAGCCATGCAAACCTGGGATGCGATGCGGCTCAGTTTTCCGTGCCTGTCATCAAGTATGTGAATCCCGTCGGCAGGCAGATCCGGCGTGTATTTGCCAATATTCAGAATTACATGAAAGGCGAGACGCCGCCGTTTGGCGTTGAGCTTATTGAACCAATTAAACAGGTTTCCGGAAGGAAAGATTTCTTCGCACGGCATGGTCATACAGGAGCGCGCAAGTGACAAGCCGGCGACAGTGATCCGCCTGACGGAAATTAAGATATATCAGGCATAATAACAAAAAAAGGAGGAATTTGATGAGGAAGTTGTTCACCTTGATAGAACTTCTTGTCGTTGTTGCAATTATTGCAATCCTTGCCGCGATGCTGCTTCCTGCCTTGAGCAAAGCACGTGGAAGCGCGCAATCCATTTACTGCACCAATCAGTTGAAGCAGCTGGGACTGTTCCATTCCATGTACATCAGTGACAATAACGACTATACAATGACTTATTACGGAACCTGTGCGGACGGAGTCAAACGGCAATGGTTCTTTCTGATGGAAGACTACCTGAGCAACACGTCATACTCAAACGGCGAAAACAAGCGCAGCTACGTATGCCCGGTAATGACGAAAGTCGGCAATGCCCTCATTCCCAATACCTATGCAATGAACTCACTGCAAGTTGTCTGGACAGGCGCCCTGTCGCCGCATAAAGTGACAACTCTGGCGCACAGCCCCGGCGATCAGCTGGTCTTTGCCGACGGCGCTTCCGACCTTGATGTGGACAACAGTTATTATGTACATGCCAACGCCAATGACAACCCGACGCTGAAGACCGTAATCCCCAACATCAGTTTCTACACCATCCGCACCATTCACAACAGAAAGGCAAACGCCGCATGGCTTGATGGACACAGTGCGCCGGTCACGACACAGATATTACAGGCAGATATTGACGATTTCACAGCCAGCGGCTTTCCAAAGAAATATTCATCTAAATTGTTTTGGTAACAGGAGAAATGTTTATGAAAATGAAATACTTATGTCAGATTCTGATGCTCTGCGCCGGAATGTTCACAGCAGCGGCAGGTCCCCTCTGGCTCCGCGACGGCAAAGCGGATTATGTCATTGCCGTTCCAGCCGAACCGCTGCCCGCGGAACGGAAGGCGGCAGCGGAACTGGCGCAATATCTCAAAAAAATCACAGGCTGCGATTTCACTGTCATGTCTGAAAACCAGGTGCCCGCGGGACAGAAAGCGGCATACGTGGGACAGACTGTCTATGCACGCAGCAACGGAGTGGATTACAAATCGCTGGATCAGGAGGAGTGGATCATTCGGAGCATGTCCGACGGAAATCTCATTCTGACCGGCGGAAAGCTGCGCGGCATTCTCTATGCGGTATATGATTATCTGGAACGGCAGTGCGGAGTTCACTGGCTTGATGAAACAGTGGAAGTGGTTCCCTCCAATCCGACGCTTGCAGCCGGCACATGGAACCTGCGGCGGAAACCGTGCTTCGGCAACCGCTGGATATTCGACCGTCTCGACTGGTTCCCGGTGGCGGGGCGCTTCAAGGAACACAACAAGGGATTCAGCTATTCACAGGCGGACAACGGCATGGCACGGCTGATCGGCGGTCAGCGCCCCCATCATACGTTCTTTGATTATTGTTCCTCCTGGCCCAAGGACCGGAAAGAACTGTTCAGCCGGAACGAGGCGGGAGAAGCCATCATACCGACCTCAGGCGTAGGCCCCGGACAAATCTGCATGAGCAATCCGGAAGCACGCGAGCGGACTCTCGCCCAGCTGCGGACATTCATCAGGAACGACCGTGCGGAAGCCGCCGCAAAAGGCTATCCGGCACCGCTGATTTACGACATCAGCCAGAACGACAACAATCAATATTGTGTCTGTGCGGACTGCAAGGCTCTCGCGGAACGGGAAGGTTCCTACGCGGCGCCGCTGCTGGACTTCATCAACCACATCGCCCGGGAAATTCATCGTGAATATCCGGAAATCCTCATCCGCACCTTTGCTTATCAGTACAGCGAAAAACCGCCCAGAACCATAAAGGCGGAACCCAATGTCATCATTCATCTGGCACAGGTGGGCATAGAATTCGGCGCGGGGTATTACACCTACGATACGCTGCGGTCACTGGAGCACCCGCTCAACACTGCCACCCGCGATCTGCTGAAGCAATGGGCGCAGCATACCGGCCACATCGCCCGCTGGGATTACTGGACGCTCTATCCGCTGTATCCCGAGCCTTACGTGCGCGTTGACGCCATCCCGAAAGACCTGAAGTTTTACCGGGACAATCACGTGTCATTCCTGTTTGCGGAATATGAAAACCCGCACTGGAACAACTTTTTCCCTCTGACCCGCTATCTCGGGTACAAACTAATGGACGATCCCGACAGGAATGCGGAAGAAGTGATTGCAATGTTCATGGAAAACTACTATGGAAAGGCGGCGGGAACCATGCGCAAGCTGCTGGACTATATGCAGAAACGGCAGGATGAATACGATCAGCGCATCGCGGGAGTCGACGTCAGCCGCCGGGAATATCTCGACGACAGCTTCTTCGCGACGGCATTCCGGCTGCTGGACCAGGCGGAACGGGAAGCGGGAACGGACACCGACACGGTGAAACGCATCCGCCGGGAACGTCCGGCACTGCTGGGCGGTCTGCTGATGCGGTGGAAGTATCTGGACAATCCGGAAAAACATTACAACCATACGGCTCTGATGCAGGAATTCCGGAAGGAGACACTTGCATCGCTGGACTATTATTTCCCGACTGACAGCAACGGGTTCAGGAGTGAAATCCTGCGGGAACTGGAAAAATGCGAACAGCGCTTTGCCGCCCATGCCGTCGCCGGAACACTGCCCGCCGAAATCGGAACCGTCACAGGCGACGTGATCGATCTGAACGCAGGACATTTTCTCCAGGAGGGAATGCGGGCAAAACTGGTCAGGGATCCGGATGCGTTCCACGGCAAGGCAATGACTCTCTCCTTGAAAGACACCGAAGCGGCAAACATCGCTGTGAACAACTGGATGGACGGCGGTCAAATGGCGGCGCTGTCCCTGAATCCGGAAGTGCTTCCTCCCGACGGAAAATATCACTGGCTCAAGGTGGGCGACATTGCATTCCCCAACAACGGGCGCGTGCATCTGTATATTCCCGATCTGACGGGAATCCGATGCGAGTTCTACCGCCTGGTACAGCCGGGCACGTCCTATGAACTGTTTGTATCGGCGAAAATGTCAGGCAGAACACTGAGCATGGACCGCCTGATTCTGAAGGAGAAAAAAAACGCAGGCAGGACAGGACGTCTCCCATGACAAGTCCCGATTCCGGCGAAAAAGGTTCAGATAAACTCTGCGGACGCTGGAAAATTGCCTGAAACGGTTTATCTTGCCGGAAGAAAACGGCAGGTTTCAAATATGACGGAAGTTGCTATGGTAAAAGAAAGCAGGTGTAAATTGTAAAAAAAGATGGCTGAACCTAAAAAAGTGTGCTACTGAGAATAAGGCGACGACGTGAAAGGATCACGACTCGCAACAGAAACCACACTAAAGAGAAAGGCTCAGC
>CASDPB010000059.1 GCA_949282305.1 uncultured Lentisphaeria bacterium | reverse complement strand
TGGTAAGGAGGTCTATGCCCTGAAACATGATTTTTCGCGGTTTTTTCAAGAAAAAATCACAGTTGAGGCGTCAAAAATGGTTTGGCGCTGAAAAAACAACTTTTTAACAAGATGAGCCAAAACGTTTTGAAATTGGCTCATTTTTATGAAGAACTTCTCGCCGGCAGAGGCACGGACCGGTGCAATCCGGCAAGTGCCGCAAAAGTCGAGCCGGACATCGTTCCCCAGAGCAAATGAGTCCGGAGGTCAATACCCCTTGATTCCGCTGATGCAGCGTTTGAATTCCTTCGTATAGTAATGTGCAATGGCGGGGCAGCGCAGAATGACGATGTTTTCATCATTGCGCTCCTCCGCGTTGCGCGAATAATTGTAACTGCCGGTAATGACCGTCTTGTCGTCGATGATGATGACTTTGTGGTGCATCTTTCCGGTTCTGTTCGTTGATGGGTAGACCTGTGCCCCCGCCTTGCGCAGATATGATTTCCGGCTGTACCTGCTGCCCGCCTGTCCGTTGTCGAAGATGCAGCGCACTCTGACACCCCTGCGGATCAGCTCCGCCAGCTTGAGCGCAAGATCGTGATTCGTAAAGGAAAAAGCCATGACATCCACGCTTTTCTGCGCCTGAGACAGCTCCTCCAGAATGATTTTACGGATTCCGTCCGAGGGAGAAAACGCATACTGAACGGGAATGCTTCCCGCCTTCACCCGGGTGTTGACGGAACGCTGTTTCGCCTGCACGCTGAATTTTCCGTCCCAGTATTCATCGAATTTGGCGATGTACCCGGCGGCAAGCTCCGGCGATTCCAGTATCAATGCGTTATTGTCGTTCCGCCCGGCACAGTTGTTCGTGAAGTTGAAAGAACCGGTCCAGACATAATTGGCGTCCACAACGACGAATTTGTTGTGCATGATGCTTTTGCGGTTGTCCGGCACGACCTCGATTCCGGCTTCCAGCAGACGGCGGACGGCATTCAGCGCATAGTTGTCCGTATCCGTCACGACTTTGACTGAAACACCGCGCGTTTTTGCCTGGATCAGCGCGTCCGCCACATTCTCAAGATCCAGATCGTAGATGCAGACATACAGTGTGGAAACCGCCGTTCCGATGAACTCCGCCAGAGCGTCGGCTATTTTGGGAGAGGGCGCGAAATAAAGCCTGACCGACGTTCCGCCCGGATTTGCAATCGTGACGGTGTCCTCGTAAAGCGATACGGGAAGCCCTGTCGACCGGACAGCCTTGTTCCGGTATCGGACAAGAAAAGTATGGACCGGTTCCAGCGCGGGAGGCACGGACTCCCCGGGAATGAAAGTAATCCCGAATGCGGCGCAGATCAGAAACAGGAAAAACAGCACCCTGTACCGGAGCGGAATCAGACGCCCCGCAGAGCGTTTTGCCGCCTTCCCTGCCGCATTCTTCGCCGCCCTGACTGCGGCATTTTTAAGTTTTCCTGACATTTTCTTCCTGAATCCCGATTGAATAATATGCGTTGTAACTGTATAATTCCGGGATAAGAAATCAAGCTGAATCAGGAGGTATTTTTATGGATTTTTCAGAAAATATCGCTTCCGCCGCGGCGCTGATCCGCGCGGAGGGGGCAAGAGGAATGGCATTCACCGGAGCCGGAATCTCCGTGGAAAGCGGAATTCCGCCGTTCCGCGGTCCCGGCGGACTCTGGCACAAATACGATCCTGAATTCATCGAACTGAACTACTTTTACGCACATCCCGAACGCTCCTGGGCACAGATCCGCGAAGTCTTCTACGACAACTGGGGCGGCGCAGTCCCGAACGGCGCTCACAAGGCGGTGGCTCAACTCGAACAGGAGGGACGCATCCACACGGTAGTCACGCAGAATATCGACTGTCTGCATCAGCGCGCGGGCTCAAAACATGTTCTGGAATTTCATGGAACGCTCGACAAGCTGCTCTGCACGGAATGCGGCAGGCGTTTCGGGACGACGCGGGAACTGATCGAACCGGAACGTCCGTCATGTCCGGAGTGCGGCGGACTGCTCAAGCCGGATTTCGTGTTTTTCAGTGAAGGAATTCCCGAAGACGCGTTCGAGGGCTCCTTTGCCGCGGCGTCCGACTGCGATTATGTGATCGTGATCGGCACGACGAGCGAAGTCATGCCGGCATGTGAGGTGCCGCGCGAGGCAAAGCGTAATGGCGCGAAGATCATCGAAATCAACCTGCAGGAGTCCGCATATACGGATTCCGTCACCGATATTTTCCTGCGGGGGCGCGCCGTCGAAGTCATGGAAACGCTTCTGCGAAAGGTTCACGCATGCGACTGAATACCGGACTTCCCGTCGAACACTGTCTTGACGCTCTGGAACAGGCATTGAACCGCGGGCGTTACGCCGTTCTCAGCGCTGCTCCCGGCGCGGGAAAAAGCACGGTGGTTCCGCCGTCGCTTCTGGATGCGCCGTTTCTCCGCGGCGGAAAGATCCTGATGCTGGAACCGCGCAGAATCGCCGCGAGAAGCACAGCAAAGCGCATTGCGCATCTGCTGGGGGAAACTCCCGGAAAACGGGTGGGCTACCGGACAAGATTTGAGACGGTGTCGGGAAAAGAGACGAAAATCGAAGTCATTACGGAAGGAATCCTGACGCGCATGATCCAGAACGATCCCGCTCTTGAGGGGGTTGCCATGCTGATCTTCGACGAGTTTCACGAGCGGAGCATTCATGCCGATCTCGGGCTCGCGCTTGCGCTGGACTCCTGTTCCGCACTGCGGGACGATCTGCGGATTCTCGTGATGTCCGCCACGCTGGACGTTTCGCGCATTTCCGCCCTGCTGGACAACGCCCCCGCCATCTCTTCCGAAGGACGGCTTTATGACGTGCAGACATTTTACCGTCCGCCGGAACGCGGTGCGCGTCTCGAAAAAGAGGTCTGCCGCGCAGTAATCCACGCCCTGAATCATGAATCGGGCGACATTCTCGTTTTTCTGCCCGGCGAGTATGAAATCCGCGCCGCGATCCGCGAACTGGAATCACTGCTCCCCGATGCAGAGGGGCAGAACCTGCTGTTTCTGCCGCTCTACGGCAATCTGCCGCCGCAGGAGCAGGACAAGTCGCTGGAAGAGGCGCCGCCGCCCTGGCGTAAAGTCATCTTCTCGACCCCGGTCGCTGAAACCAGCATCACGGTGAACGGCGTACGCATCGTCATTGATTCCGGTTTGATGCGCGTTCCGCGCTTTTCTCCGAAAACGGCGATGAACAAACTGGAAACGGTGCGCGTCTCTCTTGCCTCCGCCGAACAGCGCCGGGGACGTGCCGGACGCACTGCTCCGGGAGTCTGTTTCCGCCTGTGGAGCCCTGCCGAAGAACGCGGATTCGCCCCGTTCAACGCGCCGGAAATCATCGAGGCGGATCTTGCGCCGCTTGCGCTGGAACTTGCAAAATGGGGCGTTTCTCCGGAACAGGCGGATTCGCTGAAATGGCTTGACCCTCCGCCCCGGGCAAAACTGGAACAAGCGTTTGCGCTTCTGCGCGGACTCGACGCCGTGGAAGACGGTTCCGCGCGGCTGACTCCCCACGGGGAAAAGATTCTGGAATGTCCGCTGCATCCGCGTCTCGCGCACATGGTGCTCACCGCAAGAGGAAAACGCCTCGGCGGTCTTGCCGAAGCTCTGGCAGCAGTCCTGTCCGAACGGGATTTCCTGCGGGCGACGCCTCATTCGGACATCCGGGAACGTCTTGTGTTTCTGAACCGGGAGGAGCGGAGCGGCAGTGTGGATCACGCCGCGCTTCAACGGGTGAAGACGGTCTTCCGACAGTTGACGAAGGATTCTTTCTCCTCTGCGGACATGGAACGGTGCGGAGAGCTCCTCGCATCGGCGTATCCCGACCGCATTGCGCGGGCACGGCGTCCGAATTCCGGAGAATACACGCTTTCCAACGGCACGGGAGCAAAACTGAATCCGGCGGACAACATGATAACGCGGGAATTTCTCTGCGCGCCTCAGGTGGAAGGCACCGGGACGCTTCCGACGATTTATCTTTCCGCGCCGCTTTCGCCGGAAGAGATCGAAGAGCATCTGGCTCATCTTGTAACAGAAAAGATCGAACTGGAATGGGATGCTGTTTCCAGGTCGTTGAGCGCTGCAAAGGTGAAACGGCTCGGTTCCATCGTGCTTTCCAAAAAGAGCATTCCGGCGTCCTCGGATCAGATTCCTCAGGGACAGCGCGCAGCGGCATTTCTGGAAGCGCTGAAAAAAGAGCCGTTCGATGCGTTTCCGTGGTCAGCGAATGAGCGTTCGCTGATGAGCCGCATCACGTTTCTGCACCGGGTGCTCGGGGATGAGTGGGCCGATCTGTCGCCGGAAAAACTGTTGTCAGCGCCGGATGAGTGGCTCGCTCCGTTCCTCTCGCCGAAGAATATTTCAATGGAATCCCTGCGCGGAGACGTCCTGCGCAATGCCGTCGAAAATATCGTAGATTATCGGCAGCGTCTCGCATTGGACACGCTTGCGCCGGAACGGATCGAGGTTCCGAGCGGCTCGAAGATCCGGGTCAATTACGAGACGGAACCGCCGCGCCTTTCCGTCCGTCTTCAGGAGCTGTTCGGCATGACAGAAAGCCCGCGTGTCGCGGGAGGACGTGTCGCCGTCGTGATGGACATCCTGTCGCCCGCGATGCGTACGGTGCAGGTGACTTCCGATCTCGCGGGGTTCTGGAAAGAGTCTTACTTCATGGTCCGCAAGGATATGCGGGGGCGTTACCCGAAACACGACTGGCCGGAAGACCCGCTCCAGGCGACGCCTCACCGCGGCGCACGAAAAAGAATCTGACTGACACAAAAAAATAATGTCCCAGGTCATTTCCGGGACACGGAAAAAGGGGGATCGCCCTCTGACCGCAGTATCATCGGCGGAACCAGCGGCTCCAGATGACATATTTTGCCGCACGCGGTTCAGCGCCGCCGAAAAACAGACTGGAAATATATCCGGTGAACAGGATTACAATCATCGGATATACACTGAGCATCATAAAACTCATCCGCTCCTCCGGGACGGCAAAAAGATAACGGTAAAAATAGGTGTAACCCAGCACGGGGACTCCCGCGATCAGCCCGACAATCATCCCTTTTGCATTCGTCCGGTAGGTCAGCAGTCCCAGCAGAAAGATCTGGCTGGTGAAGGTGGTGAGCATCCCGAGGATGACATTGGAAACCTCCAGCAGCGGAATTCCCTGCCCCCGGAATCCCAGAAGAATCGTCACGCCGAAAAGACAGGCAAAAACTCCGATCAGCAGCGTGGCAAGTTTCGCCGCACGCATATAATGGGCATCCTCGCGTCCGGGCCTCAGCACCCGCTGGTAGACATCCTTGATCCAGACTGTCGCCAGTGAGTTTTCAACGGCGCTGATCGTTGACATGACCGCCGCGAGAATCCCCGCGACCAGCATGCCGCGCACCCCGGATGGAAGCTCACGCGAGACAAAAAGACAGAAAGCGTCGTCACCGCCGGTTCCCGCGGGAATCAGTCCGGGGTGCAGCACATTGTAATAGGCGTAAACCGCAAGGCCCGCGAAGTAGAAGACAAAACAAATTACCGGATTTCCCAGGGTGGACCAGCAGATGGCCCGCACCACTTCCATGAAGTTCCGGCAGGACATGCAGCGCTGAAGATTGATCTGATCGGTTGCCGGCAGAAACAACGCCCATGCCAGACCAATCAGAAACGGCCAGACAGTAATGCGCTCCGTCATGCTGAGATCCCAGAATCCGGAATCCCGCCCGAGATTGAAGGTCCGATGCGACTCCGCAGCAATGTTCCAGATTCCGCCGACTCCTCCGGGAAGCTCCCAGGCGACCACGCCGATCACAAGAAAAATTCCACCGAAAAGCACGATGAACTGCATTACATCCGTCCAGATCACCGCGTCCATCCCGCCGAAGTAAGTGTATACGGTGGAGACGATCCCGACCACCAGAATCGCCGCCAGAGCGGAAATCCCGAAGGAATTTGCCAGCAGCATTGCCGTCGCATAAAGCACCACACCGAGATACAAACCGCGCGCCAGAAGAAAAATTCCGCCGCAAAGCACTCTGACCGAAACCGAAAAGCGTTTTTCCAGATATTCGTTGATCGTCCACAGTTTCATATTGTAAAAGAACTTCAGAAAGACGAAAAGCATCACGGGAAGTGCGGCAATTCCCGCCAGAGACCCCACCAGAATGGTACAACCGTAATTGTAGGCCTCCCCCGGCATGGCAATGTAACTGATGGAACTGAACAGCGCGGCAAACAGCGCAATTGCCACCGGCAGCCATTTCATACTGCGCCCCGCAAGAAAATACTGCTCCGTATTGGTCTGCCTGGAACCGAGACGGCACCCCAGGAGAACCGAAACCGCCAGATAAACGGCAATGACGATATAATCAATGAAATTCATGCGCACCTCATCTTACCCGATCCACTCGTCGAGCCCCGCTAGGGAAAGTTCCTTCCGGAACCGTCCTTCCGCCTCATGGGAAAGCCGGTTCACGGGAAGGCGCATCGGCCCGACGTCGATCCCCGCGAACTTCATGAACACTTTAATGGAAGCCAGCCCGTAACGTGCGGAGATCGCCACCGCCTTGTGGGAAAGTTCCATCAGACAGCGGGCGTCATCCATGCGTCCCGCATTGAAGGCATCCACGACTCCGTGATAAAGTCGCGGAAGATAGTTGTAGGTGGTGCCCACTCCCGCCCGGGCGCCCATCGCCAGCGCCCCCAGAAGCATCTCGTCCCGCCCGAACAACATCTGGATCCGGTCCGACAGGGCGACACAGCGTTCAAACTCATAGAGATTCTCGCTGGTGAATTTGACTCCGGCAAACTCCGGCACTTCATCAAGCATGATCCGCAGGAAATCAATCAGGGGAAGATGCACCCCCGTAATGCAGGGGGCGTGGTAAAGCAGGATCGGTCTGCCGTCACATGCGGGGGCAATGCTTTTAATAAAATCCGCCATGTCCCGCACCGTTGCCGGGCGGAAATAGAACGGCGCCATGACGCACACTGCATCGGCTCCGGCTGCAACCGCATGGGCTGCCAGCTCGCGCGAATCCGCGGCACAGCAGCTGCCCGCATTCACAATGACGGGAATCCGTCCGGCGGCGGCATTGATATAGACTTCCGCCACCTGTTTTCGTTCCGACATCGTAAGCGAGGGGAATTCTCCGGTGGAACCATTGACGAAAAGTCCCGCAAAACGATGCTTGAGCAAATATTCGACGAAGGGCGCAACCAAATCCGGCGCAACGCTTCCATCCTCGTTCATGGGAGTGTAAGTGGGCGAAAGCAAACCTTTGAAATACGGAAATTCCTGCATGGAAAAACTCCTCTGTTATTGGGGTTACAATAGGAAAAACTTCTATTATATTATAATAAATTGCATACAAAATGTCAAGCATATAATATTCAAAACAATAAAAAAAATTATGATTTTTTATTTTTATCACTTGACATTTTGGATACAATTTATTATAATATAAACAAAGAGAAAAAGGAGTCTGCATCATGATAGCCAAAACTCGCGGCAATACAACGGAATTTGTCCGGAGCCGTCTGCTCGACGATCTCAGGAAAGGGAACTTTCAGCCCGGGGACAAGCTGACCACCGAGACACTGGCCCGAAGTTATGAGGTGTCGCGCACACCTGTCCGGGAAGCACTGGTCAGGCTGGAACGCGAAGGAATGCTGGAAATGGATGTCAATACCGGGTTCCGCGTGCGCGTTCTGAGTCTGCCGGAACTTTGCGAATTGTATGAAATACGGGAAGCACTCGAAGGCCTCGCCGTCGCGAAACTGGCGGAACGGGGAGCGTCTTCGGAATTGCTCGGGGAACTGCGCCGCTGCTGCGAACAACGGCGGAATGCAGCCAGCTTCAAGGAAAAGAAGGAGGGAGACCAGCGCTTTCACATGCTGATCTGCGATTCCTGCGGTTCCAAAGCGCTGCAGACACTGATTCACAATTATCTGTTGCTCTCCACGGTCTTCAATGTAACCGACTATCTTCTCCAAAACCGCCGTTTCATCAACCGCCGCGACATTCATCACGAACATGAGGAAATTGTATCGGCGATTGAAGAGGGTAATTCCAGCCGGGCGCGAAAACTTCTTGCGGCGCATATCGCCACCGCAAGAAAATCGCTGGAAAAACTGATGAAGAAACAATCCTGATTCCATTACCGCAAATAACGGAATATGGAAGCGGAAAAAATTAAGAAAACCGGGGAGACTGTATGAAAAGCGCATTATGGAAACAATGGATATATTTCACCTTGATCGAACTTCTTATCGTTGTTGCAATCATCGGCATTCTCGCGGCCCTGCTGCTTCCGACGCTTGAACAGGCGCGCAAAAGCGCCTGCGGGGTAAAATGCAGGAGCAATCAGAAACAGCTCGGGCTCGCCTTTTCCATGTACTGCGACACAAACGCAGGCTACTATCCCATGATGGTCTTTCCGGACTACAAAACAGAAAACAGCTGGGTATCCAAAATCAGCGACAACAGCAGTGCAATTGTGGAATGCCCGGTTGTCGCGCCGCGGATCAGAGCGACCGCCGATGCGGCTTCCAATACCAATCTGGATTGGCACGGTCCGCGGAATGACGGTCCACTGCGCACAGTCTCCTATATTCCCAACGGGTATCTGATCGAATCATATACCGTCGCCGCCGGAGAAGTCCGTCATCGGAAAGAAAGCCGCCTGAAATCCGCCTCCACAGCAAGCCTGCTCTTCGATCTGTATGAAAACATCCTTCAAACTGAAAGCACCTATGCCTTCACAAAAGCGGCGACGATAGAGTCGCATTTTGCCATTCCCGGCATCTCCGGAAATCTCCCGCGGGTAGGTTATCCGCACCGTAATGCCGTCAATATTCTCTGGGCGGACGGACACGTCGGACAACAGGACAACAGATTCGCCACAACATCGGAAGGAAGACTCCGATTCGTCAGAGACCATCTATGGTTTGAAGGATCATTGAGAGCTGAACCATGACATGGAAGATGCCGCATGGAAACAGACTGTCCGCCGCAGACGCCGGGCAGAGTCGACCCGAGACCGTTTTTTGAACCGGATACAATCAAATCTATGCAATGTTGAACTTAAATCAGGAGGAAAATCATGAAAAAGCTCATCATCCCCGTTCTGCTGCTGGCGTTTTCGCTTGCCGCCGGAGAAGTCAAAATTGATTTGTCTGCCGTCCGGCCGGGCGGACAGGCGCCGAAGCTGGTATCCGACGCTGCGGGAAACGCACTGGAATTCACGGCGTCGGGAAATTCGGTAACCGCAGCCGGAATACCGCAGACATTCGATTTCCGGCAAGGTGGAAAGATCGAATTCGAGTTTCAGGACGCTGAAAAACAGAGCAATCCGTTCCCCCGGCTGCTGGAAACCGGAAGCGTCTCACTTCAGTTTGAGGCGGCTCCGAATGCACCGGGCGGAGACAAGATCCTCAAAGTCCTGCTTACCGACTTCAACACCAAAGGCATCGCCCAGATCAAAATCCCCTGCCCTCATAAAACAGGCGTCTGGCATAAGGCGGTATTTGAAATCGACCCCTCCGCCAAAGCCTTTTCGCTGACACTGGACGGGAAACAGCATCGCGCTCCGCTGTCCGTCTCTCCGCGCCTGGAGAACCTGCAATTCATTCTGGGCGCATCCACGCTCAACAACTCTCCGCGCGGCTTCAGCGGACGCATCCGTAACATCCGGATTGTTACTCCCCACTCCATGCCCGCAGGCGGGGAAAGCGCCATCATGAATCAGAAAGTTTCTCCCGGTGTACGTCATGTCAGGATCTGCGCGATAAAGGGCCGTCATTATGCCTTTCCGGGGATCACCAGACTGCCGGACGGCGATCTCGCCGCAGTATTCCGGGAGGGCGCGGGACATGTCTGTCCTTACGGACGGATCTGCATTGCCTATTCAAAGGACGGCGGACAGAACTGGTCCGCCCCGACAGCCATTTTCGACACGGAATCAGATGAGCGCGACCCTTCCATCCAGACTTTGCCGGACGGCAGAGTGCTTGTGACCTGCGGAGCATGGAACAGCTGGATGTTTTACAGCACCACGGCTTCGCAATTTCCATCGGAAACTGCCTATATAAAACAGAGCGGTCCGGAAAAATTCGGCGGCAACTACTATCTATTCAGCACAGACGGCGGAAAATCCTTCGGCAGACCGATCCGTGTTCCGGGATTCGCACCGCACGGTCCCGCGATCATGCCGGATGGCACATTCCTGCAGCCGTCGCTCGGCAATGACAACGGAAAACGGCAGATCTATCTTTTTCACGGCTCCGCCAATGCGGAAAACTGGCGGAAAACGGCTGTCGTCGCGGAAATGCCGCGCAGTTCCGGAGCACTTGACGCATGTTTTGAAGAACCGCATACCGCGGTCATGCCGGACGGAAGCCTAGTCACGGCCATCCGCATTCCGCAGCCGGGCGACGGTCATATGAGAATCAGCCGTTCTGCCGACGGCGGAAAAACCTGGAGCACACCGGTCAAGACACCCGTGAAAGGATACCCGCAGCACCTGCGTGTCCTCAAGGACGGACGGCTCCTCGCAACGTACGGATACCGTTATCCTCCTTATGGAGTCCGGGCATGTATCAGCCGCGACGGCGGAAAAACCTGGGACATCGACAAGGAGATCATCCTGCAGAACAACGGCATTTCCGACGACCTGGGCTATCCCGTTTCAATCGAACTTGAAAACGGAGAGGTGCTGTGCGTGTATTATATGAACACTGCAGAACACGGGGACTGCTTCATCGAAGGCGCGTTTTTCCGTCCCTGAAAAAATTCCATCCCCCCTGTCCCTGAAAATCCGGAATCCGGGCGGTCCTTCCATAACGGGACCTCCCGGAAAATCCCCGGGACAAAAAGAGTGAAATCCCTCCGTTCCAACCAGTTTTTCCGGCAAGTCTCCACCGCCGGGATCCGGATTTCCGGCAATTCCGCATCGGCGCATATTTTGCAAAAAAAATTCTCTTTTCTCGCAAAAAGGTCTTGACAAAATATTTTTTTTGAATATAATAAAAGAGACAAATCGATTTGCTAAATTTATTTGCGAGAGAGAATTCATGAAAAATCGTGTCAGAATCAGCGATGTTGCAAAAATGGTCGGAGTGTCTCCGACTACGATCTCACACGCTCTCAGCGGGAAGCGTCCCGTCGGAGAGGAGATGAAGCAGCGCATTTTCGACGCCGTAAAACTCCTGGACTACCGTCCGAACTTCTTTGCGGGGGCGATCCGACAGCAGCGGACCATGCTCGTCGGCGTTCTG
>CASDPB010000058.1 GCA_949282305.1 uncultured Lentisphaeria bacterium | reverse complement strand
TTGAGTTTATGGAGCGTATCATAAGCTGCAATGAACGGAAAGTGTTCCTGATTTTGGATAATTTACGGGTTCACCACAGTAAATTGCTTGATGATTTTCTGCGTGAACATGCCGCTTTTATCAAAGTGTTCCATCTGCCAAACTACAACCCTGATCTGAATCCGGATGAATATCTGAATCGGGATTTGAAGTCAAATCTGAGCAATAAGTCTCTGGGACGCGCAAAAGGAAAAATAGAGGAACATGCAAAAGCATACATGGATGGTGTTTCTCGTGATCCCGGTCATATTGCCAAATTATTTCATGCAGAAAGCGTCTTATATGCAAGCTAAGTTAATTGCCGATACAATATCTATCTCTCGTGTCGAGGCGAAACGCTGGTGACAATGAGGAAAGGAAAAACGGTTTCCACGCATCCTGTTCATCGGATTCGTTCCATCCATCTGTTCGGCGGGGTTCAATTTTCGACACAGGTGCTTCATCTTTGTCTGGAGCGCCATTTGAATCTTTCGTTTTTTTCTCCTGCTGGCAAATTTCTGGGCAGACTGGATACTCTTTCCATTTCCGGTTTGGATTCGCGACATGGTCAGTACCGTTATGCCGAAAATTCGTCCCTGGCTGTGACGATTGGACGGAAAATGATCGCGGGCAAGATTCAGAACCAGCGGACGATTCTGCTCAGAAATTCAAAGAAGCGTCCGGAGTCTGTTCTTGCCGAGCTGAAAACTCTGAAGAAACTGGCATTGGAAGCGGAGAGTCTGGAAAAACTTCTAGGCATGGAGGGGCGGGCCGCAGCATTATATTTTTCATCGTTTTCCGGAATGTTGACAGAAAAAAGTTTTGCGGAACGTTTTCAAGGGAGGAATCGACGGCCTCCGCGGGATCCGGTGAATGCAATGCTTTCGTTGGGATACAGTGTATTGTCTTCGGAGATTTCGGGGATTTGTGCTTCTCTGGGATTGGATCCCGCATGTGGACTTCTGCATGTGCCGCGGTTTGGGAGACCGGCACTCGCATTGGACTTGATGGAAGAGTTCCGGCCGCTGATTGTGGACAGCGTGGTTATTTCCCTGATTAATCGGAATGAAATTGCCACGACGGATTTTCTGGAGGCATCGACGGGATGCGGACTTTTGCGTTCAGGGCATCGTGCTTTTTGGAATGCGTATGCGCGACGGATGAACGAGGAGGTTTCGCATCCGGTTTTCCAGTATCGTCTTTCATACCGGCGGATGCTGGAAATTCAGGCGGCTCAGTTGTGGAGAATCTTTCGCGGCGATGGAAATTCGTATTTCCCGATGACGACCAGGTGAATGGGGATGGCTGCGAAAAGACAATTCCTTGTGATATATGATATTTCGGATCCGAAACGGCTTCGGCGGATGGATCGTCTGATTTCCGGATATGGGTGCAGTACAAATCAGGTGTATTGCGACTTGGGTCTTTTAACTATTGACGACACGATCTAGGTGTAATGCCACCCTTGACAAACGGGGCATTGCAAGATGTAGAAGTTACGACATCATCTGACGATCCGTCATACTTCTTTTTGGTTTGGAATGTTGTTACTATACTGCAACATTTTCTCTTTTGCAAGTGGCAGGGAATCCAGGAATGTCTGCATCGGCGTTTTCCCAT
>CASDPB010000057.1 GCA_949282305.1 uncultured Lentisphaeria bacterium | reverse complement strand
TCTTGCAAAACAACATTTTCAATCTATATTGACAACTGCCGCATCACCTTGCAGCAGAGGCGGCAAGTGATCGGGAAACTATAGAAAAGGAGAAAAACAACATGCCTCCCGCCATATCCGTTATCGTGCCGTTCTACAACATTGAACAATATGTATCCTACTGTCTGGACTCCATTCTGGCGCAGACGTTCCGGGACTTTGAACTGATCTGCGTCGACGACGGTTCCGAAGACGGCACGCGGAAACAGCTGGACGCCTATGCGGAAAAAGATTCCAGAATCACGGTGATTCATCAGGAAAACCAGGGACAGTCCGCAGCCAGAAACAACGCTCTGAAGCACGCCGCGGGAAAGTATGTCACATTTATCGACGGGGACGACGCCGTCACGCCGGAATATCTTGAAGTGCTTTACAGGGAAGCGGAAAAGTCCGGCGCCGATTTCACCTATTGCGATACAGTGAAAGTCATGCACGACCGGCGGGGTATTCCCGCCGTATGCAAAGAACACCCGACAGAGACAATACAGGACAGGATCATTCATTCACAGCTAACGAAAAAGGTCAGACTTCCTGTTCTTGCCGGCGGTAAACTCTTCCGGCGGAATTTCCTCCCTGATACTCCGTTCGTGCCGGGAATTTATTTTGAAGACTATCTGTTCTTTTACACCAGTCTTTTCCGCCTGAGGAAAGTCTGCCGCGTCAAGGCGCCCATGTATCTCTATACCCAGACGCCGAATTCCACCATGCACTCCCCGTTTTCCGTCAGGAAGGCAAAATCCTATCTGTTCATTTACGATCAGATGATGAAACTGGAGGAACAGCTCTCCTCCCCGGAAGAGAAAAAACTCTTTCATCGCAAAGCCGCCGGACAGCTGCGCAGCATACTCAGCGGGCTTTATGATTTGAACAGAGAAGATCTGAAAGAAGCACTGCCTCTCATTCAGGAGCATTTTTCCCGCTGGCACACGGACGGTGAATTGTCCCTTCGGGATTTCGGACTCAAATACCGCATTCTTCTGCTGATTCTGATCCGGCGCTGGGACAAATGTCTTTTTGCCTTATTTGAATTGAACGCGAAAACCGGCGGACGGATCGGGAATTCCATCCGCCGGAAACGCCTCAGAGAACTTCAGCGCTGACGCCGGGACACCAGTTCTTCAGTTCGTCGGTATAGTAAAGCCATGTGCGCGACGCCGGAGCGGTGTAAGTTCCGGGGATCGCCGCCTTGAGACTCACCGGAATGCGGACTGTCTCGCCCGCCCGCAGAGCGCGCCAGTAGAGAACCAGTTCGCCGTCGAACATCTCCCACGCGGCAATGCGGCCGGCGTCTGCAAGTTCCTTGAGTTGCTCGTAACACACCTCGAATCCGGCGGGGATCCCGATCACGGCAAGCGGCATTGAAACATCCCTGCCGCCGCTGCGCACCGTCACATTCAGTTCAGCAAGTTCCCCTTCCCTCACCTTTGCGCAGGAAAGTTCCGTTTTCACCGTAACGGCGCAGTCCGGCGCGGAGGCGGGAAGTTTCGCATTGTATGAAATTTCAATCGTGAACGGCATTTCGGAACCGTCCTCCATGACAAGCCCGACGGTATGAGTGCCGGGCGTCATTGCGATGGAGAAGTCAGGCAGTTCCATCGTTCCTTTCGACTCCTTCGTAAAAGAAACGGGATTGCCGAAAGGTCTGCCGTCCACGAGCAGACGGACACGCCCGGGATTCTTCGGGACGGAACGTGCCCTGTCATAGGCGTTGATCGCTTTCAAAGCAAGGATCGTGGACTGCGTCGAGCCGAAACGTCCGCTTTTGCAGCGCTCGAAAAGCCATTTCATCGCAGATTCCACATTCGGCGTGAACCTGCCGTCAATCCGAAGCCATGCGGTCACGGCAAGCGAAGTCGTTTCAATCTTCAGCGAGTCGCCGCCGGAACAGGTGATCGTAGTTTTTCCTCCGCCGACGGCGCCGTTCTTTTCCTGCGAGGCGGCAAGCCCGGAAGCCAGCGCAAGGGCGTTCTTTCTGTCATGCGCAAGAAAAAGGATGTTCGCTCCGAGCGCACGGATGTAGCTGTCTTCCGACTGAAGCGCCGTCTTCTTCACATGTTCGATTTCGCGCGACAATTCCGCGGGCGGAGTGCCGGACTCAAGAAGTGTCCAGAGGATATACGCATCGGTTGTCGGAGCCGGAGCCCGCCCGAAGGAGTCCAGAGCCCGTTCATTGCGGAGAAAACCGCCTTTTCCGTCGCGTCTGCTCAGCAGCCACTTTTCCGTGCGTTTCAGCATATTGCGGTCAACGGGCATGACCTCCTTCATTTCATGGAACTGCATCAGCCCGTAAGCCGTCAGCGCCTCATGCCCGGGATCTCCGCCGAACCATTCGTATCCGCTGTTTTCCGACTCGAATCCGATCAGCTTTTCATACCCCTGCTCCAGAAGTCCGGCAGCCTTGCGAATCTTTTCCGGCGACACTCCCTGATGACTCAGGAAGTACTGCTGCGCCATCACCAGCGGATAGGTTGTGGAACTGGTCTGCTCAAAACATCCGCAGGGCTGGCGGAGAAGAGCGTTGAGCGCCTCCTCCATTCCGGCAAGCGGACTCGGATACACCTTCGCAGACGCCTTTACGGAGCCGGCTTCCACATCCGCGGGAATCGTTATTGTACAGTTGTACGGATTCTTCGAGTTCAGGAGTCCGCCGGCATGGAATGCGGCGGGAAAACCGGAAGGCAGGACCCGGAGCCGCCGTATCACTTTATCCGCATACCCCTCCGCCGCGGCATGGAACGTGAGTTCCAGGACACCGGCTTTCGCGGGATTCACAGTGACGGAAAGGCGTCCTCTCTCCCCCGGTTTCAGTGTTTCCAGAGTCAATGTTTCCCCGATCGCCTCCTGATTCGCCATGACGGAAAGATTCACGTTCTTCAAAATCCTGTCCGTGGAATTCACAAGCGCAACGGGAATCCGAATCCGGTCTCCCGCCGTAACAGAAACCGGAAGTTTCGGTTCGATGTAGAAAGGCTCCACGGAACGGATCGCGGCGGTCTGCACCCCCAGTGCGCCGTTGTTTCCGATTGCGTCCGCCGTCACGCGGAACGTCGTGATGCTGTCCGGCAGGTCAAATTCGACGACTGCCTTCCCCGTGCGCGGATTCGTGCGGATCCCGGCGTTCCAGTAAATCGTCTCGGTAAAATCCCGGCGTTCGTTCGGCGTGCGGTCCGGGCGCGCCCTGTGCGCATATTCCCGCACGTTGACCGGCATCAGCATTTTCCGCTTTGCGGCGGCATCGTCCCTGACAATTTCGCGGAATGCGCCTTTCACGGGAAGCAGTTCCTGCGCCGCGGCATGTTCCGCATCTTCTCCGGCGAACGCTTTCTCCTCCCGTACGGCGGCGGGCATGACAGCCTCCTCAGCCATCGCGAAAATCGGATCCCTGACACCGACGGCGTTCCGGCATTTGTACAAAACACTCCGCCGCATCCATGCCAGAGCGCGTTTCGCCGGATTTTCATACTGTTTCACCAGTTCGCTGAAATCAACCGTGATGAATCTGCGCCAGCCCTGCGTGCCGAGAAGCAGATCGACCGCCTCCGAGGAGTTCGGATTCTTCTCATCGAAATAAATCCGGGCGTCGGCAAGCTCCTTCACATCGTTTTCCAGATAAACCATCACCGGCAGAGACGGCGCCTGTTCCCGCCGCTCCGTCATCTCAATCACGGATTCATCGGTCACATTCAGTCCGATAATGCTCTCCACGGGAGCTCCGTTCCGGTCCGTGGCAAGAATATTGAGTCTGACCTTTCCGCCGGGGACAAACGCCCCGCTCTCCGGAACAATCTGTATATTCGTCACAAATTCCGGAGAACGGAAGACAAGCCGTTCCGCAACGGGTCTGCTCCGGGAATCGTAGACAGTCGCAGTCAGAACGCCCTCGTACTCTCCCGCATCCAAAGCAACTTCATTGGCGCCTTTTCTCAGATTCCCGGAAGCGATGATGCGCTCCCGCCTGGAAAGAACAATCCATGAAGCATCGGAATTCTCCGGCACAAGTATGCGCAATGAGATTTTCTCCTCAAACGGATAAACATTCCTTGTGGAATTCAAAACGACGCCGGACTCTTTCGCCATCGGAAGCGGATACCGTTTTTCAATTCCCGCAGGCGCATCAATCTTCAGAAAGTAAGCGGTGTCTTTCGAGGGAGTGAAGCGGAACACGCCGCGTCCCTCGTGACGTGATGCGACATCCGCAACCTCCCTGCCGTCCGCGGTCACAATCTTCCCCGTCAGATCAGCGGGCCTTCCGTTTTTGAGATTCGCGGAAAAATAAATCCGGTTCGGCAGTCCGGCGACCATGTCGCCGCCTTCGGGATAAAACATGATGTCCAGATCCTTCAGAACCAGCGGCAGACTCTTTGCGGCTGTCTCAAGCACACCGCCGTCGCGGATCAGAAAAGCGACGGTTCCATCCGTCTCCGCAATTTCTCCCGGCAGTCGGAACGAGGCGGAAACATTGCCTCCGCTGTCCGCTTTCAGCCCCGGAATGCGTGCAATCTCCCGGGAGCCCAGACGCGCAATCAGAGTCACATCGGCATTTTCCGGAACACCGCCCTCGGCACGTGCGACGTTCAGGGCGACATGGACGGACTCCCCGGCACCGTAAGCCTTTTTCAGGAACTCGATCTGCGTTTTCAGGCGCGGCGGTGCATAGGCGCGTATCTCAAAGGAACGCTCCGCTTCGGCGGAACCGCCGACGGAACAGAAGGCGCGGTAGACGCCGCCCCGCAGATCGCCGGGAATGCGGAACGCAATCCCTCCGGTGCTGTCCTCCACCCTGCCGGAAAGAGTCTTCACCACGTCTCCGCGCGGCCCTTTGATTTTGAGCGTCGCATAGTGATTTTCCCGCACGGGGAAATTATGGAAAGCCTCCAGCGCCACGATCCGGAAATAGACGGTCTCCCCCGGACGATAGATCATCTTATCCGTTGAGAGATAGGCGGCGATCCGTTTTTCCCCGCCGAGTTCGAGTTTCGGGATTTCAGGCATTGTCAGCGCCGTTCCCAGCAGAGCTCCGGCAGCAAGACCGCCGGCGAGCAGCAATTTGGTTTTCTTCATCGTCATACCCTTTCATTGATTGTTTCAAGAGTTATGACGATGCGGAAAACCATTTATTAGAGCAGAATTCGTTTTTCCGTCAAAAATCTTCGGACGATTCACTGTCCGGCTGCCGGAATCTTCAGGCGTTCCGTTTCCAGACGCCCGTAATCTCGGCAATGAAGACCTGATGCGCCTCTTCATCCGGCGCATACATGGTGGTCCGGGCTGTCTGATCCAGAATATTCTCCTTGACGAGCTGTCCGGCATACAGTTTTCTGCAGGACATGACCAGGGAGGCCTCCGCATAGGCGACCGTCCCGGCAGGAGTCTCGACGGGGGTGAAACCGCTCTCGGCGACCTTGTCGCAGTCGCGTCCGGATTTTCTTCCGAAAATCTGAAGCAGTTCATTGCGGTATCGCTCCGGATAAACCGAAAGTGAAAATTCCGGCTGTTTCTCAATGAATTCCAGCGTGTAGCGGGTTCTGCGGATGAAAACAAACGCAACATTTTTATTCCAGAGCACCCCCATTCCGCCCCATGAGGCTGTCATGGAATTGAAACCGGCGCGATTGCCGCCGGTCACAAGCAGCCAGTCCTTGCCGATCAGGGTAAAGACATTGCGCTCGATTTCATCGGCTCCGATTTCATGATACCGAGTCTGAAAAACGGTTCGGTCCAACATAAGAAAACACCTCCTGCTCCAAGCGGCGCCGCGGGAAACGGCAGCTTGAAAAGTTAAGTTCAATTTTTTATCGAAGGGCAAAGTAATGTTTCTGAATTTCCGGGGCGCGGACGGCGATATTCGCAAGATGATCGCCGATCCGTTCCAGCTCCCAGAGCATTTCAATGAAAATCACACTCGCCTCCACAGCACATTTTCCGGCATTGCGACGCTCAATATGGGATTGCTCATACCGCTTCGTCAGCATATTGATCTCCTGTTCATTTTCCATGACGCGGCAGGAAATCTCCTCATTGACCGCCTCCGGTTCCGTTCCGCTCCCGCCCGGTTCCGGTACCACCTCGGACGGTTCAATTTTCAGATCGGAACCTTCCACGGGAGTCAGCAGAAGTCTGATTCCGGGAATCCCCCTGCTGCGGATTTTTCCCCCGGCGCTCCGCTCCTCGGGACCGCAGGCGATGATCCGCAGTTCCTTTGAAAACGGCTCTCCCGGCAAAGCATACTGGTCCGTCCCCTGGGTGACTTTCAGCTGTCTGACCTCATCGGGCGTATGTTCCGGGCTGCACGCGGCAGAAAAAAGCGCCATCACGAGAAACAACACAGCAGCGGACACGGTTTTCCGGATCATAAAAGACTCCATGCTTGATTCAGAATTGTAAGAAGAAAGTTGAATTTACTATATCACGTCTTTGCAATTTAACAATTCCAATACATATTAAATCAAAATTTTCATAATGCGGTATTGTGTTTTCAATGAGAGAGTGTACAGTATATGGCTTAAAGTTTTTAACAAAAGGAGTCGATCATGAATCTTGATATGATGCACCCGCGTGACCTTATCACCCTCATTATGAAACGTCTGTACGGCTATGGAATGACGACCACCTCCGGCGGAAATCTTTCCATCCTCGACAACGAAGGCAATATGTGGATCAGCCCCGGAAGCGTGGACAAAGGGACGCTCCGCCCTGAAGACATTGTCTGCGTGAAAGCCGACGGAACCGTGGTCGGAATCCACAAGCCCTCCAGCGAGTTCCCCTTCCATCGCCACATCTACAAACTCCGCCCCGACATCAAGGCGGTTCTCCATGCGCACCCCGCGGCGCTCGTCGCATTCAGCATCACCGGACGCAGACCCAATACCTCGCTCCTCACCAAAGCCGCCGAAATCTGCGGGGAAATCGGTTTTGCGGGCTACGAGATCCCCGGAAGCGAAGCGCTCGGAAATCTGGTCTCCGCGGAATTCGAGAAAGGACACAACTGCATTCTGCTCCAGAATCACGGAGTCTGCACCACCGGCAAGGATCTGCTTGAGGCATTTGAACGTTTTGAAACACTGGATTATCTTGCCAGAATTGAAATCAAGGCGGAAGCTCTGGGGAAAATCAGACCGCTTGATCCCGAAACCCGCGCCCTTTCCCGCACACTGGAAAAGAAGCTCATGCCGGAATTCATCCCCGCCGAACATTCCGTCAGGGAGTGCGAACTCCGCGAGGAAATGGTGAAACTCATCAACCGCTCCTACAACCGCATGCTCTCCTTCTCCACGGACGGCACGTTCTCCACACGTGTTTCGCAGGATCAGTTCCTGGTGACGCCGAAGGGACTCGACCGCATGAACCTCCGCAACGACGAACTGGTGCTGATTCAGGACAACTACCGCGAAATGGGAAAAATTCCAAGCCGTGCCACCAGTTTCTTCAAAGCGATCTACGACACCCATCCCTGGGTCAACGCGATTATCGTCTCCAAACCAGTCAATGTGATGGGTTATGCGGTCACGGAGGAAAAGATCGACACAAAGACCATTCCGGAAAGCTATATCCTGCTCCGCGACATCATCGACATTCCCTGCGCGGAACACTACAAAGACCCGATGGCGACCGTCAGGAAGATTGCTCCGAACGCGCCGGTCATCATGCTACGCAACGACTGCCTGCTGACAGTCGGCAGTACTCTGCTTCAGGCATTCGACCGTCTTGAAGTCGCGGAATTCTGTGCAAACAGCCTTCTCGCCTCCAAACGTCTCGGCGGCGTCAAGCCGATCAACGAAGAACAGAAGAAAGCCTTGATTAAGGCATTCCATCTGCCCGAATAAGATTGTTTCTTCCATTAATTCAAGAGCTCCGGAATCCCTCCGGAGCTTTTTTTTGCAACACGGGGGAAATCATTCCTGCGGCGGATTCAGCATCTGCCTGCGCAGAGTTCCGGGAGGGATCCCCTCGATCTTCCTGAAGATGCGGTTGAAATAGAATTCGTTGGAAAAACCGACCTGTTCCGCAATCTCCTGCATGGACAGATTTCTGGAATACAGCAGGGATTTTGCATGGCGGACCCGCTGCTGATTCAGCAGATGATGAAAGGAGCATCCGAACATCTGCTTCACCAGATGGCTGGTCCGGGACTCGGAAAGCCCCAGATATTTTGCCAGATCTTTCAATCTGGCGTCTGTGTTCGCATAATAATGAATGAAGCGCCTGATGTGCCCCGCCCTCCCGTATTGATTCAGGCAGTCTTCATAAAGCCGGTTTGCAATCTGCAGAAAACCGGCGCCGGCCATCTGCAGCAGCAGGGAGATTTCATTGCCGAAGGAATCATTCCATTCCGGCAAAGTCCGGTACAGGCGCCAATACTCTTCATCTCGCGATTCGTCCCGTTCCGGCAGTTGCGAGTCCGGAAGCCGGAACGTTCCGCCAAAAAAAGTTGCGACATGTTCCCTGCCCCTGTGAATCGGCACGATTACTTCCGCAAGGCATCTCCAGCAAACCACCTGAGTCGGAACCGGATTCTCCGTCAACAGCCGGATCACTCCGGTCTTGCAGTGCGCAAGACAGCGGCTGTGGACATCCGGCTGTCTCGCTTTCCAGCGGCAGCATACATTCTGATGCACATTCCGGTGCGGCAGAATGTGGTGCCCGTCCGGCAGACAAAGCAGTCCTTTGTGGTCATGGATTGTAATATGGATTTTCCATCTTTCTTCCATGCTCGACAGAATCTGCTCCAGTTTTGATATGGCATTGACCGTCGTAATATTTTCAAAATACTGCATAGAAGCATTCTCCGGCTGCTTTTCCGTTTCATTTCCGTTCCCGGGCAATATATGACAGCTCAGCAGAGATGCAAGAGATTTTTATAAAAATAACGCAGAAACAGCAGTTAATCATAAAAAATAGCATTCCAGTCCATTGCGGAAAATCAAAAAGGAGATATAATTAAAGCAAGAGGGAAATGTTTCCGTGCAGATCACAATCAACTGATAAAACTGAAATCTATGCCGTTAAAAAAATATGATGTCATCGTCGTCGGCGCGGGAGTCGCCGGCTGCTGCGCGGCAATCGCTTCCGCGGAAATGGGCAGGCGGACCCTGTTGATAGAACAGGAAGCATGTCCGGGAGGAGTCGCGGTCAACTGCGGCTGCCCGTCGTTCATGGGATTCGGCGACGGGCGGCGCCAGGCCGTGGGGGGAATCGGCGAACGTCTGCTGCGCCGCCTGGATGCAATGGGAGCGATTGCAGAGGTCAATCCGCAGCACCGGATCACGTCTCATCTGCCGGAAGGCCCGCTGACCGGAACCTATACGACGACGGAACCGCTGCTGGCGTTATGCCTGAACCGGATGCTGGAAAAAGCCGGAGTGGAACGCTCTTAAGCAAAGTTGCATAAATTTATATTGTAATATTGAAAAGGTGTGGTATGTTATCTGTAACTCCAACAGAAGAGGAACAGATGAAGACAATTCGTATTCAAATAACGGACCAGGAACGTCAAAGGTTGCTGGAATTGCGCC
>CASDPB010000056.1 GCA_949282305.1 uncultured Lentisphaeria bacterium | reverse complement strand
TTCTTCCACTCCGCGGTATCCACGAAGCACCCCATATTGACCCAGCCCTGCCGTGTCCCGTCCATGTGGACAAGATCAAGCCGGATGCCGTAATAACCGGAAAACGGACCCTTGTGATCCTCGGCTTTTCCCTCTGCTCCGAAGGTCAGGGGAAGCGCTTTCTCCTGATTCAGTTCTATCGTCTGCGTGATGTAGCTCGGAGTCTTCTCATCCGGGTTCACTACCGTGTAAACGCCGTCTTTCAGCGTAGTTGTCTTCGGATTCCGGATCTCAAGCGGTTCCTTCAGGAGATTGACTCCCTCAGGCGCCGCTTCCGCCGCACACCAGCCGAACAGCAGAATTCCGGCGCAAAACAATGTTTTCATTTTGTTCTTCATTTTTCATCCTCCCTGCAATTTGTTGAAAGTTTTGTTCACTTAATCAAAATTCCAATATTTCCTGATCGCATATTCCTGCTGTCAACGCAGATTTTATGACCGGACAGATCAGGATTCCCGGAAAGAGTCACAGTTCCCACAAACAGAAAAAAGACATCATTTTCATCCCTGCCCCTCCTTGCCAGTCATAGCAAAACCCGTCACACCACCTTATTCAGACACATTCCAGTACCGGAAGATCGCAGGCCCCGGATTGGATGTCGTCTCCAGAAAAATCTTTCTTACCGGTTCATTGCTCGCGTGACCGTCGATCCAGAGAACTCCCGGCTGTTTGTCATGCATGGTTCCGACGAACCCATCCGCCGCCGTCCCCGGTCCGCCGCTTCCGACACGATAGCAGCCCTGCAGCACCTTATAAAATCCTCTCTCAGACACCCGCGGCCAGTTGTACATGGTGTCGCAGTTGCTGATCTTCTCGGAAGGCCGCTTGATTTTTATCCGCTTCAAACTCGACGCCCCCATGCCGGCATTGAGTCCATAGGAAGGATACAGGAATCTCCAAAGCGGACCATATTCTCCCCTTGCCTGTTCCGTGGAACTCGCCAGATTCGTTTTCAGCAGCTTCAGACTTTCCGGCTGGGTCGGGCAGACCAGAAGTCCCTGCGATACTTTGCCGCCGACAATGCTGTACAACCTCCACGGCCAAAGCGGATAAGCATCCGGGTTTTCCTGGCTGAATCCCGCCGGCAGAAACTCGTTGGAGGTGTCCGCATACATGCTCATATAGGTTCCGAGCGACTTCAGATTGTTCAGGCAGGAGGTTCTGTATGCCATGCCTCTCGCCTTGCTCAACGCGGGAAGAAGCATCGCCGCCAGAATCGCGATGATCGCTATAACGACCAGCAATTCGATCAAGGTGAACCCTTCCGCCCCGTTCATCCCGCCGCCGTGATCCCGTCTCTCCGTTTTTGTAATCATAGACCTTCTCCCCAGCTCAATATTATAAATTGTTTTCCTGACATTCATTCTCTGTTTTTAAAATTATAACCATTCCGGCAAAAGTGTCAATATCAGTCCTGAGAAAACCCGAAAATAACTGTTCCACGATGTTTCACAACCTCCCTGCTCCGGCTCCCGTCAATTTCTTTCCGTCACGACCGGAATCTCATCCGTCGTCCGCCTCGAAAAGCTGCACATCGGAGTAAATGCGCCTGGCGGAAGCACCGGCAGTCAAAGCGCGATGCACCGCCTCCCGCAGTGCCAGTCTGCCAAGCTGAGGCCAGTCCGGTGTCACCGTGTCAACCGGCAGATAACCGGGCAGAAGCAGCGATTTTCCGTCCAGAGAAAGCACGACATGGTCGTTCTTCCATGCCGCGCCCGCGATTTTGGACCATTGCTGAAACGCTTCGCCTCCGGTGAAAAGATAGCCGGCTCCGTCGTTCAGGGACATCTCCGGACATGCGGTATTGTTCCATATCCGGTAATCCGCCGTTCCGCCGCAGGAAATAAAATACTGCTGAAAGACCTGCGCCCGAAAATGATGAAGAACGGAATCATGCCCGAAGATCCTGACATGCCGGATCCGCCGTTTCCTGAAATATTCCGCCGCAAGTTCCGCGGAATTGACCGGGTCCATGGAAATCACCGAAAAATGACCGCCAAACATGCAGTGCATCTCCACCCCCACCCCCGGACATTTCAGCCAGGAAAAATCAGTTTTCGCAAGATCGAAGTTCCCGAGCAGCAGCACAGCATCGTTCTGATTCGCCTCCTCCCGCAGCCTTTCATCGGAAAACATGGTGCTGACAACGCCGCATTTCCGCCGAAGCTGAACATTGCAGAGCTCCGCTTCCTCCCGGACTCCGTGCAGAACATGCGCGCAGTAAGTCATGTCCGGATGCTCCGTCTCCAGGAAAACCTCCAGCCGCAGCAGCTCTTTTTTCCGGCTGTCCTTTTCCGCCTTGACAAAAATGCCGGATCTTTTATGACACTCCAGCAGTCCCTTGTCCCGGAGATACCAGATACCGCGCCGCGCCGTATCAAGATTCAATGCAAATTCCGCAGCCAGATCACGCAAGACCGGCAGCTTGTCGCCGGGACGATACCTGCCGGCGGCAATCATTGCCTCCAGATGGTCGGTCATCTTCATGAAACTGCATCTTCTTCCAGGAATCCCCATTCCGTCATCCTTCCTGTGCTTCCCTGCGCCATTTCGCATCCCCCCGGCGGAGCGCATCCGCAATCTCAACGGAATCCAGAGACAGCTCAAGATCGCTTTGCGCGGGAAAACCGCAGCGGAGATTTCGGACAAAGGTCTCTATTTCCGGGTAATACCCCGCAAGGTAAAGAGTGTCCATCCGGAATCCGGCGGTTTCCGGAGTCTCAACCCGGAGCGGTCTGCCGTCCCGGTAGACGGTTATCTTTCCGGGAACATCGCCGCCGCCTCCGGGAATGACGGTATGCACCTCGATCATCCAATGTCTGGTATGAATCGTATAACGCTCCACCGCCGCCCCGGTGGAAGGCAGAAAATCAATCACCCCGGATGCGCCGTTGTCGAAACGGCTGTAAAGCAGCACATTCCGTACCGGTCTTTCGCGCTGCGGTTCCTGATAGTGAAAATCAACTTCCGCATATCGCCCGCCGGAAAGATGGCGCATTGCGTCGATTCCGTGAATGGCCGTCGTGAAGAATTCATGCTCCAGCCGTTCAAAACGGCAGAAGGCACAGCGGAGATGCTCCGGCAGTTCACCGCATTCGCCGGATAAAATCTCCCGCGCACGCATGAGAAACGGAGAGTAGCGGCGGTTGAAAGCGCACATGACCGGACAGCGGCTCTGCCGGGAAGCCTCCATGATGCGCTGGATCTCGGAACGGCAGCGTCCCGGCGGCTTCTCGATCATGACGGGATACCCCGCCGCAAGAACAGCGCACGCCGTCTCCGCCGTTGCGGCAACGGGAGTCAGGACAATCACTCCGTCAGGATGTTCTTCCGCAAGCATCCGCCGCCAGTCGTCATAGGAATGCAGAATGCCGAACCGTTCCGAGAAACTCCTGCTCTTTTCCGGAACGATATCCGCCACACCCGCTAAAACAATATTCGGATCCGTCTCCGCCAGCAGCCGCAGAGACGGCCCATAGGCATAATCGGCAAAATTCCCTGCCCCAATGACGCAAATCCTGACTCTCTCCATCCGGCCGCCCTCTTTTTTGTTGTATTTTGTCCGATATATAAATTATAAGCGATAACATCTCTTTTGTCAAGATGCCGCCGGCAAAAAATCCGGAAATATTCTGCAGACATCCCAAAGTGCGACGTGACGCCGGGCGCACAGTCATGACATCCGCCGTTCCACGGCAAAAACCGCGGACGGCGATGCCGGCGGCAACTTCTCCGGACAATGCCGTCCTGCCGGGTTTCATTCATATTTTTTCCTATTTTTTTCAGAAAAAGACTTGAAGAAAGGAGTTTATGGGGTAATTTAGGGGTGGATAGGGGTGATTAGGGGAAATAAAACATCCACAAGGGGCAAACATGGCGGCATCCGGAGAAGATTTCTGCTTTTTGGAAAATTTTACGCATACGATTGATTCGCAGCGTAGATTCGCCATACCCGCGGACTGGAGACAGAAAAATGGAGAAACGCAGTTCGTGCTTCTTCCGGCAAAGGACCGCGTGATTCAGGCAATTCCCCTGAAAACCTTTCAGGATGAAATACTTGCGAAAGCAAAAAAGATGTCGCTGGCGGACTCCAAGGCAATGAGGGATCTGATGGTTCTTGCCTCGCGGGCAATGAAGTGCACCTGCGACAAACAGGGAAGAATCCAGATCAACGCCAAGCTGATGGAACACGCGGGACTGACCGACAAGGCGGTTCTGGTAGGTTCCCTCTGGCTCATCCAGATCGTTTCTCCGGAAACATGGGATCACGTCGAGGCGGGCGGCAATGACGGGTTCTTCGACGTAATGCAGAGAATCAACGACACGCCGGACGATCTTGCCGGGGTTTTGAAAGGATTTGCACAGCAATGAGCGGACAGAAAAACATCATGGAATTCGGGCATGTCCCCGTCCTGCCGCGGCAGACCGTCGAGCTGCTGACGGGAGAACGGCAGGGCAACTGCCGCGTGATTGACTGCACGCTCGGATGCGGCGGTCACAGCGCCCTGATTCTCAGGAAACTTCCGCAGGCGATGCTGCTCGGAATTGATCGTGATGCCGATGCTCTGGCAAGAGCGGAAAAGACCCTGGCATTTGCAGAAGGCAGAACAAAGTTCGTGCAATCCGATTTCGCCGCGCTAAAAAGCATCGCGCAGACGGCGGGATGGGAGGACGGCGCGGATATGATACTGCTGGATCTCGGAGTCTCTTCTCCGCAGATCGACGATCCGCAGAGAGGCTTCTCGTTCCGGTATGAAGGACCGCTGGACATGCGCATGGACAAGCGTTCGCAGCTCACGGCGAGCCGGGTGCTGAACACTTATTCCGAGCAGGAGCTCGACCGGATGTTCCGTGAATACGGAGAAATCCGCGAATCCCGGCGTCTTGCAAGGGCAATCGCGGAGGAACGGGCAAAAGCGCCTTTTGAAAAGACAAGCGAATTTGCACGCCTCTGCGACAGTGTTCTGAAACGGCATCTGCGGAAAAACGCGCCCCCTGCCCCGACACTCTGTTTTCAGGCGCTCAGGATCGAAGTCAACGACGAACTCGGACAGCTGGAACGCGCGCTGGAAGACGCAGTCGGGCTGCTGAAGCCCGGGGGACGCATCGCGGTCATCAGTTTTCACTCGCTTGAAGACAGGATTGTGAAGCGTTTTTTCCAGAGTATGGCGGAAACCTGCAAATGCCCGCCGGGATGTCCGGTCTGCATCTGCGGCTGGAAACAGAAGCTGGAAGTCCTGACCAGAAGGCCGGTCACGGCGGAGGAAGCGGAACTTCGCTCCAACCCGAGGTCAGCATGTGCGAAATTGAGAGTTGCGGAAAAAATTTAACGTTTTAAAGATATACAGGAGAGGGATGATGAACACCTATGCCAGATCACTGAAAGACGGTTCGGAGACGATCGTCGCTTCGAGACAGCGCCAGCCGAGCAGAAAGCCGTGGTTCTTTGCCTTCGCGGTCAAGATCATACTGATGTGCTCTTTCATTTTTGCAGCCGTAACCTGCCGCATCATGTACAATGCAAGGATCGAGGCGCTGAACAAGGAAGCGACGAAAATTCAGATGCGTATCCGGAAAATCAATCTTATTTCAGCGAATCTGCGCAACAAGCGTGAGGAACTGACGGCATATCCGTACATCAGCGCAAAAATCAAGCAGTACAACCTCAGGCTGCGCGCGGCGGATTACCGCCAGGTCTCCTATCTGAGAATCATTGATCTGCCGGAAAAAAGGGCGGCGAAGCGTCATCTTGTCTCATCCGGCAGAAAATACAGGGAAAACACGTCGGCGGTAGCTTCGCTCCGCTGAAAATGAATCGGAACAGACGGAAGCGTTATGACACAACTCAGCTACATCGGAATCAGAATGGAGGCGGCATGGTTCGTCTTTCTCCTGACTTTCGCATATCTGGCGTATCACATGTATACGGTCCAGATTCTGCGTCATGACGAACTCTACGCCAAGGCGAAAAGCAAATACACGGCGGTCAAGACCAGCCAGGGACACCGCGGCCAAATCTATGATCATGCAGGCAACCTGCTTGTCGGGAACGTCCCCTGCGGAAATATTTTCGTTGATCCGACGGAAACCGGCTCGGATGAGCAATGCCGCATGATGGCGGAACTTCTGGCAAAGGAACTGTCGTTGGACGAGAAGGAAGTTTACAAGGATCTGACCACGCGGGAGATTACGATTCGCGGCAAGGACGGCAAGCTCAAGACCATTCCGAAACGTTATGCGGTCATCAAGAACGCCATCGAATTCGATGAATTTGAACGCCTCAAACTGAAAATTTCAAGAACCGGCTTCAAAGGCATCCACTTCAGCAACGCCTTCAAACGCAATTACCCGAAAAACGAACTTCTGGCAAACATTCTCGGCTTCACGAATCTCGACCGGGACAAGGTCATCGCCGTCATCGGGCTTGAAAAGTTCTATGACAGCAATATGACTTCCGGAAAAGGCAAAACCAAATTCGAGCGAAGCCGCGACGGTCTGCCGCTCGCTTTCGGCAACGTCTCCAGAGAAGAGGCGCACGACGGACTGAATCTTTACCTGACGATCCGCGAGCCGCTCCAGGCAATTCTCGAAGAAGAGCTGGACAAACTGATGGAAGTCCACAAACCGACTGCCGCGTATGCAATCATGGCAGACCCCTATACCGGCGACATCCTGGCCGTGGCGCAGCGCCCGACATTCAATCCGAACATTCGGAAAAACATGACCCCGCAGGCATGGAGAAACCGGATCGCGGAAGACGTCATTGAGCCCGGCTCCATCATGAAGCCTATCGCCATCGCCGGCGCCCTTGATCTCGGCGTCGTGACGCCGGAAACACGTTTCGACTGCGAGAAAGGCAGATGGTACTATGGCGGAAAACTGCTCCGCGACTCACATCCTATGGGAGTCCTCACGGTCTCTGAAATCATTCAGCATTCCAGCAATATCGGAACCGCAAAAATCGCACTGATGATGGGCGAACGTCAGCTCGACAGCACTCTGCGCGCGTTCGGCTACGGCAAAAAGACCGGCGTGCCGCTGAAGCCGGAAACCACCGGTATCTTCCGTCCGCTCCAGCGCTGGGACAAACTGTCCATCACCCGTTTCCCCATCGGACAGGGCATCGCCGCGTCACCGCTGCAGATTATCCGCAGTTATTGTATCCTGGCAAACGGCGGGCATCCGGTAAACCTGCGCCTCGTGGACCGGATCGAAAACCCCGCAACAGGCAAAATCGAGAAGATCCCCGTGGTGCGTCAGCCTTCCATCTACCGGAATCCCAATACACACCGCGACATCATCGAAATGATGAAAAGGGTCACGGAACCCGGCGGAACGGCGACCATTGCGGCGATCCGCGGCTATCATGTGGCAGGCAAAACCGGAACGGCGCAGAAATTCATCAACGGCGAATATTCCCATAAAAAATTCACGGCGTCCTTTGTCGGATTCGTTCCGGCGGAAAAGCCGCGTTTCGTCCTGCTCGTGACGGCAGACGAACCCCACGGCTCTTATTACGGCGGCACAGTTTCGGGCCCCTACTTCAAAAGCATCGCAGAACGCACGCTGAAATACATGCGCACCCCACCGGATATGGATTTTGCAGTCTATGACGCCAAATTCAAAGCGGCAAAAGCAAAAGTCATGGCGGAAAAACGCCGTCTCTGGGCACAGGAAGCCAAAGAACGCGCCGAACGTGCACGCCGCAGGAAAATGCAGAAATCGCAGACAAAATCCTCCGGCAGCACAACCCGCAGCTATGCACAACGGCAAAAAAGTTAAGAATTAATGAGTAATGAGTAATGAGTAATGAGTAATGAGAAGTGGGGCAAAGGTTACAGCCTTTCCACCACTAATCACTGAAAAAGATTGCGAGATGGCGAGATGGCGAAGTAAAAGGAAAAGTGGGGCAAAGGTTACAGCCTTTCCACCACTAATCACTAATCACTGACCACTAGCCACTAAGCACTAAGCACTGAACACTAAGCACTAGCCACTAAGCACTGACCTTAACGGGCAAAAATGGAATAAACGCCTTGAAGTCCGTCCGCATAATCCCCGAGGACAGACGCGGCAAGCGGGTTGGCCGGATCGCAAGCCGACAACGCTTTTGCCAGATAAAGCTCTTTCAGCTGGGAATTGCGCACCGTCGTATCATTCACATCCGCACGATTCGCCTTAACCACATCGCCAAGATTTTTCTGTGCCCATCCGGAAATTCCCGGCGCCTTGAGCAGAGCCTCAAGCATCCCGGCACATTCCTTATGCGGATGACGCATCAGAACACGGCAGATCGTCCGGAAATGGGAAAACGCATGATCCGGCTTCAAATCATGGAGTTTTTTCTCATAAACCGGACTGTCCGCAACCGTGGAAAGCGCAAACAGAAGCGTATCCAGGGGACTCACCGAAGCACCGAACTGCCCCATTCCCCTGTAGTTCCATCCGTCATCCCACGGAGTCTTTTCGATTTCACGTTCCAGCCGGGACACTCCATCCGCTTCTCCGAGAAACGCCAGCAGCGCGGCATCTTCCAAAGCCTGTTTCTCAGCATAACGCCGCTTCAGAACGGGAATCCACTTTTCCGGATTCAGGAAAACCGACGCCAGTTCATGGTGCGGGTCGGAGACATCCGGTCCCGGGATACAGTCGTTTTCCGCAAGGATTTCCGGCGGCAGAATCTCTTTCGCCACCAGTTTCTTCTGCAGTTCCCGCATCGGAATTCCACGCAGAGGGACTCCGCCCTGAACCGCCATCGCGGCGGCAAGCCCGGCGGCATATCCCTGATTCTGAACGTCGGGCTGCATCCGCACCAGCGGCATACAGTCCCGATGAGCGCTGATTCCAAGCCCGGTCACAAGAATCCCCTCCAGTCCTTTCGGCAGAAGCGCACGGAACGGCACTTTGGCAAAATGCGGATCGTGCGCCGTCGGTTTCAGCATGAACATCGGATGCACGATAAAGCCGTGCGTATCGAAATTGCTCCGGGCGATCGTCACCGTATCGGAATAACAGCGGTTCCCGTAAAAATCCTGCGGCTGGAGAGTCAGGTCTCCGACAATCCGGCGGCGTTCGCGCGTATCCGCGATCTGGACAAGATCAAAATCGGATTCAAATTTGGAGCGTCCCATGACGAAAGCGCGGGTCAAATCCAAGACATCATGCTCGCAGATGAACTGATAATCCGTATTGGTCGTATGCCCTCCGGGGCGCACGGGCGGAAGTCCCGCGCCTTGAATCGACGCTTCATCCGGAGCCATGTGCCTCGTTTCGGCTCCGGCTGCCGCCGCCACATCCGCATTGCCGGTCGAGTCGATCACGGTGCCGGCTTCGGTAAGCCCGAAACCGTAGGGACCGGCACAGACCACGCCGCAGACGGCATTTTCCTTCACTGCGGCGGCGACAACGAGGGTTCCGAACCGGATTTCCACTCCGGCGTCCCCGGCTTCACGCAACAGCCACTCCTTCTTCCATTCAATCTCCGCCTTGCCGGAATCCGCCGCAAAACGCGGATTCATGCCCATTGCCGCAATCCCGCAGTCAAGTTCATGAGTAAAACCGACGGGATTGCCGTACCAGTAGGTGCAGATTCTTCCCGCCGTGCAAATGCCGCCAAGCTCCCACAGGGATTCAAGGCAGAGTGTCTCCGCCCCGGAACGGGCGGAAGCAATCGCGGCGGGAGCTCCGCCGGTGCCGCCGCCGACGACAACGACATCGGCACGCCCTGTCGCGGAAATCCGGTTCAGATCATAAGAGACCGTCCGGCACTCTCTGAAGCGGAAATACTGATCCCTGCGCACAATGTCGCATTCCGCATTTTTCTCCTTTTCCGCAAAACAGCAGGGGTCGCCGGAAACGGACTCTTTCAGCAGACGATCGACTTCCTCACCGCAGTTTCTGCCCGCAATCACAACGGGAACGGACGGAGTCGGGCGATAATCGTCCGCCACGCCGTCATTCAGATCAACAAGGCAGAGATCGGAGGCGGCAACCAGTTCCGGAGTCCATGTCAGGCGGCGCATTTCGAGTTCCGCATGAGCAAAATCAGAAGCGCCGTTTCCGGCAAAAAAGAACTCCCGGGATACTTTGAACACATTATATTTCCGATCCTCGACCTCGAACTGCGCGGGCAGTTTTTCGATCGACGCTTCGGAATCATGCCCCGCCCGCCCCATGACAAAACGTTCCATGCGATATTTTCCCGGCACAAATGTCCTGCAGGGAACGCCGCAGGCACGGGCGGCAAGGGAACGTTCCGTCGCATCAAGAATCACTTTGGCGGCAACAATCTGGAATCCGCTCCGGTTCGCGACAAGAAGACCGGCGACATTGCCGTTGGAATCATAAACGGGTTCCGCCGGATAAGTCTGATAGAAAAAACCGATCCCATGTTCCATGAATTTCCGTTCCAATGCCGATTTGATCCGCATCGGCGTCACACACTCCTCGTCCCCGAAAAAGTAACGGTATGCCTCGGACTTCGGACTTTGAAAATCGAAATGGGCGCAGAGATCATCTCCCAGATAAGTATACGGCGTCACGCAGAAAACGGAACGGTTTTCCGCCTTCGCTTTCAAGGCGGTTTTCACTCCGGTCAGGCTTCCCCCGACCAGCAGAACATCAACACTTTTCACGACCGGAACATCTATTTTCATTATCAGACTCCTGATTTGATTTTTTTCCGCCATTCATTATAAACCATAAAAGAAGAAAAAACATGAAAAATACAGACAAAAACATGGATTTTTACGCCATATATGCTATTTTTTCAGAAAAAAAAGGAGCTTTTCATGAATCATTTCTCCTTCCGGCTGGATTCGGAAAAACGTCTTGCGCAGCTGGTGCCGCCGCTGCTGTCCATCGGATACAGCACGCAGGATCCGCCGGCATTCCGGGCATTGAAACGCGACACCATCAATATCGGAGTCATCCTGTCCGCAAACTTCAGACAGGCATCCTATGAAATGAACGGGCGCCGTTACTCCGCGCCGATCCCCGCAGTGGCGTGCATCACGCCGGGACCGCTTTTCCGCCAGTGCAATCCGGGACCGTGTGAAAAACTGTTCTTCAGCTACAGCCGGACAGAATTCCGCCATTTTTCATTTTTTCAGTCGACGCCGGAACATTTCATTGCACACCTGGAACCGTCGCCGCGCGTCAAAGAAATTCTGGACGCAATCTTCCGTCTCTGCCGGGAAATCCGCCTTCCGGGAAATGCGGACCGTCTGGATTTCCGGTGTGCGGAACTGATTCATGAGACAATTCTGAACGCCTCTCTCCCGCAGAATGAAATGGACTCCCCGCAGAAACAGGCGGTCTACCGCATCGCATCCCATCTTGATCTTCATTTCACGGAAGAGATTGATCTGGATGAACTATCCCGCCGTCACGGGATGTCTCCACGCACCTTCCTGCGCATCTGGCAGAAACAGTTCCACCTCTCCCCCGGAGCCTATCTCCAGCGGAAGCGACTGGAGGAGGCACGGCGTCTTCTCGCGGAAACGGAACTGAAAATCTATGAAGTCGCGGAAATGACCGGCTTTTCCGACCCCTTCTACTTTTCCCGTTTTTTCAAGGCGAAAACAGGTCTCTCCCCCAAGGAATACCGGCTCAGAAAGTGGAAATGAAAAACGCATCCGCCCTATTCAGGCATGATGTCATCTCAAAGACGGCAACGGTAAAATGCCTTGCAGTTCATTCGGCGGCAACGATGCGGAAAAGACTTGAAGAACACGAAAGACAGACTGCCTTGCGGTTCTTCAAGTCATGAGACAATCGCCGGTCAATTCTTTTTGGCTTCGATCTTCGCCCAGGAATCCTTCAGCTGGACAGTGCGGTTGAACACCGGTTTTCCTTCAAACTCATCCTTGCTGTCCACACAGAAATAACCGATCCGCTCAAACTGGAAACGTTCTCCCTTTTCCGCATCTTTCAGGGACGGTTCCATCATGGCGCCGCGGACAATTCTCAGGGAATCGGGATTCAGGTAACTGCGGTAATCCTCGCCCTCGGGAATGTCGCCGACGTTCTCAATCGTGAACAGACGGTCGTACAATCTGACTTCCGTATTGAATGCGTGTTTCGCGGAAACCCAGTGAATCGTCCCCTTGACCTTGCGTCCGTCGGGAGCATTGCCGCCCTTTGTTTCAGGATCGTAGGTGCAGTGAACCGCTGTAATCTCCCCGTTCTCGTCCTTGTCCACAGAGACGCATTTCACGAAATACGCATAACGGAGACGCACTTCGGCACCGGGCGCAAGACGGTAGAACTTCTTCGGCGCCTCCTCGCGGAAATCGTCACGTTCAATATAAAGCACTTTCGAGAACGGCACCTTTCTGGTTCCGTCCCCGGGATTCTCCGGATTGTTGACCGCGTCCATCTCCTCAACCAGATCATCGGGGTAATTGTCAAGAATCACCTTCAGCGGGTTCATGACGACCATAACGCGCTTCGCGGTCTTGTTCAGATTCTCGCGGATATAATATTCCAGCAGGGAAAGATCCGTGAGACTGTTGTATTTCGTCACACCGATCCCCTCGCAGAAAGCGCGGATCGCTTCCGGGGGAACACCGCGGCGGCGGAAACCGGAAATCGTCGGCATGCGCGGATCATCCCAGCCGGACACATTGTGTTCCTTCACGAGTTCCAGCAGTTTGCGCTTGCTCATGACCGTGTTCGTCAGATTCAGGCGCGCGAACTCAATCTGCTGCGGGCGCGGCGCGGGCATCAGGTTTTCCAGAAGCCAGTCGTAAAATGGACGGTGAATCTCGAATTCCAGAGTGCAGATTGAATGGGTAATATGTTCGATCGCATCCTCCAGCGGATGTGCGAAGTCATACATCGGATAGATGCACCATTGATCGCCGCTTCTGTGATGGGAAGTGTGCCGGATGCGGTAAATGACCGGATCGCGCATGTGAATATTCGGAGACGCCATATCAATCTTTGCGCGCAGGACTTTGGAACCGTCTTCAAATTCCCCGGCGCGCATGCGGGCAAACAGATCAAGATTTTCCTCGACGGAACGGTTGCGGTATGGACTCTCTTTTCCGGGAGTCGTCAATGTGCCGCGGTATTCGCGCATCTCCGTGTCGGAAAGTTCGCAGACATACGCCTTGCCGAGCTTGATGAGCTGAACGGCATACTCATAAAACTTCTCGAAATAATCCGAAGCGAAGAACAGCTTGTCCTTCCAGTCCGCGCCGAGCCAGCGGACATCCTCCATAATGGACTCCACGTATTCGGTATCCTCCTTGGTCGGATTCGTATCGTCGAAACGGAGATGGAACGTGCCGCCGTATTTCTGCGCGGTGCCGTAGTTCAGGCAGATCGACTTGGCATGACCGATATGGAGGTATCCGTTCGGCTCCGGGGGAAAACGGGTTACGATTTTACCATCGGATTTTCCTGTTCTGATCTCCTCGTCGATCATTTCATGAATAAAATTGGATGCGGGAGCTGTTTCATTGTCGCTCATATCTAAAAAACTCCTGTCGTTTATTTCGCGGTCGATTTTTCAATCTTGACGCTGATGGACTCCGGATAAATGCTCCGGATGTTCACGCCGTCACGGTCGGACCAGCATTTCACAGAAACATTGTAAAGCCCCGGCTTGTCGAACCGGGAAATATCAACATACGGTTTCAAATCGTCTTTGCGCATCATTTCGATCAGGTTTTTCAGTCCGCTGACCGTGATTTCGACATTCGGCGACGAAACAATCTCGTATTCAAGATTCGCCCTGTCCGTCGAGGAGGCCAGGACACGGACAGGCACCGCCGAAAAGCGCCGCTGCTCGTGGGAACGTTCCACTTCGACCTGCGCCATCACGGTCAGCGGACTGACCGTCAACGCCTGGCTCTTGTCCAAAGCCAGATCCACCATGTAATCGAAGTTCTGCGTAATGCCGCCCAGGGGAATCGGTTTCGTTTTAATGTCAGTGATGCCGCGCAGTATCGACGACGCCCCTTCAATCCGGACCATTTTCGGGTTCAATGAAACTTTGCCGATGGCGTACCCCGCCGGCAGTCCGGGCTTGGATTCAAAATCGGGAGTCACCTCGACCATTTTGCTCACCAGCGGGTTGACGGCAAGATTGAACTTGCTCGGCGACACGGAGACGGGGCTCGTGCCGAACGGAGTCTTGACGTCCCGCAGGGAAATCGTAAGCGGATAAATGTTCGAGCCGCTTTTATAAAGGGTGGGAATCACCCTCACATCAATGGAAATGTCATTCTCCGTCAGCCCCTGCGTCACCATCTTGCTGCCGTTCAGCTTGACCGTCACGAAACGCGGGGCATCGTCCATCAGCACCAGATTGTCCGGCATCATGATCCGCACCGGCACATCCTTGATATAGACATGGGAATCGACTTTGTTCTTGACCGATCCGTAAATCAGCGTCGAGAGAAATAATGCGGCAAGTTTCCGCCCGATGTTCTCCTTGAAAAACATCGGAACCCTGTCCCATACCCGCCTCCAGAAATTTCTACTTGATGACATCGTGATCCTCCTCGTCATCCATGGAGCTCAGCGCAAGAGTTTTCTGATCGTCGAGATCGCTGAATTTCTCGTAAATCGAACTGACCTGCTTCGGATCAATCAGCATTTTCTTCAGGAAAGCCAGAAGATCCGTTTCGGAGAGATTCCGGATCAGGCGTCCACGATAAGCCACGCTGATGGTTCCCGTTTCCTCGGAAACGACTACGGCGACAGCATCCGTTTCTTCCGTCACGCCGATTGCCGCGCGGTGACGTGTGCCGAAGTCATGGGTGCCGGTCTCATCCTGTGAAAGCGGCAGAATCGCATGTGCGGCGGCGATGATGCCCTGCCGCACAATCACGGCGCCGTCATGCAGCGGCGAATTCGGATAAAAGATGGACTGCACCAGCAGGGAATTGATCTTGGTTTCCAGTGCAACGGCGCTGTTGATGATCGCCGCCATTCCGATCTGGCGCTCGAAAATAATCAGCGCGCCGCAACGGCGGAACGACATCTGCATCACGGCACTTACGATCTCCTCAATCGCCTCTTTCTGCTCAATCTTCTTATGCCTTCCGATATGGCTCCCTAGCTGCGCAAACGCGCGCCGGAGTTCCGGCTGGAAAATCACAATCATCGCCGTGGAGAAGACAGTCCACAGGTTTTCCAGCAGCCAGCCGAACACTTCCAGATTCAAGGTAAGGCTCAGGAACGTCGTAAACAACAGGATCATGATAATGCCGGCAAGCACACTCACGGCACGGGTTCCGCGCAGAAAATAAAGCACAAAATAGACCATCACGGTAATGATCGCGAATTCCACTATGTTTTTCGCGTAGCCCCACCCCTGAATGATCAGATTTGAAATTTCGTTGATGCTTTCCATTCCCTGCACAGCCGCCTTATATTAATGACTTCAGACTGGTAATATAAATGCGAAATTCAAAAATGCAGTTCAAAATCAAACTTTTTTTGCAAATATTTTCAGAAGGCGGACGCCGCGGGCCTCTTCCCGAACAGGAAATCGAAGTCTTCTTCAGTCCGGAAGAGCGACATCCACCAGCTCATCGGTAATGTCTTCCAGAGTCAGCAGCCCGGCGATTTTGCCGCCGGCACCCCGGACGAAGATCATGTGCGACTTCGCCCGGATCATCGTCTGCAGCGCCTGAAGAAGCGTCACATCCGGGTTGATCAGAATCACTTCACGCGCCATGGAAGTAAAGTCGGAAGACTTCTCCCCGTGCGCCAGCGCGAATTTCTTGTGATTGATCGTTCCGATGATCGAATCAATGGAATCCTCCGAACAGAGCGGATAACGTGTGTTCGTCAATACGCCGCCGAGCCGCTTTTCGTTCTCTTCAAGGGACATGCCGTTGATGATATAGCGAATTTTTTCACGGGGAATCATGGCGGTCGTCGCGGGAGAGTGGCTCAGCCGGATCGCGTTCACGATGATGTTCTCCTGTTCCATGCCGATCGCCTTCCCCGCGCGCGCCATGGAGGCAAGCGTCAGAATGTCGGAACTTGTCACCTGCGAGTTTTCGGACTTTGCCTTGAAAGGTTTCGTAAACAACTCCGTCAGCAGAATGACGGGATGCAGAAGTTTTGCCGCATATTCCAGAGGAGCGGTCAGAAACGGAGCAAGGAAACGGCTGTAGCCGACGCCGATGACCTTAGGCAGAATTTCAGTTCCGAAAAGAATCGCCACCGTCATGCCGAGAGAAAAAATCCAGAGCCATCTCTCGCCGAACACCTTGATGAACGCAGCGCTCGCCACCACGGAACCGCCCGTGTTGGCAACGGTGTTCAGAATCAGGATTGCCGCAATGGGACGCCCGATATTGCTTTTCATGCGCTTCCATGCGGCAATCACCGCCGGTGAAGTCCGGTTCCGCCCCGATGCCAGCGAGTTGACATTGATGCTCAGCAGCACAGCCTCCGCCATGGAACAGAGAAAGGAAACGGACAGGACGATCACAACACTTAAAATCAGAAACCACATAATAAAGCTCCCAGGTTCTCTTTTTGCAAGGAATCCGCACAGACGGACACTCTTCACCGGGTTCATTGGAATTTCCCGCTTTTCCGGCATTTGTAATTTACTTCTCTTTTACGCCTCTTCAAGTTTTTCAAAAATAAATTTTGAGTTCAAAATCACCGCTTTCCGTCTCTGAATACGGGAAAAAGCGGCGTTTTCTCCGTCATTTTGTTTGACGCTTTCAGAATAGTAAACACAGGAGATTTTCTCATGACCACGAAAACTGAAACAGCAGTAATGACACCGGTTGCAAAATACCGGGCTCCGTCCGGACTTTCCTACGAGGAGAGAGTCCGGAAAAACATCAGATCCGTTCCCCGGAACACAAGTTCGGAATTCGATGAATTCGCCTGCTCCTGGGACGCCCTTGCCAATCCGAAACTGACCGCGGGACTGATCCGGCGTCTGCTCACCGCCGCAAATGAAGGCGCACCGTCCGAACTGGCGGCGCTTTACCGGACGCTGCTCGAAAAGGAACCGGCAGTCACGGCTCACATGCAGACCCGCATTCTGGCAGTTCTGGCGTGCAACTGGTCGATTCAGGGGACGGATGCAAAACGCGCCGCCGAAGTCAGGGCTATCCTGGAAAAATCCGGAATCCACGCTCTGATGCGCCACCTGCTGGACGCCCTGGCGCTCGGATACTCCGGCGCGGCGATCCTCTGGGAGGAAGGCGGCGCGGCAATCTCGGCATTCAAAAAAATCGATCCCTCCAACTGGCAGTTCGACCTGTCCGGCAATCCGGCGCTCATGACGGTATCCGGGAAAATCCGTTCTCTCGCGGAGTATCATCCCAACCAGTTCGTTCTGCACACCCACAAGCTCCAGTCGGGAATCAGTTCGCGGGGCGGACTGCTCCGCCCTCTGGTCTGGCTCTACTTCTTCAAGCACTACGCAATGAGAGACCGGGCACGCTATCTTGAAAAATTCGGAATTCCGTTCATCATCGCAAAAATACGCGACGACGATTTTGAAAATGAAAGTGTCCGCGCCGCCATCCTCCAGTCGCTTTCAAAGATCGGCTCCGACGGAACCGGCGTCGTAACGGAAGGCTCCGAACTCCAGATTTTGAATCCGACCTGCGGAACCTCGTCCGACTATCAGTCCTGGATGGACTACATCGACAAGCTGTTCGCACTGCTGATCCTCGGTCAGACGGCGTCCAGCGGCAATGCCTCCGGGTTCAGCAGGGGGCAGATTCAGGAAAACGTCCGATGCGACCTCCTAGAAGCCGACTGCCGGAATCTCATGGAAACGGTCAATACGCAGATTCTTGCGCCGCTCGAACGCTTCCGCTACGGAACGTCGGGAACACTCGCATTCACTCTGGATTATTCCTCGCCGGAGAACCTGACGGAAAAGGCGCAGATCGTGAAAATACTCACGGACAGCGGATTTGCGCTCTCACCGGAATGGATCGAAAAAACATTCAGGATCGAACTCAGAAAACAATCAGGCACAGAACAGAAAGGGAATACGAAATGAAACTCAGCAGACTGGCATTTTTCGACGGAACGTCTCCGGTCTCGGACACCAATCTCCGCACCCTACCGGAGTCGATGCTCCTGATCCGCTACGGGAAAACAGCATTCACAAAAGGCGGCGTCCGCGGTGAATTCGATTTCAGGGAAGAGGACGCAGACTGCGTAATCCGCGAATTCGCCTCGCGCGGACGGGATCTGGTCATCGACTTTGAACATCAGTCGCTCGGCGGCGGCAAGGCTCCGGCGGCAGGCTGGATCGGAGCGCTTTACAAAAACACGGAAGGACTCTGCGCAAAAATCAAATACTGGACCAGAGAAGCCGAAAAATATCTCCTCAACGGAGAATACCGATATTTTTCGCCGACCCTTTACTTCTCCCGAAGCGGGAAAAATGTGTCGGCAATTCACTCTGTGGCACTGACGAACCATCCTGCGATGCACATGATTCCGGCTCTCGCAGCCGACGACCTTGATTCCGCAGAAGATGACGCAAATCGGAAGCCGCAGCATATACACAACAACCTCATGAAAGTTGCTATGGTAAAAGAAAGCAGGTGTAAATTGTAAAAAAAGATGGCTGAACCTAAAAAAGTGTGCTACTGAGAATAAGGCGACGACGTGAAAGGATCACGACTCGCAACAGAAACCACACTAAAGAGAAAGGCTC
>CASDPB010000055.1 GCA_949282305.1 uncultured Lentisphaeria bacterium | reverse complement strand
GAGCCTTTCTCTTTAGTGTGGTTTCTGTTGCGAGTCGTGATCCTTTCACGTCGTCGCCTTATTCTCAGTAGCACACTTTTTTAGGTTCAGCCATCTTTTTTTACAATTTACACCTGCTTTCTTTTACCATAGCAACTTTCAATTAGTAATTAGAAATGAGAAATGAGGGGTTCACTGCACCAATTCCCATTGCCAGATGCCTTCCGTGCCGGGAGCCCATGTGCAGGGGAGCATATCAGCCTTTGCGAGATAAACCTCGTCATTGTAGCTGTAGTATTTTCCGTTGTAGACATCCATACCGTTCACAAACGGAATCGGGTCGTCCAGCGTTCCAGCGTGTTCGGGCATGATCGGACGGTAAATCGCGAGCATACCTTCCGCGTCCGGAGGCTGATTCTCCAGTGCATCGACTGCCTGAATCACCCGATAAGCCTGTCCGTCGTGATTGACGATATCACCGGTTTCGTAATGCTTGCCCGCTGTCCATACCGGGCAGACCGGAGCAACCGCAAGCGCAGTGACATCATCGTCAATGGGAATGGAACGAACCGCAAGAGTCCGCTGGAGACTCGCGACAGTCTGCACGGCTGTCCGGGCTTTCACTGATTCAGCCGTCCATCCGGAATAGTCCTTCGGAGGAGCGATTTCGTAATTGGTTCCGTCATCCGTGATCTGCGCCCGCTGATTCCGATTGCACCAGTCCAGCAGGGCAATGTAGCCTTCCGGGGAACAATCTGATTTCGGGATAATCGTTCCGATGTCGACGTTCTCCACGGGCAGTTCCGCAGAGACTTCTGGAAATTCCACGTCCATCGCAGTCATCACGGATTCCAAATCCGTTCCAGCGAGAGCGAGGAAAAGCGCCGTATTTTCATCCAGCAGGTTCACGGAATCGGCAGGAATCTGCGCCAGAAAACGGGTAGTTGTCCATTCTCCGGATACAGCGTCCAACTGCTCCGAGGGAATCAGCGAGAAAACCGTGGTGACGAAGGACGCTTTGTCCACCCAGAATTCAAACGGGTAAGCCTTGCGGACGAGCGTTCCGTCTGCATTTTTCAAAGACATTTTGTTCTCCTTTCTTTTAAAGATTGCAAGAGTTGATTCAGATAGCAAGATTGCGAAGTTGCGAGATTGCGAAGTCAGGAAAGGGTTGCACCCTTTAACCTGCTCGATCAGTAAAGAGGGTTAAAGGGATTCTTCCCTTTCCACACCTCGCAATCTTTCTATCTCGCAATCTTGCTATCTATGTTCAGTCCAGCGGGACGAACAGATAGTTGTTCGCCAGAGCGTAGGCTTCGGCAGTCGAACCGGAATAGCCGTGAATCCGCAGGAGCTTCGGACAATTCCCGATTGCGCCCTGCATCGACCACGTGCCCGTGCCCAGAAACGTGACATCCGTAAGGTTCGCCAGATTTACAACGGACTGCGTTGCCATCGTCTGAATGGACGCGGGGAACGTCAGACTGGTCAGAGCATTACACGAGGTAATCGCGTTTACCTGCAATGTCTGCAATCCGGAACCGAGATTCAGCGTTGTCAATCCCTGCATGTCCTCGATTGCGTAGGTCTTAATCAGTTTGAGGGAATCAGGCAGAGTCAGGGATGTCAGGTGATAATTCCAGAAAGCGCCTTCGCGCAGTTCCTCCACACCGGACGGCGCGGTATACTGCGTCTCCGTCCTGTTGTGCGGATAATAATACATGATCTTACCGTCAGCGGAAAGCAGAGCATTGTTTGTCATCTTGAAATGCGTGTTTCCGGCACTGATCTCCACAGAAGCAATGTCCGACTGATAATTCCCATACATATCCGTCAGAGCATTTCCGATCACCAGTTTTTCAATGTCAACATGACGCAGGGCATTTTCACCTATCGTTTCCACTTCATTCGTGTTCAGTGTGTTGATCTTGCATCCACGGAAACCGCCTTTGTTGACTTGCACAATTCCGGCGGGGACAGTGAGCGTGCCTGAACCGTCACCAAGCACCGAGGCTTTCGTCGGGCATCTGACCACGGCGTTTTCCTGATTGTCATACAGGATTCCGTCATTGACAGCATAGCGCGTGGACAGTGAGCGAAGCACAATGGTTTCCATGTGGCAGTCAAGCGCTGATTGATCAATCTCTGCAACGGAACCGGGCAGAGAGAGCGTCCCGATATTTGCATTGAAGAAAGATTCAATACCAATTTCCTCGCAACCGTCAGGAAGTGTCAAAGAAGTCAGAACAGCGTCATGGAAAGCCTCTCTGTCAATTATCTTTACACCGGAGGGGACAGTGTATGCGGTTCCCGATTTGTCCGGTGGATACATCATAAATACCGTTCCATCTTTGGAATAAAGACACCCGTCCACGGATTTATAATTCAGATTTCCCGAGTCCACCGTCACTGAAGTCATAAGAGTTCCCCACGCGCCACTGGGCTCGATTAGCGTGACCGAGGCGGGGATGTGAAGCGTGGTCAGAGCAGATGCCTGAAAAGCGTGGGTTCTGATTGTTTCCAGCCCATTGTTCAGGGTCAGGGAAGTCAGATTAGTCGCACCATACAGGAAATTGGGTCCGATCTCCCTCATGGAATCCGGCAGAGTCAGGGAAGTCAGTGCAATACACCGGGCAAAAGCACTGTTTTGAATTTTCTGAATTCCTTCCCCGATCACTATTTTCGTGATTCTGGAATTCCCTGCGAAAGCGGACACTCCGATTTCCGTGACGGGATAGGTGACTCCGTTGTAAACCGCAGAAGACGGCAACGTGAATTCCGTGACATTCATCGGATTCGTCACTAGACCGTTGATCGAAAGCGATGTCACGGGACTGTCCACCGGGGAGAAGCTGAACGTCGGAAGCTGTCTCGGAGCCAGCGTATACAGATAACCTGCGAACTGCGCTGAGGCGACCAGATGAATGTAGCCCTCATCCTTCATGTGAACTTCCACGCTATCATCGAACATAAGCGCGCCATCTGTTTCCGTCTTGTAGATGTGATTGAACATCGGCGCTTGCGTCACGACATCCAGATAGTATTTTCCGGAACCATCATCCAGAAGCCACTGAGATTCGCCGAAGGAAACCCGGGTCGAGATAATCATTTCCGTCAGTTCGTTCTGGACAAATGCAGTCGTCGCCAACTGATCGGTGTTTGTGCCCTGTCCCGCAGTAGGAGCTGTGGGCGCACCAGTAAACGCGGGGGAGTGCAGAGGGGCGTAACTCTCCCAGTCGATGGCAAGGATTTGATCGGCAATGTCATTGGTCTCATTGAGCAGTGCCTGCGCTTTTCTTAATGCGTCATAAATTGCCTCAAGATTGTCAAAAACAGTCAGCAGATAATCAAGCCGGTCGAAAAAATAATCCGAACTCAAATCAAAATCCGACGTTGGAGATACCTTGATACAGCGGGAAAGTTGGTCAAGCAGCTGCTGGATCAGCATGACGGCTTTATCCAGGTTTCCTTCCAGGGTTTCCGCCGGAATATCACCGTTTGGAGTATAATTGCTTTCCTGCGTGTAAGGAATCTCGCGTACTATTGCAATCTTGCCGACGGGAGGAGCATTGAAAAACAAAACGGTTCCTCCATTGTCGAAACTCCCGTTCTCATCTCCTTTAACAGAATAATCCCTGTTAAGCATATACTTTCTGCTCTCAATCTGAGGACTCACCCAGTAAACCCCCAGATCTTCCGCCCGCAGGAAACGAAACGCCACGGGAAATGTCTTCTGCACTCCGTCCGTCGCATACCTTGTCCTGCAATCCATGCTTTCAACTGTCATCTCATAATCCCTCCTTCTTCATTGTTTTTCTTTACTTTTCTTCCTGAATGAAAAAATCTTTCGCTTTTCTCAATTCCCGCATGACAGCAGCCGCAATGCCGGTATAAGGCAGAACAGAGGCCGCTTTGCCCCACGATTCTATTGCTTTATATACATCGTCGCCGCTGACATCTTCATCGAAAAGTTTTCTTGTTCTTCTGACGGCAAGCTCGAAATCGCGCCCCGGACCGCCGGAAAACATCATTCCGCCGCGTGTGAACAAGGTATTGAAAACCGTTTCAAGCACATCACCGAAAATGAATACTCCGCAAAACGGACCGGCAAGCATCGCGGAGGCAGTTCTTGCCCATTCATATTCTTCCCAATTCTCCCTGTGACGCAGAAAATTTCCGATCAGCTCCATCAGGAACGGAATTACGATATGATTCAAAAAAATCTGTTTTGTCAGCTCGCCGGCCTGTTTCCTGCGCCCTCCGCGCCCTTTGGCCAATGCAGTAACCGTGTCAAACTCCCGCTGCATCGTCAAAATCGGATTGGATAAATACGTCGTCAGCGCACGTGTCACCGGGCCGCCGAGCTGAAAACGGTTCAGATTGTGCGGTTCACTGGACTGCTGAGTCCGTTCCGTGCTCATTTCCCAGCGCAGCAGCGCCTCCTCATGCGCGGCTTTATGCGTTTCTCCGCTCTTGATCAGATTGTCGTAATGATATTTGTAGACTGCCCAGCCGCCGGAGAGCACCGCCACGGCATCGCCCAGACGCATCGGAAGACTCCCATACTCCGTCAGTTGTCTTGCGTAGGCGGCGGATTTTCCGCTTAAACTGGCGGCCCAGTTCATCAGCATGGCAAGATCGCGGTCCCCGGAACTTGAAAAACGCATCTTGAAATACGGCGTATTCATCAGCAATCTTGCATTCTCAACCGGATGCCGGAAAAATGCCGCCTGATACTTCACAAATGCGCCGGCGGGAATATCGTTCATATAGGCAAGGCCGCCCGCTGTCTGCTTCAAGGCGCTGCCGATGTTCAGCAGCACATTGGTCCGTGCCCAGTTGCTGAACAGTCCGGCAAAACTGCATTTTTCGATGTCGCGCCGTCCGCCGTCTGCAAAAATCTGAACCTTTTCCACCAGAGCCCTGTAAGCATCATCCCCAACATACTGCGTAATCGCGTCCTGCACGGATTTGTTGTTCAGAAGGCGCCTCCAGTTCCGGACTTCCTCTGCATGCGTGATGAAGTGTTCGCTCTGGATCGCGTTATTGCTCCATTTGGCAATCGCGTCCCCCGCCTTCGGTTCGAGCAGATGAAACTGACGGTCTTTCAGCATCCCCGGCGCAACACCATACACCTTGAATGTATTTCCCATATCCGCCGCCGTATTTTCCTCGGAACGTTTCAGATTGTCGTAACTGGTCATCCAGTAATCCGGATTATGGTTCATTTCCGCATAATACATTTTCTTGTAAACACTGTTCAGCGCATCGAAGTTTCCCGCAATCTCTTTCTGCAGGAAAAGTCCGAACTCCTTTACCTTCGGTTCAAGGAACGCTTCCAGTTGCTTCATGCTCTCATCCGTCCAGCCGTTGAAACGCATTTTCATTGCCACATCCGCCTGACGGCTCATCAGCCACATGTCAAGCGCCTCCATCTGGCTGAAGGGTTGTTCAACCAGCCGCCCCGGTTCCACAACACGCGGAATACAGATCATCCCCTCACGCGCGTCTTTGCGAATGAATCTCATGACTTCGTCCGTGGCGGCGTCACCAACCTCCTGATAAGTCTTCTTCTCCGCTTTCTGAACATAATCACTGATCTGCTGCCGGATTGCCTCCGCTTCATGCGCAAGCAGACTCCCCCGCCCTTCACCGTAATCGTATTCCCGCAGAAGCTGCTTTGCTTCAGCGTAAGGAACCCATTCAAACTTGATCCCGTCGCGCGGATTTTCACGCTGATGACGCATGATGCCCGTATGCTCCGACTTTTCACGCAGACGCTTCAATTCACTGCCGCGGGAGATGACGCCGTTCGTCCCGAATATCCGGTCAAATGCCCGCTCAAAATCCTGATTGCGCGCGGTAAGGCGCTTTTTATACTCCTGTCTGCAGCTGTGAACCCGCTTGATATATTCATAGAAATGCGATTTCTCGAATTCCACGCCTTCATTCATGGTGATATGGGACAGCAGAAATTCCAGATTCATGTTCTGCCGCGCGAATTCTCCGGCGGACATCAGCGCCGAATACTTCCTCCGTTTCACCTGCTGCAGATCGGCTTTCTGCGGGGACATCAAACCTTTGCCGCCGCTGACAGCCTGTATGAACTGATCGCGCTCCCGCGCCACTTGATGCATCACTTCCGCAATCTGCGCGCGGAAATCGCTCCTTCCTTTGCGTGCAATGGAATCAATCGCGCGAATACAGCTTTTCAGATGCTCCGGACTCTTTTCGCCCAGATTGCTGAAATTCTGAAGATACGCATATTCCAGCAGCTCCTCGTCGCTCAATTCCTGCCCGCGCCTGTCCGCCTCATCCATCTTCTGCCCCAGCTCGGCAAGACGCGCCGCATTGGCGTTGTCGGACGCATCCACAATCTCACGGATCAACTTCAGCTCCTTTTGCGACTCTTCGCTTCTGCTTCCGACTGTTTTCCCGTTGCTTCTGCGCGGAACCAGTTCGTCCAAACGGTCATGCAGCCGCTCCAGTTCGATCTTTTTCCTTGCTTCGTTCCCGATCAGCCGCATGTTATCCAGCAGTTCGTCGAACATCGCTTTCCGCTTGCCTTCCGGATACGCTTTCGTCGGCAGATTGCTGTAAGATGCAAGCCTGGCAATCTGTTCTATGAATTCCCCGCGATACTCCTTCGGCACATTCTTTCTTGCAAATTCAGCCGCTTCTTTCTGTAACTTCTGGGTATCAGTGCGGTCATTCAATATTTTCCTGCGGAGTTCCGCAAACTGTTCCCGGTAATGCTGCCACGCCTTTTCCCGATCCGCCTTCAGCTTTTCCCGGAATTCCTTTGCTGATTCCTTTCTTCCTGCACGGTAGCCCTGCGCATATCCGGACGCTTCCCCTTCCTCCTGCCGCAGCGCCGCATTGATCGCTTCCAGATCGTTCTTGTATACTTTGTAATATTTGCGCTCCCCGTTCCCCAGAAGCTGCTGCGCAAGGCGTTTGACCACTTCCGGCTCTTTTGCCAGATACTCTTCCGTAATCTGCCGTCCGCTGGTCAGAATGTCTTCCAATTCCATGCTGATCCGGTTTTCTTCCCGGGCTTCCCAGGCTTCCCGCATCTCACGGTCCGCCACACGGTCTCCGAATGTCTCACTGTCTTTGAATGCCTTGTACTGCTTATGAAGATCGGGTTTCGTGAGATTGCGGAAATAATCAATCATCTGTTGCTCAATCTCCAGCTCGTCACCGCCGATCTTTCCGGCAATGTATTTCGCCAGTTCGTCGCTGGCATAACCGTCGGCGGTTTCCAGTTTGCGCCTGTGTCGCTCCGCATCGCGCGCATTCTTCGGCGTGAATTTCTTTCCATTGTTGCGCCAGGCTTCCGAAATGAATGTCCCGGAGAAATCCTCATTCTGAAATCTGAACGACGGGCGGATCTTGAAATCGGACGTCCCGGTAAAATCCGTCAGATGCTTGATCCAGAAATTGTTGTCGTAATGCCATTGACGTTCCAGGGCCTTCGTCCGTTTCCGCGCGGCGGACTGATTTCCCTTTGCCGCCTGCGAAGCGAAATACCGCGCATCCTGTTCCGATGCCGTGATTCCCCGGTCTGCGAGAAAATTCACATATTCGGAATTATCCTTGTCTGCATACTTCCCGACAAACGGCCGCATAAGATCAATGATGCGCTCCTGTTCCTCCGCGGAATATTCCTCAATGGAAAACCGGATATGCTCGTCCACACGGATATCCTGATCCGAAAACGCAACATAATTCCTGACATTGGAGCTGTTCCCGATATATGTCACGCCGTCGATTCCCGCGCGGTAAAGAAATTCGCTGACCGCCTGCGGTTCGCCCAGAATCTCCTCCAGATTTTCATAGACCATGGAACCGGACGGCACATCCCCGTTCAAGGTTTTTCCGATCACGTTCCGCTGCGCGTGAAGCCTTGATGCCTTGTCGTATGCGGCGTCCAACTCCTCCCCGGAAATATCTTCCCCCTCTCTCTGTCTCCGTCTCAATTCCCTTAATTCAGCGGAGGCCTCGTCCGGATCGCCAGTCAGATACAGCTCCTCCATTTTCAGTTGTTCCGCGATTTTCTTCTGCTGTTCCTCCGTGACCGGCTTGTCCCAGTCCAGCAGATTCTCCTCCCTGCCGACAAAGAACGTCTGCCGGTAGAGATGCCGCCGCCCGCTTTCTTCTTTTTCCGGAACATACTGAATCCGGTCTTTGTTCTTTTCCAGCCATTCCAGACGGCGCCGGTAAATCTCCTCTTCTTCACCCGATGACTTGTTGATCCAGCTCCGGTAAAATGTCATGGTTCCGGAAGTGCTCCCCTTGCGGTCTAAAACGTCTTCAAGCACATCGGCGGCGATGTCCCCTTCCTCTCCCGCGATCTCGTGAAGATCGTATTCTTTGCCGTCCAGCAGGATCTTTGCGGAGTTCTTGCGTTCCACGTCGGCTTTGGCATACCACCGCGCGACCTGTTCGGATTCCGAACCGTACAGCCCCCAGCCGTAGACCTGCGCCCCTTCGCCCGTCCCGATGTATTGCAGACTCGGCTGTTCATAATCCGCCGCTGAACCGGTCCACACCGGAGCCACGGAAAACCTCACCTCGCCTTTTCCGTCTTTTTCCTTCTTACTTCCTTGTTCCCTGTTCGATATTCTTTCTTCCTTTTTGTCCTTTCCGCCCTTGACATTCCTTGAAACGGCATTATCGTATCTTAGAAAGTCGGAAACAGAACCGACTTTCAGGAGATCGGGATTCTTCATATTCGGGTGCCCGCCAGCCTTGAGCATTTGCTCCTGTCGCACCGGGTCCGGAGAAGCGGTTTCATCACCGCGAGTCAACCGATCCCTTGTTTCCAAAGGAACGGCTCCCTTCATATTCGGGTGCCCGCCAGCCTTGAGCACTTGCTCTTGTCGCACCGGGTCCGGAGAAGCAGTTTCATCACTGCGAGATAACCGTTCCTTTATTTTTTCATACTGCTGTTCCGTAATTTCATGAACGGAACGCACCTGATGACGTTTTCCCACCTGCTTCGGACTGATTTCAATCCGGAAGATTTTTCCGGTTGACATATCCTGCCTGACAAAAGCAGAATTACCGAGGATATGCCCGCCCGGTTCAGGAGCATCCAATACGAATTCCACTGCGGCGCGCACATGTTCCACATCCGGGAAATATTCAGGATGCCTTCCGCGCAGAAACTCATAATCCGCATAAATGCCTTTTCCATCGAAACCGTATTCCTGCAGGAAACCTTTTCTATGCGGCACATTCCCGTCCCGCAACTGCCCCCTCTCTCCTGCTGTGTTCGGGGCTCCCTCCCGCCGCAGAGCCGCAGCAAACCTTACATCTCGCGATCTCGCAATTTCGCGATCTCGCAATCTCGCATGTCTGATGGATCGGGCAAGCGCCACCTCGATTTCCGCATCGGTAAAGCGGACGTTCCGGTAAAGGTGATGCTTTGACAGAAACACGCGGATCTGCTGAAGCATTTCCTTCCACCATTTCGGCTTGATTCCGGCGCCGTGCTGTTCCGCGTAGCGGGCAAGATACTCCTCCGCCGCATAACGCGCCCCGTCCACGGTTTCCAGATCGCATTGATACTGTTCCGCAATCCGCCGGAAATCCTCATCGTTCAGGTGTTCTTTCACCACGGAGTCCAGCAGCAGATCGAAGTCTTTTCCGAACACCGCACGGAGCCCCTTGTGTCCGACGACTTCATGCAGAAGCAGTGCCGGAACCTCCGAGGGGCGCACGCGGTCCGCATTGACGTAAACATTCCCGGCATAGGTGAATGCCCGGATCTGGTCCGGATTTTTCCCGATCCGCTCCATTTCCGACCGCACGTCCGCAGGGTAGTCTTCGCGCCCGTGAACGATATGGAAAGCCGTGTCCCGGTAGAAAACAGACGCTTCGGCAACGGCGTCCTCGGTATCCTGCGGGTTATGCCGCAAAGTATTCCGGAGTGCCAGCCACTCCTCAGCTTCCTTCGCCTTGAGAACTGTTTCCTTGTCCATGCCGTCCGCGATCTCATATCCCAGATCCGGCGTCTCCGCCTCTTCGATCTCCTGTTCCCGTTTCCGCGCCCCATCGGCTTCCTGCGCTTTTGCTGTCTCGGCTTCCCGTTCCGCCAATGCAAGCGCGGCTGCGGCAAGCTGATCCGGATTCCCGGCGTCCAGTGCCGTATTGATCTCCTGCAGACGCTTTACCTCCTCCTCGCCCGGATTTTCAAGTCTCATCAGACGCTCTCTTTCTGATTCAAGACCGCCGATCACCTGATGCGTGAATTTCTGCCGGTCCCGGAACGAACGGAAACCGATCAGGCCGCCGCCAAGCCCGGACACCCCTCCGGCAAGCGAGGATTCCCCGACGCCGTTCCAGAGATGCTTTCTGTAATCTTCCGGAGACATCTTCGATACATCCCCGTAGACTCCGGTATGCAGGTCGGCGGCGTTTTCTGCAAGCTGCTCCATCGCCTCCTGACCGGCTTCCAATCCGGTCGCGGAAAGAAAATAGGACGTCGCCGCCATAAATTCATTTTTGAACTGGACGCGGTTCAATGCGGGAATCTTCCCCTTGACGATCCCCGCCGTGAGCCATGCCGCGCCGGAGTTGATGAAACCGGTAAGCATGGCATTTTTCATGCGCTGCTCCTCCGGCAGATTCGTATCCCATTTCAGATCATAATACTTGTCGATTCCGGAACTGCCGCCGAGCGCCATGGAGAGCATACCGCAGGTAAGCTGCGCGGACTTCTTGCCGTAACTGTCGTCAGGCGCGGAAACGCTGCTGTTACCGAGCGTGTTCTGGTATTTGATTTCGCACTGCCACAAACTGCCATCGCTCTGAGACACGACGGCGGAAATCACTTTCCGCCCGGACGTCTCCGGACTGATCCGCTGGGCTTCCAGCAGTTCGGTCATCTCCTCATACGAGCCGTAATAAGTAATGCTGTCGCTGCGCCCGCTTTCGCTACGCTCATCCTGTCTTGACTGATATTTGATTTCCATGTTAAAACGTCCCTATTCCTTCCAGATTCCTGTTGATTTTTTCGAGAAGCTCATTTGTCTTCCGGCTGTATTCGGCAATGGAACGGTTGACCGCGTCCTTGTCCGGCATGACCGCGCCCGTGGAGAATCCACCGCGGGAAGTCAGGGAATAAGTAATGCTGTCGCTGCGTCCGCTTTCGTTTCGCTCATCCTGTCTTGACTGATATTTGATTTCCATGTTAAAAAGTCCCTATTCCTTCCAGATTCCTGTTGATTTTTACGAGAAGCTCATACGACTTCTTGTTGCATTCGAGAAGAGCCCGGTTGACCGCGTCCTTGTCCGGCATGACCGCGCCCGTGGCGAATCCGCCGCGGGCAGTCAGAGCATTGGTCCTGATCGCAAGATCTCCCAACTGCGGCTGCTCCATGTTTCCCATTCTCCAGTTCAGATCCGCCAGGGACGCCACGCGTGCGCGTTCCTCTTTCGTCAGAGCGCTTCCTTTGGTCTTTTCCGCTTCGCGCAGAGCCTTTTCCCGTTCCGCCTCCCTGCCGAAACCCGCATTCCGCATCGCCGCATCCTTGAGATTTTCCGCCTTGCCCTTGAGCTGTTCCCGAAGATTCTTCCGTCCTTCCTCTTCTTTTTTCTTCGCTGCCTCCTCCTCTGCTGTTTTCCGGAGATTCTTCCGTTCGGCAAGGATTGCGTCAATTTTCTCCTTCTTGAGCCTGATTCCTTTTTGTTCAAGCTCATTGATGAGTTTCAGACGCTCCGCCTCATCGGTCAACCCCTTGTTGATGAGTTCCTGATACCTGTTGTTGAACTCCTCATTCTTCAAAAACGCATTCGCCTTTTCTTCCGACTTCGCTTCACGCCTGGAAATCTGATCCCTGCTCGAATCAAACTGCCGGTCTCCCGTCCCGGTGCGTGCCATGCCGCCAAGTCCGACTTCCTTCATGGCATTGTCAAGATCCCGATAGGCGGCTTCGGAAGCCGGATCCCCCGCATTCTTCTTTGAAATGTAACCCGCGGCATATTTTTTCATGGCTCTGAGCTGTTCATCCGAATACAAACCGGATTGTTCCGCTCTGGCGATCGCCTCGGATACGCCATGTTCCCGGTCATAATATTTCGCATTGAACTGCTTTTTTTCCGTTTCCCGCTTTTTTGCGGCAAACTCCTTTTCCGGATCCTTCTTTTTCAGATCATGCAGTTTCTTCTGAACCGCCATCATTTTCTCAGTCAACGCCGCCTGATCCTGCGCGGCTTTCATCGCCGCGTCGCTGGACTTCCCGCCGGAGAAAAGATTGTTCCAGAAACTGTCCGCATTGATGATTTCATTATAGGAATCATACTGGGCGCGCATATCTTTCAACTGACGTTCCAGATCTCCCACCTCTTCCTTGTGCTGTTTCCTGCCGACTTTCAGCATCGCCTCGTCAAGCCCGGTGATCTTGCCGGTCGTTTCATCAATGCTGACGCCAAGATCCGAATAGGATTCCCCGAGTTTCTCAATGAGTTTGGCGGCTTCCGACTTCTGGCTGCTGGAAAGCATCTCCTCGGATGACAGAGCCTGAAGCTGATTCAGCAGGTCGCTTTCAGACTTGCGCCTCTTCTCGTTCGCTTCATACATCGCTTCCGAAGTGCGCACATTCTCCGCCAGACTGTCCGATTTATCCTGGAGCGGTTTATTCACAGTCATATCTGCAATAGCGTTTCCCGCTTTTTTGGCACCCTCAATGCCATGTTCAATCAAGGCACCAGCTACGGCATCCTTTCCATAATTCGGGAGTTTTCCAAATCCCCCTTTCATCTTTCCGGAAGCCCCTTTCATACCGCCACCGACCTTCCGAGCCATGCCGGACACGGCATTCATCCCTTTCGGCAGGAAGTTTTTGATACTTCTCCCGAGAACTTGAGTCACTCCGGCAATCCTGCTCACCACTTTCCCGGTAATGTCGGCAACACTTTCCAATGCCTTGCGATACCGGGCGACAATGGATTCCAAATCCATGTTTGCCATTTTAAATTCCTTTCAATGTTTTTATTTTCCAAACTATTACATCTTTTCGATCAATGTTTTCTGTTTCCTTACTTTTCCGATTGAAGTTGCCGCAATCAAGAATTATATTAATCTGCGTTCTTCAAATCAACCGTCATTGCACAGGAGAATCTGTAATGGAAGTCAGCTGGTATCACCGACAGCCCTGGAAATTTATCATCATTGTTGTATTCCTGTGCATTGCACCGGCAACCGGATTTCTCATGTCCATACTGCTCGTAATTATGTATCATGATGATGTCTTTCCCCCTCCGATTCCACGCCAATATCTTGAGTTCGACGGTTCTGAGGAACCGGAACTTTACAAGCTGAAGCGGAGAATCAGAAGACGCCGCAGATGGGCGGATTTCTGGGCATGGCTCGCTTTACTGGCTTTCATTGCTTCTGCTCCTGCGGGAATTTACGTCGGGAAACAATTTGAACCGGCAAAAGCCTTCAACCCGACATTCCTGACGATCGGCGTCTTCCTGACAATGACCATGTTTTTCGTCATGTTCCATGTTCGTCTCAAAGCACTGATCCCATACCTCATTGATGAGTATGAGGAACGCATCAGCGAACCGAAATACATCGTCAATGAAGACATTCCGCCCGACATTACAATTTCAGGAAAGCAGAAGGAGTAGAAAACTTTCCCTTTCATTTTTTTTCATAATCAAAGCCCCTTGATTTTTTGATTTCTCATTCTATTTTACTTTTGAGTAAAACAGGAGTATTTTATGAATGAGTTGAAAGTTACAAACGAAAATATCTCACAAACGGATTATATCATCGTCAATGCGGACGATGTTAATCTTCATGTTTCGCCGAAAAGTCCCCGGCAAAACCTTCCTGAACAGCAAACGTCCTCTCCGTTTCAGGTCAATAACGAAATGATCGCAGAAATGACAAGACAGACTGACGCTGAGAGGAAAGCCGACATGGACCAGGCATTCCGATATTTCGCCAAAGGATGGTTCCTCCGGAAGATTGCAATCTTCACCGGACTCTCTGCCCTTGCCCTCCCTGTCGTGTCGGTCGCCTATGAACATTTCTGGGGATGGCCCTGGGGCACCGCTGAAAATTTCATAATGTCTGTACTTGGCATTTGTGTCCTGTGCGCCATCATCTGCCTGTTTTCCATTCTCTTCTGGCAGAATTACCATAATAAGGCAAATGAAATCCTGGAACGCTACAACCAGGAAATACCATTATAATTCCTTGTTTGAGAAACTGCAATCTCATTTTCATAATCACCTCACCCGGCATCCATTCGTTCCGCGGTCTGCCCGGCTGCGGCATTGCAATCCGGAATCCGCAGATTTTTTACATTCCCGCAAAAAAAAGATTTGACTTTCTCCAATAAATCTCCTATATTATTTTACAAACTCAAAAAAAGGGAGACAAAATCATGCTCACAACATGTCCGTTCTGTAAACAGACTTATGAAGTGGAAGAGCAGTACCTCGGGCGGCAGATCGAATGCCAGAAATGCAAACGTGAATTCACAATCGGGCAATCGCAGGAGCCGCGGCAGGAAAGCTCCCCGGTTCCTCCCGCACCCGCACCCGCGCCGGCACCGGCGAAAACCGGAGCCGCAGTGTTCAAGGTTCCGCTTCTCACCCACATTTTCAACGTGTTCGGCGGACTCAGCGTCGCCGGGACCCTCTTCTGCATTGCAGGCGCGGTGCTGATGAGCATCCAGAAGGAAAACATATTTGCGGGAATGTCTCTGCTTCCCCTAATCTTCGCCACACTTCTGAACGCTCTCATCATGTTCGGGCTTTCGGAGCTTGTCAAAGCCATCTCCGAAACGGCGTTCAACACAAGACAACTTCTGAAAATCCAGTCTGAAAAACGATAATCGACACTGAAAAACAACGGGGGCAGGAGGAAGAAAAAAGTTCCGGAAAGCGCCCTGCCCCCTGTTTTCATTTTTCGACGGCATATCCTTTCTTCCGGAGAAATCCCTCCGCGAGTTTCATTGTGTATTCATAAATCATCCTGCAAAGTTCCGCGCCGCTTCGTCTGCGGATGGTGTTGTTCACATCCGTTTTCCTCAATGCCTGGATGAAGTAACAGCAGCAGGCGTGCAGGCTCATTTCAAACATCACATAAGATGCCCTTTCCTGGGTTTCCCGCGTGACGATTGCGCAGAGCCTCGTCAGCCAGTCTTCGTCGAACACATTCGGACCGTCCCCCTTGAAGCGGGTTTCCGGGAGCATCCGCAGCGGACGGAATGCCTGCGCGATCATTCCGCAGAGCAGCGTTTCCGCGGCCTCGCGGCTGATGCCGTTTTTCCCGCAGTAGCCGATGCTCGCCGCGGCGACTTCCGCCGGAGTGCATTTCAGCTCCCGCAGATCGTGGGACACCAGATAGAGAAAAATATCGGTGTCCATGTCATTCGCCTTCCGGACGTCCGCGGTATAACTGTTTCCCATTCCCCAGAGATAAGACCAGACCGCCGGTGTAACCGGGCGGACCGTCAGCGGTCCGATAACGGTAGGGAAGAAGAGGACGTCCATCAGTCCGGCAAACTCTTCCTGTCTGTCATACTTGGAAGCCTCCAGCTCCCTGAGGTGTTCGTCCTCCTCCAGCAGCTTCTGAAATTCATCGGAGGCGGCAAGGATTTGAAGCTGTTTCTCTGTAAACATGAATAAATCTCCTCGACTGCATGTTCTTTTACGGAAAAGTGCGGGAGCGGGAAGCCGTTTTTCAACAGCCCGGAGCGGTGCTTCCCCGGCGTCACCGCTCCCGCGTTTCTGTCTGCGCCGTCCTTACGGCACGTCTTCTGTTTCGTAGGCGTCGATCTGCGCACTGTCCGCGGTGCGTGCGGAAAGCGTGATCTCCGCATATCCGGTGTTGGTCTCGCTCTGCTCCACGCTTTCGATGATGTAGTCCTTCTCTCCGAGCGTGAGTTTGGAACCCGGTTCGATCGTAAGGGATTCCGTGTCCAGCAGACCGGTCACGGAAATGGTTTCGCCCCTGGAGTAGGCTTTGAGATCCGTCACTTCGCCTTTTTCATTGCGCGCCTCGGCGATCTCCGCGGATTTGCTCCTGGAAAAGGAGTTCACCACGATTCCCGAGATTCCTGTTGTCGTTGTAATGATACCAAACTGTCTAGCCATGCCGACAATCCTTTCTTTTTGCATCGTTTCCGACGCGGTTTGTAAACTCTGCCGTCCCGCCCCGTGCGGAACGGCGTTCTCCGGCTGTTGATTCCGTTTTCCGCCCGATTCCGTTTCACTGCTTTACCCTGCGCGGAGCGTCAAACAGAATCGGGGGGAAAACCGGGGGAAAAATGAGATTTCGAGTTGAAAAAAAAGAGAAAAGCCGTCAAATGAAAACCGGGCTTCCGGGGCTTCCGCAGTTTCCGGAAAAGCCGGTTCCGGGAAGCGCTCAGAACACGCCGCCCTGCGACACGGTCGCATCCAGATGCCGGATCTGCGCCTTGATCTCCCCAAGCTGTTTCACGATCATATCCATCTGCGAACCGCCCTCCGCACCGGCGGAATTCATGGCGCCTCCGGAAAATATGCCGTTCATGGCGCCGCCGTACATTGATGCCGCCACCCCCTGCCGCATCTGCTCATCCGCACCCGGAGGAAACGAGGAAACCGGGGAATTGAAACACGCAAATTCCTGCAGACGGGGATTCGCCGGAACCGGGGACGCCATCGGAGACGGAGACGATGCCGGAGCCGCCATCGGAGACGCAGCCGGAGACGGAGACGACGCCGTTCCCGCAGCAGCGCTCCCCGGCGCGTTCTGTCCGCTCCGGACACTGCTGATCTGCTGTTCCAGTCCGTGAACCCTCTCCCGGGACCCGTCCATCTTCTCCTGAAGCGACAGCAGCCGCCGTTCCGCCTCATTGCGTCCGGGAACATCATTCGCCCCGGCGCGCTCCTCGACTTCCGCTTTCGCGGCATCCATTGATTTCTGGAGCTCCGCCTGCTTCGTCTCCTCCTCCTCGATCAGCTGACGGCGGTTCGCAATCTTCTTCTCCGGATCCGTTTCCGACTGGAAGTCGTCCTCCATTTTGCGCAGCCGGAATTCCTCCCGCCGCTTCTCCGCCTCCTCCTTCCGCTCTTCATTCTCGCGCCGTCTCCGGTTGTTGAAATCTCCGGCGGGATCCTGTTTCCGAAGTGCCTGAAGTTCCTTGCGCTTCGACCTGAGAATCTTGTCCACGTCCGCCTTCATCGCGTTCGCCTCATTTGCGGTCTCCTCGCCGCCGAACTGGATTCCACCGCCTCCCCATCCCGCATTCGTCGCCACTTCGGTGTATTTCTGCGACGCGGTGTTCAGGGTGCTGACCTGAGATTCCATATTCCTGATTTTCCTCTCATGCTCCACCTGAAGCCGGTCGCTGATCGTCTTGTCCAGACCGGTGATCCGCCCGGTCTCCTCATCCAGCTTGACGCTGACATCCTTCGAGTCATAGGAACCTTTCAGCTTTTCGATCAGCTCGCGCGCTCTTTCCTTCTGACTGCCGGAAAGGGAGTCTTCCCTTGAGAGTTCGTCCAGCTCGTCAAAGATTTCATGGATGCCGGCATTCCGCTCCTCCATCTCCTCCATGGCAATTTCCTTCTCCACGGCGCTGTTCATCCAGCTCTCGGCGTCCTCTTTATATGGAGATATTTGTCGTTCTTGCACCCAGTCCATAACTTTCATCCCCCCTTCCACACCTTGAACAACGATACCTCCCACCGTCGCTATATTGGCGGCATTCCCCATGGAAAAGAAAGATTTTTTGCTTTTGGAATTGCCGGCTGGATTGCGGGAAGACGAGGCATCCTCCGCCGCCGTTCCCGCATTTTGCGGTTGATTGCGGTTCGGCGTCGCATTGTTCCCCATTCCATCATCCCCCGCGGCTATTTGTCCCTCGCCGGAACGATTTCTTGCCGCCGCCAGTTTTCTTGCCCGATTCTCCCGAGTGTCACCAACCATTCTTCTGTTTTTTTTTCTGCTCATCGTGAAAATTCTCCCATGTAAAAATTAAAAATTATAAGTTCGGCAAGACATTTCCTTCTTTATGCCTCTGCCCTGTGAAAGTTACGGAAAAATATCTCTCTTCACATTTTTCTTTCCTCCAATTTGAAAAATAAATTAAGAACAGCCGCAGAAAACTGTTTGCTTTTTTTCATTGCAGCTGTATTTTACTGCTAGAGAATAAAAAATATTCACAAACACGAAATCCGGAGGATACCATGTCAAAAAGGAGACGAAAACGGCATCAGAAAGAGCAGACAGCCCAATCTGTTCCAGACTGTTCTCAAGAAGAGGATGCGTCGTTTCCTGAAGACTACGCCATCATTTCTTATGAAGACATGCCGCAGGAGGAAGAGGAGAAGGATTCCCCTTCCCCGGAGGTCTACATGAAACGGATCAAATGGCTATCATTCTTCGCAAACCTGGCTTGCCATCTCGCAGTCTGGATCCTCATTTTAAGTTTAATATTTCTTGCAATTGTATGTGTGAAAGACCCTCAGTTCTTTTCTTCACCAAATGCTTGCTATAACTTTGCATTTTTAAGTTGTGTTGTCACCCCCCTTTCTCTGGGGTTCGCCAATATGATCATGGCAAATATCATCATGGTGAATATCCGGAAATACTGCAATCTGGTATATTCCGATGAAAACATCCGCATTCAGGAAATACGACAGCTTGTATTGGAATACATCGGCTTGACATCTTCCCATTTCATTACGTCGTATTTTTCCATCAGATAAATTTCAGCGGAATCGGCAAAACCAGATCATCCGTTTTCTTTCTTTATGCCTCTGCCCTGTGAAAGTTACGGAAAAGTATCTCTCTTCACATTTTTCCTTCCTCCAACTTGAAGAATAAATTAAGAACAGCCGCAGAAAACTGTTTGCTTTTTTTTATTGCAGCTGTATTTTACTGTTTGAGAATAAAAAAATATTCACAAATACGAAATCCGGAGAATATCATGTCAGCAAGGAGACAAGAATGGCAGGAGGAGGAGCAGACAGCCCAACCTGTTCCAGACTGTTCTCAAGAAGAGGATGCGTCGTTTCCTGAAGACTACGCCATCATTTCTTATGAAGACATGCCGCAGGAGGAAGAAGAGGATTCCCCTTCCCCGGAGGTCTACATGAAACGGATCAAATGGCTATCATTCTTCGCAAACCTGGCTTGCCATCTCGCAGTCTGGATCTGCCTTTTAAGTTGTATAGTTTTCCCCTATCTGGTTCTGACGGAGTCCGATTTTTTCCCTTCCATTGGTGCGCTGGGATTGTGCTGGCTCATTTGCAGTGTTGTCGTCCCCCTTGCTCTGGGGTTCGCCAATATGATTATGGCAAATATCATCATGGTGAATATCCGGAAATACTGCTATCTGGTATATTCCGATGAAAACATCCGCATTCAGGAAATACGACAGCTTGTATTGGAATACATCGGCTTGACATCTTCCCATTTCATTATATCGTATTTTTCCATCAGATAAATTTCAGCGGGATTTGTCATGTCAGGACACCCCCGGAAACGCCTTGCGGAGTCACTGCCGGTCCCCGGACCGGGCGAACATGCCGGCAGTGATTCCTCTCCCGGCGCACAGGCTCGGCACTCAGCCTGAACATGCTCCCGCCGAAACGGATTCCCCGCGCGCCGGCATGTTAGTGCGCTTTCTCCTTTCCGGCAAGGAATTGCTCTGCAAGCAGGAGCGTATGTTCATAGATCTGTTTGCAGAGTTCCGGATCGGTTCTCCTGTAGATCAGATGTTTTCTGTCCTTTCTGCGCAAAGCCTGAATCAGATAGGCGCAGCAGCATCCGAGCCCCATGTCAAACATAACCGTTGCAACAGGCTCGCATGTCTCCCTTGCGACAATCGAACAGAAGCGCGTCATCCAGTCCATGTCACAGCGGATTTCGGTTGAACCGCGGCTCTCCCGCTGCTGGTCGGGCAGCATCTCGAAGGGCCGGAAGGCGAAGTAGATTCTCTCCGTGAGCCACAGTTTCGCCTCCTCCCACACGATCGCGTTCCTCCGGCAGAAGCCGTCGGCGTCTCCCGCGATCCTCTCCGGCGATATATCGCCCAGTTTCCGCAGATCCACGGCAAGCAGGTAGAGGAAGATGTCCGTATCCAGTTCATCCGCCTTTTCGATGTTTCCGGTGTAAGGGCTCCGGATCGTCCAGAGATACGTCCATACCGCCGGCGTCAGCAGATTCAGCTCCAGGTGCCTGAAACGGAGTTTCATTCCCAGAACTTCGCAGATAGAGAGGAACTCGTCCCTGGGATTGTACTTCAGCGCCTCCAGGCGTTTGATTTGTCTGTCATTCCGCAGAAGTTCCTGGAACTCCCCGGACGCGGCAAGCTGCCGCAGCTGTTTTTCCGTCATTCTGTTTTTTCTCCCCGGCTCAATCCTGTAGATTCCTTCGCCGCAATGTCCGATCATTTTCTGATCCTTTCCGCATCATGCGATGCTTTTCAGTTCAGCTCCCGCTTCCCGGGAGCGCAATTCCTCCGGCGGATCCCTTATCCGCCTTCTCCACAGTTCGGAAAGCGTCAAACAAAATGCGGCGGAAAAGCCGTGATTCCGGGTGAAAATGAGTTCAGAAGGGTGTCAAGGAAAAAACGGAAAAAATCCCCGTTATTTCTCCGTCCGGCGGTTGCAAAAGGGAAAACCGGAATGTATTTTTCCCGAAACCGTTTTCATTCAAGGGGAGAAAACATCTTATGAACAAGATAGAGGAAATCTTGTCCGCCCGTCATGGCGGCGCAGTCACATTCCGTCCTTTTTTCTCAGCAGAAGAGGGAGGCAGAACAGAGCCGCAGTCCATCCGGATCACGGAAGGCGGAGAGACGCTTCAGCTCACGGCGCTTTATCCGGACGGAATCCGGGACGACTTCTATTTCACACTGAAAGACGGGGAGCTCACCTGCAGACGCCTGTTCCGGCTGGGGGGGCAGGAGCGAGACATTTGCGAACTCGGAGTGGAACTGAACGGCATCACATTCGGGGGAGAGCCCGGAGACGATTACTTCTATCACAACGAAAACCCGCGCGTCTACGAGAAGATGTCGATTCCCGTGGACTATGACCGTGTCGGCTCCGGCGATCTGAAAGACACCGGCTTCGACGAACAGGCGGGGAACCGCTGGGCGGATCCGGGCGTGGTCTGCGAACGGATCGGACGCTCTCCCTATCAGCCGTTTCCGGCAATTCTCCTCAGCAACAGCAAGAAGAAAACAGGGCTGGTCCACGGAACGCTCAGCCAGAAGCTGTTCTACCACAACTATCTGGTTTCGCATGAAAACGGCAGAATCCGCCTCGACATTTTCTCCGGATTCAAAGGCGTCGGCGCGCTTCACTGCGCCCCGGGAAGAACCCTGACGGACGAATGGTATCTTGGCACAACGGATCACGCAGACGACCTCGAACTTATTTTCCAACGATATACGGCGGAACTCCGCAGGCATCTCCCGCCGATGTACGGAGCGACGAAAATCAACCGCGACAACATGGTGTGGGGTTCCTGGAACGACGGCATCTTCCGCGACATCTCCGAAGAGATGCTTGTCAGGGAGGCACGTTTCCTGAAGGAACACTTCCCCGCCGTCCGCTGGATTCAGGTGGATGACGGCTATGCCGCCAATGTGCCGCCCGCGCACGGACTCGGCATGCCCTATGAGGGGGAAGCCGGGGTGGATCCCCGGAAATTCCCGGATGGTCTGCGCGCCTTCACCGACAAAATCCGCGAGACGGGACTCCGCCCCGCGGTATGGATCGGCGGGTTCTGCCCCAAACACACCCCGATCTTCAAAGACCATCCGGAATGGTTCATCAATTACGACTACCGCGTGAAGTCCTCCGCGCCGCTGGACGTCAGCCTGCCGGAAGTCCGCGCCTATATGGAACACGCGCTGGACGTGTTCTTCGGCGACTACGCCTTTGAAGGCATGAAGCACGACTTTTGGAGCTATGCGTTCGAGGACAGCCACAACCTGCTGAAGAACAATGACGCCTCCGGCTACGAATGGCGCGCCTGGTGGCTCGGGGAAATCCGCAGACGCCTTCCCGCGGACGCCTATCTTCAGACCGGCTGCGACATTGTCATGGGCAACCCCTTCCTCGGGGAATATTTCACGAACTACCGTTACGGCATCGACATCGGCAGCGGCAACTGGGATCACGTCAAAACCAATTTCCTCTGGGGCGCGGCATGTTTCGCAACTCACACCGGCGATCTTTTCGTGCCGAACAGCGACTCGGTCGGACTCTTTCCCGGGCTCAACGACACGGAGGCGATGTTCTGCCTGAACTACTGCCTCGCCTCGCATTCCATGGTGGAGATTGCAGGAAGACTCAGCGAAGCCGATCCGGAATCTCCGCGTTTCAAAACTCTGAAAAAGGCGGTCTGCAATCCCAACAACGGACAGGAAGTCTTCCTCGGCGGTTACAATTACCGCGACAGCCGGAACCTGATCCCGCGCATCCTCTATTTCAGAACGCCGCATTTCTGCACCGGGGAAAACAATCCGCTTCTGCCGCTGCGCACCGCCGGACTGTTCAACATCGAAGACGAACCGCTGAAAATCACATTCTCGCCGGAAACGCTCGGGCTCCCCGCGGGAAACTACCTGCTGACCAATGTATGGAGCAATGAAACCGTTCCTTTCCATGCCGCCCATACGGTCGAAGTCGAACCGCACGGCAGCCGTCTCTTCGCCGTTTCATGCGCGGAGAAAGCCATGCTCCTCGACGCCAATATGCGGATCAATTCATGCACGGAAAAAGCCGTCGAGTTCGACTATGCCGGCGATGCGGAACTGATCATGACAAAAGCTCCGTCAAGGCTTCTGTTCCATGGCGCCCCCCTGCCGTTCAAGGCGGAAAGCGGAAAAAACAATGTGAAGGTCACGTTCCGCGTGCCTCGGCGGGGAATTGTCGCACTCGAGTGAAAACAGAACGGCTCCGACGGCGAAACTGCCGTCCGCGGCGGGGCGCACGGCGGGAATCCCCTGCGCCCCCCGGACTTTTCCCGCGCCGGTTCCTTCGCTGTTTTCCTTCATAATAATTTAAAAATCAAATTTTTCAGCATCCGCACTGGAAATCATGCAATTCATGATTATATTTCCCATTCCTGTAACTTAAAGTTTTCCGGTGCGGGAAAACTCCCGCCGGGCGGACGGTAATACCGCTTAATCCATGTTTTGATTGAGAGAGATTATGTTCAGCAGACTGATTCTTCCTGTATGGAACACATTTACCGGTTATTTCAGCAAACGTCAGTTTTACGAGCCGGGCGGATATGCCGAAATCTGGCGCATCGCATGGCCGCTGATCATTCTCAGCGCCAGCAACACCGTCATGATGATTACGAACCGCGTCTTCCTGGCGTGGGATTCCAAAGACGAAGTCGCGGCGTCCATGCCGGCGTCGCAGATGTTCTTCACCCTGATGGCGTTCTTCCTGATTACGACCTCCTTTACGGCTACCATTGTGGCGCAGCACCACGGGTCGGACAATCGCGAGGGGTGCATCCGGGCGACATGGAACGGCTTTTACTTCGGGGCGATCGTCGCCGCAGTTCTTGCCTACACGCTGCCGCTCGGCGGCGCCTGGATTCTGACCCACAACGGTCATGACCCGCGGATTGCGGTCTACGAGGCGGAATACTTCATCGCGCTCTCTCCCTGCGCGGGACTGATCTGCATGGAAACGCCGTTTCTTTCGTTCTTCACGGGGCGCGGCAGGACACAGATCGTCGCCGCGATCAAAATCATCGGCTGTCTGATCTCCGTCCCCCTGAACTATATTTTCGTGTTCGGCAAACTCGGGCTTCCGCCGCTCGGGATTCTCGGTGCGGGACTCGCCAGCTCCATCGCAAGTCTTTGCTCCCTCTGTATTTCCGCCTCCTGCTTCCTGCTCGTGAATCAGAAGGAATATGAAACGCGCAGACACAAGCGTTTTCACCTGGAATACATCCGGAAGCTGCTTTGCTTCGGAACGCCGGCGGGATTCCAGACTTTCCTGCGCAACGCCGCATTCGCCTGCGTCATCATCATGATCGGACGGCTCGGCAACGAACCGCTGGCGGCAACCAGCATCGCACTCTCCATCAACATGATCGGAAACATGCCCATGATCGGACTGATGGACGCGACCAGCATCATTACCGGGCAATACATCGGCAAACGCCGTCTGCTCGTCGCCGACCGGATTGCCGGAAGATCCATCAGAATCCTGTTTCTCTGGATGCTTTCCATTTCCGTCATCTACCTTTGCTGGCCCCAGCTCCTGATCCGGATTTTCGATTCGCAGAATCAGGGAACGACCAACATGGACAACGCTCTGGTGACGGAATACATCATCACAATCCTGCGGCTTGCCGTGATCTTCAACCTGCTGGACGCCACCCGGTTCATCACAATGGGAAGCCTGCGCGGAGCCGGAGACACCTTCGTCCCTCTCCTGATCGGACTCGGCACATCCTGGCTGATCCAGATCCCCGGAACGGTCTACCTGGTTTATTTCGCCCACGCTTCCGTCGGCACGGTCTGGCTCTTCATTACGGTCTATATCGCCGTTGACGCATTCTTCATGCTCTGGCGCAGGAAAAGCGGCGCGTGGAAACACATCAGCGTCATCGACCTGCCCCCTTCCCCGGACGAGGGAAAACCCGATGCGGAAGTTTCACCGGAAAGAACCTGACGGCGGAGCGGGCATGTTTTTTCCGGACTCGTTGCCCGAAAGTCGGAAAAAATCCGATATTTCTCGGAAAAAGCAGTTGCAAAAAAAAGAGGAACGGATATATTATCTGCTTATGTTTGTATCAAGTGCGAAATTATAATTTCAAGGAGATATATCATGGCACATAAAAAAGGTCAGTCCAGCAGCAAAAACGGACGCGACAGCCAGCCGAAGATGCTCGGCGTCAAGGCGTTCGGCGGTGAATTCGTAACGACAGGCAGCATCATCATCCGCCAGCGCGGAACCAGATACCGTCCCGGCAAAAACGTCGGATGCGGCAGAGACTTCACCCTGTTCGCTCTCGCGGACGGCACGGTGAAATTCTCCAAACCGAAACGCATGGTGGAAGTCATCCCGGCGGAAGCTGCCGCGGAATAACAGGACACTGTTGCATCTTTTTGTATTGGTCGGCCCGGAACCTGTGCTCCGGGCTTTTTTTTGGACTTTCCGCAATATCTTATCCGGAGTATGAATCATGTTCGTAGACAAAGCCCAGATTACAATCAAGGCGGGAAACGGCGGCAACGGCTGCTGCAGTTTCCGGCGTGAAGCGTTCATCCCCAAAGGCGGCCCGAACGGCGGCGACGGCGGAAACGGCGGAAATGTCATTTTTGTTGCGGCTCCCGGAGAACAGACTCTGCAGGATTTCCTTTACACACGCAGATTCGCCGCGGAAAACGGCATTCCCGGCAAAGGCAAGGACATGCACGGACGCCGCGGAAAGGACCTCAAGATCAAGGTGCCGCCGGGAACCATCGTCAGAAATGCCGAAACCGGAGAGATCATGGCGGACATTGACGCGGTCGACAAGGAAGTCATCGTTGCCTACGGCGGCAGAGGAGGACGCGGCAACACCCGTTTCGCTACCAGCGTCAACCGCGCGCCCCGCGAACATGAGCCGGGAGAAAAAACAGAGCCGATTCCCGTCGAGCTGGAACTCAAGATGATCGCGGACGTCGGACTGGTTGGCTTTCCGAACGCCGGCAAATCCACCCTGCTTTCCGCCATCTCCAATGCTAAACCCAAAGTGGCGCCCTACCCGTTTACCACTCTGCATCCCGTAGTCGGCGTGGTGGATTACCCGGACTTCAAAAATCTGCTGGTGGCGGACGTTCCGGGGCTGCTTGACGGTGCACACCGCAATGTCGGGCTCGGACACTCCTTTCTGCGTCACATCGAACGGACGAAAATTCTGGTTTACGTTCTCGACATGGCGGGAGTCGACGGACGGAATCCGTGCGACGACCTCAAAACGCTCAAGAAGGAACTTGAGCTTTACATGAAGAACCTCAGCAAACGGGCATGTCTGATCATCGCCAACAAGATGGATCTTCCGGAAAGCGAAGAGAACCTGAAACAGCTCAGAAAAAAAGTCCGCGGCATCAAGATCATTCCGATCAGCGCCGTTGCGGATCACTCTTTCGACAAAGTAAAGGATGCCATCCGTTCCGCCCTTTCAGCAGTCCGGTGAACCAAGACGCGCAGCCGTCTTTCCAAAAGACGGTCTGCTCCTCGGAAACGCCCTCCCCCATCGGAACAGGACAAAAGAAAATTTCCTCCTCCGGAGCTCCCCGGAAACCGGAATGCGGCAGAAAACCTGATTTTTCTCAAAAAGATATTGTTTAAGGGCTTGCAATGACGATGCCGGAGATTATGTTTACTGACAGTTCCAAATTCAAGAAGGGAGTAATGGATCATGGGAAACGACAGAAAAGAACCGTTCAAACATGCAAAACTGCAGCAATGGCTCTTCGTCATTGTCTGTGCAATCATCCTTATTTTCATTGGAGCGATCACAGCCTGATTAAAACATAAAATAGTCTGCCTCAAAAAAAGAGTATAAAAAGTATTTCAACGGTCATTTGCCATAACTCTTTTTCTATCAGAAAGTAATGGAATGCCATCTTTTACTTTTCATGCTCTGCGGCGAAAAAGACTGTTGCATTTCTCTGAACGGACTGTAAAGTAAACCGCATGTCGCAGGAAATACGGAACTAAATAAAGTCTTGGACTCATGAAAGGCTTGACAAGATTACTTGGTTTCATCAAACCGTATTGGGGACTTTGCGTGGTATCAGGCATAAGTCTTTTAATTTTCACGGCACTGGGCATGCCGATGCCGTGGTTTCTGAAAGTAATCATCGACAGGGCTCTGGGGAGTTCCAATCTCGGTTTGCTGTGCCTTCTGCTCGGCGGCATTCTCGTCATTTACATTCTCCGGGAAATCTTTTTCTACATCAGCCACTACCTGTTCTACTACACAGGCAACCGGATTCTGTTCGGCGTGCGCGTGAAACTCTTCAAACATCTTCAGAGTCTCTCGCTGCGCTTCTATCAGGAATACCGGACCGGCAAGCTGATCTCCAACATCCTGACCGATGTTTCCATGCTCAACGGCATGATCAGCACAGTTCTCGTGAATCTTGTCATTCACCTGTTCACGATCACCTGCATCATCATTGCGTTGATCGCCATGAGCCCGAAACTTTCGCTGATCTGCCTGATTCTCGTCCCGCTTCAAACCCTGAACTTCACCTATTTCCGGCGTTCCATGAAGAAGGTCGCCATGAATCTCCGGGAACGGATGTCGGAAGTTTCGGCAAGTCTTGCGGAAACGATCAACGGAATCAAAGTCGTCAAGTCCTTCGGCAAGGAGCGTACGGAAAGCCGCGAGTTCGCGGAGATGCTCCGTCCGACCTTCGATGCGTCGCTCTCACTCAATATGAAGGGCGTTTACACGTGGATGATCGCCGAAGGCATCAACATCACCTGCATCATCCTGGCGCTCGGCTGGGGCGGACTCATGACAGTCAAGGGGGAAATGAGCATCGGCGATCTTGTGGCGTATTACACGTATCTCACAATGCTGACCGGGCCGCTGAATCAGCTGAGCGGTCTCTCCTCCGCAATTTCTGACGGCATGACCAGCATCGACCGCATCGGCGTGTTGTTCGACTCCATTCCGGAGATCAAGGAGTCGGAATCGCCGCGCGAACTGGAATTTGCAAAGGGGCATCTCAAATTCACAAACGTCAGTTTCGGCTATACTCCGAACAAGCCGGTTCTGCGGGATTTCTCCCTTGAAGTGGAGCCGGGACTCAAAGTCGCGCTCGTCGGCCCGTCCGGTTCGGGCAAATCGACAATCGCCAGTCTGCTGATGCGTTTCTTCGACGTGACTTCCGGCAGCATCGAAATCGACGGAGTGGATCTGCGGGACATGAGCATGGAATCGCTCCGCCAGAACGTCGGCATCGTGCTTCAGGAATCGTTCCTTTTCAGCGGCACGGTGGAAGACAACATCAAATACGGCTGTGAACACGCCATGCATGCGCAGGTCGTCGAAGCGGCAAAGATGGCGAATGCGCACGAGTTCATCATGGAGCTCCCCAAAGGCTACAAGTCCGAAGTCGGGGAAAACGGGGTAAGTCTCTCCGGCGGACAGAAGCAGCGGATCGCCATCGCCCGGGCAATCCTCAAAAATCCGCGCGTCCTGGTGCTGGACGAAGCGACATCCGCACTGGACACCGTCTCCGAAGCCTCGGTACAGGAGGCGCTGGACACCCTGATGAAAAAGCGCACGACCATCATCATCGCGCATCGTCTTTCCACCGTACGCAACTCCGATTTGATCGTCGTTCTTCAGGACGGCGTTATTGCGCAGAAAGGCAAACACGCGGACCTCCTTCTTGAGAAGGGTGTCTACCGCGACCTTTATGCGATGCAGCTTAAGGAATCCGCCAAAGGCAGTGAACTTTTCGCTGTCGGCGATCAACAACTCAATCTGAAAAACCTCTGATCCATACGGGAGACCATTCATGTCAAAAAGCGGAAACCGGAATTCAAATCTGCGTGCAAAAATCAGAGTCTTCATCATCCTGACAATCGTGGGAGCCGTGGCGATCCTCGCCGCGCTGCTCTCGCTGTTCCTGTTCGAGATCGAAGATACCATTTATGCGGACGGCGTCATCATCCCGGAACACACCTTTGAGCTCGTGGGGCATGTGGACGCCCATGTCAAGAAGTTCAACTTCCGGACCGGCGACGACGTCAAAGAGGGAGAAGTGATTGCGGAACTCGATTCCCGTGCTTATGAAGCCGCAGCAATTGCGGCGGATGCGGCTGTCAAGGAACTGACGGCGGAGCTTGAAGTCAAGAAAGCGGAACTGCGCATTCTCGAAAAGGAACCTCTGCCGAAGGAACTCTGGTACTCCAAGACGAACCTGAAAGAGTCTCAGGAAAAAGTCGAGCGCGCGCGTGACCGTCTTGACCGTTCCAAGAAACTCCAGCTGGTCAGTGCCATTTCCAAGGTTGAGTTTGAAAAAGCGGAGCTGGAAGCCATTGCGAGCGAAGCCGAACTCGCACGTGCAAAAGAAAACGCAAGAAGGGTTGACGAAGGGCTCGGACAGCAGTATATTGAAAAGGCGAAACGTGACGTGGGGCTGGTCGCCGCAAAACTGGAAGGAAAAAAAGCGGAACTGGCATTTCTGCAGAAACAGATCGACGAATGCAAGCTCATAGCTCCCGCGACGGGCCGTCTCGTCGAACTGGACTGCAAAAATACATGGTATGTCGAGCGCGGCAAAGTCGCAGCGAAGATCGCTTCCGGAAACCGGATACGCGCAATTGCCAGAGTGGATGCCAGAGTTGTGCGCAAAGTCAAGCCGGGACAGCGGGTCCGGGTTACAAGCGATGTTTACAACAAGCTGCAATACGGCAACTTCACCGGTGTCGTCAAGTGGATCGGAGACATTCCGCTTCAATCGACGCAGCAGACAGCCACAACCCTGTATCCGGTTGAGGTCGAGCTTGATCCGGAAGGTTATGTCCTGAAATACGGCTCCGGTGTGGAACTTGCCATCGTCACGGGAAAACAGCCCGCCATGTTTGCTTTGCTGAACATGAGCGATGAGGATTTCGACGCCGGCAGAAAGCGCGAAGCAATGCGGCGGCGTTACGAAGCGGAACGCCAGGCCGCGGAAAAAGAACGGAAATAGAGTTTGACAGAGGAACATGATGCAGTTGAAAGTCCATGCCGCCCAATGGTGGGAAAAAGAGAAAGAACTGAAAACAAGATGCCTGCTTTGCCCGAGAAAATGCCTGATCCCGGACGGAGGCGCAGGCGTATGCGCAGTCAGGCTGAACCGTGGAGGCGAACTGGTTTCACAAGCCTACGGTTATCCGGTTGCGCTTCAGATTGATCCGATCGAGAAAAAGCCGCTGCGCCATTTTCTGCCGCGGACGGGCACTTTTTCCATCGGAACGCTCGGATGCAATCTGAAATGCGTCTTCTGCCAGAATCACCACCTCTCCCGCGCCGCCTATCAGGAGCGTCTGACCTACCGCTATTTCGACCCCTGCCAGATTGCGGAACTGGCAAAGCGGCATGGCTGCGCCTCGCTCTCTTTCACCTATAACGAGCCGACAGTTTTCGGGGAATACGTGATCGACGCCGCAAATGCCGCGCATGAAATCGGGCTCAAGACTGTTCTCGTATCCAATGCCTACATCAACCGGGAGGCGGCAAAGGATATCTATCCCCTGATGGATGCCGCAAATATTGATGTCAAAGGTTTTTCGGAGGAGTATTACAGGGAAATGTGCGGTGGTTCCCTGAAGCCTGTCACGGACGCTGTTGAATTCTATAAAAATGAGATCGGCGGACATGTCGAGCTGACCTATCTGGTCATTCCCGGAAAAAATGATTCCGATCAGATGATCGACGATTATCTGGACTGGGTTGAGACAAAGCTCGGAATCGACACCCCGCTGCATTTCACGGCATATCATCCGGATTACAAATATTCGGCAAGTCCGCGCACTCCGCTTGAGCTGCTTTACAAGATCCAGAACCATGCTCTCGTCGACCGGAAATTCCCGAATGTCTATCTCGGCAACATCTGCTGATTTCAGGATACCTGCGCATTCCTTCACGGGACTGCGGGGATCCCCCGGCAGTCCCGTGCCGTTTTTCCGATCTTCTTACTCGCTCAGCTCGACCAATGCGAATGTATGATATTTCAGGCTCATTTTCAGTTTTCCGTCCCTGATGCCGTCCACTTTGGAACCGAAATCCCCGAGTTTTAAGGGAGCCCGGTCCCGGGGAATCCGGTTTTCCGCCTGTATTTTGTAAAGTTCGTCATACTCCGGATCAGGAGCGGTCATTTTATCAACCGCCTTCTGCGGAGTGAAGCCCAGCAGTCCAGAATTGAATACGACTTCAAATTCCTGGTTCTCATGCGCCTTGCCGATATGCGATATTACGGCAAGCGCCTTCTTTTCCTCGGGATGTTTATAGACACTCACGTAGATATTTTCCGCGCCTTTTACTGCGGCGGGGGAATTCCAGTAACCGATGAACCCGGCTTCCGGCACGCGGAATTCATCATAAATGCGCACGATTTTATCCAGTATGCCGTAATGACAGCGCGACTGGGCGACGATCGTATTATGCGGCAGGGTTCCGGCAAGGAACGCCTGGGTAATGCGGAACTTGTAAAGTTCCGGATCCTCCTTGCCTCCGCCGAACTGCGGAAGCAGGACGTCATTCGACTGGTAAACGGCGTTGGTCAGTCCGAACGGCATGGAGCCAAGCTCACTGGCAAACATTTCTATGGAATAGGTATCCTGAATGTCTTTGCCGTTGTGCATGATGGTGCTGCTGGACTGCCGGATATGCTCTCCGTTGAACAAATGTGTGGCAAAGGTCATCGCCGGAATCTGCACACTGTCCGTATTGTGAAGGACGATCAGCGGCTCCCTGATTCCGCTCTGGTACTGAACCAGTGCCGTACGGCGGTAGAATTCGCGCATGGCAAGAATCGGATAACGCTCCCGGCATCCATGGAGCGGATTGCTGCAAATGCCGAATGTCCCGAAATCATAGTAAATGCCATCCGCCTTGAAGCGCTCCAGAAAACGTTTCTGGTGCATGTGGAAAAACGCGCTTGCGCCAGTGACGGGACAACAGTCATACAGCATGTACTTCCTGCCGTCGCGGGTATAGTTCAACGTACGTTCCGGCGAGAATTTCCACTCGTCCTTGAACGCCGCCATTTCCGGATACTCATCCGAAAGATAACGCGCATCCATATAAACCACCATTTTGTTTCCGGCGGCATCGCGGCGTTTCAGCAGCTGCGTGACCGGTGCAACCGCGGGAGACTCCTTTTCATTCGGCAGATCGCAGAAATAACTGGAAATCTCGTTTGGATACGGCGCCGAGCCGACGAACAGGGCATTAACCGGTGTGCGTCCGGGACGGCGCATCAGGGGACAATGAGAATCCCCGAAGATATTCAGCGGATAATTCTCCGGCAGCGGTTTCACCGGTGTTGCGATAAAACCGAACTCGAATTCAAATTTTTCACCGGCTTTGAGTTTCTCGCGCATCGCCACTTCCAGAATCGCCTTGCCGTCTTTTTTCATAATACTGTAAGTTTCTCCGGCGGGAACGGTCCAGCCGTTTCGTGTTTCAGTGAAGAAACAGATGCCCTTGTCTTCCATTCCGATCCATACCATCGGATAAAAGCGGAACACTGTTCTGCCGCCCTTCACCGGCACTGTCAGTTTCGTCCCCCAGGAGCCGCCCTCGCTGGTATGCAGATATTTGACAAGTTCCGCCGGCAGGGTGAAACGCAGTTTCAAATCCTTCAGATCTTTTTTCGTCCGGACCGTAAACCTGCTGTAAGCCACGCCGTCATATTCCACCCAGGAATCCGCCGTGACGCTGCAATCCGGATTCCCTGCGCGTCCTTTGAATTCCGCGCGGTGCGGTTCCGCACTTACCGGTTCCGTTTTTCCATTTCCAAGTGTCCTGCCGTTCGCCACGATTTCACTGGGAGCATTCAGCAGCTCAACGCCCTGAGACTGAATCCGGCATGGAAGAAGCGAATTCCGATAAGAATAAGTACGTCCCCACATGCTGCAGTCCGTTCCATTTACCTTGAGCGGGGTGAAAGGCGGCAGGATTACCGTTTTATCGAACTTCATTTCCGCCCATTTTCCAATTCCCGGAAAATGAATTGCAAGCGAGGACAGGACACTGCCGTCACGTCCGAGGATTGCCGCGGTATAATTTCCCGGCGGATTCCTGCCGCTGAAAGGAACCGTCATCACATCCCCGCTTACCTTCTGCCGAAATATTTCCCTGCCCGACACATCCTTCAACACAAGAACAGGCGAACAGTCTTCTCCGAACTTTGCGGCAAGAAGTCCCGACTGAATATCAAAGTCAATTTTACCGGACAGAAAACGCGGTTTGGCGTCCAGATAGCTCTCGTTCAGCTTGAAAGGAACCAGGATGCGTGCGACAGCTCCGTCATTCCGCTTCAATGTATAACGGATTGTATCATAGGCGGGAGCAGTGATTCTCGCCTCAAGCTCGATCTCCCGCGGAACTCCGCCTTTCAGCTCCGCCTTCTTCTCAACGATGGTAAACGGCTCGGCTGAACCATCCCGGTTCAACAGTGCAGCCTCATAAGCAACCGCCTGATCTACCGGGGAAATGATACGGACTTTCTGCCGGAACACTCCTTTGCATGGGTTATTCTGCTCCATGACCTGGACTGCCGGAGCCTTCCTGTCGAATGCCAGAGTGATAAAATCTTCCTTGCGGGAATAGCTTTTCCCTTCGATCAGCGAAGTCGCTCCGGAATAGTCCGGCAGACACCAGGTCCGGCAGAAGTTGAAAGACAGCGGCTTTTCCGGTATCCCGTCCAACCCAAGTGTCTTCCACGGAATCGCCGCCTCTCCCTGCCATACGGAACTGTTGTCGATCCGCATCCTGACCTGGGAACGGTAATCCCATTTTCCGTTCCACTCCACACCGTTGTTTTTCCATTCCGTATAGCCGCCCGCCGCATTCCCCGCGAAACGGAACAGATTTCCGTTGACGGCCAGATACAGCTCAAAGGATTCTGTTCCCCACACTTCCGGTTCCGAGTCCTTCGTGCGCAGACTGCCCGCATTGACTGGATTTCCGGCTGGAATATGATAGGAAAAACCGACGTACAGATTCTTGGCATCATAAGAAAGCAGGAACTTCCCCTGAGGAGCCTGAAAACTTTCAAGCGGTTTTCCGAGATTTATCAGCACGGGAAGCGAAGCACCATACCGCCAGAAGGTTTCCGTAAGCTCTCCGTTTATGACCGGTGCCTTTTCCGGATTCAGAGGCACAGTCAGAAGCGGCGGCGCAAGTTCTCCTGCGGTTTTCAGAACAACTCCGCTTTCTTTTGCAACATCCTGCGAAGTCAGCATCGTATCGAATGTCCTGACACTCTTTATGAACACATCGTTTCCCCAGGGTTTCGGCGCCATCCACCCGTCGCGATAAGGTCCCAGATTCAGCATGGAGATCTTCTCCATCCCGACCGGCTGCTTATAATCACCTACAAGTTTGCCGTCCAGATAAAAACGGACTCTGGAACCATCCCACGCGATTCCCGCATGATAGAGCTGTCCATACTGGAATTCCTCCTTCATCACATGGTAAATCTGACCGGTGCGATCGCCGAAGGAAAAACGGAAATACTTCGGGCCTTCGATAATATACAATCCGGCGCTCATCCGCGATTTGCAGCGGAGAGTCAGAATATAACGGGGACTCATCTTTTCCTCAGTAGGAGCCTGCAGTTTGAACTGAAGCAGAATCGTTCCCCGCTCACCGACGAGAGATTGCGCGGGAAGCGACAAACCAGTCTTCCCTACCTCAAGAAACCCGTCTCTGCCTGCCGGTATCCGATACTCCTTCCCCTCAAGCTCCATCATCTTCTCCCTGTCAAAGGTCAGGGAAAGCGTCTGCGCGGCATGAAGCGTCCCTCCGGCAACGACAAGCGCCCCGAGAATCCATTCCTTTTTCATATCATCACCTCTGTTTCTTTAAAATTTCGTCAATGCGGCATTCCAGAGCCCGACGGTGCTGTTTCCCGTAAAAGCCGCACTTCGGTAAGGATTCAGCGAAGAGTTGTAGACATAACGGGAAATCTTCATATTCGTATTGAGCCCGTTCACGTGTCCGTCGGCAAAAAGAACGTTGGAAGAAGTGTTGTGCCGGATGTCGACCATCCCCCATGCACCCGTCTCATAATAATTCTCGGCAAGAATCGCAAATCCCCTGTCGCGGTTCGTATTGAATGCCGACTCCCCCATGTTCAGATACCGGGCAGGCATCTTCACCCGGGTGACTTTTCCTGCAATCCCCAGACCGGTGTTATAGGTAATACGGTTGATCCCATAATGCACATAGGTCATTTCTCCTGCGCCATTCGTCATTTTCTCGCCAAGATATTGCGGTGAAAACGATTGTATTTTCTGAACTGTAACATCTGAACTTTTGTTAACGCGGAAAGACGGGCAGATGAAGACCTTTCCCCCGAGACCGGTTGAATGTGCTAAAACGCTCATCGGATAGCATACTGTTCCGTTGATCGTATAGACACCCGTATTGGGAAAATAGTCTTCATACTGCGAAGTATACATTCCCATGGCAATTCCCAGTTGTTTCATATTGCCGGTGCATGAAATCATGCGCGCCTTTTCGCGGGCGTTGTTCAACGCCGGCAGAAGCATCCCTGCCAGAATCGCAATGATCGCTATTACAACAAGAAGCTCAATCAGTGTAAAAGTTTGTCTGCCTCTGCCCATTTTTCCTCCTCCTTCTCATCTGTGTGTTTCATATTTTATTTCTTCTCTCTCAAAACGGTAATCCTGTATCTTCAGGCTGAAACAGATTTGTCTCGGAATGGAATCCGCCTGATTGATTTTCTCCAGTAAAAGATCAAGAGCGGCTCCCGCCATTTCCTGAAAGCAATGGACCCCGCAGATACAGGGGCTGGACTCCACTTCCTGATACTCTTCCATTAAAGTATAAGCAGTCGGATGAGAGGCGGATGGAACCGTCTGCAAATAGCTGTGGACACCGGCAATCAGAAGGTCTTCCGGGACACGGACACCATGTTCCCGGAAACGGCGGCTCATCCTCGGAATGTAAAAGTCGGAATTGACCAGCAGTGTGTCGGGAAGTTTTTTCAGCGAACAGAAATAATCCGCCGCCTGCTTCAACCCCTCCGCATGAGTCTCAGGGGAAAGAGTGACAGGGCAGATCAGCTCAGGATCGGAAGGCAGTCCCGCAAGGCTCAGAAGCACTTCTCCGGACAGAATACCGGCAGTCAGGTAATAGGAAAGGTTTCTTTCGGAAACACCGTTAAAAATGCCGACTCTCCTTGCCCCGTGCTCCTTCAGATGAATCAGCATTCTCGCCCAGTTCATCATTCCATCCACGCATACGGAAGACTCCCTGCCGGACGGGGAACGGCGGTTCAGGTAAACAACAGGTATCTCATCCGGAACGGAAATCGGCGTCAGGGTGATGATCCCGGCAAAACAGCGTCTCCTCAAATCCTCCTTTACGGACTTTTCCAGAGTCAGCACCAGTTCAATCTTCCGCTCCATGCAGAGCCGTTTCATCTGCTCGTAAAATTCCAGCGCATGGGAAGACAAGGAATTCTCTGTGACCATCATGACCGGGGCGCCGGGAATTCCCTCCCCGCATTCATCCAAAAGGCGAAGTTCCTGCTTTACAGCCTGGAATTTCGGATTTCTCCGGCTGCCGTCTCCACGCTGAATCCGGTAAACCGTAGACAGGGAAACCCCATTCCGCCTTGCAATCATTTGCAGTTTTTTCTTTTTCTGCGCCACTGTAATTTCCATAAAATCCACTTTCCCTTTGTTATATATTATAAATAAAAGGAAATCGAACGCAATAGGAAAAACGGAAAATAATGGAAAAACAGCAATATTTTCTGACACTTTAAGGTGTCAGAACGGTTTCAGAAAAGTATCAGAAGATTTCTCAATCCGGTACAAAAAAACAGGGCATTCCGTTTTGCGGAATGCCCGTTTTCTCAAACCGGAAACAGGATCAGTCGATTGTCTCAAGAACAATATCCTTGAACTCGGTCTTGCCGTCTTTGGATTCGAAATTCATAATCAGCAGAACCTGTGCCTGTTTTGTACCATTCCACCATTGACGGGCAGGATTTCCGATCGGCGCAATTCCCTGCACCACACCGGAGAACTCCTGCCAGTCGGCGGGAGCTTTCTTCGCGGCGCCGGCAGTATACATATAGGTTGCGCCGTAACGTTGCTGACGAACCTTGGTGCCCGCGGGATAATCCTTTGCCGCAGGTTTCTTCAGGGTAACTTCCCAGACGTCCCCCTTCTTCTCAATTTTCTTTTCCACAATCTGCGCCAACTCTCTGTTCGGAAGATCGGAATAGTCGTCTTTCGTATTGAAGGCAATTACGAACCAGGGGGACGCGGCATCCCATTTGGAAGCATCTTTCACCTTCACCACCGTATCACCCGCTTTCACCGGAGCCGCAAGTTCGGTATCCGTGCCTTTGGTCTTTACATTGACCTGTTCGGAAGCAATCTGCCTGCCCTTCGCATCCAGCGGAATGAATCCGAAATAAAAGTTTTCGCCAACCGTCCCGGGAACAGCCCGGATCTTTCCGGAAAGTTTGTATTTCTTTGCCGGGTCAACCGGGAACGGTTTGCTGGTGGCTTTTGCCCAGCGTCCGCTTGCAGTAATGGACTTCTCCGCGGCGTTTTCCACAAGTTTCTTCGCGCCAGGAAGATCCGCCACTTTTTCGATTCTAATGACTTCCGCTCCGAAAAGCAGCCCCGTCCCCGCTGTTGCAGCCAAAGCCGCCGCAAACCATTTGCATTTGCTGAATTCTTTCATGTGGCACTCCTTCTTTTGTTTTTTTGTAAAAAACGGACTGATTCCAATATAATACCCGGTTCCATCTTTTTTCAAGGAGTGGAAAAAGTTTTTTATAAAAAACATTTTCACGTAAAAAAATGAAGACTCTCCAGCGGCAGTTTCCCGGAACATCTCCGGGAAACCCGGAACCGTTTACAAAGCCTTCAGATAATAAATGCGGCTGGCGCCGTCAGAATTCAGTCTCACCTGAATCCCGACGGACATCAGGGTTGCACCGGAAATCTGCATCCCGTCCACTTCATAAATCATCTCCGGATCCAGCCCGCGGGGACGCACAAAGCGGACACCGTCGTTCGGCCGGCAGAAACGGCAGACAGCCGTAATCAGAGCTTCCCTGCGATCCCTGGAAACATACATCCATGCGTCAAAAGCATTGACCTTGAAAGAGTCCGACAGACGGTAAAGATCTCCTCCGGCAATAATATGATGGTATTTATGATAATCCGCGACCTGCTTCCTTACCAGCGCCTGTTCCTCCTCGGAAAGTTTCGTCAGGTCAAGTTCATAACCGAAAGTGCCGGAAAGCGCAATATCTCCCCTTGTGGCAAACGGCGTAATCCGTCCGGTAATATGGTTCGGGCAGACGGAAACATGGGCGCCGATCGCGCTGACGGGATAAAAATAAGAGGTTCCGAGCTGAATCAGAATACGTTCCATCGCATCCGTATCGTCACTGCACCAGATCTGCGGGACATACCCCAGCATTCCGGCGTCGAAACGCCCTCCGCCGCCGGAACATCCTTCAATCAGGAGTCCGGGGAACTCCTTGAGGAGCATTTCATGCAGGCGGTAGACACCAAGCATATACCGGTGCGAAACCTCTCCCTGCCGCTCCGGGGGAAGCACATCCGAATAGACTTCGGTCAGATTCCGGTTCATATCCCATTTCAAATATTCGATGTTCGCGGAATGCAGGATATTGGAAATCGTTTCAAAAAGATACTGCACCACTTCGGGGCGCGACATATCCAGCAGCATCTGCTCCCGCCCGATGGAACGTCTGCGTCCCGGTTCGTGCAGAACCCACTCCGGATGCTTCCGGTACAGCTCGCTCTTCTCGGAAATCATCTCCGGCTCGAACCAGAGCCCGAACTTCATTCCGAGCGCATTGATTTTCCGCACCAGCTCACCGAGATCACCGATCTTTTCCGTATTTACAAACCAGTCGCCAAGCGATGTCGTGTCATCGTTGCGGACACCGAACCAGCCATCGTCAAGAACCAGCATCTCAATGCCGAGCCTGGCGGCGCTTTCGGCAATTCCGAGCAGCTTCGCGGAGTCGAAATCAAAGTAGGCAGCTTCCCAGCTGTTCACAAGAAGCGGACGCTTCCTGTATGCCCAGCCGTCGCGGATCAGATGCCGGCGCATGAAATCATGCAGATTGCGGGACATGCCGCCGAGCCCTTCCCCGGAATAAGTCAGATACACTTCCGGCGTTTCAAACGATTCCCCCGGCGCGAGCCTCCATGAGAAATTCTCAGGATTGATCCCCGCGCAAAGCCGTGCCGTTCCATACTGTTCGCACTCCACCTCGATCAGGAAATTGCCGCTGTAAGCCAGAACCGCACCGTAGACGTCGCCGGAATATTCGGTGGCATCATGCGCCATCAGGGCTACCGCCGGGCTGTTCTGGTGTCCGGAGGCACCGCGGACACTGCGGATCGCCTGAATTCCAGAACGCAGAGAAGTCCGCTCCGGATGACGTTCGCGCGTCCACGAACCGCTCAGCTGGACAAAGTCGAAACCCGTATGCGGCAAGTCGAGCTGTGCGCTCATCAGACGTTCCAGCACAAGGGGAGACGCAGTTCCGTTGACGGCTTTTACGGAACGAACAATCGTGCTGCACTCTTCAAATACGGAGTAAGAGAGTATGAATTCAAGCTCGCATGCGGTGTCGCGCATCGTAATCTCAAGCGTCTCCACGCTGTCATGATCTCCGGCAAAAGCGGAAGGCAGCCCTGCAAGGCGTTTCTTCCCCTTGTAAATCCGGTGCGACACATAGAGCGCGTCCGTAATCCGGGAACCGTTGCAGGTTTGCACCGCAGCCGAATTCACACGGAAATCCCCCGTATTGAATCCGGAAAACTCCAGCTGAAGGGCATCAACGGAATCCTCCGGCTTTTCTCCCGCCGCCCACGGCGAAAAGGAGGAATGGCTTTTGCGGATTTCCTGCTGGATCAGTCCTTCCTCCCCGAAAACCTTTCCCCCGAAATGCAGATGAACCAGCCGCCTGTTGGCGTCAACGTAAAAAGCATAGGAAAGTTTTGCACAGGATAAAATAAATAGATTTTTGTTTTCAATAAATTGTACAGACATAATCTTTTTCCTTTTATTCACAAATCTTTATAATATACACTCTTGTCTTTCAAAAGGCAAACCGGCAACGGCATCCCGTCAGCCATTCCTCCGCCGGATTCTTTCCGCGGGGACGGAGCAGGTCAATATGGAGGGATTCTCTTTGCGTCCCCGCCGGACAGCCTTTTTTTGAATGGACTTTCCATGAGGCAGGAGATCGCTCTGTGCAGATACGCCGTTCCAGTTCTACTCCGCGCGGAGCACGTCGATGGGATTCTGCTGTGCGGCTTTCCAGGCGGGATACGTGCCGAAAATGATCCCGATCACGGCGGAAATCACAAGGGCGAGAATGATGAACCAGATCGAAAACGCCACGGGCCAGTTCGCATACTTCGTCACAATTTTCGCAATGCACAACCCCAGCCCGACACCGATCGAACCGCCGATCGAAGTCAGGAAGATCGTCTCAAACAGGAACTGGCGGATAATATCCCCCTTCTGTGCACCGAGAGCGCGCCGTGTGCCGATCTCTTTCCGCCGCTCGTAAACGTTCGCCAGCATGATGTTCATAATGCCGATCCCGCCGACCAGCAGGGAAATTCCCGCTATCGAACTCATGACGACCGTAAAGATGTTCTGCGTCTGCTCCCGCTGCTTCAGGAGATCCAGCGGCACCACCATTTCCCAGTCCTTCACATCATTGTGCATCTTGGCAAGATACGCGGCAATTCTCTTGGACGTGAAATCAATATAACTCACATCCAGCACCTTCACAATGAAGCAGTCATAATCAACGACCTCGATGGAAGTCCTGCCGCTGACCCGTGTCACGGAAGTTCTGCCGTAAATCGACTCCGAAGCCTCCTTGCTGATGAAAATGGCGCTGTTCGGACTGCCGACGCCTTCAATCGTGGTTCCCTTCTGGTTTTCCAGCACGCCGACGATCCGGAACGCATCGTCGTCGATGGAGATCACCTTCCCGATGATGTCCCGCTCTGCAAGGGAAAAGAGCGCACGCTTCGCATCAATTCCGAGCACACAGACATTGCGATCCTTGTCCAGAGGCGACAGCCAGCGTCCCTGCGTGATCACGGAACGGCTCTCCTCCAGAAAATCCAGCGTCACTCCGAACAGTGACAGGTCAAGCTGAGTCGTTCCCCGCAGGATGCTTTTCCGGGAGTTCCGCGCCGTGGCGATGGACTTCACATTGTCCATGTGCAGAATATGGTCATGATCCGCCTGCGTCAGCCCGAACGTCTCCAGGTTGCTGTTCGTCGTATTCTCGGACACGTCCTTGCCGGTCGGCGGCGGCTTTCTTGTCGAAACAATGATCTTGTCCACCCCCATGGATTCAATCTGCGCCAGCGCTTCCCGTTTCGCTCCCTCGGAAATGGAAAGCATCGCAATCACGCTGCCGACACCGAAAATAATGCCCAGAGAAGTCAGCACCGACCGGATCTTATGAAGCATCAGGTTGTGAAAGGAAAGCCATAGCTGATCGCCGAGCTTCATGTTTCAAACTCCTCGGTCTTGTGGTTGATATTATCGACCACGCGCCATTTCCGCCCGTTGCGGAGATAAATCACCCGGTCATATTCCGGTTCATACTGCGGATTGTGCGTCACCATCACCAGAGTCGTTCCCGCGGCATGAAGCTCATGGAACAGCTTCATGATCTCAATCCCGGTTTTCTCGTCCAGATTTCCGGTCGGTTCATCCGCCAGAATGAAAGTCGGATTGTTCACCAGTGAGCGGGCAACGGCAACGCGCTGGCACTCTCCGCCGGAAAGCTGGGTGGGGCGGTGATCCAGACGGTGCGCAAGTTTGACTTTTTCCGCCATTTCCGCGGCGATCCTGCGCCGGATATGCTTTGGCACGCCGGCATAAAGCATCGGCACTTCAATATTCTCCTGAACGGTCAGATGCGGAAACAGGTTGAATGCCTGGAAGACAAACCCGATCTTGATATTCCGGATCGTCGTAAGTTCTCTGTCGGAAAGGGTTTCCACATTGATTCCGTCAAGCCGGTATTCCCCGGAGGTGGGTTTGTCCAGCGTGCCGAGAATGTTCAGCAGCGTGGATTTTCCCGAGCCGGAAGAACCCATGATGCCGATGAATTCCCCGCGCATAACGTCGAAATTCACGCCCTTGAGAACCGGCACATCGAACGAACCGGCATGATAGGTCTTGCGGATATCGCCGAGATGAAGCGCCTCCATACGTTTTTCCTTCGTCTGTTCCATAACAGCACCGCCTTTTGCCGGAACTCACTTCTTTGTCGCCTGGAACGGACGGTAAAGGTAGACTTCATCGCCCTCCTCAAGCCCGTCGGTCACTTCCACGGCGCTGTCGCTGGTCGCCCCGATCCTGACATTGACCTTTTCCGGACCCGAAAGCGTCTTGCGGTAAACCAGAAGCTGCCCGCCTTCCTCAAATACCGCCTCAATCGGAATTGAAATCACGTCTTTCAGTATCTTGGACACCACTTCCACCTGAACACTCATACCGCTTACAATCTTCGGGTTGTCGTCGGAGAAATCCACCACCGTCCGGTAAATTTTCGGCGTGCTCTTGTCCCACGGAATGATATTGACCGGAAGCGACGCAATGGAGGCGATTCTGCCCTTGATCTTGATGGTCTGGATCGACTCCGGCGTAATGATGACGGGGTCCCCGACCATGACTTTCGAGCGGTACTGCTCCGGCAGATTCACATCGACAATCATCTTGCTCATGTCGGGAATCGTGATGATGACCTGCTTCCTGCGTCCGTCCATGCCGACTTTGACTTCGGGATTGCCCCACAGACGGTCCGGATCTCCATAAGTCACGATTCCATCGACCGGCGCGATCAGTGTCAGCATCGGCAGCCACGAGGTGTGGCGTTTCAACTGGCGCTCGTTGTTGCGGATCGTGATTTCATAACGGTAAATCTGATTGTTCTTCTGCGTCAGCAGAGACTGCGTCCGGACCTTTGTTTTCTCGTAATCCAGTTTCGCCTGCGCCAGATTGTTCCGCAGCGTTTTAAGTTTGTTCGGATAGGTATAGCGTTTGAACAATTTCCGTTCCAGCATGGCGGAATTCAGTTTCGTTTCGGCGCTTTCACGTTTCTTCTCGGCATCGACAATCGCCTGTTTCGCCTTCTTTTCCTCCGCTTCGTCGGCAAAAACAGTCGATTCATAGTCGCTCTTCGCCGTTGTCACGGCGTCTTCCGCCTCGGAAAGTTCGGTTTCCGCATCGGAAACTTTCAGTTCCGCGCTGTCACGGTCGCGCGGTCCCTCCAGGCGCACATACTTGCTGTAAGCGTCCTCGCAGTCCGTCACCTTGTCCCGCGCGGCACGGATGTCCGCCTTGTTGGTGCTGATCAGCACGGCTCGTTCTTCCAGAGCAATCGCAAGGTCTTTCTTCGTCTGTTCAATCGTCAGTCTATAGTCGTCAATTTTCAGGATCAGATCCGATGCCTCGAATTCGGCGACGATGTCCCCTTTTTTCACGCGCTTGTTTTCATCGACGACCCGGATCAGTTTCGTGCCCCAGGGAGCTTCCAAAGCGAGTTTGTGCTTGGTTTTCGCATTCACGCTGCCCTTGAGCATGATCCCGATCACCATGTCTCCCCGTTTCACCGGGTAAATCCTGTCAGGCGCCTTGGATTCGCTCTTCCCGCTCCTTCCGCCGCGGAACAGCTCCGGAGCGGCAAAATAAAGCACTGCTCCCGCCGCGACAAGAACTCCGGCAACTGCCAACAGAATCTTTTTCCAGTGTTTCCTGATATTCATCTTTTACTTCTGCCCGTTTTTCTCTGTTTCGGCACTCCTGTCTGAAACAGCATTTTCCGGAGCAGGCTTCTTCGATGCGCCGGAATCCTTTCCGGGAGCGGCCGGCTTCGGATTCAGAAACTGCCGCGGCGGAACCCGTTTCTCTTCTCCCGCCTCGTTTCCGACCTTTTTCAGGATCACCGGTTTCGGGTTCCAGAGGGAGTCAATCCTGAAAAGCGTTTCCTGATCCTTGATTTCCGGCTTGCTCTTCTCCCGGAACAGCGTGCCGGAATCACGCACGGAGCGCCCGATATCCTGAATCATGGCGGCATTCGCTTCCGGATCAAGCACCACGGAATAAGGCGAAGGCAGAATATGAATCTTCATGAAAAACAGAAGCTGTTTGTCATAGATGGTTGCATCCTTCGCGGTAAAGAGATCGCCGACGACAGGCAAATCACTGAAGAAGGGGGTTTTCCGCAGGCGCTCCGTGGCCTCGCTGGAATACAGTCCGCCGAGCATGATGATTTCGCCGTCAGCGGCAGTCAGGGTCGTTTCGATATTGCGGACGGAAACGACGGGGATGCTGCTCTCGCTTGTCACGTTTCCTTCGCTGTCCTTCTGGGAAAAGGTCTGGTAGCGCACCGCCAGAATGATTTCCGGTTTGATCTCAAGCCTTACCGTATCCTTGTTAATGATAACCGGCTTGATCCGCAGATTCACGCCAGTCTTCTTGAACTTGATGTTCTGCGCAACGCCCACATTCGTCATATTCGCCTCGGCGTACGGAATCTCTTCACCGGTCGTCATGGTCGCTTCGGAACCGAGATCGGCAATGATGTTCGGAGAGGCGAGGATCTTTGCGTCCGTACTGGTGCTCAGCCAATTCAAGGCAATCTGCAGTTTCTTGAATCCGCCGTCGGAATCCGATGTGGAAACCGGGAAAAAATTGAATCCTGAATTCTGGTCGATGTTGTTCTTCTGCCCGGGACTGTCCAGCTTGAAGCCATAGGTGTCAATCGTGCCGGTCTTGCCGTCCTTCTGCGAATACTGCGCCTGCACATCGCGCACCTCCCCCTGCTCCAGCTGCACTTCAATGATCTGTGCCTCCACCAGAATCTGCGGCTGCGGCTGATCCAGGGAAAGCAGGGCGCCCCGGATGGCATCGGCCTTCTCCTTTTCCGTATTGATGATTACAGTGTTCTGATTCTCCGAGATTTCGACCGTCCCGCTCTCTCCCACAATCCCTTCGATCGCGTCCTGTGCCTTCTTGGCGTTGACGAAACGCAGACGGTAGACGATAATCATGCGGGCGGGAGTCAGCTCATCCCGCGCCGGGATCTCATGCATTGCGATATAAGGCTTCACCGGTTCAAACGTTTTTGTCTGGACAATCGGCTTTGCCGAACCTTTGAACAAGGCTTCCAGCCGCTTGATGACGGTCAGTTTCCCGGTCGAGCCGGTAAAGCCGGAAGCCGCCTGTTCCAAATCGCTTCCGCCCGCGGAATCAGGGGGCGCTTCGGCGGCGACAGCCTCAGCCGGAGGAGACACCGGCTGCGGCGGCTGTGACTGTGTTTTGTTATCTTGTCCGGCGGAAACAAATGCAAATGTACACAGTACAGCCGCAAATTGTCCGGCAGTTCTAGCAGACAGCATGAACATCTTAAATCCTATTTTCCCATCTTAAAGGCGTATTGTTGTTTTGTCGATGAACCTTATTATTACAGGCACTTTCCGGAAATGTCAAACGATAAAATATCTTTTTGCCGTTTTTTTTGTACGATAGTAACATTTCATACGAAAAGCCCGAAGGTGCCGGGGAAAGAATTTCGCCGTGCGGAAGTCTCCCGCACATGCAGTTCCTCCCGAACAACCGGCAGACGGTGCCGGAAGAGACTTTTTCCCCATCCGAGTACCGTCCAAGGTTTGACAAAAGCATTTCCCTGTGTATATTAGTTTTTTCACACATCAAAAAGGGAGACATATCCATGAAAGCATTTACACTGCTGTTCCGCGGACTCGTTCCGGCACTCGCGGTCGTTCTGCTCGCTTCCTGCGCGCACGACGATTTTGAAAAACGTTTCGGAGCCGATGCTCCGCGTGAGAAGATCACTGCGTCGAAAGCCGCAGGCAAGATCACGCTGGACGGCAATCTGAATGAAGAGGCATGGGCGAAAACTCCCGCTTACGCATTTCAGCTTCCGGCGCGCGATTACGGCGTGGTAATGCCGAAAGTCGCGAAAAACCCGGACGCATTTGAGCCCGGCATGGCAAAGCTGGTTTATGACGGCAGTTATCTGTATATCGGCGCAGTGCTGCAGGATTCCGACGTCGTTCAATACGGCAAGGAAGATCAGGAGCATCTCTATCTTCAGGGCGACCTCTTTGAAATCTTCATCAAATCCGAAAAATCACCGAAATACTGGGAGCTTTATGCCGCGCCGAACGGCAGGAAGACGACGTTCCTTTTTGAATCCCGCGGTTACGCCCGTGCCGACTGGGGCACGCTTGACCCGTCATTCCAGACCGCGGCAGTCGTTCAGGGCACAATCAACAACTACAATGACAAGGATAAAAGCTGGACCGTGGAAGTTGCAATTCCCCTGAAAATGCTCAGGGATCTGACCGGCGTAGACTTTGACAACAACGGAAAATGGACGATCCTTCTCGGACGATACAACTACAACTTCGGGCAGAAAAGCTGTCAGCTGAGCACAATTCCACAGCTTCCGCAGGGGAACTACCATCTGATCGAATACTATGGAGAACTTGTTCTCAAATAACTCCTTCCCCTGCTGCAGAGACACGAAGAACCGGTTTTCCAGCTCTTCGTGTCTTTTTTATCTTCAGGCAAGAATCTTTTCCGAACCTGCGATCAGCTCGTCCGCAATTGTCGCCAATTCAGCAAGCGTTTTCGGCAGCGCGGCAATGCAATGTTCCCGGTCCGGCGCAAGCGAGGCAAGCGGAGTATTGTAAAACCTGTCGGCGATCCGTTTCTTTTCCCTGCGGAAAAGAGCCTCCGGACAACGCCACGGGGAACGGTCTCCCGAGGAGATCCCGGATGCCAGCCACCTGCGGTAACATCCGAATTCCGGAATGTAGCAACCGTCAAACAGTTCATAGATGAAACTGCGGCAGTAAATATTTTCCGCGTTGCCCTTCAGAGTCGACTCGAAACCGGGATTGGTCCGGTAACTCTCCCGCATTCGGAGCAGGCTTGCATAAAGCGAAAAGTCCTCATGTGCGCCAAGAAGCATTTTTTCATTTTCGAGCAGCCCGCCGATCAGTTCCGCATATTTCAAAACCGAAGCGCCGTCCTCCTCTCCATTCCGCCATGCCTCCATGCGCAAGGCAAGAACCCCGCACGCGAAGTTGGACAGCCGGGAAACGGCACAGCGCGCAAGATCCATCCAGTCCCGTTTCGCATGACGGCTCAGGCAGGCATAATCCAGACTGCCAAGCATCCGGATGCACACCGGTGCAATCCGGACCGTCCCGTTCAGCTCCTTTGTGATTGCCTCATGATTTTCCAGCAGCCGTAAATTCAGATCGGTCATCGTGTGTTCCAGAATCCGGAAAAAGTAATCCACGTAAAGACAGCCTCTCATCGGCATCTGCTGATTCTGCCGCCAGTAATTGCTCCGGATCAGCGGCAGCATGGCGCGCCATACCGGAGTCATCCCGGCGTATTCCCTCTCCTGCCGATAGCGCTTCCGGCAGAAGACCTCCAGAAACTCCGAAATGCGGAAATTCCCCGGATTCCAGCTGTTCGCCGCAAAATATTCCAGCATGAGGGTGTCTGTGTGGGAACTTTCCGGCCAGTAAATCATTCCCTTGCACATCGGATCCTCCGCCGCGACCGGAAGGCGCCGTTCAATCACATTGTAATTGCCGCGCATCTCCGTATTCGCCTCGAACGCATGGAAAATGCCGAACGTCCACGGAAAATTACCGATCAGATTCCAGTTCTGAAAATTATTCAGTTCATCACAGCTGTCGGAAGTATAATCAAGAATCAGAGTGTTCCGGGGATTCAGTTCACGGACAAGACTGCGCACCTCCTCCGGCGTCCAGTGGCATATAAAATCCCATGTTGCGAGCATCAGAGGCGCGGAGGAATATCTGGAACGCAGTTTCCCGATGATCCTGCGGTAAGTATAGAGCTTCATCAGATGATTCCGCGCATGATCCCGGTAGCAGAGGCGTTCCGCAAGACCGATGGTATGAAACAATTCCGGCGAACCGTAGTGTTCGATATGCGCTTCCGTCAACTTGAAATAGTTGTCGAGATGTTTCTGCTGACGGATGTCCCAGACCAGTCCGGAAGGTTCTCCATACTGCGTCATGTTCGCCTGCGGCATGAATTCCGGCTGGACCGAGTCCAGAAACTCCTGCGGCGTCCGGCTGTACCAGTGGCTCATGGTTCCGGTATCTTCGGGGTGCATGAGATCCCGCTCACGGGCATACTGCAGCAACGCGGCACGCAGTTTTCCCCGTTCTTCCAAAGACCAGAACTGCGTGCGGTCGTTGAAGGAACGGGGAATGTCGGTGGGTGTGCTCCGGTCCGGGTCGGGATAAGGCACAGTTTCCGGAAACGCCTTCTGAAAAATGTCGTCCATGCCGATGCGGAGCATGAAGAAATTCAAACGTTTTTTCACGATCCAGTCAATTTCGCGTTTCCAGTCCTCCAGATTCCAATGTTCCGCCTGGAAACGATGGAGACTGCGGTGCGCGAAATAGCGCAGACCCCGATATTCAAAACGGGGACTTTCCTTCACGGAAAAACCTGTCAGCGGCAGCTCGTCCAGCTCCGGGACAAAATCCTCATCCCAGAACCAGGAACAGCCGCACCGTTCCAGATAATCGTAAACGCCGTAAAGCAGGGCACGCCCCCTGCCCCCCGCGATCAGCAGAAGATTCCGCTCATTTTCACGAAGGCTCGTCAGTGAATAGTCATCGCTGTCATAACGGATCCCGAGCGAATCCGCCTTCCCCGCCAGAAGAAGTTCCAGCACGAACGGATGTTCCGCATCATTGCCCAGTACGACAAGGTCGCTTGTCCCATCGTCCGCCGTAATGATCTCAGGTGTCCGTCCCGTGATTTTCCGTGAGTACCCGGCGAAAATTTCCGCCGCCGTCCGGTGAATTCCCGTTGTTTCCGGGATCAGAATCTTGAACATATCCAGTCGCCTCGCTTTTGTTTCCGGTTGATTTGCAAACGATCTTCCTGCTCTGTATTTAATATTTCCGGTCTTCCGCCAAAAGCAATTCCGGAAGAAGATTTTCCCTTATTATGGGAAATCGGGTTCTTGAAAAACAGCGTTCAGGGAATATTGTAGACAAAAAACAGCAGGGAGAGATTATGCGGAAAAAAAACGAAGTGCCGGTCAAAGCTGTGAAGAAAGCCCTGGATCTGCTGTCGGTTCTCCTGTTTGAAAGCCCGCAGGGAGCGCGCCTGAAGACGCTTGCGCAGAAACAGGGACTCTCCGTAAAAACGGCTCATAACCTGCTGAAGACAATGGTATATTGCGGTTATGCGGAAAAAGACGGTTTCGGGCATTACACCAGCGGCTATCTGTGCAGGAAGATCGCCTACCGCAATCAGACCGCGACCTGTCATTTCCAGTCGTATGTGACCGATATTCTGCTGCGGCATGTAAAGAAGATCAAGGAGGGCATGACCTACATCATCCTGGAAAACAATGTCTGGACCACTTTTGTAAACGTCGGCCCCGGAGGTGATATCTACCGTGTCGGAACGGATCCCGTCCGCAGATTTTACCTTTATGAAACCGCCACGGGACGGGTCATTTTCTCTTTTTCCCCGCCGGAACGGCAGCAGCTCCTCATGGAAGAAAACGGCATGCCGGAATTTTACTGGGAGGATTATGAAAACGATGTGAAACGAATTCGCAGACAGGGATATTGCATTACACTGCGCAAACGTTACCGGACTTACAGCTACAGTGTTCCGGTCTTTGCCCCCGGCGGAGAAATCGCCGGAGCGCTGGGGGTCTACACCCTTCCCGAACATGCAAATGAAAAACAGGACCGTCTCATTCTCGCCCATTTGAAAAAAGCATCGGAAAGCATCGCGCAGTATCTTGCGGAGAATGAACGGTGAGCAAATTCACTTCATATTCTGCAGAATACGCCGGAAATGAGTCGGAGTCATGCCGCGACGCTGACGGAAAAGGCGCGTGAAATAATTCGGGTCCCCAAAGCCCGATTCCAGCGCGACCTCCTGAATGTTCAGCGAATTCTCCCGCAGGAGTTCCGCGGCACGCTGCAAACGCAGATTCTGAACATAATCCAGAGCGCTCATGCCCGTCTCATGCCGGAAAAGTTTCGTCAGATGATTCGGCGTAATCCTGAGCCGCTCCGCGACCTGCCGGATCGTCAGGCGCGGATTCTCGAATGAGGCGTCCATGATGCTCTTTGCCTGGAAAAAACGCGGATTCAGTTTCTCATTGACGGGAAGCTGATGCTGCTCCCGTTGCATGGCAAGGGCAAGGATTTCCAGAAAAAGACCGCGTCTCCGCAGAAAATCGGGCAGAGAGTCGGGAACCGTATTGAAAAAACGTTCAAGTAGATCCGACAGAACCGCACGCTCCTTCTCATGCAGCGTATTATGAAACGGAAACACCATGCCGAGACTCTCCGCCGGAGGCGCCGCCGCAAGTTCCGGGTCGAATGACTCCTCCTCGTCAAGAAACACCCAGACACGCTCCTTTTCACGGTGGGCGCGGCAATTGCCGTACCAGTCGAAATGAATGCACCAGCGCTCCACGGCGGAATCGGCAATCGTGCAATGCACCGTCTGCGGAGGAACGATGATTACCGTCCCCGCCCGGCAGTAATAAACGGCATTCCCGGTTATGAAACGCCCGTTTCCGCCGGAAAAGTAGACAAACTCATAATCGTAAATCCGGCGGTTGCGCTCTATTCTCCCGGACACCCAGTTTCCGTGATAAGTCGTCCCCGGCGTAATATTCAGCACTCCGAATCGTTCCGAAAGCATGTTTTGTGCTGCCAATGATGATTTTCTCCTCTAGTTATTTTCCAGAACTGAATCTATAATAATGTAGAGGAATAACGCTGCCGCAGCAAGCGCGAAACAGAAAACAATACAGAAAAAACAGGATGAAAATTATCATGTCATGGATTGATACATGCTATTCCAGACTGCTGGTCGACAATCATATCACGGATCAGAAACCTGAATACATGAGTCGTTTCAACCCGGAAGAGTATGTCCGGCTCGTGAAACTTTCCGGCGTGGAATCCGCCATGGTTTACGCCTGCGACCACAACGGCAACTGCTATTACCCGACGCAGACCGGGCACATGCACGGGGGACTCGGAGGACGCGACGGATTCGGTGAAACGGTACGCGGTCTGAAAGCGGCGAGAATCGTCCCGATTGCCTATTACACAGTCAATTACCACAACGACTCCGTGCAGAGGTTTCCCGAATGCTCCATGCGCGACATCAACGGGGAAACGCACAGCGGGCGCTACCATTTCTCCTGTCCGAACCATCCCCGCATCCTTGAATTCTACCGGAAACAGCTTGCGGAAATTCTGCACTACCCCGTCGACGGAATCTTCATCGACATGACTTTCTGGCCGATGATCTGCTGCTGTGATGCGTGCCGCGCGAAGTTCCGCAGCACATCCGGAATGGAAATTCCCGAGAAAATCGACTGGAAGGAGCCTCAATGGCTGGCATTCCAGCATTTTCGTGAAAATTCGCTGGCTGATTTTGCAAAGGAACTTACGCGGACAGTGCGTCAAATACGCCCGGATGCAACCGTGACACATCAGTTTTCGCCGGTGCTCCACGGCTGGTATCTGGGGCAGACAGCCGGCATTGCAGAGGCTTCCGATTATGCTTCGGGCGATTTCTACGGCGGCAGACGTCAGCAGAGGCTGGCGGTCAAAGTGTTCGACGCCTATTCCACAAAAAAGCCGTTCGAATTCATGACTTCGCGCTGTGTCACGCTGTACGATCACACTTCAGAAAAATCGGACGACGAGCTTTTTCTTCATGCTCTGACCACACTCGCAAACGGCGGCGCCTACTTCTTCATTGATGCAATCAACCCGGACGGCACGCTGGAAGAATCCTTTTACCGACGCCTCCATGTGCTGAACGGAAAACTGGCGCCGTTCAAAAACATGATCGCCTCCCATCATCCCGTTCCGGTCGCGGAAGTCGGAGTCTACTTTTCCATGAACTCCTGCGTCAGCCGCCAGAGCAGCGGCACCAGCCTGCGCGAACTGAAAGAGGGCGGCGGCAACATGGAACTCCGCAAAAATGACGTAGTCGAAGAACTGCTCGGCATTGCGGATCTGCTCCAGAGTCTCCATATTCCCTATCGGATCGTCACGGAACGCACGGAGGACTATTCCGGACTGAAAGCGCTCATCGCCGCCAATGCGGACTACCTTCCGGATACGGAATATGAGAAATTCCGCAGATTCACGGCTTCCGGCGGACTCTTCATCGCAACGGGCAGCACATCACGCTTCAACAGCGGGGGGCAATACAGCGGGAACTTCATTCTGGCGGATGTATTCGGTGTGAATGACAGCGGCAGGGATACGGAAACATGCAGTTATCTGGCGCTGCCGGACCGTTTTCTCTCGTCGGACGGCATCTCGCCGCTCGCCACGGCTTCGACGGCAAAGGTTCACGCATTCGTCAACCTGCCGGATTTTCCCGTAAACGATCCGGTTCATTACGCATCAATCCATTCCAACCCGCCGGGAAAAACAACCGTCTTCGCCGGCATGACGGAACATCAATACGGCAGGGGAACATGTTTCCGCTTCTATTCCAATCTGCTCGGAATACGCCGGCACAGCCAGCAGGAATTCGGCAGGAATTTTCTGCGGACTCACCTGCCGGCATTCGTGACGGAATCGGAAAATCTGCCGAACTCCACGGAGATCACCTTGCTGAAAAGCACGACATCCGCTTCCCTGCTCCTCGGCATCGTCAATTATCAGGAGGAACTCCCGAATATTCCGCTGCACGACATCCGCATGACAATCCGTCTGGGGAAACAGGACAACATCCGGAAGATAATCCGCGCCTCCGACGGCCAGGAAGTCGCGTTCCGGCAGGAAAACGGACTGCTGAGCTTCGAGATTCCCCGTCTTGAAAACGGCGAAATCCTGGAACTTCAAAAACAGGAAGACAAGTTCACGGCATACTCCGGCAAAGATTGCGGGGAATGCGGGAACATGCCGCTTTGAAAAATCCGGGATGAAACCGTGTCAGTCTGAAAACAGGGGGGAAGAAAATCCCCCCGCAATCAATTTATTTGAGCCCGGCTGCCCAGACAGCCGTCTCCTCAATCGCCTCCTCCGGCGTGCAGTGAGGCACGTAACCGAGATCGCGCTGCGCTTTCTCAATGCTGAAGCACATGTGCGTCGCAAGGAAACGCAGGCCGATCGGATAGATCGTATCTCCGTATTTTTCCAGCATCTCATTCAGAGGAATATGATTGATGTGCGCTTTCTTTCCGAGCGCGGCTGCCGTTATCTCAAGATACCGGTTCAAAGTGACCGCATGGGAAAGACAGATGTTGTAAATCTGCCCGATGCTACGGCGATTCTCCACGGCAAGACGGAAAGAGTGCGCCAGATCCTTTACATGAACCGGCTGAAGCAGCGCCAGACCGTTGTCCGGCAGATCCAGTGTCTTTTCCGCGAGGACATCCGGAATGAAATCCGTGCGGCGGCCGCCGAGATTGTCCAGAGGAAGCATGCCCGGTCCCGTAATGTAGCAGGGACGGATCACAGTCACGGGAAATCCGATGCTTGTGAAAAGGGAAAGCGCGGCATGGTCGTAATCAGCCTTCGCCTTCCAGCCGGAAGCGCCTTCAAAACCGCCGTAGGGCGCCGTTTCATCACAGGGAATGAAAGGAAGCGGCGCATAGCCGCCCGTAGAGGAACAGTGAATGTAATGCTTCACACTGACGGCATATCTGGAAACCAGTTCAATGGACTGGAGCGTCGGAACAGTGTCAATTACAACATCGTAACGGGCGGAGAGAATCTCTTTCATCGCCGCCTCGTCGCTTTTGTCCGCCGACACAGTTCTCACGGAAGCGACCTCTTCCAAAAATGTATTTTTCCTGCCGCGGGAACAGATTGTCACATCATATCCGCCCCTGACGAAGTCCAGTGCGATGTTATGCCCGAGCCATCCGGTACCGCCGAAAACCATGATCTTCATGAAAACCACCTGTTTTTAATGAGGAGACAAAAAAACTGCCGTATCACAAGATACGGCAGTTGCAATACGACTCAGATCTTGCCGAGAAGCACGATAGAGAAAGCCATCACGAAAATCGCAACGGTTTCAACGATACCGAGCACCATCAGCTGGTTGGTAAAGCCCTTGCCGTTTTCCGCAAACGCATCGCAGGCGGCGGCTCCGGCAATTCCCTGCCATGCGGCGGAAATCCCCATCGCGATACCGCTGATAACGCCGACCAGCAGGTAGACAACCCATGCGGCCTGTGTCACTTCCGGCTTGCCCATGATGACAAACATGATAATCATGCCGTAAATGACCTGCGAAAGAGGAGCACCCGCAAAAACCAGCAGCTGGAACGGAGCCGGTTTGTTCTGAGAGTAGCACTTCTTCCACGCTCCGACTGCGGCGGAACACGCGGTTCCGCATCCATAGGCGGAACCCATTGCCGCAAAGCCGATTGCGGCAAAGGCTCCGGCGTAAGTCAGCGCCTGAAACAGATACTGAAGGTGCTGCATGGTGAACTTCGCCTGTTCGCTCATGCCCGTTGTCGCGGCAGCTGCCGCCGTTGTGTTTGCGATCATTTCAAGAAACATCTTGACATTCTCCTTTTTACTATTTGATTTGTTTATTGAATTTCCGATTTATCTTCTTTGGCGAAAGGACGGTATTTGATGCCCGCCCACTGCATATCAATGTGATTCGAGAATTCCAGCGTATTCAGACGGATCGCATGAACCATCACGCCCATGATGCCCAGCAGAATGTTCAGTGCGTGTCCGCAGACCGCGACAAGAATCAGACCTGCAATTCCGACCACCACCAGCTGCTGCGGCAGGGAATCCATCACCATGCCCCCCATATCATTGAAGCAGGTTCCGACGTATACCCCGGAGAGCCCCACCGCAAACAGACGGATATAGGAAAGCACGTCCACGAAACTGCCGATGATCGAGAAAGGCAGATTCAACGCCGCCTCTCCGGAGATCGTGAAGACAATCAGCAGGACTCCTACCACGTACAATCCCAGTCCGAAATAAAGCGGAAACGTCCCGGGAAACACAATCAGGTTCACGGCAGTGAAGAAATTGCCCCAGATCAGGAACGCCCACCCGAGGTTGCCCCAGCTGCGCCAGTTCCGGATCTCGGTAATCGTCTTGTAAAGACGCGCCGAGGAAAGATGCAGGGCGGCAAGCAGAAAGCAGAACCACTGAATAAACTTGTCCTTCAGATCCATCGGGTCCGCGATATTCAGCTTTTCGGCAAGTTCGCACGCCGACGGACTGTTCTTCGGATCGGCAAGGAAGTCCAGCCCTTTCAAAGGCGCCGGAAGAATCTCGCGCGGCAGTCCAAGGCATGCCCCTTGGAGAAGCCCGAAAATAATGGAAAACGCGGAAAGCAGAATCAGCAGGTTCAAGGGCATCTGCGCCGCTTCTTTCTTACGGAACAGATACTTGCAGAGAAACGCCGTCGTCATGAACAGCACTCCGTAGGCAAAATCACCGATCAGCATTCCGAAAAAGATCGGAAACGCAATCAGGAAAAACAGCGAAACGTCGTTTTCACGATATCCCGGGGCAATGCCGATGAAGTCGAACAGCGGATCAATAATCCTCATCCATTTCGGCTTTTTGATGTAAGTCGGCACTTTCGCGTCATCTTCTGCGGGGTCTTCGATTTTTAGCGCCCAGCCCTGTTTCAGCGCCTCCGCACGGAGTTTCTCCACTTCCGTCACGGGGACATATCCCTGAAGATAAGCAATCTCGCCCTCCTCGGTCATGCCGTCACGGTTCTGCGCAAACTCAAGGTCCTTTTCCAGCGACTCCTTATATTCGCGCAGACACTTGCAGGAAAGCGCAAGCACGTCCAGTTGCCTTGAAATATCGGACAGCCGGTCGTCACTTTTCCGGACAAGAGCCTGCAATTTCACGAGCGAAATATCGGGAAGCTGGACCGTCTGCAGTTCCGCAGGATCAATCGGAGCCTGCGACACCACCATGTAGCAGACATCGTTTCTGCCCCGGTTGATCACCTTGACCGCGACATCCGCAGGAAACGACAGATTCGGGAAGTCGCTCTTGAAAGAGCTGCACAAATAGACATACACACCGGACTCACGAAGCTTCCGGACCGTCTCCGGCTCGAAATTGCCCCACGGAGCCAGTTTCTCCATCTCCTTGAGCAGATTCTCGCGCTGTTTCGTGACCGAAGCCTCTTCATCCAGCAGCTTCAGAGCTTCGGAAACCAGCTTCTCCGGAGCAATGCTTTCTCCGGGTTCGCCGGAAACCTTGCGCCCGCTGAGGATATTGTAGACCTTGACCGCATCCGTAATCTTCTGGGTAAGACCTGCCACATCGTCGGACTCCACGCGCCCGAGCTGTTTAACGTGCATGACGCCGAGATCGCGCAGGGCTTCCAGCGCTTCACTCCTGTTCCGCTCCAGACAGAGCAGAGTCACATCTTTCATTTTCACTATCATGCTGCCGTCTCCTGAAGTTTCTTCTTGGCGATTTTCGACCGCGCAACCGCGCTGGTGTCCATGTCGCCGAGATAGATCTGGATGGTGCGGATATTCTCCTTGCACTCCGGAATCTTTACCTTTTCAAAGAGATTGACACGCTGCGTCGTCACTCTCAATTCATTTTCAATGAGTTCATACTGCTTTCTGATGACTTCGCGCTCCATGCGGAGCTCCACAATTTTTTTCAACGCCGCAACCGCGTCGTCAAACCAGAGAGCCTCCGTATAAATATCGTAGTCGTGTTTCTCGAACACCACTCCTTTGAAGCGGGGAACATCAACACCGGCAATGTTCAGCGTATCGGTTTCGACCCGTTCCACACGAACCGTATCCGCAACGCGCATTGCATCGGCTTCAGCACCGAACAGCACCAGCCAGGAGGACAGCGAATCCTTGCTCTCCTTCTCGCGTTCCTCATTGCGGTGGATGCGTTCAAGGCAGGACCGCATCTCCATCTGGAGCTGCTGCTTCTTAAGCTGAAGCGTCGGCAGGAAGCGCTGGAACTGTTTCAAGTTGTCCCGCTGCTGTTTCAATGCCGTTTTCGTCAATTTGACTTTTGCCATAATGACCGCCTCTCAGATCAGTTCTTGTCTTTCGGCCAGAATTCGTCAATCATATCCGACTTGATACCGGTTTCCGTTTTGTCGAAACATTCCGCCAGAATCTTCCAGCCGAGGTCAAGCGCCTCTTCCAGAGGAATGTTGACGGAAAGATCCATCATTTTCTCCTCGAAGAGTTTGCCGAATTTCAGCAGCTTCTGGTCCCAGGAACTCATCTGGAAACCCATCGACTGCTTTTCAATGGTCTCCTTGTAGTCCGCATAAAAACGGATCATCGTATCCATGATGACACGATGGTCGGCACGGGTCTTTCCGTTGACCTGCTGTTTCAGGCGGCTCAGCGAACCGAACGGCTCAATGCGCCCGTTCTTCAGGTAGAACTGTCCCTCAGTGATGTACCCGGTGTTATCGGGAACGGGGTGCGTCACGTCGTCGCCGGGCATCGTGGTCACGGCAAGAATCGTGATCGAACCGGCGCCGTCGAAATCGACCGCTTTCTCATAACGCGCGGCAAGCTGGCTGTAAAGGTCGCCGGGATAACCGCGGTTGGAAGGAATCTGCTCCATCGTGATCGCAATTTCCTTCAGAGCGTCCGCAAAGTTCGTCATGTCGGTCAGAAGCACAAGCACGCGCTTGTTCTGGAGCGCATACTGTTCCGCGACCGCAAGGCACATATCCGGCACCAGCATACATTCCACAATCGGGTCGGACGCGGTGTGAATGAAGAGCACCGAACGGGAAAGCGCCCCGTGTTCATCCAGCGTATTGCGGAACGCGAGATAATCGTCATATTTCAGTCCCATGCCGCCGAGAATGATGACGTCGACTTCCGCCTGCATGGCAATTCTGGAAAGCAGTTCGTTGTAAGGCTCGCCGGCAACCGAGAAAATCGGCAGCTTCTGGGATTCGACAAGTGTATTGAACACGTCGATCATCGGAATCCCCGTGCGGATCATCTTGCGGGGAATAATGCGCTTCGCAGGATTCACGGAGGGACCGCCGATGTCGATCATGTCGTCGCTGATCGCCGGGCGGGAGTCACGGGGGCGGCCGGCACCGGTAAAGATTCTGCCCAGCAGGTTTTCGGAGGCGGACACCTGCATCGGATGTCCGAGAAAACGTACTTCGTCACCTGTGCTGATGCCGCGCGACCCGGTAAAGACCTGCAGAAACACCTTGTCATCCTGAAGGCGGATCACCTGCGCGAGAGAAGTTCCGCGCGCACTTGTAACCTCCGCAAGGTCGTTGTAACCTACATTGTCGGCCTCGACCGTAATGACGTTGCCGGCAATCTGAATGATTTTATGATATACCTTACGCATTTTCCTTCCTTTCACTGATTTTTTCATCCACGGCCTTCTCAAGCTCCTTGAACTTATCGGACTGGTATTCCGCATAATTCAGGTTGGTAAAGGCAAGACGGAGTTCAAGGAAGTAACGGCGGGCGACATCCTTATCCTCGAATTTGAACGTTGACTCAAGGACATCAATGACCTTGTCGAACGTATAGACCTGACGTTCGCGGCTGGTTGCTCCGTCCACCTTGTCAAAGGTGTTCTGCTGAAGATACACAAAGTCGACGAACTCGCTTTTGAGATAAACCACAAAGTCGTCGATATGGGTTCCTTCCTCGCCGACCACCTTCATCATCTGATTGACTTCATTGCCCCGGCGCAAAATATTTCTCGCACAGGCAAGTTTCTCCGGCGCCACGATGCTCCTGTATTTGCTCCAGCTGTCCAGCGGATGAATCGCGGGGAAACGGCGGGCGGAGGAACGCTCACGGGAAAGTCCCAGAAACGCGCCCACGACTTTCAGCGTCGCCTGCGTCACCGGCTCTTCAAAGTTGCCGCCGGCGGGACTGACGGAGCCGCCGATCGTAATGGAGCCCTGTCCGCCGTCGTTGAGCCGGACAAGCCCGGCGCGCTCATAGAAACTCGCAATCAGGGATTCCAGATATGCGGGGAACGCCTCTTCTCCGGGAATCTCCTCAAGACGTCCGGACATCTCGCGGAGAGCCTGCGCCCAACGGGAAGTCGAGTCGGCGAGAAGCAGACAGTTCAATCCCATCTGGCGGTAATATTCCGCGAGAGTCACTGCGGTATATACGGAAGCTTCACGCGCCGCCACAGGCATCGAACTGGTGTTGCAGATAATAATCGAACGGTCCATCAGGCTCTTTCCGGTCCGCGGGTCCTCAAGGTGGGGGAACTCGCGAAGAATTTCCACGACTTCACCGGCACGCTCTCCGCAGGCGGCGATAATCACCACATCCGCTTCCGCGTGCTGGCTGATCGCATGCTGAAGAACGGTTTTGCCCGCGCCGAACGGTCCCGGCGTGCAGAAGGTTCCGCCCTGAGCCACCGGGAAGAACGTGTCAATGCTCCGGATCTGCGTCGTCAGCGGTTTTTCCGGCATCAGTTTCTCCTTGTAACAGGAGATCGGAATCTTGACCGGCCATTTCTGAACCATCGTGATTTCGCGGACTTCGCCCTTTTCATTTTTCGCCTTTGCAATGCAGTCGCGCAGCTTGTAAGAGCCGGGAGCGGCGACGTCGACCAGCTCCCATGTGCCGCGGAACAGGAAAGGCAGCATGATGTAATGCTTGAAAATGCCTTCCGGGACATATCCGATATAACTTCCCGCGGTGAGGCGGTCGCCGATCTTCGCCAGCGGCGTGAAATCCCACTGGCGTTCATAATCCAAAGCGCCGATGTAAACGCCGCGCTGAAGGAAGAACCCGGATTTTTCGGCAAGTTTGTTCAAGGGATTCTGAAGCCCGTCAAAGACCTGTGTCAGAAGCCCCGGACCAAGCTCGACGCTGAGAAGGTCGTTGGTAAACTCGACAGTATCGCCGACTTTAAGTCCCGCGGTATTCTCGTAAACCTGAAGGTCGGCACGCCGCCCCCTTACACGAATGACTTCGGCTTTGAGCCGGATGTCGCCGAGCACCGCAAACGCAACTTCATTCTGCGTGACAGCGGTCTCGAACTCGACGGTCAACATGTTGCCGTTGACGCCGACTATGTGTCCTGTGTTGTTTTCAAGCATGAAAACACTCCTGCTGTTATGATATGTATTATGATTGTTTTAAATCTTTTTCCGCATGTTCCGCACGGTCGGCGGCTTTGTCCAGATTTGCCGGAGCGTCCTTTTCACTTCGCGCCGCCCATTTTTCGAGGATCATCAGGCGCAAAAGATAAAGACAGAAAGCGTCGAAATCGAAAGTGTGCCTTCCTTCCACGGAATCCAGCTTGTACCAGCGCGCGGCGTCCAAAGCCCGTTCACGGTCATAGGGATTCATCTGCGAAGTGAATATCTCATTCGCGGTCCGGTATGCCTCGCTCTCGAATCCGGCGAACTTCACCAGATACGGCTCCGCGTCGACGCCGAGTTTCCCCGCCCGCAGCGCGCCGAGCGTATTCCGCAGACAGATTTCCCAGAGAATGTATTCCCCCGTCGGAGAGTCCGCCGCAATTCCCTCCGGCAGCTTGTGCGGAGCCGCTTTCAGGGATCCCAGTATCTCCATCTGCCGCCCGGAAAAATAAGCCGAACAGTAATCCAGAAAAGTCTCTCTGGAAAACGGCGGCTGCCCGTCGAACAGAAGCAGCGGCAGGGAAGCCTTCAAAGCATAATATTTCTTCTTCATGATCCGGAAAACTCCTATCCTGCCGACAGGGGTCAGCCCTTGATGACCGCGGCAAGTTTGGGACCGACGAATTTGCAGAGAATGTCGGCAAGCGCCTCATCGCTGAAATCGAAGAAAACCTCGTCGTCCCTGAAGGAAATCTGAAGCCCGGCTCCGAACTCATTCGTCAGATTGACCTTCGGCTTCTCCTTGAGATCCGCCAGAAGCGCAGCCTTGAGGATGCCTTCCACTTCTCCCTGCTCCTTCTGCGGAAGAAGCAGTTCAAGCCCGGCATCGGAAGACGGATTCTTCCGGTATGCCTTCGCCATTTCAAGGATGATCTTCCCCATCAGTTCCGGCGTCATCGCCTTCGCGGCGCAGTCCTTGGCGACCGCATTGAGTTTTGCAAGCAGATCCGCCTTGAGAGCGATTACGGCATCGCGTGATGCCTGCTGAATCGCCTTGAATGCCTTGTCCTGCTCCGCGGCGGCAAATGCCCTTGCCTTTTCCGAATCGGCTTCCGCCTGCGCCTTCGCGTCGGCGATGATTTTCGCCGCTTCTTTCTTCGCATCCGCGATGATCGCGGCTTTTTCCTCTTCGGCTTTCTGAATTCCATCTGTATGAATCTTGTTCAGCAATCCCTGTAGATCTTCCGCCATGGTTACCTCTCCATCTTTTTGGAAATGCAGACGCATTTGCCTGTATTGTATATGATAATTTTTTTGATTTTCTCCGAGTTTAAGTAGAGAATATACACCGGAAACGGAAGATGTAAAGCGTTATCCGGAAAAAAAACCAAAAAAATTATAGCTTCCAAATAATTTAATTATATAACTAAATTGCCCGCCGATATTCGGGAAATATGACTTGATGAAAAAGTGGAATCATGCTAAGTTACCTGTTGCCGGGAAAGTGTCCCGGTCAGGAGATTACCCAGAGGCATCAATGAACTATCAGGAACTAGAAAAACTATTCCCGTTCAAGCATCGTTACATCACGATCAATCAGAACAGAATCCATTATATCGACGAGGGCAAGGGAAATGTTCTTCTGATGTTTCATGCGTGCCCGATGTGGTCTTTTGCCTACCGCAGACAGATTCAGGAATTTTCCAGAGATCACCGTGTCATCGCGTTTGACATGCTCGGCTTCGGGCTCTCCGACAAGCCCCGCGATTTTGATTACACGCTGACAGGGCACATCAATCTGACGGAAACCCTGATCGCGGCGCTGGATCTCAGGAACATCACGCTGGTCATGCACGGCTGGGGCGGAACAATCGGAATGGGATTCGCGGTCCGGCATCCGAATCTGATCACGGGACTGGTGATTTTCAATTCCATGGCATTTTCCGATTTTCCGCTTCCGTGGCGTCTTTACCCATGCCGCGCACCGTGGCTGGGTTCCAAAATCATTCTGGATCTCAAAATGCTTCAGTTCGGAGTCAACAGGCTCCCGAAGGAAATTGCGGACGCATACCGGTATCCCTTTCAAAGCAAAGAGAGCCGGGTTCCCCTGCTCCGCTTCATTGAGGACATCCCGGTGGCTCCGGAGGCGGATTCCGCACAGACCATTCTCACAATTGAAACAGGACTCTGGATGTTCAACAGCAAACCGGCATGCATCATCTGGGCGATGCGCGACTGGCTCTACACTCCGAAATCCCTGAAACTCTGGGAACATTATCTGCCGAACGCGGACGTGTACACGCTTCCGAATGCAGGCAGATACATTCAGGAGGACGCTCCGGAAAAAATCAATGAAACCATGCGTGACTTCCTGGAAGAAAACGATTTATGACAAGGTGAAAAATGGACGGCGGCATACAGTTGGAAATGAATTTCGATGGCGCGTTGGGCAACCGTTTCAAGGAAAAGCTCGACAACGGCAACTTTCAAGTTCTGGTGGAGATCAACGCTCCGCCGTCTGAAACAAAGCTCGCCGATGCCGTCGCACGATTTTCCGAAATCGAATATCTGGTTTCGGCAAGGCAGGAGATCAACGCCGCCCTGACATTCACCGACCGTTATGCGTATCCGAACTCCCTCGACAACATTCAGTTTGCCGCGGCACTCTGCAAAACAGACCGAGACAGGCATCTGATCTGCGTCAGCGGGCGAGACCGCACGGTCTCCGAACTGGAGAAAATCCTCGGGCACGCAGCCAATGAAGGATTTAAAAACATTATCGCGGTCTCCGGGGAAAGCGTAAAAGGCGACACTCTGAAGCAGGTTCAGTCGCGTCTCTTCACGGAAAGCGTCCATACGCTCAAAAGCGTTCATGAAAAATTCCATCAGGTTCTGTTCGCCGGATGCGCCGTCAATCCATACAAATATACCCCCTGCACCTGCTTCCCGCAGTATTTCAAGCTGATTAAGAAAATCAATCTGGGGGCGTCGTTCATCGTGACACAGTTCGGATGGGACATGCTGAAACTTCAGGAACTGCGCTGGTCCCTGTTCCGGCGATCGCTCCATGTTCCGTCAATCGCACGTTTCCTGGTGCTGACCCCCGATAAAGCCGAAGAAATCTGTTCCGGAAAACTGCCAGGTGTTCACATTTCACCGGACTTTCAGGCGATGCTCCGCCGCGAAACCATGCACTCCATGGCGCAGTTCGAGGCGGCGCAATGGCGCAGAATCCAGATTCATGCAGCGGGAGCCCGTTTCCTCGGTTACAGCGGCATCCAGATTGCAGGTCTGGAACGCCCCGATCAGATCAATATCATGCTGAACCGGATCAAGGAGGCACTGAACGAATTCGCCGGGTTTGAAGAATGGCGGACCGCCTATCTGGAATATTACGCGCGCCTTGACATGGCTCCCTATCCCTATCGTTTTTACGAATTTGAAGACCTGTTCTCGAAAGCGCATCCGTCCGAAATGCCGCGTATGGCGAATGCGGAAATTCCCCCGTTGGAAGACGGAGAAAAATTCAGGCTGAACCTTGCGCACAAACTTCTTGCAAACGCGGACAGGCTTCCCGCATCGGAACGGTACCTGACCAAAAAACTTCTGGTCTCCTGCCGCGGATGCCCCGTCTGCCGCCTCCCATTCACGGCATTCGTGTGTCCTGAAACCTGCCCGAAAGGAATGGCAAACGGTCCCTGCGGCGCGTCGAAAGCCAATGGAGAGTGCGAACACACCAGCAGGGAGTGCATCTATTCCAGACGAATGCGCATTGCCGCTCAGAGCAATGATTACATTTCTCTTGAAGAGACTTATGTCAATCCCGTGGACAGGCGCAGAAGATAAAGACGGGAAGGACACCACTGTGAGTTTCATTAAAAAATGGCGCCGCTGACGCCTGCATTCTTCCGGCAAGCTCACGGCTCAGTGCAGATTTTGAACAAAACGGCGGCTTTGCGGAAAAACTCTGTCGGGAAAGAAACAGTTGCGGAAAAAGCATTCAGGTATTCCATAGAAACTGTCTTTCCGGTCTTTACCGCTCCACCAGAATCTTTGCGGCAAACTCAAGCCCGAATTTGGAAATGAAACCCAGAATCCATGACAGCAGCACAATGATGACTGTTTCCGGGAAAAACTTTGCGGAAGTAAATTTCGCAATCAGCAGGAACATCACCACCAGAGACGCAATCATGCCCCACGGTTCGGGATGCAGCCCCAACAGTCCGCAGATGAAAGCGATCAGCAGCATACCGGAGAAATCCCCCTGCGTTTTCGTAATCTTCAGCGCAGACCACAGAACACCGGCGGTAAACAAAACCTGAACGCAGAACGAAAGTATTTCACGGAACTCCTCCATACAGGAAACCTCCTCTGTTTAATCCCGCGCCTTTTCCTGATCTTCCACAAAATTTTCCCACGCCTCCTCAATGTCTCCGACCCGAAGTTCAAGCATGTCGTATTCGTCTCCCTCCGGCAGTTCGGAATCGGCATTCAGGAGCCCCAGCGTATTCAATATCTGGGCATGGAAAGACTTCATCTTATGGACAATATGCGCGGGAATCTCTCTGCCCTGACTGCGCTCCAGCAGGGAACGGGAAAACTCGATACGCTGGTCATTGACATCAAGAAGACGTGTCCGCAAAGGAGTCTTCGCTTCTTCCGCCACCGGATTGAAATGTTCAGACGCCTCCTCCCAGTTGTCCTCGACAAAGTTCAGGAAAGTGGTCTCCTGCGCATCATCGACAAATTTCACGCCCATAATGTCCCGGAGCTTTTTGTAGAACGTCTCGAAAGAGTCCTGCCCGTTGGCGATATCGTCCACGATCATCGCATAAATTTCGGTATGGCTCAGAGGCGCATTCACTTCTTCCAGAATCGAATCGACGGAATCCAGCTTTCCGGCGGAAGCGGAAAAATCTTCGGGGCGCAGTTCCTTGACTTTCTCCGGCTTCTCATGAGAATGTTCATGATGATGCCCGCAGCACTCATGGCTGTCATGCTCATGGTGATGCTCCGCCTCCCCGGACTCACCCGCGGTGGCGAGATCGTCCAGCGGAACCAGCACCCAGTCTGCATCGTCGCGGCGGATCGCCACATCGCGCATCATGTAAGGATACTCGTCAAGCGAAAGATAAGGTTTCCGGCGGAGGTCATGCCCCGCCGTCAGGGCGCAAAGATAGGCATGTGCGATCTGATCCGGTATCTCCAGATATTCTCCGTAATCCTCATAAGTCTGAATGACCGCCTCCTCGAAATATCCCAGATACTCATCCAGTGCAAATTTATCCGGCAGTTCATCCTTTGAACAGTATTCCAGAGAAAAAACTCCGCTGCGCCAGTCTTCAACTGTCGCGATGACCGCATCACCTTCGGAAAAGTGATTTTCCTTGTAGAATGCGCTCAGGTCAAAAGCGGAAACGGAGACCATCGCCATTTCAGGGCTGGACGCACGTTTCAGAGCTTCATAATTTTCCGACGATTCGGCGACGATGCAATCAATCATGACCGAACGTCCGAGCAACATGAAAGTCCGTGCGATCTGCCCCAGCTGGGCAGTATAGGAAACGACCGGAAGTTCTCCCTTTCCGCCCTTCACGGAAAGCAGATACTCGTCCGCAAAAAGTTCATCGGAACAAAACGGGGCGAAACGTGCGCCGTAGAGCAGGACGCCGTCCTTGATTTCAAGTCTGGACGGCAGGATTTTGATTTTCGTCCCCTTGAAAAAGGGCGCACGGTTCCAGCAGACGGCATTATGGGTGTTGGAGTTGAAGAAAATATCCGAACGCCCTTCCAGAATCAGCTCGATATCACGCTCGATCCGTTCCTTGCGCTCGGAAGGTGGAAGAGCCGCATTCCGATTCACGAAAGCAATCACGTCATTCACGGAAAACGATTCCGCGTTCTCCACGGATTTCAGAAATTTCCCGACGGCATCCTCTATCACGCTTACACTGACCTGCTCCGGCATACACACCCCCGTCCTTTCTTCCGTCAAAAATTGGTAAAACGATTCATCTGCGCCAGCTTCCGGTGCAGAAAATCGGAAATATAATCGTTCAGATCGTCCTGCGTCCAGGTCTTCATCTCCTCAATCGTCACGGCGTTTTCCAGGTCGAACTCGCCGCTTTTAATCCGGTTCAGCCGATAGAGACACGCGCCGCATCCGAGCTTTGCGCCGACATCCGCGCAAAGAGTGCGGATGTAAGTCCCTTTGGAACAGGAGACAGTAAAATCGGCATAGGGCAGTTCAATCCGGTTCATCGTGATGGAATGAATCGTGATCGGTTTCGCTTCACGCTCGATCTCCTGCCCCTTGCGCGCAAGCTCGTAAAGACGCTCTCCGCCTTTTTTCACCGCGGACACCATCGGCGGAATCTGTTCGATGTCACCGACAAATCCCGCGAAAGTATCGCGCAGCATCTGTTCCGTCACGCCGGAAAGATCGCTTTCACGGATCACATTGCCGTCCATATCCTGCGAATCGGTCTCTCTGCCGAGCAGAATCGTCCCTTCGTAGACTTTGTCCTCGCCGCTGAACTTCTGACTCAGTTTTGTAAACTTTCCGAGGACAACAACAAGAAGCCCGGTTGCGGCAGGGTCCAGTGTTCCGCAGTGTCCCACCTTCGGGACATTGAAACGGGAACGGACAAACGCCACGACATCGTGACTCGTCCATTCCATCGGTTTGTTGACAAGCAGCACGCCGCTGCGGTCGAAAATCGGCAGGCGGTGCCTGGCGGGATTATTTCTCATTGAGCTCCATCTCCACGTTGTTTGCAAGTATCTTTTCCGCTTCTTCAATCGTCGGCGCGGAGATCGAACAGCCCGCCGCCATCTCATGGCCGCCTCCGTTCAACCGTCTCGCAATCCTGCCGACGGATATTTGTTTCGCTTTGGAACGGAGCGAGACCTTGAAGCCTTCCTTTTCCTTCCGGATCACAGCGGCGACGACAACACCGTCAATCGCACGCAAGGACTCGATAACCTGCTCCGTATTGCGCAAATCCACCTCATATTTCTTCAGCAGTTCAGGGTCCAGATAAAACCAGGCGAATTTACCCCCGAACTCTTTTTTCATGCGGCTGCAAAGCAGTTCCGCTTCAAAACGCGCCATGTTTTCCGGTTTGGAAAGGAAACAGTTCCTGATGATGTGCCGACGGTCCGCGCCAAGTTCCAGCAGACGCGCCGCGGCACGCAGAGCTTCCGGCGTTGTGTTGTCGAACCTGAAACAACCGGAATCCGTAGTGATTCCCAGAAGCAGCAGAGTCGCGGAAACAGGACTGATCATCAGGTTCGCAGCCTTCGCAATCGAAAGCACAATCTCGGCAGTTGAACATGCCGTCGAAACCACATAGCTGGCATCGCCGTAACGCTCATTGTCCGGATGGTGATCAATATTCAGGCATGGAATCGCAATGCCGTCCTCCCGGATGCAGGGGGCGGACACACGCATTCTGGTCGAGGCGTCCAGCGTAATCAGAAGGGAATAGCACCCGACTCCAAGCGTCGTAATGGAGGTAATCAAACCGCTCGGCACAAAATCCTGATACATGTCAGGAACCGATTCCGGAATCAGCGCATCCACGAAAAATCCGTTCTCGCGCAGAATGAAATACATGCCGCAGAGCGAACCGACCGCGTCGCCGTCGGGACGCTCATGGGTCATCAGCAGAATCCGTCCTTTGCCGCGAAGCTGCTCAAGACGGTTCTTTACCTCGGCAAGAGTAATGTCATTGCTCATTTTCTTCCAGTTCCCGAATCAGGGAAAGCACTTTGTCGCCTTCCTCGAGGTTCATATCATGAACGAAATGAAGCACCGGCGTATATTTCAGGATCACATGCCTGGAAATGTTGTGCTGAATATCCGGGCGGAGCTTGTTCAATGCCCGCAGAATCTCCTCCGGCCGCTTCGAGCCGAAAACACTGACATATACCGTCGCATTGCGGAGCGATTCCGACGCATGGACTTTGGTCACGGAGACAAGGGTATCCCCGCCTCCCACTCCGCATTTTTCAATGACATCCGCAATTTCCCGTTTCAGGATTTCGTTGACACGGGCTATTCTATCGTGTGACTGAGCCATTTGCACACCTCCGTTTTAGGATTTTCCGGCATTTCCGGAACAGGTTTCTCGTCGCCCGCCGGCATTTCCATAGAATCGCGCCGGCAGGCAAATGTTCGATGACAACAGATCAAAGTGTCGCTTTTTTCAGCTCAATTTCATAGAACTGGATCACATCCCCTACGTCAAAATCAAGGAAGTTGTCCAGTTTGATGCCGCATTCCATGCCTTGACGCACCTCTTTGACATCGTCCTGGAAACGGCGGAGAGAACGCACTTCTCCGTTAAAGATCAACTCGCCTTTCCGGAATACCCTTGATTTGCTTCCGACCTTGACAACCCCCTTGTCCACCATGCAGCCGCAAATCTTCGGACCTTTGGAAAGCTCGAAAATTTTCAGGATATGAGCCACTCCGAGCTCCTTCTCGCGCTTGTCCGGCTCAAGCCGTCCCGCCATTGCATCTTTGATATCTTCCAGCAGCTCATAAATGATACTGTAAAGACGGATTTCGACATTCTCCTTCTTCGCAAGGTCATTCACGCCCGGATTGACCCGCACGTGAAAACCGATGACAATCGCGTCCGAGGAAGCCGCCAGCAGAACATCGTTTTCCGTAATGGCACCGACACCGGTATGAAGCACTTCCACGCTGATTTTCTCAGACGGCAATTTCTTGAGAGACTCCACAATCGCCTCGGATGAACCGCAGACATCGGTTTTCACGACAACCTTCAGCGTATTGCGCTTGCCGTTTTCCATCTGGGAGAACAGATCGTCAAGCGTCATGCCGCCTCCTTTTCCGGAAAGAGCCTCCACACGCTTGCTGGCACTTCTCGCTTCTCCAATCTCCTTGGCTTCCTTCTCGCTCTTGCAGACCACAAGTTTCGTTCCCGCATCCGGCACCCCGCTCAGACCGACAATCTTTACCGGAGTGCTGGGACCAGCGGATTTGACACGCTGTCCGCGATGGTCGATCAGTCCTTTGACCTTGCCGTAATATTCACCGCAGATGACGGGATCGCCCACATGAAGCGTGCCGTTCTTCACCACAATGCTGGCGGTCGGTCCATACCCCTGTTCAAGCTGGGACTCCAGAACGAACGCCTCGGCGGGGCGTTTCGGATTTCCCTTGAGCTCCAGCATCTCCGCTTCCAGCAGGATGCGTTCCAGAAGATCGTCAATTCCCTGCCCGGTCTTTGCGGAAACCCTGACCACGCCGACCGTTCCGCCCCAGTCTTCGGGCATCAGTCCGTGCTGCTGCATATTCAGAAGCACCTTGTCCGGATTGGCGTTCGGCAGATCAATTTTGTTCATCGCCACAATAATCGGCACCTTTGCCGCCTTGGCATGGTTCATCGCCTCAATCGTCTGCGGCATGAAACCGTCGTCCGCTGCGACGACAAGCACGACAATATCCGTCACATTCGCGCCGCGGGCACGCATTGCGGTAAACGCTTCATGCCCGGGGGTGTCGACAAACGTCACCGATTTGTCCCCGCAATGGGCGATTGACGCACCGATATGCTGCGTGATTCCGCCGGCCTCCCCCGCCGCGACGCGCGTCTTGCGAATCGCATCCTGCAGGGAGGTCTTGCCATGGTCGACATGCCCCATGAACGTCACGATCGGCTGCCGGGTAATAATATCTTCCGGGTTGTCCTCAAATTCAATTTCCTCCGGCGCACTGCCTCCCTGACTGTCCGCCTCCTTCTGAATATGCTCGTCCTTCTCCCGCTTGTCAATCACAAGCGTGAATCCCATCTTCGCCGCCAGTTCGACAGCCACGGCGGGATCAAGAATCTGATTGATGCTTGCAAGGACATTCATCATCATGAGATTGGTGATGACTTCATTCGGCCGTCTGCCCAGTGCCTCGGCAAGACTCTTGACAATGATCGGTCCCTTGATATGGACCTCCTGCTTGCCTCCGGGAACCGCAGTTCCGCCTGCCGGCGCCTTTTTCCCCGCGCCGCCCTTTGAGTTCCTGCCTTTCTTTGCCATCAGTTCGTCAAAATAAGATTTCACAAGCTCAACAGCATCCGGCGGGATCACGGAATTGGCGCTTTTCACGTCCTCTCCGAATCCCTGTGACTCCAATTCCTTAATAATCTCTTTTGCGGAAACGCCATACTGATCCGCAAGAGTCTTGACTTTTACACTTTTTGTTCCCATGAAAATCCCTTTGACAATTCACTTTCTGCCGGATCTGAATCGAAATGTGCGGCAATCTGTCCGGCTGACGATTACTGCTGCTCCCCGGCGGAAGCTCCGTCCGATGCCTGACTGTTCTTCTCCAGGCATTCCGAAATCGCATTCACAGTCTCTTCATCCAGCCCCTTGATCGCGGCAATATCGGAAATTCCCGCGCTCTTCAATCCATCCACCGTCAGATAACCGTTATTCACCAGGATTTCCGCCTGCGCAGGAGAAATGGAGAGTTCGGAAGACAACTGCGAAATGCACTGCGTCTTCTTTTCCTCGAAAGAATCCTCCCTGGCGGCGTCATCCGTCACGAAATTGATATTCCATCCGATCAGCTTCTGCGCGAGACGCACGTTCTGCGCCTTTTTGCCGAATGCCAGACGGGAATTCTCGGAATTGACGCGGATCGTCAGCATCCTGCGGTTCTCATCCACGCTGATGGATTCAAGTTTCGCCGGATGCAGGGCATTCGCGGCATAGACCTTGATGTCATCCTCATAGCGGATGATGTCAACACGCTCATTCCCGAGTTCGCTTGTAATATTGCGGACTCTCATGCCGCGCATTCCGACGCATGCGCCGACGGGGTCGATGCGCGGGTCATTGCTCCTCACCGCGATTTTCGTACGCATTCCGGCTTCACGGGCAATTCCGGCAATCTCAACGACGCCGTCATGAATCTCGGAAACCTCGCGTTCAAAGAGCTTTTTGACAAACACCGGATTCGAGCGGGACAGAATCAAGCTCGGACCGGAAACCAGCGTATCCACTTTGACCAGCAGCGCATTGATGCGCTCGCCGACCATGTACTGTTCCCCGGGGACTTTGTCCTTCGCGGCAATAATGCCTTCGGATTTCTGAAGATCAACGATGATCGCGCCGGCTTCGATGCGTTTCACGGTGCCGTGGACAATCTCTCCGACCTTCTCGTCATACTCCTCCTTCACAATGGCTTTTTCCGCCTTGCGCAACTGCTGAAGGATCGCCTGGCGCGCGGTCTGAGCGGCAATGCGTCCGAAGTTTTTCGGTGTCACTTCCCACTCCACCACGTCGCCGAGCTGGACATCGGGATATTTCTCCCGCGCCTTCTCAATCGTGATCTGGTCATTGTTCGGGAACGTGTCAACGACTTCGAGCTTCGCCCAGGCCCTGATCTCTCCGGTCTGGCGGTCCAGCTTTACAGCCAGATTGGAAGCAGGGTGAATGCTTTTGCGCGACGCTGTCAGAATAGCCTTCTCGACGGCGTCAACAAGCTGCTCTTTACTGATTCCGCGTTCCTGTTCGATATACTCAAGAGTTGCCAGAAGTTCATTATTCATAATTACCGCCTCCAGGCTGTTAATTTTTTCATCCAAACGCTGCCAAAAAATAAGGCGGGTCTTTTGGCGAAACCCGCCTGATCCTCTCCGTATTCAGCAGACGGAGACAGGCAACCAATAAAATTACTGATGATAATCTACATCCTTTCCGCATTTTCTTCAAGCACTTTTAGAGGGATTTTATGCTTTATCATGGAAATACGGAACTTTTTTTCCGCAAAATTTGATCTTTATGACTTGAAAAGCAGTGCCACTGCAAGTTATATTATATATTTTGAAATGGCAAAATGCAATCTTATCATAATTGAAAGGATCTTTAAATGGCAGAAAAGAAGAAAGTACTTGTGAGAAAGTCTGCAGTCAAAACCCACAAGCAGAGTGAAAAGGCTCGCGTCAGACATAAATCTCGCAGAAACGCGATCAGCACAATGGAAAAGAAGCTCCGCACAGCCGTCGAAGCCGGAGACAAGAATGCCGCAGCGGAACTCCTCAAAACCCAGTATGCGGCTCTCGACAAAGCTGTGAAATCCGGCACTTTCCACAAGAACAAGGCGAACAGAAAGAAATCCCGTCTTGCTTCTCTTGTCAACAGCGCCGCAAAAAAGGTCGAGGCTCCCGCTTCCTGAACAGGGGAAAAGTGATCTTTGCAAAACTCCGCACCTGAAAAGGCGCGGAGTTTTTTCGTTTACTGCACAGAGGTGAAAAACGGAAATTCAAAACTTCCGACGGCACCCGGCGGGCAGTCCGTCACAGACGCATTCCGCTCCGTCTTTTTTCCAGAAGCGCTTCCATCTTCCGGCGTTTTTCAGGAGACGAACGGATTTCAAAAGAATCCCCCGTTACGGTGATTTCTTCCGTTTTCAACTCAATTCCCATTGTTCCGAAGAAAACCGATACGCCGACATTGTCTTTTCGGGAAATTTCCGGAAAATCTCTGAAATACAGCGTCAGGATTTCCGGCGCGGTTCGGCTTTCCTTCAATTCAACGGCTTCCGCACTCACCGCGAGGAACGCCTCCTGCCGCAATGCGAAGTCGCAGCTTTGCGGCTTCATCGGCTCGGCGGAACCGGCTCTGACTTTCACCGCCTCCCGCTTTGTCTTCAAAACAGGAGCGGGTGCTCCCGGTCTGTTCAAAGCCGCCGTTTTTGCCGCCGCGACATTTTCCTTCACCTCTTCGGCACTCATGAACACGTTCATTTTCATGCGCGGAACTTCGCTTTTCCTTCCGGAATGCACTACAACAGCCAGGATCGCTCCGCAAACAAGAAACATCGCGGCGATCTTCCAGAGTGCCGGTGCGACACGGAACCTTCTGCGGGGATTCATCGCACGGCGGATCTCCGCCCTGCTCTCATCCGGCAAAGTCCCGTCGTGCGCAGTCGAATCCAGCATCGACTTTGTCAGATTCCATGCGGCGGACAGTTCCTCCAGTTCTTCACGGCACGCCGGGCATGACTCCAGATGAACGCGCAGAGCCGCCGTCCCCTCCGGTGAAAGCTCTCCGGCAAGATATGCCGCCATCTGCTCTCTGATTTTCCCGCACTCCTTCATAGAAGTCCCTTCTCCCTGTAAGCGTTCCGCAGTTTTTTCAAAGCTCCGTGAAGAATGAAGCCGACATTTGAAACAGTCAGATCCATAATCTCCGCAATTTCCTTATATGACTTTTCATGTTCCATCTTCAGGATGACAATTTCCCGTTCCCGCTCATTCAGCAATTCAAACAGGGAACGTGCCAGCGCGACATCATCCTTCCGGACGGATGCCGCATCCGCGCCGGGAACCGCTGAATGCCCGGCGGAGTCCGGCGCGGCTTCCAGACTCACGTTCAGCCGCATCCGCGCCGATTTGAGAATGTCCAGGCAAATATTCCGCGTCGTCCGGAAGAGCCATGCGCCGGGATTTGCCACGACTCCCGGCGGCGGTCCCTGCAGAAATCTCACATACCTGATATAGGCATCCTGCACCGCATCGCATGCGCCTGCATGGTCTTTCAGGTAACGCATGGCAAAACGGATCAGCCCGCGTTCCGTTCCGGCGATCAACGCTTCAATCTCTTCTTCGCTGTAAGTGCCTCTATTCATTCAGACGATTCCGCCGCAGTTTTATTAGGGGACAAAACGCAGATTTCATTTTATGATCTCTGCAAGCCGGTCAACCGTCCCGTCGAAGAAGCGCATACACGCCTCAACCGGTTTCCCCGTGCAGAAATCGACCCCGGCATCCTTCATGATGTCGAGAACATCCTTGGAATCACCGGCTTTCAGGAATCCCATGTAAGGTTCGATCTCTCCGGCGAGAATCTTTTTCGACAACGCAACGGCGGCGGAAAATCCGGTCGCATACTTGTAAACATAGAAATCATAGTAGAAATGAGGGATGCGCGCCCATTCCCAGCGGATCCGGTCATCCGGGCAGACGGCATCGCCGTGATACAGAGAGTTCAGCGCAAAATATTTCTCGGACAGGAGATCGGCGGTCAGCGGTGTGCCCGCCTCGGCGAGAGCGGACATGTCCCGCTCGAATTCCGCGAACATGGTCTGCCGGAACACCGTTCCCCTCACCTCGTCGGCAAGATGGTTCAGCAGATACGCGCGGATACTGTCGTCCGGCGCCTTTTCCATCAGGTGATGATGCAGCAGCAGTTCATTCGTGGTCGATGCGACCTCCGCGACAAAGATCTTGTAGGAAGCGTAATGAAACGCCTGACTGCGGTCGGAGAAATAGGAGTGCATGGAGTGTCCGAGCTCATGCGCCAGCGTGAAAACGCTGTCCAGCGTGCCGGAATAATTCAGCAGGATATAGGGCGGTTTCCCGTAACATCCGCTGGAATAGGCGCCGGAACGCTTGCCGCGGCATTCGGGAATGTCAATCCAGCGCTGTTCAAAGGCGTTGTCGATCGCGGAATGATACTCTTCCCCGAGCACCGTCAGGGAATCCTTCACATATTGAACGGCATCCTTCCATTCGACCTCCATCTTGCATTCCGGCAGGAGCGGCGTATGAATGTCGTACATGTCCAGCTTTTCCAGACCGAGCTTTCCGGCGCGCAGGCGGAAATACTTATGAATCGACTCCAGATTCTCATGAACCGTGTCAATCAGTCCGTTGTAAACGGAAAGCGGCACATTGTCCTCAAACAGCGACGCCTCCAGAGCCGACGGGAACTTATGAAGTTCCGCATTCAGGGCGGCGGTCTTGAAATTCGCATCAAGCAGAGCGGAAAACGTATTTTTCAGTCCGGCATAGGTGTCATAGGTTGCTTCAAAAGCCGCCTTGCGGACTTCGCGATTCGGCGATTCCAGAAACTTGATGTAGTTGCCGTGAGTCAGTTCCGCCCTTCTGCCATCCTCGCCGGTAATCTCTCCGAAACGGAGATCCGCATCATTCAGCAGGGAAAAAGTCTTATACGGCGTGCCGAGCACATCCGAACTCATACTGAGAATCCGTTCTTCGGCGGCGGAAAGAGTATGTCTGCGCTCCTTGCCGATTTCATCGAGAGTGCGTTTGTAAAACGCCAGCACTGGCGAGTTGCAGTAACGCTCAAACACCTTTTCGTCCATCGCGATCAGCTCCGGCTGGAACCAGGCGCATTCGCCTCCGATCCAGGCATGTTTGGCGCTGATGCGGTCAAGCCGCGCCCGATTTGCGGAGTTCCCGGTATCCTCGTCCGCCTTCAGATGAGCGTATACGTAGAGACGTTCCAGCACGAGTCCAAGCTCGTCATCCGCCTGAAACGCCGCAAGCAGAGTCTCCGGGCTTTCTGCAAGACGGCCTTTGAACTTCAGGAACGCCTTCACTTCGTCGTCGATTTCCGTAAAATCCTTTTCCCACTGGGCGTCGTCGGCATAAAGCCTGGAAAGATCCCATGTCATATTCCGGTCGATTTCATTGCGAGTCTTTGCCGTATGCTCCATATTTTCCACCATCTTTCGTTAGTTTACTGATTATTTTTCATGAAATATAACCGTTTGTTTCAAAATCTTCAAGCATTTTCATTTGCTCCGGCACAAAATGAGGAGTATATTAAACACTTATGGCCCAATGAAAAAAGAGAGGAGTCCAACATGTCTGAAAATTATTATGTAACCACACCGATCTATTATGTCAATGACAAACCGCATATAGGACACTCCTACACAACCATGCTGGCAGACGTCCTGACCCGTTTCCATGCGGCGATGGGAGAAGACACGTTCTTCCTGACCGGAACCGACGAGCACGGGCAGAAAGTGCAAAAAGCCGCGGAACAGCGTCACATGGCTCCTCTCGCACACTGTGACGAAACGGTGGTCCGCTTCCAGGAGCTCTGGAAACGCCTCGGCATTCATAACAGCGACTTCATCCGCACAACGCAGGAACGCCATAAGAGAATTGTCTGCAAGATTCTGCAGGAACTGTTCGACAAGGGGCTCATCTACAAGGCGGAATACACCGGGCATTACTGTGTTCCCTGCGAACGGTATTTCACGGAAAAGGATCTGCTCGAAGGCGGGCTCTGCCCCGAATGCAAACGCCCGACGACAAAACTGGTGGAATCCAATTACTTCTTCAAGATGAGCCAGTATCAGGACTGGCTCATCGACTATATCAAGACGCATCCGGGGTTCATCATGCCGGAGTACCGTTCCAACGAAACCCTCGGATTTCTCCGCAAACCGCTGGGCGATCTCTGTATCTCGCGTCCGAAATCGCGTCTGTCCTGGGGAATTGAACTTCCGTTCGACAAGGACTATGTCTGTTATGTCTGGTTTGATGCGCTGATCAACTATATTTCCGCCATCGGCTACGGCACGGATGACGAAAAATTCCGGAAATGGTGGTCCGGCGCGCATCACCTGATCGGCAAAGACATCCTGACTACGCACACCGTCTACTGGCCCACGATGCTCAAGGCAATGGGACTCCCGATGCCGAAATCCATTTTCGCGCACGGCTGGTGGCTCAGCGGGCAGGACAAGATGAGCAAGTCGCTCGGCAACGTCGTCAATCCGATGGACATGATGAATCTTTTCGGCGTGGATGCGTTCCGTTACTGTCTCATGGCGGAAATGGTGCTCGGAAGCGACGCATCCTTCACGCAGGCGTCTTTCATCAAGCGCTACAACAGCGACCTTGCAAACGATCTCGGCAACATGCTGAGCCGCGCAGTCAAACTTACAATCAAATATTTCGACGGGCGCGTGCCCACGCCGGGCAGTCTCGAAGACGTTGACCTTGAACTCAAGGATCAGGCGATCGCCTCCATCGGGCTTATGCGCAACGCCGTCGAGAACATGAAGATTGACCGCGGGCTTGAGCACGTCATGAACGTCGTCCGCGCGGCAAACCGTTATATGGAAAAAACCGCGCCGTGGACTCTTGCCAAACAAGGCAACATGGAACGTCTGGCGACGGTTCTTTACACCGCATCCGAGACACTCCGCATCGTATCGGGGCTTCTGCTCCCCGTCATGCCCTCCAAAATGAAGGAGTTCCGCATGAAACTCGGACTGCCCGAAGAGATCGCGGAAAGATCCGATTTCAGCGGGCGCCTCGAAAAATGGGGAACGCTTGAAGCCGGAACGCAGGTGCATGATACGGAAGCCCTGTTCCCGAGGATCGTCATCGAAGATCCGATGGCGCAGCTCAAGGCGGAAGGCAAAAAAGCGGAAACAAAGCCAGCCGACAAGGCGAAAGCCGTCGCCGTCGGCGAAGACATGGTGACGATTGATGAGTTCTTCAGGACTCAGCTGAAGACGGCAAAGGTTCTGGAGGCGGAAAAGGTCGAAGGCGCGGACAAGCTGCTCAAACTGAAAATTGAGCTTGGCAATGAAACACGCCAGATTGTTTCCGGCATTGCGAAGCACTATCAGCCGGAAGACCTGGTCGGCAAGATCATCATCGTCGTGGCAAATCTCAAGCCGGCGAAAATCCGCGGCATTGAGTCGTACGGAATGCTTCTCGCCGCCAAAACAGGCGATACGCTCAAGCTCGCGACCATCGACGGCGGCGATTTCCCCAGCGGAATCGCGGTAGGCTGAAATCACGGAAAACAGTTTCTTCTGTTTCTGAAAGATGGACTGAAAGACCATGACCATTGTAACTGCAATTCTGGCAATCGTAATCGGGGGGCTGATCGGCGGAGGAATCGCAAAACGCCTCGGACAGCCTCTTCTGCTGGGATACATCCTCGCGGGTGTCACGATCAGCCTCATCAACAGCGGCGCAAACGGAGTAGTCATTGACCAGAATCAGCTGCAGGGGCTCTCCGACATCGGCGTGGCTCTGCTGCTTTTCTCCATGGGGCTGGAATTTTCGCTCGACGACATCCGTCCCGTCAGAAAGCTGGCGGTATGGGGCTCGATCATTCAGGTTTTCGCCACGATGATCTGCGTCTTCGGGATTCTGAAAGGCTTTTTCGGGGTTGCCAGTTACCCGGCATTGTTCGCCAGCGCCGCATTCGTCTCCACCAGCACCGCGGTCGTGCTCAAAAGCCTGACCATGCACAACCGCATGATGACTCTTTCCGGACGCTCCATGATCGGCGTGTCGCTGGTTCAGGATTTAATCGTCATTCCCCTGATAGTGCTCCTGATGAACGCCAACAATCTGGACGAAGGGTTCATGAACGCCCTGAAGCCGGTCGGAATCGGTGCGGCGTTCGTGACAGTGCTGTTTCTGATCGGTCCGCGCATTATTCCGCCGTTCCTGCGGCACGTCTCCTCATGGAATTCGCAGGAGCTTTTTCTGCTCTGCATCACAGGCATCAGCCTGGGAATCGGTTTTCTTGCGGACAAGATGTGCCTGACCTTTTCCTTTGGCGCATTCATGGCGGGCATTCTGCTGAACGGTTCGGACTACGGGAAAAAAGCGCTCTATGAAATGCTGCCGGTGCGGGATCTGTTCAGCATGCTGTTCTTCGTATCCATCGGCATGTTGATGGATGTGCCGTTCCTGCTGAAACATTTCTGGGCGATTCTGATTCTGGTTGTCCTGACGGGACTCAGCCGCACATTTTTCCTTGCCGTCCTCGCGTGGCTGTTCCGATACCGCAACGTGATTCCGACCGCCATGTTCTTCGGCATGTTCCCGACCTCGGAAATCGCATTCATCGTCCTCAGCTCCGGTTATGCCGCGGGAATCCTCACGCAGGAGCTCTACATGCTGATGCTCTGCACGGTCATCTGTTCCATGGTGCTCGGACCGCCGATCTCTTCGCTCACGACTCCCGCATACGAATATCTCCGGAAACATTTCCCCTCCACAGTCATGAACACGTTCAACATGCCGGAACCCGCGCTGAGGAACCACATTATCCTTGCTGGCGGGGGACGTGTCCAGCGTGTGGTGGCAAAGGTGATGGAACATTTCAATCTGCCTTATATCATCATTGAATCGAACTACTTCCTCTTCAACGATATGCGCAAAGACGGCTTTGAGTGTATTTTCGGCTCTCCCTCGGAAGAAGTGATTCTGAAAGCGGCGGCAGTCGGGCACGCCAGGATGATTATTGCGGCGGATCAGGAATTCAAGGTCAACACCGATATTATCCGCAATGCGCGTCTCCTGAATCCGGACATCAAGATCGTTTCCCAGGCATATTCGCAGGAGGAGGCGGATGCGATGCACGAATACAAGGTATTTGACGTCATGCGCCCCGTTTTTGAACTCGGGCTGGACCTCTCCCGTCTCGCGCTCCACAAACTGGATTATTCCATGGTTCAGATACAGAATAACCTCCAGAAAATGCGCGACCTGTACTCCACGCCGCTGATGTTGAGCCAGAACGACGCAAGACGGAGTGACAATTTAAGTTCCTTTGTCAGCATGGTAGACTTCAAATGGATGGAAATCGGGAAAGATTCCGAGCTCGCCAACCATACCTTCTCGGGAAGGCTCAAAGAAAACGGGAATGTGCACATTGTCGGCGTGATCCGCGGCAATGACATGATTCCGAATCCCGATGAAGAGTTTATTTTTCTCGACGGCGACCTGCTTGCGGTAATCGCCCCGGAGGAGGAACGGCGTAAATTTGCCGCGCTTCTCGGCGGAATCGGCTGACGAATCCCCCTTCGTGAAGGCAATCTGCGGTGAAACACTTGTAAAAAAGCGGTTTCACGGTATATTATCCGCTCATGTTCTATGCTTTAACGAAAGGGAGTATGAAATGCCAATCACGACAATTGCTCATGACAACAGTGTAAACGCCAATCTTCGCAACATGATGAAGCGGGGCAGTGATTTTCTGAATGTGAAATATCCGATTATCTGCGGAGCCATGACCTGGGTCTCCGATCCGAAACTTGTTTCCATGGTCTGCAACAACGGCTGTTTCGCCTGTATCGCCGGAGGCAATGCCCCGGTCGGCGTGCTCCGTTCCCAGGTGGAGGAGACAAGAACGCTGACGGACAAGCCCTTTGCGGTCAATCTGGTCACTGTCGCTCCGGCTTATCAGGAACAGCTCGCCGCTCTTCCCGACATGCCGGTTGATTACGTCTTTTTCGCTGGCTCCATTCCGAAGGAAAAAGAGGTCGCCGTCGCCAAGAATGCCGGCAAGAAGACCATCTGTTTCGCATCCACGCTCTCCATTGCCGAGCGCATGATCCGTTTCGGGGCGGACGCAATCATGCTCGAAGGCAGTGAAGCCGGCGGACACATCGGGCACGTCTCCGCGATGGTTCTGATCCAGCAGCTTCTGTTCAAATTCGGCGATCAGATTCCGGTATTCGTCGCAGGCGGCATCGCCACGGGTAAAATGATGGCGCACGCACTGCTCATGGGGGCGGCAGGTGTTCAGATCGGAACCCGTTTCGTCATGACGGACGAATGTTCCGCGCACGCAAAATTCAAAGACGCCTTCATGCACGCAAACGCCCGGGACGCCATTGCGACGCCGCAGTTCGATTCCCGTCTTCCCGTCGTCGCCGTCCGCGCGCTCAAAAACAAGGGACACGACACCTTCTCCAAACTCCAGCTTGATCTCCTCAGAAAACTGGAGGAAGGCACGATCCACAGGCAGGAAGCCCAGATGGAAGTGGAAAAGTTCTGGATGGGAGCCCTCCGCCGTGCCGTCGTCGAAGGCGATGTGGAAACCGGTTCCCTGATGGCGGGTCAGTCCGTCGGGCTCATGGACAAGGTTGTCCCCGTCAAGGATCTGATCGACGAGCTTCTTGCGGACGCATCCGCGGAGCTTGACCAGGTCAAAGCCAAGCTGTCCTGATTTCCGACCGCATCAGAATACCGGCGCTTCCAGGTGCCGGTATTTTTTTACATACGGGACTTCAACACTCATGATTGAATACAGAATGCCGCATGTCAATGAAATCAACCAGGAATTGTTCCGGCATTTCAAACGGCATCAGGCAGTTACGAAATGCTGGCGGAAGATCAACGGCGTCTGGTGCATAAAAGACATTGCATTTACGGATGAATGGACGGAAAGAGACTATGCGTTTCTGGTTTCCTGCCTGAAAAATACAGTACAGACGGGCGGAATGGTGTCGGGAGCATTCTTTCTGGAACAACTGAAAGGTTTTGTTTCCGTGGAATCCGCCTTATTCGGCAGAAACAAGGAATATCTGGATCTGTCCAGCATTCATGTATCGGAAGATATGCGAGGCAGAGGAATCGGCAGGGAGTTATTCCGCATTGCGAAAAACTGGGCAAAGCAGCATGGTGCGAAGAAACTGTATATTTCCGCGCACTCCGCAGTGGAAAGCCAGGCATTCTACCGTGCGATGGGTTGTGTGGAAGCACAGGAATACAACCCGGAGCATGTGGCAAAAGAGCCTTGCGACTGCCAACTGGAATGTACTGTCTGAAACAGCAATCATAAAATCCGGCAGCATAAGATCTCAGTGTCTGCCATCCACACAGAACATAATCCGGATTCTACACAATGCGATAACACTATTTCTCTTGCATGAAATAAGAAATTCCGCCGACTTCGTACCCGGGAACCGACTGGAATGCGCTGTTGTCATCCACCTCCCAGCGGATTGTATAATTTCTCCGCAGCTTTTTCTCCAGACGTTCTTTTGAAAATATTCTGGCAGGATAACCCAGGACTTTATCCTGAAATCCCGGAGGCAGTATCCTGCCCGGCCCGTTTAAGTGCAGCGGATGCCACTGGGCGATAAAAATATCCTTCTCACCTTTCACATGCGAAGTTCTGGATAAAAGGACATATTCACAGCCGCTGCCGAGAATCGAATCCAATAAGGAGTCGCACTCCGGAATATATCCCAGGCTGCCGGAACAGTGAATGAAGTCATATCCGGTCAGATCATTGATCTTTGTGAAAAACTTCAATTCCTCATAATTTCCGATTTTACCGCCGTCTTCCGCCATAACCGGCGTCTCAAGAACATGCCAGTCAAAAGAAATGGAGGGGAAACATCTCTTTGCCTGATGGTAATGCAGCCCGCAGGCTCCTCCTATATCCAGAACGGACAGATGCGTTTTCCCGGTGTCAATTAGAATCTGCCCGGCTGCGGCAATCGTCTGCAGGGCGGAAAGGGAAAAAGGCAAGGGAGCCGGACTTCTTAACAGAGATTCCGTCCGGAAGGCGACAAGAGCCGAAATTTCACGGTCGCAATAGTCTTTTCCATGCAGTCTTTCACATGCTTTTTCCCAGGTGTCATACACGCATGGCGCAGGCAATCTCCCATAAAGAAAGATCCGGCAGAAATCAACCAATACCGGGGGCAGGCATTTTTTCAGACATGATTTAAGCATCATGGGTTCATCCTTTCTTGTAATTTTCAGAAACGTAAGTGCAGGACTTTCCAAAACAGGAACACGGAAAGAAAGTCCGGCGGCATCCATACAGCAAGATGTGCCGCGGTTGATATTCCAGACAAAAAGTTTCATCAACGTGAAGAAGAATGAAATTGTGACGGGCTCAAAACTGAGTCAGAGAGAGAAGCGAATGGTTCAAAAAAAAAAGAGCCGAACGCTTCAGAATCACTGCACTGAAGGTCCCGCCAAGAACCTGCTGCGACATGACGAAGCGCCCGGCGGATGTCCGTATTGCAAAGACAATCCAACCGGGTATATTTCGCAGGGATTGTATTCCGGGCTTGCGCAATGGTGAATACATCCGGATACAATAATCCCTTGTCGCAGCAAATAAAAACTTTTCAACTTGGCGGGTTTTCAGTGCATTTGCTGAAATATAACGGTTTTTCAATCAACACAACTAAATTGTATATGAAAAGTAATGTATTCTTATTTTCGACGTTTTCAAACTCCATGGACTGAAATTCAGAAAAATATATCGGGAAATACAACCGGCAGGATTTCCGCGCAGAATTACGCGGAACAGGAAATCCCGCACGAGCCATCTTTCCGCAGTTCGGAACATCATGGAGCCGAACCTTTTCCGGCTGAAACAGAAAAGGGGCTCAGGAATGAGCCCCATGTAAAAACATGAAAATTCCGGTCCGGAATTTTATTTAATCACCAGATTCAGCATTTTTTCCGTCGCAACGACGGCGGCAGTAAGCTGGTCGCTGTCGACTCCGGTCGTAGTCAGGGTGCGATCCGGCATCTCCCAACTGATCGTGGTCTCGACCAGTGCATCGGTCTTGCCTCCCGGCGGGATTCTCACCTCATAGTCGGCAAGTTTCGGGAACGTGATCCCGCGTTTTTTCAGAAGTTTGCGCAGAGCCTTCACAAAAGCGTCATAACCACCGTCCCCGGAAGCCTTTTCCGTAATTTTTTCACCGTCGAGCTCAATTGTCACCACAGCTTTCGGCAGACATTTCAGACTGCTTTCCACCTGATAGTCAATCACTTTGACGCGACCGGCAATCGGCGTGCGCAGAACGCTGGCGATGATGAACGGAAGGTCGGACGGCGTAACCTGCTTTTTCTTGTCTCCGAGACGCACCACTTCCTGAAGCACTTTCGCGCGCACATCCGGAGCCAGCTCCGCCATCCCCATGATCTGCAGATTCTGATCGAGGGAAGCCTTTCCGGAAAGTTTGCCGAGCGCATAGTTCCGCTTGCGCCCGAACCGCTCCGGCAGCAGACGGTTCGCATACAGATTCCCCTTCTTGTCGCCGTCCGCATGAACGCCGCAGGTCTGCGTGAACACGTCGGAACCGATCACCGGGGTATTCCAGGAATAACGTTTGCCGGAAATCGTCTGGACAAGCTCGGACGCATGCTGAAGTTCCTTTTCGGGAACCCGTGTCGTGCGGTCCGTATGATCGTTGATTACAACCACCAGCTGTGCGAGCTGCTGATTTCCGGTGCGTTCGCCGAGACCGTTCACCGTCACATGAACGCCGCTGACCCCCGCTTTGACGGCGGCAAGGCTGTTCGCCGTCACGAGCCCGTAGTCATTGTGCCCGTGGAAATCAAGGCGGGCGTCGGGAAACGCGGCATACATCCAGTCGAGACAGCGCGTCACCTCATCCGGAGTCATGATTCCGAGGGTATCCGGCAGCATGATCCGCTCCAGCGGCATATCCCTGAGAGCGTTCATGAAGGAATAGACGTAATGGAACGAGTGCGCCATCCCGTTGGACCAGTCTTCCAGGTAAAGATTGACATCCAGTCCGAGTTTGTGCGCATTCTCGATTTCGCGGCAGACTTCGTCAAAATGCTGCTGCGGTTCCTTGCGAAGCTGGACACGGCAATGATTTTCCGAGCCCTTCGCAAGCAGATTCAGAACTTTTCCTCCGGCATCTCTGATCCATGCCGCCGATTTTCCGCCGTCAACGAATCCGAGAATTTCCATCCGGTCGATACATCCGCGGTGCTCCGCCCATTTCAGGATTGCGGCAAGCGCCTCGCGTTCGCCGTCGGACACCCGTGCCGATCCGATTTCAAGCCGGTCTATACGCAGGTGAGAAATGAGAATTCGGGCGATCTCAAATTTTTCTGCGGGGGTAAAAGCGACGCCGGGCGTCTGCTCTCCGTCACGCAGCGTTGTATCGAGCAATTCGACATAGCGTCCGTTTCTGGTTTGAGTTTTCATTTCTACCTGTCTTTCTTTTCTGTTAAAAATAAAAAGGAACTTTAAAATACTGCCATAACAGCGTTTTTACAAGTTTCTCAGGATTTTTTCAGACAAGATTCAGCGGGCGAAAAGAATTCAGAAAACATCCTGCAATGCTTCCAGCGCCGAAGAAATGCGCGCCGCGGTTTTACGGCAGTTCACGGCGATGCAGCTGCGATGCTTCGGGTTCGCGCGGATCGCCGGATACCAGCACCCGAGCACGCATTCCAGCATCCCGTCGCGATATACGGGAACCGCCAGGGCACGACGCCCGTCCTGCCCGGAACCGCGATTGTCGAACGCGATTCCGTCTCTCCGGATTCCGGCAAGTTTCGCACGGAACTCATCCCAGGAAGAGATCCCCGGGAAAATCGAACCGGCAAACGGCTGAACCGATTCATACCGTTCCAGCTCCGCTCCGGACATGTGGGCAAGCATTATGCAGCCCGTCGCGGTGCACATCAGGTTTTCCGTCATGAGAGGCTCATTCAGCTGGAGCTCGCGACTGCTCTTCCGGGTCAGCAGAACCACCCGCTTGTCATCGGAGCGCGTGACAATCAGGCAGTTCTCGTTGATTTTACGAACCAGTTCCTCCAGAAAAGGCGCGGCGGTCTGCACAATATACTGCTTATATGTGCCGGAACGCACCAGCAGGGACGGCGTCGGTCCCAGCCGGTACCCGCCCTGCTCCGCGGATTCCAGATAGCCGAGTTTCACCATGCTGGACACGATATTGGCGCATGCGGACGGGGAAATCCCCAACATGGCGGCGAGATCGCGCAGACGGCATGGCGCACCGTCATGTGCCGACACATGGCTCATGATTTTTGCAAAACGTTCCAGCACCTGAATCATCGGCACAGCCTTTCCCACAGATTCCGTTCCACCCGCGTCAGCTTTTCACCATGCAGAACAGCGTCGATATAATGATGAATCCTCCATCTGTCAAGACATGCGGCAATCAGGATTCTCAGACGGTTCAGAATATTCAGCGGACGGGGATTCCCGAAACACCGGATCACCAGAGGCGCCTGCGTTTTTTCCGCGAACTCCAGCAGGGCGGCACTGATCCTCCCCCTTGTCTCCTCCTCTTTTTCTCCGATACGCATCAGAGCATTCAAGGCATTGACCGCGTATGCCGCGCTGCGCCGTTCCTTCAAGACATCAATCAGCAGATCGACGTCTGCCACATCGTTCAGGAAGCCCAGCAGATAAACCGCAATCGCCCCGTATTCCTGACGATGCCCCTCATTGCGCGGAGTCGCCGCCAGGCGGGACTCCCTTTTCTCCGCCAGTTCACGCAGCACACCCAGACACGATTCATCTTTCAGAAGTGCCAAAGCAAAAGCGGCATGAGCGCAAACCGGGGCGTTTTCCTTCAGCAGCGGTTTCAGGCAGGCACGTCTTCCCGTGCGGTATGCCGACCAGATCGCACGTCCCGGAGCTTCGGAGCGCAGACCGTCCAGAATTTCCGCTTCCGTATTCAAGATATTTTTCTCATTTTCCCCATAATGGTTTTTTATGGAAAGCTCTTCCGCAATGATCCCATACGGAACATCGCGGACGTCGCAATGTCTTTTCACGGCAAGCGAAACCATCACAGCCGCCGCCTCTCCGGTAAACTGCATACAGTCTTTCATCCGGACAGCCTGCGAGAGATTGTGATCCACCGCCAGGCATCGCCCGGCGACAAGAATGCCGTGCAGTCCTTTCGGAATCAGCGCGCCCCGCGGAATCGGAACATGCAGGACAGTGCTCCACTGCATTGCGGCAACGCCCCACAGCATCGCGGTATCATCTTCAAAGCCAAGATCCATGGTATGCGTATCCCAGTTGGAACGTTCCCACGCGACCGGCTCTCCCGTAAGTCTGCCGTGAATCACATCATCCAGCGTCAGGGTCTCCTCCCCGACGATCAGACGTCCTTCCCGCACACAGAACTGATCGGAAAAAAAGTCGATCCGGTTCTCCTGTGTAAAATGTTCCTGATAGAAATCCGCAGACTGTCTCAATATCTCGTCAGTCACCTCGGAAGAGTCGGACGGGTTCACATATCCGCCGTCTCCGAAGTTGATCAGCTGGGCATTGTCTGCAAAACGGGAGTAATTCAAAGTATAAGTCTGCGCCAATCCGTCCGATTTACGCCCGAAATGAAATGTTCCGCCGGCAAGAAACACCGCCTGCGCATCGGCTGTCGCATCAATCACATAACGGCATCCGGCGCAATGCTCCCCGTCGGCTTCATGCCAGAAGATTCCCGCCACGGTAGAATCATCCCTCATCAGCACAGCGGTCAGGACAGCCTCATAGCAGACTTTCGCCCCGGCTTCAAGCATTGCCTGTTCCAGTTCAATCTTCTTGAGCTCCGCGGAAAAACAGTTCTTCCGCAAAATGTAACCGGAACCCTTTTCCCGCTCCCTGACGGCGTCGTCGATCTGCGTATGCCGGCCGCGGCGGATTCCATAATAATAGTTCGTGACAAGCCCGCCGGTTCCGATTCCCCCGCAATAACTGCTCCTTTCCAGGACAAGCGTCCTCATCCCGCGTTCAGCGGCGACAATCGCGGCAATGGCTCCCGCAGTTCCGGCGCCGACCACGATCACATCATATTGTTCCTGCGGTTCCCCGCATTCCCTGCGGAACACTTTTCCTTCAGATACAACGGAACGAATCATAGCTCCGCCTCCCCCAGAAACCCGGCGTCCAAAGCAACGGCGGCATTTCTGTAACTGCCGGAAAATACGCGCACATGATTCTGGGAAACCCGTTCCGCGCCGTTCTCCATTTTCCACTCAAAACGCATTGCGGTTCCCATGATGCTCCAGTCCGTCAGGACAGCCGGACGATTTCTCCAGAACTTTTCCAGCAGAAGACGCGCTTCCGGGTATGTGCAGTCCGCCGCCACGGGACAGCGGAAATACCCTTCTCCCGGAAACACTCCCCTTGTGAATCCGGGAAAATCCGGCGGAACGGGATTCCCGCCGGCGCAGATCATTGCATTCAGCGATTTTCCGGCATGCCGTCCTTTCGGAAGCGACAAAGTATCAGTGAAAGAAGCGGTCAGGAACTCACACTCTCCCTCGGGAGCGGCGGCACGGATCCGCAGGCCGCCCTCTTCGGGAATTACAGAAGTCACAGTGTGGTTCAGCTTTATTTCCAGTTCCCTGTCAAGTATCAGACGGCAAAGCGCCGGGATCAGCGCGGACAGATGAAACGCCTTTCCGTCCAGCGCGCCGCGCGCCTCCAGATCCGAGCGGAAATCGCGTGCCGGCATTGTCCTCAGAGGATGTGCCCAAAACCGTCCGGGATTGAAAGTGTCGGCGAATTCACTCCCCGGATGAATGCCCGGTTCCAGAATCAAAGTATCCCGACCGCATCTGCATGCCGTCCCGATTCCGTAACAAGTCGCCCCGTAAATGATTTTCCGGTAACGTTTCACTGCTGCAGCTCCCATAATTCAATAATATTGAATATTACTTTATAATATTTAATATATAAAGACATCTCCGCAAGTCAAGAGGACAAAATGAAATAATTCAGACTATTGCAGTTTTTCCCGCTTCCCGAATGCGGAACACGGAACGTTGTCAACGGAATAAAAGAAAACAGGAGAATTTCAAGACTTATATGGCGGATCTCAAACCGGATCGTCTCATCATCGGCGGCATCAGCAATCCGGAAGTGGGCGGCTGGGACGGTGCAGTCACAAGAGTCATTGAACAGGCGCGCCACTTCCGCTTGCTGAAACAGGAACCGCGGGCAATTCCGGACACAGACTCCCCCAGGCAGAACATGCCGTCCGTCTGATCGGCGGACAGCATGTTTTCCAGCCGGAAACCAGATGCACCGGTCCCCGGAAAGGCTCATGACAAAGGCGCAAAATCCGGATTGCCCCGATGGTTCACGGCAACGCATTCCATCTCCACCAGCCATGCCGGGCGGCACACCGGGGCGCGGACAACCACAAACGGGAGTTCGGGCGGCAGACGTTTTTCCAGGACACGCCGCACCGGCGCAGCGTCCGCCGGGTCACGCAGATAGACCGTCGCCCATTTCAAGTCGGACAAGGCTCCGGCTGAACTCTCCAGAAGAGCCGCGACATTATCCACAAGCCGTTCCGTCTGTTTCGTGACATCATAAGGATGCACAACCTGCCCCCGGCTGTCGATGCTCGCCGTTCCGGAAATAAAATAGTGGGAACGGTCTCCCAGCACCAGACGTGTTCCCCGCTCGAAACTGACCCCATACAGAGCGGTCGGGGAAAGCATTTCCGGCGCGGACAGGTAGATCTGCTGTCCGGGCTTGAGATTTACGTAATTGACCGAATCCATTTTCACAAGCCGCGACGGTTTCTCCATCTGCCCTTCAATTCCGGTGCTCGCGATGAAATGAGTCGAAGTGGAAAGCCCGTTTCCGGCAAAGAATTCGTTCCGCGCCATGACCAGCCCGGCATAATTGTTATCGACATCCCGGCAGTAAAGCCACGTCCGAACTGTATTCGCCTCAACGGACGCATTGTAGACGGAAAGCCCGCGCTTGAGCGATTCAAACTCATGGACGGTCTGTTTCGCGCTGTCGGCAACGGCAGGGTCAGGAGTCTTGAACCACAAGACCTTGTAATTTTTCAAAACGATCTCAAGCACTCCATCCTGCATCTGCTTCAGTTTGCCGCCGCACCAGTGCCATGCCTCCAGCGCAATGCGGCCTCCATTCGCCGGAGGCTGTCCCACGATTGAAATGAAAGAGGATCTCCCGTTCAAAAGTGTTTTCAGGAACGGCGCCTGATTCGTAACATCGCTCAGATGAAACCGCAAAAGCATTTCGCTCTCAAGCGAACAGCCGTGACGCGCGGCAAAGGAAAGATATTCCGCGAGAAGCGTCTCGGCCTCTTCCTGAAAACTTCCCCCAGGCGAGGCCTCCCCGGAAAAGAAATGCTCCGCAATTCCGTCTTCCGCAAAAAAATCAGCATGTCTGAACATCACTTTGATCCTCCTTCCAGCCTTACTGCCGGCAGAATGATCTCCGAAGTAATGCGTTTGATTTTCCCCTCTTTGTCGGGTTTGCTGTTATATTTGTAAACGACCTTGAAAAGCTGGTTGACCGTCTTTCCCGCTCCTTCCGGTTCCCGTGTCAAAGTCAGCACAAGGCGGTAGGGCTTCCCCTTCTGTTTCGGCTTCGGAGCGACAATCTGTCCGGGTCTGGCGCGCGAAGCATCCCCCGGAACAACCTTGATCCAGTCCGGCGGATCCATGATTTCCAGTTCCGCCTCGGCGTCCGCCGGAAAGTTCCGGGGATTTACATTGACCGCCAGTTTCGCCTCGGGGTTCAGCTTCACAACCGGATTTTTCGACGCCCAGGAGAATTTCTCCGCGCCGCTGTATTTCCAGCGTTTCGTCAGCAGCATCCGCTGCGCAGGAACGATGTGCGTATAAGCAAACGCCTGCATCGCCTCGTCGCCGGGAATCACAGTCGTTTTGAAGTTTCCGGCGCTTGCTTCCATTTCGACACGGCGCGGCTCGATTTTCCTGTTGGCTTTCGTTGTAATCGTGACAACCGCACGGTCGCATCCTGCGGGAATGCTTTTCGCACCGTTCAAAATATAGTCTCCGCCGTTTTTCAGCTTCAGTCGAATCTCTCCGCGGAAACCGTCATGGCGCTCCGCCACAAGCGTCAAAGGCTCCGCGCCCGCCATTGCGACCTCCAGCGAGGATGGCACGGAATATACCGTAAAGCGGGGGCGCGGCCGGTCGATCCTGAGATAATACACATAATCTCCTCCGCCAAGCCCAGCGGTATCGGAAACAGTCACAGTATAACGACCATCCGCCGGAACCGTAAAGTCCAGATAAGAATCCGCGGCGCCGTGAAGAATCACTCCGGCTTTCAGGCGCTCACAGTCGTCATTGACCGCAATCCGTTTTCCTTTTTCATCATAAACCTGAATCAGGGAATCCAGCGGGGATTTCAGGCGGCGGGCGAAAATCTCAAGAATGATCCTCTCCCCTTTCCGCGCCTCAAAGATGTAAGAATCCCTTTTTCCGTTTTCCATGACGCCTCTGAGCATGACCGGTCTTGCGACAGGCTCCTCCGGATTCAGAAATGCGGACTCCATAACTTTCACACCGGGAAATTCAGGCGGCGGCATGACCGTATATTCCGGCTTTCCGTGAACTGCGCGGATACGGTAGACAAAATCCTCGCGCCCGCGGTAAAGGGCATCCCGCACGACCAGCGTATATTCGCCATCCGCCGGCGCTTTGAAAAAAAGCACCGGATCGGGATCGAAATAATTGTCGTCGGCAAACGCCAGAGACTTTCCTCCGGCGTCCACGACCTCCAGCACCGCCTGAAAATGCCCGGGAACACCGTCACCGACAAACGGCATCAGATAACGCGCAATCATGGAAAATGCAATCTCTTCATTCTTCTTCGCGCGGAACTTGTAATAATCCGTCTCTCCGGGCATGATCTGCCCGTTCAGCACGCCGGGAACCGCAAAGACTCCCGGTTCCGGCTTTTTCGGAGGAAGCGGGAAAAACGGCTCGCGGTATTCATTCAGAGTATCCACGTAAAAACGCAGCGGATTGCTGATACGCCCGTTTGAAATCAGGCGGAACTCCCGTTCTCCGGGTTTCGCATCGGGGGCAATGCGGAGCCGCACGATCGCGGAACTTGCAATCGCGGGGCTCATCTGAAGCGGATTGCGCGGCACATACAGAAAGCGAAGCGTCAGTTCCCGTTCCAGCGGGGTCAGGTTGTCCAGACGCTCCCAGTAAAAATGTGTGTGCCACCCTTCGGTGCTGTCCGGCAGAGGCGGCTTCTCATTGTTGCCTTTTTCAATGCCGTCCAGCCATTTTTTCAGATACTGCCGCTGCTGCCACGGCGGTGAGGGAAAACCGCGCACCGCCTCGACGGACTCCACAGTCACCCCGCCGCCGGACACCGTCGCGCCCTTGAGTCCCCAGAACTGCTGCCCTCCGACAATCAGTTCCACGGTTCTGCCCTGCTGTCCGCCGGAGGGCATCAGATAACCGATGTGCATTGCAAAAGACGCCGCCACAGCGGAACAGAGAAGAAAAGCAAGAAGCGTTTTCATGCTTTCACCTCCGGATTTCTGTAAAGTTCCCTGATCTTGCTTTTTCCGCCGTCGGGCGGCAGAATCGTCAAGTCCAGCCCGCGCGAATTGGGCAGTTTTCCCGCCGGGTCAATCCCCGCGAGCTCATAGATGCTCCACAGCAGGTCAACCGGGCTTACCGGACGTTCAGCGGGCCGCTCGCCCCGGTCATCCGAAGCGCCGAGCACTCTGCCGCCGGCGAAACCGCCGCCCGCCACGACAGTGCTGAAACAATGGCAGTGGTGATTGCGTCCGCCATTCCACGGTTCGCCGTAATCCACTCTCGGAGTGCGTCCGAACTCGCCGGTGCACCAGATCAGAGTCGAATCCAGCAGTTTTCTTTCGCTCAGATCTTCCAGCAGCGCCGCAAACCCCTGATCCATTTCCGGACCGAGTCTCTTCATTGCCTCAAAATGCTTCTTATGCGTGTCCCACCCCTGCGCATTGATCGTGATATAGGGAACGCCCGCCTCCACCAGACGGCGCGCGGCAAGACAGCATTGTCCGAAGGTATTGCGCCCGTAGCGTTCCCGCATTTCCTTCGTTTCGAGATTCAGGTCAAAGGCTTTTGCGTCATCGCCGTTGATGACTGCCTGCGCCTGCGCTCCCGATTTTTCAAATGCGATCAGTTCGGGACATCCTGTCAGCGCATGTCCGAAAGTATCCAGCTCCCCGGCAAAGTTCAGGCGCTGCCTGATCTGCTCCGGAGTCACGTTCCCGGGAGGAACGAAACCGTCCACCTGAAACTTCGCGGCATTCGGGTTCGAGCCTGTGGCAAGCGGCTTGTATTTATCGCTCAGAAATCCGTTTTCCGAAAAACGCCCTTTGTTCGTCGTCAGCGCAATATAAGGCGGAAGTTTCCCCTTGTAGTCTTTGCTCTTGAGCATGGCGATCACGGCACCGATGGCGGGATACGTTATCCCGTCGCCGGGCATGCGCCCCGTCTGCATCAGATAAGTCGCGGTTTCATGGGCATTGGTTCCATGACACATGCTGCGGATGATCGAGAACTTGTCCATCTGCTGTGCGAGTTTCGGCAGAAATTCGCTGATCCGGATTCCCGGGACATTGGTCGGAATATCCCCGTAACCGCCATGATAGGCATATCCCGCATTCGGTTTCGGGTCAAAGGTCTCAAGCTGCGACGGACCGCCCCAGATCCAGAGTTCTATTACGGAACGCACACCGGAATGCGGTTTCACCGCATCCGCCGCGGGAGAAGCGGCAAACAGACTGCCGGTCATTCTGCCGACAGCTCCGAATGCGGTGAGCATCGCCATTGTCTTCAAAAATTCACGTCTGTCCATGACTCACCTCTCAATGATAATAAAGAAATTCCTTGGAATTCGCCAGCACCCACGCGACATCCGGCCAGACCCGGTGCCGCTGTCTGGGAGCAAATGTCTTACGGTATCTGCCAAAGGTCTGGAACTCCTCTTTCGTCGGGTAGCGGGAAAGCAGGTGCAGATAAAGCAGATCAAGACGCTGCCGGTCATTGATCTTTTTTCCCTTGAACAGTTTCCACGGCAGACTCGACAAACGCCGGTAAAGCGTGCCGGAATTCAGCAGGTAAAGCCGCTGGGATTCCGTACTGGCTCCGTTGCGCTCGCAGTAACGCCCGGAATCACGCGGAGGCCGCCCGAAACTGTCCAGCACTCCGGTGGACATGCTGCCGTCCGCAATGGTCACGGCGCGCGTCGAAGGAGGCAGAAACGTGAAAGGCTCCGGAATCACACTCATATACCTGTCATATCCACCGCTCACGGAAGCCAGCGCATCCACCAGGATTTCCGAATCCAGCCGCCGCACGGGATAGGAGGCAAAATTCGCAACCGCCTTCGGGTCAGGATTCATCGCCGTCGCCTGAAACGCTTCGGAATTCAAAATCGTGCGGTAAAGATGCCTGATGCTGTAATTGGAATCTCTGAACTCCTGTTCCAGATATGCCTGCAGCTCCGGATTGAAAGGCGCATTGCTGTCCGCCTCCGTGCGGAAGCGGAAGAAGTTGAAAAAACGCTCCCGGAATCCGGGAATCAAAGCCAGATTGTCCGTATCGGGCATAATTCCGCGTCCGAAAATCCAGTGCCACACACGATTCACGGCCGCGCGTGCAAAATATGGATTGCCGTCTTCCAGCAGCCAGTCGGCAAACACCCGGCGCGGGTCCTCATCCGGAGAATTGATTGTGAAAGTCTCGCCGTCCAGCGCCCGCGCCTTGATGCGGACGGGATTGAAATCGGTGTAAACGATCTCCTCCTTCCATTCGTATGTGCTCTTGTAACGGATACGCGAGAAAAACTCGGCAAAGCGTTTCTGCTCCTCCTCCGGCAGGTTCTCCAGACGGATTCCCAGGAAGGTCAGAGCCGCAATCTTCGCCAGTCCCAGCGGAGAGCGGTCGGCGGACGCACGGAAAAAATTTGCGTGGGGAACACGGAAATTGCTGCCGGAAGCAGTCAGCATCTCCCGCGCCATGTCCCGATATGAACGGTCCGCAAGCAGATCGGCGCGAATCTGCCGATGCCATGCCTGAACCGCATTCGGCCAGAGATTGATCGGGAATTCGGATTTGATCCGGAGCATGTCCGCGAAACGCATCGCCAGCAGGTCGGCATACTCGGGAGATGCAAGCACCCGGTCGATCAGCTTTTTCCGCTTGTCCGGCGACTTGTCGGCAAGAAAGCTGCGCGCTTCCGCAGCAGTGGGAAGCCGCCCCGCCGCAGTCAGGCAGACCCGGCGCAGGAACACTGCATCCGAAGCAGTTTCAGGCGGAGCAAGCTGCTGTTTCTCCCAGCCCCTGCGCAGAATGACATTGATCTTCAGATTCGGATCCGGCGGAATGCCGCCCTCATAAGGCGACGCACCCGACAAGGTCACAATCAGCAGGAACACCGGCAGACAGCAGATCATACGCATAACAACCTCCTCCGTTTGATCTTGCAAGAATAAATGAACTCGGATAAGAAGAAAGAAACAGGCAGGAAGAAACCCGGCGCAGGGCGGCTGCGCCGTAAAATCCGACTGATGGGTGAAAAGCCGTTCATCTGCTCTAAATCACTTTCTGCTTACACTCCCTCAGCAAAGCCCGCAGAAGAAAAATATAAATGCGCCGGAACGTTTTTCAAGGGACAAAAAACACATTCACGGAAAAAGCTGCTGAAAAATAAAAGAAGGATTCAATACAGAAGGCGAAGCAGATTTCTACAGACGCATCCCGATTTCCGCGGCGGCACGCCGCAGCGACGCACGGTCACGTGCATCGGTCAGGCTTTTGTCAAGCAGCTGGAAAATCCGCTGGCGGGGTCCGTTCGGCATTTTCTGCAAAAGCTCGCAGCCGATCCTGCGCACACGCTTGATGTATGCCTCTGAAATCCCTTTTGCCTGCGGATTATAAGTCGCCAGCGACAATGCCGCAATGATTGCCGCCTCCTGGTCGGAAGAGGTCAGGAGCTGTTTTGTACACTCCTCGATCCGTCTGCGTTCCGCAGCCTCCATCGCCTTCTCGGAAAGCTGCATCTTGCTATCATTGAGCGCCACAAAAATCAGCGAATCCGGCGTATCCCCCTTGCGCATGACACGGAACATGATATGATTCGCGGAGTCATACTCCGGAACACTCTCCGCGCCTTTTCCGAATTCACGCAGTGCCGCGATGACAAGCGAATACTGCTGCAGGGATTTCGGACGCATCGCCAGGCGCTGCAAGTCCTCAAGAATCAATTTGCCTTTCTTTCTTTTGCGGAACACCTCCAGAGCTGCCTCCGTAAACATCGGAAGCCGCATCACCGTGGCATAAAACTTATCCGACGCCGTGCAGGGTTCCGTCAGCAGTCTGCCGATTGCGGCTTCCGCAATCCTGCGGTTCCTGGAATATGCAAACTGCATCAACGCATCCTCCGCCTTCCTCCCGCCCGCCAGTTTCAAGGCAAACAGATGGGGCAGCGGAACCTCGGTACCCTTTTCCTGCTCCCACTCTTTCACGGACTGCAGGATGCAGGGCACGGCGGCATCTCCCCTGCCTCGGAAATATTCCACGGCGACACGGGCGGAATACAGCTCGAAATCCTCCTCGTTCAAGGCATCCGCCATTTTCCGCATCATATCTTCGCCCCCGGTCAGTTTCATGCGCTCCGCCAGAAAATTCAGGCGTCCTATATCCGTCTTGGCATACCAGTAATATCCGCGCCCGGCTCCGAGATACATCTCATACTGCTCCAGATCGTTTTCCGACATCTTCCAGTCAAAATACTTCAACATGGACGCGGCATTTTCCCCGGGCAGCAGTTTCTCGTTCCGCGGCAGGAGATATATGACAAGCATTCCCTTCGCCTTCCGGTTTCCATTCACATCATTTCTCACGGCAATATCCCGCGTAAACACCACGCGCCACGCCGCAGACAGCGGCAGATTCCGAGGCAGCCGGTATGCCTGAGACACAGTCCGCCGCCAGCCGGGAAAATCCAGTTCCAGCTTTTTCAGCGTTTCGGAATCCGGCCGGAACGTCTGCTGCGCAAACACCGGAAAAACCAGCGTAAAAACAAGGATGAAAGGAACGATTCTCATGTTTTCTGCAACTCTCCCGCCCCTTCTTCTTTCCATGCCGGCCGCTGGAACTTCGGACGGGGTTTCGGCACGGTGTCGTCAGCCTTGATCCGGAAACGTTCCGTCCCCAGCAGATGCGTAATGCCGTCCAGAAGTTCCCGCGTGACACAGACGTGATAACGCGGCGACGCCTCCACAAACACATTGTATCCGTTCAGGGCGCGGATGCAGATCACCAGCGAAGTCCTGCCGGGATGTTTCCGAACCAGTTTCAGCAGCTCCGGAATCTTTTCATCATCCTCGCCTTCAAACACATGAACATGAAGTTCAAGACTGTATTTTGCAATCGCTTCATCCAGAGTCATAATCTTTTCCGCGACAATATTCACCGGGGAGGATTCCTCCTGCTTTTTCGTGACCGCCTCAATGAAAACCGGCGTGACTTCCGGAATATGCCCGGTTTCATCTTTTTCCGCCTTGCTGTTTTCATCCTTGTGAATCAGCATTCTGCTTTCCTCGTAAACCCTGGGATAAGCCATACATTCAATCGTGCCCGTCAGATCCTCAAACTGTATGATGGCGAAAACCTTGCCGTCACGTTTGCTGATTTTCCTGACGACGCTTTTAATCATTCCGCCGACCCGCACGCCGACATCCCCTTCCCCCTCCGCAATCCGGCTGACCGTCGTAGTGGAAAAGACTTTGAAATAATTCTCATATTTCGCAACGGGATGCCCCGAAACGTAAAAACCGAGCAGTTCCTTTTCACTGTTCAGAATTTCGGATTCGTCAAATTCAGGAATATCGGGCGGCGGCACATCCCCGAAACCGGCTTCTTCAAAATCATCCAGCATGTCGAACAGACTCCCCTGCCCCATCTCCTTGTCCTTGCGGCGGGATGCGGCGGACGAAATGGACGGTTCGATAATCGCCACAAGCTGGGAACGCTTCAGACCGAAGGAATCCATGGCTCCCGCGCGAATCAGGTTCTCGCAGCTTTTCGTATTCAGAACGCCGTTGGTGCGCTCCAGAAGATCGGAAAGCGATTTGAACTCGCCTCCTTCCTCGCGCGCCTTGATGATTTCAAGAGACACGCCTTCCCCGAATCCCTTGATCGCACCGAGCCCGAAACGGATTGCCCCGTTGTCCACCGTGAAGTTCACGTCGCTCCGGTTGACGTCAGGCGGCAGAACCGGTATGCCGGAGCTTCTGCATTCATTGATCAGGAAACGCAGTTTTTCCCCGTTGGAAAGCTCGCTGGTAAGCACCGCCGCCATGAACTCGGGACGGTAATTCGCCTTCAGATAGGCAGTGCGGTAGGAGAGCAGACCGTAAGCGGCGGAGTGCGACTTGTTGAAGCCGTAGTCCGCAAACTTCTTGATGTTCTGCCAGATCGTCTCCGCCAGATCATTGGGAATGTTGTTTGTCTTGAAGCATCCCTCGATGAACTTGTCATGCTGCGCCTCCATGTCCTTGATTTTCTTCTTGCCGATTGCACGGCGGAGAATGTCCGCCTGACCGAGTGAAAATCCGGCGAGCACCTGCACGACCTGCATGATCTGCTCCTGGTAAAGCATGATCCCGTAAGTCTCCTTGAGATACTGCTCCATCAGCGGATGGTCATACTCGACGGGCAGCGTGCCGAGCTTGCGGCCGACGAACAGCGGAATGAACTGCATCGGACCGGGGCGATAGATTGCCAGAAGAGCGATGATGTGTTTGATGCTCTCCACCTTGAACTGGCGGCAGAGGTTCTGCATTCCGCCGGATTCCAGCTGGAACACGGCAACGGTGTCGCCTCTGTTCAGCAGATCGAATGTCGCCTGGTCTTCCAGTGATATTTTATCGAGGTCGAGCTCAATTCCCCGCGATTTCCTGATATTGTCGATCGCATCCTGAATCAGCGTCAGAGTGCGCAGTCCCAGGAAGTCCATTTTCAGCAGTCCGACGGACTCGCAGAGCGGCGCGGTATACTGTGTAATCACCTCGTCATGCGCTCCCCGTCCCAGCGGCAGCAGATTTGCAAGCGGCTGATTGGAAATGATGACGCCGCAGGCGTGAATTCCCATCTGGCGGTTCAGCATTTCCAGCGGTCTCGCATATTCGAACACCTCCTGGACCCATGGCTCGTGATCCAGAAGCTGTTTCAGATCCGGAGATTCCTTGACCGCTTTGGAAAGTGTCATCTTCGGATCGTCCGGCACAGTCTTCGTAATCATGTTGCCGTCCGCCGGAGAGCGGCTCAGGGCGCGCGCAACGTCTTTGAGCACCGCTTTTGCCTTTAACTGACCGTAGGTTCCGATCTGCGATACGGAGTCCTCGCCGTATTTCCCGATCACATAGTCGATCACCTCCTGACGGCGACGTTCGCAGAAGTCCGTGTCGAAATCCGGCGGGGACACACGGTCCGGATTCAGGAACCGCTCGAAGAGCAGGTCATACTTGATCGGGTCAATATCGGTGATTCCGGAAAGATAGGCAACCAGAGACCCGGCTCCGGAACCGCGTCCGGCTCCGACGGGAATGCCGTGCTCCTTCGCCCAGTTGATGAAGTCCCATACGCACAGGAAGTAGCTCGGATATTTCGTGCGCATGATGATGCTCAGTTCATAGTCCAGACGCTTCAGCTTGAGTTCCGCATCCGCTTTCCTGTCCTCCGGCGGGTTGAAGGGATCATAGCCGTATTTCTTCAGATAACCGCAGACTGAATTCTCTCCGGTTCCGTAGAGACAGATTTTACGCAGATATGCGCCCGTCTTGCGCAAAATGACTTCACGCTCGGTCTGATACTGAATCTCCTCTTCGGTCGGCTCTCCTGTGTCGCCGTTCTTCTCTTTCTGTTTCTTCAGATCGGCAACGGCGGCGGCCTCCGCCTCCCTGCGGATGGCATCCATGTCAAGCGTTGCCACGAACTCCGCCGGAGGCTCATACTCGGGATAATGATTTTCATAGCCGATGGTGACATCGCAGCGTTCCGCGACTTCGAGCGTATTGCTCAGGGCTTCGGGAATCTCATTGCCGAAAATCTCGAACATCTCGTCGCCGTTCTTGAAATAGAATTCATCGGTTTCCATCCGCATGCGCCGTTCATCCGCCATGGTGGTACGGGTCTGGATGCAGAGCATGACCTCATGCGCCTTGGCGTCCTCGCGCCTCAGATAATGCACGTCATTGGTTGCAATCACAGGCACCCCGGTTTCCTTCGCAAGTGCAATCAGCCCCCTGTTGACCTCTTTCTGCTCCTCCAGGTGATGATACATCAATTCAATGTAGAAGTTCTCCTTCCCGAAAATGTCAAGATATTCATACAGCACTTTCCTGGCGGCTTCCATGCCGCGGTCGCGGATGGCGCAGTCGATCTCCCCCGCAAGACAGGCGCTTGACGCGATCAGTCCTTCCGAATGAGCGGCGAGAAACGCCTTGTCCGTTCTGGGTTTGTAGTAGAAACCGCGTGTATGCGCATCGGAAATGATATGGCAGAGATTGTGGTAGCCGATGTCATTCTTCGCAAGCAGGATCAGATGATACCCTTTGATATGGGAAACGGAACTGTCACGCTGCTCGTTGCTGTTGGGCGCGACATAAGTTTCACAGCCGATAATGGGTTTGAGTCCGGCTTTCTTCATGGAATTATGGAACTCAAGGCACCCTCCCATGACGCCGTGGTCGGTAATCGCGCACGCTTTCATTCCGGCGTTCTGGACCGCCGTGACCAGATCAAGTTTCCCCTCGGAATCCTTGAGTTTCGCCCATGAAATCGGGCAGGCGCCGTCGAGCAGACTGTAATCGGTATGCAGATGCAGATGAACAAATTCTTTTGGCATGATTCTCCTTACACACAGACGCAAAATGCGTTCTGAAACACGTTAGAAAACAAGCAGTATATTTACAACAGGTATCATATATCAGAATCATTTCTTTTTCCAGAAAAAAGCGGAAGTAAAACAGAAAAATCTTATCTTTTTTCCCGGCGGCATTGAATTTTTCAAGAAAAATTGATTTCCCGCTTGACAATATTGACAAAGATGCTATTGTATTGCTTCCAACACATGGTGGTTGTAGCTCAGTTGGTTAGAGCGCCTGGTTGTGGCCCAGGAGGTCACCGGTTCAAGTCCGGCCTACCACCCCATTTTCTTTTTCAGGTCTGTCAACCGTTCCCGTTCTGCAGCATTTGCAGTCGTCTTATTGCCGTCTGCATCGCCGGGCAGGTCTTTCAATATTGCGAGCCAATTTCAAAACGTTTTGGCTCATCTTGTTAAAAAGTTGTTTTTTCAGCGCCAAACCATTTTTGACGCCTCAACTGTGATTTTTTCTTGAAAAAACCGCGAAAAATCATGTTTCAGGGCATAGACCTCCTTACCAATCGCAATTGGCTTTGTTTTATGAATTGATTATGTAAAAACTCAAGCGAAATAATTGAATATCTGCTTGGCAGTCAAGACAAGAACGCCGAACATCAGGTGGCATAAGACCTTCAAATGGCCTTTGACGCGAACATGATTTGCGCCGTAGTTGTCTTTCATTTCCGAGTTGGCACGTTCGACTCCGCTGCGGACATGATAGCGAACCTGCGAAGCGGGTTCCAGTTCCTTTTCCTCCCCACGCCGTTTATTGGGATCAATGATCGGGACATGACCGAGCATCTCCGATACCATTTTGATTTCCGGAGCATCGTATGCCGCGTCAGCCAAGTCATACAACACTTTTACCCGTTCGGCGGTCATTTGCATCAAGGGGATGGCCACCTGGCTGTCATGAACCGACGCCGAGGTCAAAATGGCAGACAGCGGAATGCCGCTGTCGGAAACATCCAAGTGTAATTTGTATCCGATCCACCAGTCCGTGTCGCCTTTGCTGTTTTTCTTGCCGCATTTGTCGCATCCCTGCGGCAAATGCGCCAGATTTTCAGGCAAATTCCGGAATGGCTGCAACGCAAGGCGACGGGTCCCGATTTCTTCTTCCTCTTTCGCTTGCAATGCAGCTTTTTCGGCCTTGCTTTTGCGCCCTCGCTTCTTCTTCATTTTGCAGGTTCGCTTTTTCCTGCGGCAGGGCTTTTCCCTGACCTCTATCGCCGTTGAATCTTTTGAGGCATGACCGATCAATTCATCATGGCAGTTTTCCACCACGATTTCCTCATGAATCGCGCTGGGCAGTTCGATTTTTGCAAATTCGGAAAAGGCACGGGAAAAAGTCGCTTCCGACGGAATCCTTGACGAATATTCCCAGCCGCACAGCAGACGCCAACTCGTATTTGTTCTCAAACTTTCAATGAGCACCTTTGTCGTGGGCAAGTTGAATTCCGCTTTCAACAGAAACGCCCGGAAAAACTTCTCACGATCCAATTTCTTCCGTCCAACACCACACCATCTCATCTCCGATGTCATGAAGCGGTCTGGGCGGATCATTTCAACAGTTCTAAGGAAATTTACCAATTTCCCTGTAATTTTTACTCCAAATTCTCCTTCCAACTCTTGAAAAAAGTCCGGTTCGATACTAATGTAATGACTCAGTTGATTGTTCATGTTACTCCTTTGGTCTGGCGTAAAATGAACTTTCAGCTGACTTTTTTCAAGTGATTTTCAGTGCCGTCCCATAATTCTTTGAAATAGCCATTTTTAGCACCCTATTTGAGGTTGCGTCGGTTGTTTTCTAAAATTACCCATTTCCGGTTTTTCCTTTCCGTTAAGTTGGATTATAGTTGTGCGAATCCTGGTAAATATGCCTGTTCCGGAGCACCTCGCATACGGACAGGATCAGATGCTGTCCCACAACATCTGAGGACACTTCCCATATCCAGACAGCGCCAGATTACTCCGCGCAAGGCAGTGAATAATCTTGTAAAGGTATGCTTCCATTCATTCTGCCATGCAATAAAGCGGAGTAAAACATATGTCAGAAGAGCCGTCCATATTTGCCAGCGCACCGCATTCTCGTTGTATCCCATGAAGTCGGAGAGTTGAAGCGTCTGCTTGATTTCCTTGAAGAAAACTTCAATGGCCCAGCGAGCCTTGTAGAGATCGCAAATAGAACTTGCCGCCCAAATGAAGTTGTCGGTGATGAAGGTCATGTGTTTGGGCTTTCCATCGACTTCGACGATTGCCTCGATCAGACGCAGAGTTTCAGGATACCAGCCGGAAGTGCGCTGTCCGTTCAGACTGATGACAACATCTCGAAGAATATTGAGCTTGGGTGCGCTGTGCTGTCCCACAACATCATACTTCATATTGTCCTTGGCACGGGTGATCCAGAAAACGCCGCGTTGGAAAAGCCGCCAGAGGTGTTTGAAGTCGACATATGCCTTGTCAAAGATGACAATTTCACCTTCGTTGAATCCCTCGCAAAGTGCCGGTGCTTCCGCAGAATCGTGAGTCCCGGCTGTTTTTACAAGAATGAAATTCGGCAGAAAAGAACGTAAATCCAGACGTAAATGCATTTTCGCCGCCGCTTTCCGCCTGCGATGTTTCGCCCAGTCCAGACAGTTGGCGATCAGCTGAATCGTTGTCGAATCAACCACATGGATCATCCGCTTGAAGCGCCTCGGCAACGCACAGTATCGCCTGCCTTGAATCCGGAAATTCGGACTGATCTCATTCAAATGAGCAAGAACTTCCCAGAACAGTTTTTCCGCCATAGCTGCATCGCGAGTCCGGTTCGCGTGAGACAGACCATTACGGCTCGGGGGAACGCAATCCCGAATTTTGCTTACCAGACCGCAATGATTTCGAAGCGTATCGCAGATGTCGTTCAGCCCCAGGGCATGCGTCAGCTGTCCGAAGACCAGAGCCAGAACATGACTCGTC
>CASDPB010000054.1 GCA_949282305.1 uncultured Lentisphaeria bacterium | reverse complement strand
TCGCGAGCTCCGCAAAGCCGGAGCGAAAACTCCGGAATGCACCAGCCAGCACGTCCACATCGGAGTCCGCGATTTCAACGCCCGGCAGATCGCGAACTTCGCGCGGATTTTCTACAAGCAGGAAGAGCTTCTCCTCAAGGCAGCCGGAACGCTTCAGCGGCGAATCAACAGCTACACACGGCGCACCGACCGCGAATTCATCGCCCGGCTGGAAAAAGCCAAGCCCACCACGCGGGAGGAGCTCAACAAGGCATGGTTCGGATATTCAAATCCGAATCCCGCTCACTACGATTCCATGCGGTATTATGTAAAGTCAGAAATTATGTTGAGTCAAATAAAAATACGCTCAAAAATAGAAAAGAACTCAACATAAAAAAGAATATCTTTCGCAATACAACACGATGAAATCCTAGATTATTTTTCATGAATGACATTTTTTTTTGATGGCATCCAGTTTAGCAAGGACAGTATCAGTTGCCTGATATTTTGCATATGGTTGCTCAAAGAAAGAATATTGGCTCAGAGCTTTATCAATCATATCGGTATTAGCCTGCACATAAATATTTGTTGTTTCGATTGAACTGTGTCCGAGCCATCGTGATATCGTAAAGAGATCTGTCTTTCCCAACAGCAAAAACATTGCGCATGTATGGCGGAGAATATGAGGAGAAATTTTTACTTCTACAAGTTCGGGAAATTTATCCTTTGCTCTCTCGAAAATTCGATTCAAAATGTAATTGATTCCATGCCGGGATATTCTTCTTCCGTAACGATTTAAAAAGAGCTGTTCCTGATTAGGATGAAGCCGTTTCTTTTCCAGCTGTTACCGGAGCTTTTTCTCCTCTGTCGCAGGCTGTGCCGCCGGTGTTTGGGCGGCCTGGACAGCGGCTTGCTTTTTCTGTTTTTCCGTCATCTTTGCGGAAACCTCAGCGACCAGCTCTGCCTGAACCTGTTCCGCAGATTTCTGCATTGCCTTTTCCGCCTCAAGTGCCTGTTCCTGCCGGGCTTCATACTCCGCCTTGATCTTGTCAAGTTCCTTCTGAGCCCGGAGACGTTCCTCCACAAGTTTTTTCTTCAGTCCGTCGATTGTCGCCTCGTGCAGGTTCTCAATTCCCAGAGTGTTCAGCACCCGGAAGTAGGAGACGTAATAGTTGCCGAGCGAAAGATATTTCTGGATTTCCGTCTCCGCGGTTGCCAGACGCATGTGCGCGAGTTCCAATGCCGAAAGCTCTCCGGCGACCTTGTTGCTGCCCACCGCCTTGTCCAGATTCTTCTTGTAGGCGGCATTGACACGTGTGTCAATGTCCAGCTGTTCTTTTGTGGAAATCAGATTCGCATGGGCAATGCGCACCTGCGCCATCACGGCGATCGCCTGGGCGTATGTGCGCGCCTCCTCCGTATCGACCTGCGCGCTGTAGGCCTGATAGCGTGCGATATGCTGCGGCAGTTTCAGCAGATTGTATGCCGCGCGGACGCCGAGCTCCCACCAGGTCGAGTGATACAGAAAGCTGTTGTTGCTGTTGGTGAAGTCCACGAACATCCGCACATTCGGAAACATCATCAGGATTGTCTTGCGGCACTCAATCACATTGATGTGTTTCTGCATGTCGATTTCATAAAGTTCGGGACGCTTCATCAGTGCAATCTGCTCCATCAGCTCCATCTTGGGAAGCGGAAAATCCGGAATGGTGTTGAGCGCCGAATCATCCACCTTGATCCTGGCATTCGGATAAAGACCGAGCAACGAGCGCCTCCACACAGGAATTTTCATAACTGCGGATGTAGTTGGTCAGCCTCTTCTCCATCTCCACAAACTGCTTGACCTCATCGAACGCCCGAAACGGGGTGATCTGCCCCGCGTCGCCCATCTTTTCGATCAGTTCATAGCGGTCACGGCACTCTTCCAGCAGTTTCGTGGTGATATTGATCGCCCGCTGCGCCGCCGCTACCTGGAAATAGACTCGAACCGTGTCAAGCACCAGATTCTGTTCCGCGCGACGGGTCCGCTGCTGGCGCAGCAGCAGCCGGTCATTCGATTGCTGCGTGTTGAAAAAAGCCAGACCGAAATCCAGTACGCTGAGCGCCAGATCAATGTTCAGGTAATTCACATTGCGATCCTGACTCTGAGAATAACTGTAAGTTCCCGGTCCGTCGCCGTCAAGCTGTTCGCTGCTGGACGCCGGAGTATTGGTGCGTCCGGTGAAATTGTTCGAGATGTTCAGTTCCGGCAGCATTCCGAGCATTTCGGAAGTGCGCATTTCTTTCGCCACCTGTTCTTCAAGTCCGAAGACTTTTAGATCAAGATTGTTGGCAACGGCCAGCCGGACACAATCGTTCAATGTCAGAATCTGATCCTGTTTCAGGTTGGTAAACCGGGCGCGTTCAAAATGTTTGACTGCATAGGCAATACGATCATCCTGATAATCATTGAACGATTTGCAGCCGCTCAGGAAAAACAGACCGACCGCTCCTGCTCCGATAAAGGCACTCCGAACTTTCATTAAATAGTCCCCCTCTGTTTTTGAGACTTTCCTTTGGTTTCCGGAGAACAACTCCGCATGGTGCCGACTTGAAAAATTGTTCTCTGTTTTCCAAATTACGGTTGAAAAAAAGAATTTGAAATATCTGTGTATGACTCTTTCAGTTCCGGGGCCGGAAACAGCCCCGGACGTTCATTGGGCAAATGACCGGCTTAACCGTTGGGTGAATTCTTCTTGAGCACTCCGGATTCAACCAGTTTGTCGATGAGCCGCTGCATGGAATTAAAAGCGCCGAGAAAACCCTGCGGCGGCATAATGATACGGATATTGGCGGAAGGAACAGGCGCCTTGCCATCTTCTTCCGGCTGCAATGTGACAAAATCAAACCGGATCATTCCTCCGGCAAAATGAATTTGTCCGATTCCGTCTGCAAAAATTTCTTTTTTCTCATTCATTTTACATACCCTCATTTGATTGCATTAATGTGAAATGCCGCAAAAAAACGACACGTGATTTTACGGCATAAGAAGACGATGAAACAACAGTTGTGAAAGATTTGTCGGAGAAAGGAAACCGGAAATATTCCGGCTGAGTAGAAGCAAGCCTTTATTATAAATAAAGGCTTGCTTGCTTGCTTGCTTGCTTGCTT
>CASDPB010000053.1 GCA_949282305.1 uncultured Lentisphaeria bacterium | reverse complement strand
CTTGCTTTTCCTGCGGACTGTCAGAACAAAACATGAGATTTTTCTGCATAAAACGAAATTCCAACAGTAACTTTGATTTTATGAGGTATCAGAAATGAAACTATCTAATAATGAAATGTTTGCAACTTTTTATCTGCTTCAAAGAATACAGATGATCGCGATTCTCGCGGCAATGCTTCTTCCTGCACTGGGCAAGGCACGGGAAAAAGCACGCAGAGTCGGCTGTCTCAGCAACTTGAAACAGCTTGGAACGGCAGTCAACTCCTATGCAAACGACAACAAGGAATACGGTCCATTCGCACAATACAGCAAAGAAGAAGGCTGGGATGGTTTTTACAACATATGGTATCAGAACTGTAATGCCCCCCATTTGTCAAGGGCGGCATTACATAGAAGCAGTCAAAAAATGAAGATTTCATTTTTTGAGAATCGTTTACGCCGCCCGTTACTCTTTTATGCAGCTGAGGCATTGAACCACCTTTCATATTCATAAGGAGTCATATAAGCAAGCGATGAATGGGGGAAATCCTCATTGTATGCTTTTTGCCATTGCTTCAGTGCCGCCTCGAATTCCGCCACGGAATCAAATTCTTTTGTCCAGACTAAATCCTCTTTGATTGTTCGGATGACTCGCTCAGTGTCGGCATTGCCCTTTGGATTGCTGTAGCTGGCGAATATTTGATGAATACCAAGTTCAGAACAGGCTTTGAAGAAAGCTGTTGAAGTGGGCTGGCATCCATGATCACTGATTAATTCCGGAATATAAGACGCCTCCCTGATTCCGTTCGGAAATTGGAAATTAACAGCTTCGTTTAAGGCCGCGATCCAATCCGCTGATTTGCTGGTCAAACTCATATGCGTGGATAACAGTTTTTTCGTCCCCCAATCTATTACGACATGCAGATAAATCCAACCGAAACTCGGAATCATTACTTTGGTCATGTCGATTCCCCAATACCGATTCGGTTCGATCGTCCGAGGTTTGTGTGTCACACCCTTGCGCGGAGCCTTGAGCTTGCGGTTTTTCGGAACCAGCAGATTATTTTGTTTCATGATACGATGAATCCGCTTCTGATTAACCGGACGTTTTTCATGGTACTTGAGATACGCCCAAATACGACGGTAGCCCCAATACGGATGTTCCGCCTTGAGTTGCTGAATTCGACTCAGCAAGGCCTGATTTGCTGAACTGTTCACTCTGCGCCGCATTACCAATCGTTTTTTTTAGCTCGACAGTCAATTCGCCAATGGTTTCTTTGAGCTTGCGGTTTTCGTGTTCCAGGCGCTCTCGTGCACGATCTGTTATGCGCGCATTATATTTTCTGATTTTTCGCCCCTGTTCCGTCTTTACTTCGACACGACAAAGATGCAGTTGGAGGCGAAGAGATTCACCGGTGCTTTTTTATATTTTCCCCGTTCACCTTCCTCAAAGTGTTCAGAAAACATACCCAACTGTTCAGAACATTTCTTCGGTTTTCCCTCTTCCGGCATTGACAATAAAATCCTTTTCGACTATACTAAAAGTCAGGAGAAAAAAATGTCGAACGAAACTCTGAAAAAACAACTGTATCACAAGCTGTGCACCCGTATCGCTTCGGGCGAATTCTCGAACGGGCGACTGCCCTCACTGCGGACTCTGGCAAGACAATACAATACTTCTCCCGGTTCCATCCGTGATGCCCTGCAGCTTCTTGAGCAAAAGCATCTGATTGCGGCAGAACATGGCCGCGGGTATTTCATCTGCCCCCCAAAGGAAAAACCGCTCTCGCAACTTCTCATTATCGGCGAAAACAAATACAAAAATCCGTTTTTCTCCGAGATTCACACACAAATCTGCATGCATCCCGACAATTCCCTCATGCTGGAGTCGGCACCGCACTGGAAGGAGCTGAGCAGAACTCAGCAGCTGACCAAGCTGAACCGTTATGCGGAACTCCCGGTCCAGGCAATGTTCTTCTCCGGAAATATGCTCGACAGGCTCACTTCCGACAACATCAGAGCACTGCACGCACACACCCGCATGTATTATTACCTGCGGCCCGCGCCGTCCCTGCTGCAGGCGGGAGTTCCCGGAGCCACCTATGACGAGTATCTGATCGGTTATAAAGGGATACGTCACCTGCTGGACGTCGGCTGTCGTAATCTGCTGATCTGCATTCCGCCGGAAGCCGGAGAGAGAGCGGAAGGCGCTGTTGCCGCGTTGGAAGAATCCCTCATTTCCGCACGGCTTCTGTTTCATGATGACTCCGCGCTGGAAAATTTTGCACAAGGCGACCTCCTCCGGACACATGAAATCGACGGGATTTTTTTCGCATCCGATGACCATGCGCTCTGCGAGCTCCCTCTTTTGCAAAGTTACGGATACCGCATACCGGAAGACCTTGCCGTCCTCGGCTGTTTCGATACCGCGGCAAGAGACAAGCCGGAAAGCACGCTGAGCTCGCTGGATATCCGCCCGGAACTGATTATCAATAAGATATGGGAAATGTATCAGGAGAAGCTCCCCGAAGCGCAGATCACAGTTCCGCCGATCATATCGGCACGCGCATCGACACTCCGTTTTCATGCGTCAAAGTATCGTCCCCTGCCGGAAATCATCCGGCTGAGCAGCCGCGGGATCAGTCTTCATCAGACGCTTGACTTCTTCCTGCCGAAACTTCTGGAACTGGCTCCGGATGCCGCAGTCGTCCTTCTGGGAATCAGCGACATGGTCCACCCGGCTCATCTGAAAGAGGTCAGCCAGTATAAAAAGGACTTGAACACGCTTCTTGAAAAGTTGTCCTCCATCCGCTGCAGGCCGGTGATCTGCGATCTCTATCTTTGCGATGAATCCAGGCTTTTCGAGCGACACGAAAAAAGCGCTTATTACGGGCTCCGCAACCCCAATGAGCGCATCCGCGCCGCCAACAAAATCATTCATGAAACAACCAGAAAATACGGAGCGGCCTGTTACCGCCTTTCCGCGCAGGTGGAAAAACATGGCGGACTGAATCCCGACGGGGAGCATCTTGAGGAATCCGCCCAGAAAATGCTGGCGGAATCTCTGGCGGAACTGCTCCGTCCCCTTGCCCCGCGGCGTATTGTCTGCCTTGGAGACAGCAACACCTTCGGATGTTATGGGAAACGTTCCTATGTCGATTTTTTGAAAGTCAACTTATTAACCAGAGGAGAGATATGAAATGCAGAGAAGGATTTTCACACTGATAGAGCTGCTCATCGTGATTGCGATCATCGCAATTTTAGCCTCAATGCTCCTGCCCGCGCTGGACAAAGCACGGGAAAAAGCACGCAGAGTCGGCTGTCTCAGCAACTTGAAACAGCTTGGAACGGCAGTCAACTCCTATGCAAACGACAACAAGGAATACGGTCCATTCATACAATATACCAAAGGGGAAGCCTGGGATGGCTTTTACAACGTATGGATTCAGAATTTCTATCTTTCCTATGAAGGCAACGGCTATATCGGACCTGCCGGTCATGCCATGATCGAACCCAGATACATGACGCCAAAATCTCTGGAATGCCCCAGTATCAAATCCCGGAAAGAGCAGATCGGCAACATGACATACAACACTGCGAACTACCGGAAAACCGTTCCAGGCTCCGTCTACTGGATACACAGCAGTTATATGATCCGCATGACTACGCTTCACGATTTTCTGGAAACCGGTCCGCTGGCAGTCAGCGCATGGGGGTATAAACTGCGGAATCCCGGCGAGGCGGTCGGAGTCGATTTCATGCTGTCACCCGGAAACTCCGCACATCGCGACGGGTCCAACGCCGTCATGGAGGACGGATCGGCGGAATACATCCCCGGAATTCCCAGAAAGATGCTGACTCTTTACAAGAACGGAAATCCCTGGACTTTTCCCTACCTGATGATGGGTGTCAGCAGAAGCTACCCTGCCAACGATACGATTTTCAAAAACAACTGGAACAGCTATAGAAAATAAGGAGACCACAGCATGAAAAAGAAGAAAAACTACACCTTTTCCGAGTGCATACTTACAGCCGGAGCGGCCTTCATGGTTCTCAGCATGGCGGCCCTTTCCGCAAAACAGCTGACATCAGCACAGATTCAGGCAGCGGCATGCAGCTCAAGCCTCCGGACAATCGGACAGGCAATCACCTCGTATGCCGCGGATTACAATGATGATCTCCCGCATTCGATCAATTATTCCTATCCGTGGGCAAAACGTTATCCGGACAGCCGGAACATCGGAGTACTGGCGCAGGAATGGCTGGTCAACCTGGAATATGTCCCGCTGAAGACCATGCGGGACGGATGTCCGGCTTATCCGGCGGAACAGCCGAAATACATGAAAATCTGCGGCTATGCCTACAATGCCTATCTGGGACGCTACAAGAAAGACGGAAAGTCGGGAGACGGGCCGAATTGCTGGTACAGGAACTTTCCGGCACAGAAACTCAGCCGCATACAGGACCCCGACATCAGGTTCATCATGGCGGACACTGTCAATTACCTCTGGCTCGCCTACATCGCCAAAGACGGCAAAAACGACTGGAGGCATGAATCAAAAACCAATTTTCTGCATTTCGACGGCAGCGTAGAAGGACTCTCCGAAAAGGATTTTGCATTCACGCCGGGCAAGGAGTGCTCCTTCTCTCAGGAGGAAGTGGCGGCACGTCTCTACCCGCAGGGAGGAAGCCTGTAATGAGAATCTCGTTTCACATCGTCGCGACGGCGTTTCTCCTTTCCGTGAATCTCTGCGCCGCGCCCGCATTCTTCACGGTTCCCCAGCCGGAAAACGGAAAAGAACAGGAACAGGCATTGAAGGTCGACCATTTCTTTGAGACAGCGGACGGGACACCAGCAAAGGAAGCGACGGAAGTGGAGCTCTATCACAGAAACGGCAAACTTCATTTCTCATTCCGCCTCCATGCTTTCGTGCTCGACTCCACAAGCAATCAGAGAAGTTTTTTCAAAGCAGAACAGACCGGGCATGATTCCAATGTATGGAGCGACGACTCCGTGGAAATAAGAATCTCGCCCGCCGGAAAAGGTGCACCCTATTATATCTGTTTCAATGCCAATGGAGCAATTCTGGATACCGTCTACGAAAACGGCGCATGGAATAAATCATGGTCTGCGCCTTTTCAGGTGAAAAGCAGTCTGGTGAACGGTGCATGGCTGGCGGAATGCACGCTGGATCTGAGTCAGCTCGGATATCCGGAACAGAAGCAGTGGGATGTCAACATTCAACGATTCAACCAGGCGAAAAAAAGCCTCTCCGCATGGATGCCGCTGACAAACGGAGATCATACCAGCCCGGAGAATTTCATCCGTCTGAACCTTTCCGGGAAACCGGGTAAAATCCAGATGCCCCGCTCTCCCGTGGAGATCAACGAACAGACCGGCGTTCCGTTTGAAGCGGCAGGACTGAAAGAAGTCTCTTATGTTGCGGAACTCTTTTCCAATGACCGGATCAGGGCGCGTCTGCGGGGAAAAGTAACAGACCCGGCGTTCAAAGTGCCGGTGCCGCGCGGAAAAGGGGAAAATCTCAATCTGCGTTTCACCTTCTACGACACTGGAAACAATCTTCTGCTCCGGACAATCCCCTACCCTTACCGGCAGGAAGCAGAAGAAATCACCGCAGACATTACATCCGACAAACCTTTTTCACTCTATCTGAACGGACAACTGGTCCGGAGCAAGGTAAAACGGCTGAACGGCGACACCTTCCCTCTGGCATTCGGAGCCAACCTGATTGCCCTGGAGCCGGAACGGGGAGCAAGAATCTCCGGCAGTCTCAAAGCGGCGGGCGTGCTCATCCCGCTTGACGGAACATGGAAACTCGGAAACGGAGTCCCCCCGGCGGCATTGAAGAACCAATTTGACGATACCGTCTGGCGCAATGCCGTTGTGGAAAACAATGCGATCCGGATACCGGATAACGGCGGAAGAACCGTTCTTCGTAAAACCCTGCTTTTCAAGGCGACGAAATTCCAGCCGTATCCGGCGAGCAGCTGGAAAATGACGCAGAACGATGCTTATGCGCTTTATTATGACGGCGGCGGCATCCCCGGATTTCCACTGCCGCCTCTGCCGGGCTGGAAACTCCATATCACCGTTCCCGATGAGCTGGAATTCCTGGGTATCACCTATCCGCGTTACCAACTTACGGCAGTCCAGCGGGGCGACCTGACAAAACCGCTTCCTTCCCCCGAACTGTACCGCTGTCGGCATCTCGGCAACGGGCAGTATGAAATCCGTGCGAACTTCTTATTCTCCTTCCTGGGAAAATCTCCCTCCTGGCTGCAAAGTATTGCGGCGGCGGACAAGGCACTGCTGCTGGTCTTCCGCGCCACGGGAAAAGCCGGAACCCCGACGGGCATCCGTTTTCACACGGAGGCGGCAGACGGCGCCTACCGCGAGATACCGCAGTTTCTTCCGGTAGACATTCTCCCGCCCCTGAACGGGAAAGCGCCAGAAAAACTGGCGATCATGCTGAAAGCAAGCGACGGAGGCATGGCGGACACCGCTTGCGAAAGAAGTTACTTCGATACACTGAAAGCAGCCGGAGTCAATGAAATCGTCGGCCCCTGCTACACCGATTACCTGAAAAAGACCGGGCTCAGGAACTTCAACTTCTTCAATCTGACTCCGGACAGGTATCAGTACAGCCCCGCCAACAAAATCATTCCCTCCTTTTTTGCCGCGGTTCCCGATGCGCAAGGTTCATGGAACGGTAAAAAGACCGGAATCAACGCATACACGATGGCACACGATCCCGCCGCTGCGCCCTATCTGGAACAGATTATTGAAGCCTACCGGGAATTCTATCCGAGTCTCTCCGGCATCTGGTGGGATTATGAGTTCAAACCTTTCCCGACGGGAATCATGCGCTATCCGGCATTTTCAGAAAAGTCCATCCGTGATTTCGCCCGGAGGCATCAGATCAAAGAGCCGCTGACCGATCTTCTGATCCAGCGGAAATACCATGATCGATGGATTGACTTCAGTTGCGAAGCGGTGGCAGGAATGTTCAAGTCAGTCAGGCTGGCAGCCGCAAAACAGGGACTTCCGCTTTACGTATACAGCGGATACCAGGGAGACCCTATCTGCAAAACGGCATATAATATCGACTGGACACTTGCCGGGCAGTATGTCGACAGAGCTTACTGCGGTTACGGACTGAACAGAGAGTCCATCGCAATGACCAGAAAATCAGTGAAAAACGGCGTTCTGGTCGGCGGACTGCTGAAAATGGGAAAAAGTGTTCAGCGCGACACGGCGGCGGCAATCGTCCGCATGGCACTGGAATGCGGCGGCGGTGTCCTGCTCTGGTATGAAAACCGTTTTGACGGAAGCACATTGTCTCAGATCGCCTCCGCATCGCGTGTCCTGGCGGACGCGGAGGATTTCATTCTTCACGGCAGACGCTGTGATGAGAGGATCAATGCCGCAGAAGATCAGAAAAAACACATCGCCGCATTTGAAAAAGACGGAAAATTCGGTATCATATTACTGAATGAAACATCGGAACCCATGACATTCCGGTTCCGCGTGAAAGATTTCAGCGGCGTTCTGCATGTCGGAGATAAAGTGCAGGCGCAGAAAAAAGAGCTGGCACTTAAACTGCCGGCAGGAGAAGCGATCTTCTGCCGCGGGGAATAGAAAGAAAAATCATGAAGGATTATGAAGTTGACATCCTGATCGTCGGAGGCGGAACCGGCGGCACGGCGGCGGCACTCAGCAGCCGCGCAATGGGACAGCGGATCTTGGTCGTCGAAGAATTCGGCGCGGTCGGCGGACAGCTTACAACACAGGCGGTCCCGCCGGATGAACACCCGTGGATCGAATCCACCGGCTGCACCGCATCTTACCGCGATTTCCGGAACCGGGTTCGCAATTATTACCGCAAAAACCGGAAACTGACGCCGGAGGCTCTCGCGGAGGAAAAGCTGAATCCCGGAGGCGGAAGCGTGTCGAAGCTCTGCATGGAACCGGAAATCGGAGTCGCGGTATTAAATGAAATGCTGGCGGGAATTCCCGTCATCTGCCATGCCGTGCCCGTCTCGTGCGAAGTGGAACAGGATCGGATCACATCGGTCACGTTCCGCGGCAGACTCGACGGAGAACAGTTCTCGGTGAAAGCGGCATACGTGATCGACGCATCGGAATGCGGTTCGCTCCTGCCGCTCGCCAATGCGGAATATGTGACAGGCGCAGAATCGCAGAAAGAGACCGGCGAACCGCATGCGCTTGAAGGAGCGCCGGAACCGGACAATGTCCAGGCGTTCACATGGTGCATGGTCATGGGCTGGGACCGCACACGCGGCAGTCATGTGATTGATCGTCCGCAAAACTATGATTACTGGCACGGCTACATCCCGCCCCTGTCTCCTCCGTGGACAGGCAGGCTTGTTGACTGGCACTACTGCCAGCCGACGACTCTGCGCCCTCTGCGGGCAGGATTCACCGGAGACAAGGCGGATTACGACTTCTGGCGTTACCGCAGGATACGCTGTCATGAAACGCTCGGCAGGAACGTTGACGAAGCATCGGTCATGAACTGGCCGCAGAACGATTACCTCGACGGCTCCATTCTGGACAAGTCTCCGGAAGAAATCGAAAAACGCCTGCGGGGAGCACAGGAGCTCACGCTCGCCATGTTCTACTGGCTCCAGACGGAAGCGCCGCGCGGGGACGGCGGCACAGGTTATCCGTGGCTCTATCCCATGCCGGAGCTCAGCGGGAACCGCATGGGGCTGGCACAGGCGCCCTATATCCGCGAATCGCGGCGGATCAGGGCAATGTTTACCGTCACGGAAAATCACCTCGGGGAAAACTGCCGTCCAGACGGCAGGGCGGAAGAATTTGCGGACAGCATCGGCATCGGGTTCTACCGGATCGACCTGCACCCGTCCGCCAACGGTCGCAACTATATCGACATCGGCTCCTGCCGTTTCCAGATTCCCTTGCGCGCATTGATTCCGGTAAGAATCAGAAATCTGATTGCCGGAGCGAAAAACATCGGGACGACCCATATCACAAACGGCTGCTACCGCCTGCACCCCGTCGAATGGAACATCGGGGAAGCCGCCGGACTTCTCGCCGGTTATTGCAATGCAAAACAGTGCGAAGTTCAACAGATTGGAGACTCCGAAGAAAAAATCGCGGAGATCCAGTCCCTGGCGACAAAACGCGGCATTCCGCTGAAATGGGAATAAGCGCAGTCCGGCGGGGCAATGCCGCCCCTGTTCCGTCTTTACTTCGACACGACAAAGATGCAGTTGGAGGCGAAGAGATTCGGCCAAACCGGTGCCAGAAAACGCAGGGAATCCCCCGGCTGGGCAAGCGGGATTTCCTTCACGATCTTGATGTTCTTGTCCGCGCAGAGCTGCCGGAAATCGCTCAGTGTGCCGGGATGAATGTTTGCCGTCTCATACCATTTGACCGGCAGGCTGTGCGTCACCGGCATATTGCCGCCCATCATTTGAAGGCGCGCATCGAAGTGTGCAAAATTCATCAGGCTGATAATTCCCTTGTTGCCGATGCGGAGCATCTCCGCAAGCAGAAGATCGGGGTGCATGACAGCCTGAAGCGTACGGCTCAGAATCACATAATCATAACTGTTGTCCATGAACTCCGGCAAAGCGCCGTCCAGATTCGACTGGATCACGGGGACGCCGCGGCGGACACATTCAATGATCTTGCCCTGATCCAGCTCCACGCCCATGATCTTCGCATCCTTGAGCATCTTCAGAGCCTTGAGGAGACGCCCGGAACCGCATCCGAGGTCAAGAATCTTCGCACCATGCGGAATCATATCCGCTATCGCGGCAAGGTCGGAACGCGAAATCAGACGGTGATTATTCACTTTGATCGTATTTCTCATCGTCAGTCCTCCATATAAATATTGCTCAGGAAACCGATCATCAGTTTGGAGAGCGTCTCGGCTTCCAGCAGAAATGCGTCATGACCGTAATCCGACTGGATGTTGCAGAACGTCACGTCATTGCCGTTTTCGATCAGAGTTCTCGCCATATCGCGCCCGTGATACTCGGGGAACAGCCAGTCGCTTGAAAACGATACGACAAGGAACGGGCAATGCACATTGTCAAACACCTTGAAATTATCACCGTCCGCCTGATCCGAAACATCAAAATAGTCGATGGCACGCGTGATATACAGATAGGAATTCGCATCGAAACGCTCCACAAAGCAGTTGCCCTGATAATTCAGATAGCTTTCCACACGGAAATCCGTTGAAAAATCAAAAGAATAATCATCGGACGACTGGAGGCGCCGCCCGAATTTATGCCGCATCGACTCCTCGCTCAGATAAGTGATATGCCCCAGCATCCGCGCGATCGCCAGCCCTTTCTGCGGCTGTTCCCGGTAATTGCCGTGGTTCCAGGTCGGGTCCGCCATGATTGCCTCGCGTCCGACCCAGTTGAAAGCGATCGCCTGCGCAGGAATATGAATCGCCGTCGCAATCGCAATTACGGAAGAAACCATTTCCGGATAGGAAATCGCCCACTGCGTCGCCAGCATTCCGCCCATCGAACCGCCGACCACGGCAAGCAGCTTTTTGATTCCGAGATGGTCAATCAGGAGCTTCTGCGCCCGCACCATGTCCTGAATCGTAATGACGGGAAAGCTCATGCGGTAAGGCTCTCCCGTATCAGGATTGATGGAGCCGGGACCGGTCGTTCCGGAACATCCCCCAAGCACATTGCTGCAGATGATAAAGTATTTTTCCGTGTCGAAGGGTCTGCCGGGACCGACCATTTCGTCCCACCATCCCGGTTTGCGGTCGTTTTCGCTGTGCCGCCCGGCAAGATGCGCGTCCCCCGTCAAAGCATGTTCCACAAGAATGGCATTGGTCGCATCCATGTTCAAGGTGCCATACGTCTCATAGCGAATGTTCAAATCGCGCAGAGACTTTCCGCAGTCCAGTTCCAGCAGGGCGTCGGAATGAAAATCCTGCGGCACCACGATTCCTGTGCCAGAGTCCGATTTTATATCTGTTTCTCCACTCATATAACCTCCCCGGTACAACTTACCGTAAACAGGGCGACATGCGGCGCAACCGCCATTTTCCGGCCGCGGACAGCTCCGCAGCCCGGCATTCTTTTAAAGAAAGAAAAACCGGAACCTCGCATTTTCACACCAGGCTCCGGTCTGCATCCTCACATGAAAAGTCAGGAGAGCGTCTTACCGCTTAAAGCCTTCAAGGCCTCCAGATATTTTTCACGTGTCTTCATGACAATCTCCTCCGGGAGCGCCGGCGCAGGAGGAGTCTTGTCCCAGTCAAGACCTTCCAGATAATCACGAACAAACTGTTTGTCAAGACTTGGCGGACTGCATCCGACCCGATAATCGCTCTTCGGCCAGAAACGGCTGGAATCCGGCGTCAGAACCTCGTCAATGAGGATCACTTCGCCGTTCAGGTCTCCGAACTCAAACTTGGTATCCGCAAGGATAATGCCGCATTTTTCCGCATGTGCGGCCGCTTCCTTGTAAATACGCAGCGTGCAGTCACGGACTTTCTCCGCCTTCTCCCTTCCGACAATCTCCACAGCGGTCTCAAAACTGATATTTTCATCATGACCGCTGTCCGCTTTTGTCGAGGGCGTGAAAAGCGGTTCTTCCAGCTTCTGCGCCTGCCGGTATCCGGCGGGCAGCGGAATCCCGCAGACTTTGCCGGTCTTCTGATAATCCTTCCATCCGCTTCCGATTAGATAGCCGCGGACAATGCACTCCAGCGGAATCGTCTTCGCTTTCTTGACGATCAGGGAACGTCCCGCAAGATCGCCCGCAAAATCCTTCAGAGGAGCGGGAAACTGAGTCGCATCCCAACAGAGCAGATGATTCGGCATCCATGAAAGCAGCTCAAACCAGAAGAGAGACATCTGAGTCAAAACCTTGCCTTTGTCCGGAATCCCGTTCGGCATCACGCAGTCGAATGCGCTGATTCTGTCCGTCGCCACAAACAGCAGACTGTCTCCGAGATCGTAAATATCCCGGACTTTGCCCCTGTGAGGCTCCGCAAGCCCGGGAATCGACGTCGACAACAATGCTCCGTTGGAATCGTATTTCATTTCTTAATCTCTCAGTCAGGCAATGGAAGTGATTTTTACTTTTGTGAGTTCCTGTCTGTGTCCTTTGCGCTTTCTGTAGCCTTTACGTCTTTTCATCTTGAACGCAATCAGCTTGGGACCGCGGAAATGCTCCACAATCTCGCCTTCCACTTTGGCACCTTCCACGAGCGGAGCGCCGAACTTGATCTCGGCACCTTCTCCGAGCGCGAGAACTTCATTAAATGCAACCTTCTCTCCGGCAGCACCTTCGAGACGCTCCATCGTAACGACATCCTGCTCCTGGACCTTGAATTGTCTGCCACCGCTGGCAATCACTGCGTACATGGTAAACTCCTGCACTGTTTTATGTTAATCTTTCATTCGGCTTTTCCAAAAATATTCTTCCGAAGCCGTTTAATATAATCCGGCAATGTAAATATTCAATACGAAAAATCATGTATTTTCACATTTTTTCCGAAGTTTTCCGACCGGCAGGCATGACACCGGCTTCCGCGGACAGGGGAAAAGAGCGGAAGCGGCGGAACAAAAAAAGAGATAAGCAGATAAGTTTTCAATGAAAAGACGTCTGCAAAACTCCTGCCGGAATCTTAAACCAGCCTCATCCAAATCAATCCCAGTCAAATCACAGGAGGACAATTTCATGAAATTCGGCGTTGCCGGTTGCGAAAGGGATAAGCAGATAAGTTTTTAATGAAAAGACGCTTGCAAAACTCCTGCCGGAATCTTAAATTAGCCTCATCCAAATCAATCCCAATCAAATCACAGGAGGATAATTTCATGAAATTCGGTGTTGCCGATTACGGTATGAACGTCTGGGATGGCGGATGCTACGACATCACGCTGAGGCTCGAAGAACTGCGTTCAATCGGGCTCGACGGAACGGAACGTCTTGAAGTCTGCGATGCGGCAGACGCAATCAGCAAAGCTGCTGCCTACCGCAAAATGGGCATGGATTTCGCGACCTGCCGTGTCGCGGCAAATCAGGTCGGACTTGGAATCGAATACACTGCCGCGCTCGGCAAGGAATACGTCTGGCTCACTCCCGGTCCCCTGGGACGCGATGTCGATTTCGATGTTTTCTGCCGCAGGGCAAATAAATTTGTCAAAGCCGCCGAACGTTTCGGAATCAAAGCCGCCCTGCACAATCATCTCGGCACCCGGGTTGAAAGCCAGCAGGAACTGGAAGACTTTCTCAAAGCGGTTCCCGGAGCTTATCTCCTGCTTGACGTCGGACACCTTGCCGGAGCATTCGGAGACAACGTCGAGATCATCAGAAAATATTACGACCGCATTGTCAGTGTCCACTTCAAGGATGTTTTCATTCAGGACGCGTCCCTCGGACTTGACAGATGGGGCGAACGTCTCCGTTTCTGCGAGCTCGGCGCAGGCAACGCCGGCTTTGACTTCGCCGCCGTTGGAGAAGAACTCAAGCGTCACGGTTACGACAAATGGGTTCTGATTGAACACGACACTCATTTGCGCGAGCCTTTGACAGACCTCAAAGTCAGCGCGGACATTCTGAAAGCGATCTTCAAATCATAAGAAAACGGCGGAAACGCCTCCACGAAAAACAACTTCCTCAAGCAGCCGCCGACCTGTCAAACTTCACACTGACGACAGGTCGGCGGTCATGCAGAACAGCAGATAAACCAACCTGCAAAACGCCCCGCAATGTTTCCAGTTCCGACCTGAAAACGACCTGTTTTGAATCCTGATTCCCTGCAAAAATCATCTGTTCGGGCAAATACAGATAAAATCGTGCAAATACGTATGGTTTTTTCAGGATTTCTATTTATAATATTAGACAGAAAAAATAAAAATGTCTCAAAGGACTTTCATTAAAAAACGGGAGGGGAAAGTTGAAATGTCTGTCAGAAGAATCATGGCTGCTGAATAACAAGTCCGGGTCATTAAAATGAGGTTGAACATTTTGCATTTGTTTCCCCGGAATAAACTGTGGAGAAGTATCACGCTTATGAACGTCGCACTTACTGTCTTGTCTTGTGCCCCCGGAACGCTCGGATGTCTGGCAGACGGCACACTCTTTCATGAAACCTTTGAATCTCCGGACTCCGCATGTTTCAGCGGAGACGGAACCATTGACACGGCGGACGGGTACAAAACTCCCGGCGCTCTGCGGATTGTCGATGACAGCAAAACCGCAGTCTGCCAGGCAGTGAGCAGACCGATTCCCCTGGTGCCCGCCGCTGCTTACCGTCTTTCGGGACAGGTGAAGACCAACAATGCAGTCACTTCACGTTCCACAATTTCTCTGGGCTTTTTCAGCGCCGAAGACCGGTTGCTCGGAACTGCCTGCGGTCAGTCCACGGTGAGTGCCGAGTGGATCAGGCTGGAAACGACGGTCAGCTCGAAAGACCTTCCGGAAAAAACCGCCTACATGCGTATTATTCTGCAGCCGGCGGCAGGAGATGCCGTCGAAACGGGAAGCGCCTGGTTCGATGACATCCGGCTGGAAGCAGTCGCCGAAGTAAAAGAACCGCTTCCGCCCCCTGCCCCGGAAGAGGAAGATCTGACCGGGACAATGTTTTATATTGACAGTTCACGCCCGGACATGAGCAGAATGGAACTGCCTCTGGAACTGACCGACGGAAATCCTCTGACCTCCTGGCGCGCTCATGAAAAGGATCCGGCTCCGGCGCTGGAACTGAGCTGGGGACAGGCAAAACGTCCCGGTCGTCTGGTTTTTCTTCCGGCGGACAAGATTCCGAGGACACTGCGCATCGCAGCGTTCGACGACCAGTCCATGCAGTTCGGAAAAGCGGAAAAATTTGCAGTGAAGCGCCTCGGCGCCTATCGCTGGGTCGACCTGTCGCGACTGCCTGAAACACGAAAACTGATGCTCTTTTTCCCCGACCCGGAACACTCCGCAGTCGCGGAAATGCGTTTCTACGCCCGGCGTCCGCCGAAAGAAAACTGGAACGGTTTCTGGATCTGGTATACGAAAGAATCGGAACCCCATATCTACCGTTCCTTCCGGCGCAAGTTTACCGTTTCCGGTCCGGTGAAACAGGTATGGCTCCAGGGAAAAGGAGACAACGAACTATGGTTTTATGTCAATGGCAAGGAACCCTCCGGACACGACATCACGCCGCTGGTGCGGCAGGGGGAGAACATTCTGACAGCCGACGTGCACAACCATCGCTACGAGGGCGGACTGCTGGCGGAACTGGATATTCTCTATGCGGACGGGCGGACGGAAAAAATCGTCTCCGACCGCAGCTGGCTTTCGGCATACAAACCGGAGGATTCCACGGCATACCGGACGCTGGAATTTGACGACAGCAAATGGGAACCGGCATTAGAAATCGTCCGGCCGCCTTACGGGATCTGGGGGGAAGTGCCCTACACCATGTATGTCGGGAAACAGCGGATACGCATGGAGCAGGCTGTCTTTCCGGAAAAACTTGCAGCCGGAACGGAGTTTTCCTTACAACTGGAACTGACCCCGGAAGAAAAAATCCGGCGCCCGGTTCCCGTATGGTTGCGGGTCGTTCGCGAAGGCCAGCTCTTTCTGGAACTGCGCCTCGACGACGGAAAACGTCTTGCAGACTGCGACAGGGGAGAAACGCTGACGTTGAAGACGGTGCTGCCCGTCAACGCATTCTGGCCGGAGGGAGAATACGAATTTTCCCTTTATCTTCCGTTTGCGGAACTGACCGGAGCCCCCGCTTCCCGCAAAGTGCATGTCGTAAACCGGCGGCACCCGAAACCGGTATGCTCGGAAATCCGGCGGGGAAAAGGGAATATGCCGACCTGGACGGTCAACGGAGAAGCCATGTGGAATATCTTTTACACCGTCCCCTACGCCGCCGGGTATCCTATGCAGACCACGATGATCCGCGCTTTTCATAAAGCCGGGGGACGAGTGGCGCGCATCCTTGCCAACATGACAATCAAGGATGACGGCGAAGTCGATTTTGCGGCAATCGACGCACATGTGGGCAGAGTCCTGGCGGACAATCCGGAGACTCTTCTGGTTCTTTGTTTCTACATGGACCGCGGCATTGTCGACAACTTCTTCCAGCGGAAATATCCGGAAGAACTGGCAGTGTTCGACAACGGCACCCGATTCAATAAACCGTCTCTTGCCTCCGAACGCTGGCATACCGTGGCAGGCAATGCAGTAAGAAAACTGGTGCGGCACGTCCGCTCCGGTCCATACGCCGACCGGGTCGTCGGATATGTTCCCTGCGGCGGCGAGGAAGGGCAATGGCTGCATCACTGGGGCGGCAGCGATCCCGGAAAACCGGGAACTTTCAGCGATTACAGCGCCCCGATGCTGCGTTATTTCCGCAACTGGCTCGCCAGAAAATACGGCAGTGACGAAATGCTGCGGAAAGCCTGGGGAAATCCTCACGTCACACTGGAAACGGCGACAATCCCGAGCAGGGAAGAGCGGATCGCCCCCGGAACCGGAATGTTCCGCGACCCGCAGCTCCATCGGAATGCCATTGATTACGGGGAAGCGCTGTCGCAATGTATCAACGACAATCTGGAACTGTACGCCGGAATCATCAAGGAAGAAACAAACCGGGAATCGCTGGTGGGATATTTCTACGGACACCTTGCCGACGTCGGCGACGGCTACATCGCAGAACTGGCGGGCTACGTGAACCAACAGCCGCTGCTGGAGTGTCCCGACATTGATTTCTTCTGCGGGCCGGTGGAATACCGCTGGTGGTTCCGCGATCTCGGCGGAGTCGCCAGTTTCGACTATCCGACGCCTTCCATGCTCCGGATGTACAACAAGCTGTGGATTCAGGAAGACGACCTGCGTACCCACCTGTATCCCAGGGAATATGCGTATTCAATCCGCCGTCCGGAAGAAAGCGTTCAGGTGCTGGCGCGGGAATTCGCCAAGGCACTGACAGGGGGAGCGTTGATGTATCTGCATGAATTCGGGACGGATCAGCGCAACTGGTTTGATGATGTGACCTATCTGACGGAACTGAAAAAACTTCAGGCGCTCGGGGATTATGCCGTCAAACACAGTTCTCTGGCGCCGGTCAGTGAAATCGCGGTGATCGCCAGCGACAAGACGTTCCATTACATCCGCCAGGAAAAACGTTATGTGTTTACGGATCAGGCGGGAACGCGGGGATTCTTCCAGCGTGCGGGCATCGGCAGGATCGGCGCGCCCTTCGAGGAATATCTGGTCGATGTGTTCCTCAACGACGCAATGCCGGATTATAAATTCTACATTTTCCTGAACGTTTTCTGTCTGACGCCGGAAGAACGCCAGGCGGTTCAGCGCAAACTGGCAAGGAACGGCGCCACGGCATTATGGTTTTATGCTCCGGGCTACATAGACGGAAAAACACAGGATCTGAACCATATCCGGAAATTGACCGGCATGAACCTGGAAATCATCCACAATCCAGCGGATACAAAAATGAGCCTGATTCCGGGAAATCCCCTGCTCCGGGACTTTCATACGCCGTTCGGCATGTTCGACGAAGACCGACAGGATCCGATCTTCGTCGTGCGCGACGGCACGGCGGAGCCTCTGGCGCGTCTGCACTTGTCTCAGGAGATCGGATTGGCGCGCAAAAAACAGGCGGACGGCGTCACGCACTATTACGCCGCATTTCCGATGCTTCCCCCGCAAATTCTGCGGGCGATGGCGCAGAACGCCGGAGTTCACATTTACCTGAACAGCTATGACGCGGTTTACGTCTGTGAAAACTATCTGGCGATTCATACCGGCCGCGACGCGGGCGAACGGGTCATCACTTTGCCCAGGCCCGGAACCGTCACTCAAATATATCCGGAAACCAGAAAACCAGGAAAGGAGACCTGTATTCGCTTTACATCTGACCGTCCCCAGACTCGAATCTACCGACTCGATTAAATTTACAATGATAAATGACAGAAAGGAAAGGAAATGCAGAAAGTTTTTCAGATTGATGGGACTCCCCATGAAAAAATGCTTCTGAGGGGAGCTTCATTCCGGCAGTGCCGGGATCGTCAAAATCCGTTCCTGCTCAGCAGGGGAAAAACAGGATTTTTCACCTTGATAGAGCTCCTCGTAGTAATTGCTATTATAGCAATTTTAGCGTCCATGCTTCTTCCCGCTTTGAACAAGGCGCGCGCAATGGCCCAGAATGCAAAATGCCTGAACAATTTGAAAACCATCGGTTCCGCCCAGGCAATGTACTCCGGAGATTTTGACGATTGGATCATACTGGGCAATCAGCCGACTACAAGCGGTGCCAATATGCACTGGACGACCGGATGGTACAATGTGCTGGCAGGCAGAGCTCCCGTATGCAACGCAACAACCAATTACGGCGTCACTTATTACGACCAGAATACCTCAAAAAACACCACCCAGAACTCCACCTTCGTATGCCCTACGGAAAAGAAACCCATCAATGGCACAATTGTAGGCGGCGAGGCCTATTATGCAACTCATTACGCAATCAACTGCTGCCTGGTATGGAGCAATGAATCCAACGGCTATCTTACCGGCTGGACAGCATCGGGTGGCGGCGCAAAACGCGCAAATCAGGTAAAATCAGCCTCTCAGGCCATTTTCTGCGCAGACAGTCTGGCGTATGATTATGCAGTCGCGCAGAATTACCAGTGGTTTTCCTACCGTCACGGAGGTGGAGATGGAAGGGTATGGCTTGTATCCACTGCTACTGTTGCCTTGGCGCGCGGAAAGACGAATGCCCTGCTGTTTGACGGTCATGCCGAAGGACTTCAAGCGCAGAAGTTCATTTCCGGAACCATTACTTGCAAAACCGGTGTTGAGTGATACATTTTTAATCAGGAGTTGTTATGTGGAAAAAGACGATCATTGCCGTATTGTGCGGCTGGATCGGCGGAGTCTGTGCCGCCGAGGAAAATACTTCAGGACTTGTCGGGCGCACTGAAACCGCAGTGGATGCGGGAAAAACCGCTCCCAACGGATATGTTTACTGTACAAACAGCCCGGAAAATTATACCGGATTCATCAGCTATGTCGGGTCCAGCGAAGGCCTGCTGGGAATCCGTGCGAAAAAACAGGACAACGGCTACGGCGCATGGGAACTGCGTCCGCCGGTGAAACTGCCGCCCGGAGGTCCCTATCAGGCAAGTGTCAGCGTCCGGCATTCGGCATTTGTCCCCGGACAGCACATCGGCATTGAAATTTACAGCTTCGACGCAGACGGCAAGCCGACGGTGCTGGCTCATATTCTTCACAACAACATGGTCATCGGGCAGTGGCACACGATTGCCGGGGAATTCACCGTGCCCGAAAATTCGGCGTCCATCCGGGTCCGGCTGGATTTGACCAGTCCGGGCGAAGTCTTTTTCAAGGAACTCCGTGTCGGAACTCCGCGCGCGGGGACAAAACCAAGTGTCGCCATAGGACAGCAGCCGATCAACTGGTGTTCGGGATGGACGCCCGCACCGGGAGCGGTGGCATCTGCGGAAATGCCGGTTCTCACCCGGACGGTGGACGGCAGGGAAGTCCGTCAGACCGTGCCCTTTCAGTTTCAGGAGAAAGACGGAGTCGCACACTTCACCGTCAACGGGGAAGCCGGAACCGTCCGCGCCATGAGCTGGGAAACCAATTTTGAACAGCCGCGCCGACTGGAAAATGTCACGTATTACACCATCCGCTACCGGGCACGGGGAGTACTGCGGATGGCTCCGGTTGCGGGAGTCGTCCAGCTGAAGGGAACCGGCGCCTCATCCAATGCGGTGACGCTTGATCTGCTGAATACAGCCACGGCATTCGACGACGGGGAATTTCACACTGTGACGGGAAGAATCCCCAAAGGCATGACGGCAACGGCGCTGCAGGTGAATCTGAAAACCAACTATTCCCGGGCTTCTCTGGAAATCGCCGATCTGCAGTTCACTTCAAAACTGCCCTTGACCGCCAGTGCGGAAGCCTTCCCGAAAACGGGATTTGACGCCATCCCCCTGAACGGGCTGTTCAACACGCAGTTGAAGAATCTCTACCGCGACGGGCTGGACAAATATGCCATCCTGCAGGACGCCCTGCCCGCGCTCTCCTCCCCGGAAATCCGATGGGCGGGAATCCCGTTCCGGGTGCAGACCACCGGCAACAATCTGGTCAAACCGCCCTTTGACGACAGCGCCAACCGGAAAACGTTCCCCTTCCTCGGGGAAACCGGCACCCGCAAAAATATTGCGCCGCTGTCCCGCAAAGACCGGATTGTGATTCCTGTCGGCAAAACAGCCAGAGAGGCCTATCTGCTGCTCTTCGGAATCAATAATCCGTCTCAGCGCCGCTATGCGTCCCCCAACCGCCCGCTGCGACTTGACGACATGGAAAACTTTCATGTTGAACTGCATTATGCCGACGGGAGCAGAGAAACGGCATTCCCCTATTCGGTGGAAAACCGCGCCTTCTACATTTCCGGCCGCACTGCGGGAGCGTATGCCGTGGCATTGAATCCCAATCGGGAACTGCGCGAACTGATCCTGCATTTCCCGTCTTATTCGATTGACTTTTATCTGGCCGCCCTGACACTGGCGCAGAACGGCAGACTGCTTGACGCCTTCCGCAACCCGGCACCGGCAATTGAACTGGCTCCGGTCATCCCGAAAGAACGGAAAGCGGAAATCACCCTGCGCGACGGACAGCTCGCCATCGGTGAATACCGTTTCGATCTGCGGCATGGCTTTGCCACGACAGGCGTTCCCGGCGGAAGTCTGCATCCGGCGTCCGGAATACTGCTCAAATCCGGCAATGACTGGTTTACCGGCCGCAGCTTCAAAGTCGATGACGCGAAAATCACGAAAAATGAGGCGGTAGTCAATCTGCGTGGCGACGCCGACGGCATCCGCGGTCTGCGGCTTGCACTGCGGCTGCGTCCCGGAAATACTGGGGATCTGATCTGGAACGGGACAATCCGGAACACCGGCAGCGCCGAGGCGACGGTCATGGCATCCGCCGGCGCGGTTCAGGATCTGAAAATCGGGAAAACCGAAGACGACATGATATTTTTCCCCCGTTTCCGTGCCGAGGTGTCGGCAGCCGACGCAACCTACCGGTCGGCTTACGGGCAGGAATTCATGCACATGTTTTTCGACTTCTACAATCCGAAACTGGGACGCGGGCTGATGGTGTTGTGCGACAATCGCGACAACGCGAAAAACGAATACCGCGCCGCAAAACGCGCTTCCGGCCTGTCCGGGTCCGTCAACTTGCAGGAGCTGTTCTCCAAACTCGCGCCGGGGCAAAGCCGGAACCTGCCGGAAATACGCTGGCAGCCTCATGAAGGTGACTGGCATTCGGCAATGGCGATCTACCGGAAATTCCTGGACAGCTTTTACAAACCGGTGAAATCGCAGAACAAGCCGTTCTTCAGAAACACTCTTGTAAATACCTGTTATCACACAACCAATACGCTGGCATGGCGTTTTTACAAGGTGCCGCCGATTCTTGCCAAAGACAAATCAAAGTACTATATTGATGAAGTTGTCGATTTTGAAACATCGCACCTCGGCCGCAAACCGGATTTCGTCCATCTCTGGTGGTCATACAGCGATGATGAAGACCGTTTCCAGTATGGCAACTGGTCCAGCGAACCCTATTACCGTCAATCCGGCGGATTGAAGAAATTCCGGGAGGCGATCCGGTATTTCCAGGAAGAAAAGGGAATCCCGATCTCACTGTATACGGTCAGCGACCGGTGCATAAACAAGGACATGCCGCCGGACTTCCCGCTGCGGGATGCGGCACTGACCTATTATCCCGACGGAACGCCGCTGGCGAATGCAAAGGAAACTTACACCTGCCTGAATTACGACCGCTGGGTCGATTTCGCCGTGGCGGATCTGAGCAAACTGATGCGGGACACCGGAGCGAAAATCCTCTATTCCGATGTAATCAGCTCTTTCAACAATTCCAAGTGCTACAATCCCAAACACGGACACGAGGTTCCATCCAACTCGATCAAAGGCGACATTAAGTTCATGAGCCGTCTCCGGCAAGCGCTCCCTGATGACATCGCGTTATGGACGGAATACGGTCAGCCCGACTCCGCCTCCATGTACAGCGACGGATTCATTTCCTATTATTTCATGGAACTGAACGAATTTTTCGCACCGGTATATGACATCGACGACCGGAGGAACGAAACGGGATTCGAGGCTCCGTTTGCGGCGGTGCGCTACCTGCTGCCGCATTACAAGCTCTTCGGTCTGCCCGGCGGAATCGAAGCCGGCAACAAACCGTCGCAGGTGGACTATATCTTCTTCAACGGCGAAGTATTTCACGAAGACACCTGGTTCCTGCATGAAAGCAACGTGCGCGAACGCAACAACCGGGCGCTGGCAATCAAAGACCGCTACCGGGACTGCTTCCTCACTGCAAATCCGGAACCGAGAGTGCAGACCCGGATGGGCAACGTCTATGCGAACCGTTTCCCCGGAAACGGACGGATGGTATGGACGCTGTTGAATGCGTCTCCGATGAGCCGCTGCGGCGAAGTGCTGGCCGTCCCGCATGTGGAAGGCGCGGTATACCGTGATCTATGGAACGACAAGGTGCTCACACCGGAAATCCGCGACGGTCAGGCGATTATCGTCGTGCCGTTAACCCCGCAGGGACTCGGCGCCGTATCCCAGGAAACACAGAAAAAATAGGAACCGTTCATCAGCTCCGGCGGGATTGCCGGGGCTGAATAAAAACAGAACAATGAAAGATAAAATCTGATTCAAAAGCACAAGAGGTTGGAACATGCGTTATTTTATCGGCGGTCCGGGACAGAAGTTCTGCCGCAGAGAATTTGAGACGGACACGGGGACGGGCCCCGTTACCATTGCGGTGACAGCGGACGCCCATTCCTATGTCTGCGCCTACTGCCAGAAGCTCCGAAGCGACGGCAACGACGGCAACTGGCTGATGGGAGGCAGCTTCATCAAGTATCACCTGTTTCTGGACGGGAAAAGGCTGGGAGTCGGTCCGTTCCGCGGCATTCGCAACGGCAACCGGGTTGAACACATCTTTCCGGCAGGAAGCCTCGCCTCCGGGAAACACGTCATCGCATGTCTCATGCGCATGGAACAACAGGGAATCGCCATCGAGATCCGGGCGGGCGGACAGGTCATTGCGGATTCGGCTTCCGCGTTCCGCCAATGCAGTGCCAATGAGTTCCTGTCCCCGGTTTGCTGGACACGTCCCGAAATCAGCAGTTACTTCAAGGGAGACATCGGCCCCGGAGAATTATTTGAACATCTCCAGGGGGAATTTGAACCGGAAGGCTGGATGAACGCCGGTTTCGACGACTCCTCCTGGGAAGAGTGCACCCCGAAACAGTGGGAAGGCGTCCCGGAAAAGGCGGAATGGAACTACCGGATCGAACCGGAATCTCCGGAGCGCATCGTTCCGCTCGGCAATGGTTCCTTCCTCATTGACTTCGGCAGGGAAGCCATCGCGCAGATTGAAATGACCGCGCCGGAAGCGGCTTACGTCGAACTGCGTCTGGGCGAGGAACTCATGAACGACAAATGTGTCAGATTCCAATTGAGAGCTGATACCTGTTATCAGGAACTGTGGCACTTCGCACGCGCGGGGCAGACACTGTCGCATTTCGGCGTCCGGGAATTCCGCTATGCGGAAGTGCATGGCTTCCCCGGGGAGCTGAGCCGGGAAAATTTCCGGCGCCGGGTGATTCACGCACCGTTCCGATCGGACGCGGTCCGCTTTGTTTCCAGCAATCCGGAGCTGAACCGCATCTGGGAACTATGCCGTTATACGGTGGAGGCGACGGCAATGGATCTTTATACGGACTGTTTTACACGGGAACGGATCTGCTATGAAGCGGACTCCTATGTGAACATGCTCGCCAATTTCGCCGTTGACAGCGCGGCTCCGGCAGCCAAACGCAGCGTGAAATATATGATCTCCCATCCGACCTGGCCATGCGAGTGGATGCAGATGATGATTCCGGTATACTATGAATATTACATGCACACCGCCGATGCGGAAACAATCCGGGAGAACTGGAAGGAGCTGGTGCGGAAAGCGTCCTATCTCCATCTGCTGGAAAACGGACTCGTGAAACGCTTCCCCCTCGAAATTATCGTCGACTGGCCGATAAACCTGCGCGACGGATGTGAAATTGATGCCGATTATGTGGCAATTCCGCATTTCCTTCTATATGGAAACCTGCGCAAACTGGCGTTTCTGGCAAAGGAAATCGGTGAAGAAGATTGTTTCACCCCGGCAGCGGATGCCATGCTCCCTGTCATCCGCTCGGCATTCTGGAACCCGGAGCGGCGTCTGTTCGTCGATCACCGGGGAAGCGGCCATTCGTCCCTGCATACCAATGTATGGGCATTATGGAACCGGGTGGTTCCCCCGGAGGACTGTGAAAACGTTGTAGATTTCATTGTCTCCAAAGGCATGGCGTGCGGCATCTACAATGCCCAATATGTGCTGGATGTCCTGTTTGAATACGGGCGTGCGGAACAGGCACTCGCCCTTTTGCTCGACGACGGTCCGTGTTCCTGGCGCAACATGCTGAAGGCGGGCGCCACCATCACCACAGAAGCATGGAACTGCAGCCAGAAGGCAAACATGAGCTGGGCACACCCATGGGGAGCCTCTCCCGCCAATGCGATTGTCCGGCATTTGTGCGGACTCATGCCAACGCTCCCCGGCTGGAAGCAGTATCGTCTGGAACCACTCAAGATCAACGGTTTGCAATTTACCCTTGATTACACGTTACCGAACGGAGAAAAAATACATTATTCAACAAATGAGACAGAAGGTGAATAAATGAACTCACAGACAATGATGGCGGCAACAGCCAGAACCGAATTGACAAATCCGCACCCATCGGGAAAAGTGCTGGATCCGCTCTATGCCAGAATATTGGTCCTGCAGGCGGACGGACAGACGCTTGTCTTCGTCACCATAGACGTTACGGCAGTCGGCGGACGCGCCATCAGCGACGGCATTCTGCCGGACGGCGGGGAAGGCCTGGTTCCCGCTCTGCGCGAATACCTGATGCGGCAATGGAACATCCCCGCGGAAGGCGTGGTTGTCAACGCCTCCCACACGCACCCGGCGGGGCAGCTGCTCTGCGATGACGCGGAACAGCTGCGGAGAATCACAGCGGCATGCAGTGAAGCCCTGAGCCGTCTGGTTCCCGCACGCATCGGTTTCGGCAAAGCGGAACTCCCCCCCGTGGCGATCAACCGCAATCTGAAGCTGAAAACTGGAAAGGACTGCGCCATCCGCCACACGAATCCGACTCCGGCGGATTGCCGGGTTGAGGCTGTGCGCCCGATCGACAATGAAATCGGGCTGATCCGGGTGGATCGTGCAGACGGCACGCCTCTGGCACTGGTATACAACTTCGGCTGTCATCCGCTGTTCGGGGACTGTTACGGCAGTCTCACGGCGAACTTCCCGGGTGAAATCTCCGCAACACTGGAACAGCTGCTTGGAAACGGAGCCACGGCGTTCTTTCTGCAGGGATGCGCCGGGGATGTCATCGACCGCGGGTTCAAGGACTTCCTGCATCCGCGCGACGTCAAAACACCGGCAAAACTGATCGCATTGCAGATTGTCCCGGCAGCTTCGGCAATACAAACAACCCCGGAGGCAGCCGTCCGCTGCGCAGTTGCAACGTTGCGGCTTCCGCGCCGCACCGACGTCGACGAGAAAACTGCCGCACTGCGACGGCGGCAGCAGGAATTGCTGGAACAACTGCATTACTGTCCGCTGAACTTCAAGAATTTTCTTCTTCTGCTGCTGCATTACCGGCTGGAGCCGGACTATCCGCTGACAGACGCCTTTCAATATCTGCAGGCTGATGCGGACGGATACACCGGATGGCGGGATATGGATCACCTCAACCGCATGAATATCGAAAAATATCTGAGCAACATTGCCGCGATGGAGGAGTTGGCGCAGATTCAGGACGACCTGGCGACTTTGGAGAAACATCAGCGACTCAATGCCGCCAGCGGAGAAACGACGATCGCCACGGAAATCCAGGTCATCAGAATCAACAACGCCGCCATTGTGACCTCCGCGGCGGAGCTGCTCACACAGATCGGGCAGGACATTAAGAAAATGAGTCCGTTTTCACCGACACTGACTGTCGGGTATACCAACGGGTATCTCCATTACGGCCCGCCTGCGGAATTATATGACGGAGGCGGCTATGAGGTAACGGAATGCCTCCTGGGTCCGGAGTGGCAGCGGCTGTTTGAATCCGGCGTCGCCCAACTGCTGAAGCAGGTATGCGGCAAGGACGGGGAACATGTCAGCGTCTGAAAGACAATGCACCGTCTTCACGAAATAAAAGGCGGAAAAACGAATGTCCGGAGACTTCCTCCGGACATTTTTCATTGAAGGAAACGGGTCCGGCTCCGCGATGCCCGCATGTTTTGCAAACTCATTCGCCCCTGCCCCCCTTCCCCGGAAGCAGCCGCGTCGGAGCAGACCCTGATTTTTCGGATAAAAAGTCAAAAAAGTCATTGATTTTTTTCCGTAATGTGTTAAATTAATCGAATCCCGATATGGGAAGCCTTAATCCGAAGATGGATTCCAAGTCATCCGGCTCGCCGGATGCCGCTGAAAAAGCGGCTTGACACGCCCGAAAGGTTTCTGCAAAGGGGTATGAACGGCATTTCCTGTCCGGAAATGATGTGTCATCCCTGTTGTGTCGTCAAGTCTTTCCGCGTATCCTCTTCCGATTAAACTTCCGTTTTCGGTTTAATTTTCAACACACCTTGGAAGGGGGTTATCTGCGATATGGACGGTTATGCAAGAGACATCAAGCTTTTCAGCGGAACGGCCAACCCGACGCTGGCTGCGTCAATTGCCAGACATTTGGAAATGGAACTTGGACATGTGAACGTCGAGCGTTTTCCCGACGGGGAAATCTTCGTCCAGTACATAGACAATCTCAGAACAGCGGATGTCTTTCTCATTCAGCCGACCTGCAATCCGACCAACGAAAACATCATGGAACTCCTGATTATGCTTGATGCGGCAAGACGCGCATCCGCGGCAAGAATCACCGCCGTGATCCCGTTTTTCGGATATGCACGCCAGGACAGAAAAGACCGTCCGCGCGTTCCGATTACAGCAAAGCTGGTCGCAAACCTGCTCACCGTCGCCGGTGCAAACCGCATCCTCACGATGGATCTTCACGCACAGCAGATCCAGGGTTTCTTCGATATTCCCGTAGATCATCTTTACGCTTCCCCGATCATGATTCCGTATTTGCGCGATCACCTCAAAATCAATGGCGAAGCCGTAATCGTCGCTCCGGACTCCGGCAGCGTAAAGCTGGCGCACTCTTTCGCGGACAGACTCAACTGCGGGTTCGCCGTTGTGGCAAAACGCCGCGTCAGCGCAACCACGGTGGAATCCTCTCATCTCGTCGGTGACGTCAAAGGACGCGACTGCGTAATCTGCGACGACCTGACATCCACGGCGGGAACGCTCTGCGCCGCCGCCGAGCTTCTGAAAAAAGAGGGAGCAAAGAAAGTCTATGCGGTAGTTTCCCACTGTCTCCTGACCGAAGCGGCGCAGGAAAAGTTGAAAAACAGTGCAATCGAAGAACTGGTGACAACCAACTCCGTTCCGCATACCGACCTGGAAGGCGGACGGGTCCGCACGCTTTGCATTGCTCCGCTTCTGGCACGCGCGATCAAGCGGATCCACGACGGAGAATCCGTATCAAGTCTTTTCCGTGTCAATCCGGAAGCGATGCTCTTCCTGTGATGCAGTTATGAACGAAGACAAGAAGAACTCAGTTTTATAATAACGTAAGGAAAGTAAGAAATGGCAAAACAGAAACATGTGTTGAACGTGGTGACACGTTCCGAACTCGGCAAAGGCGCGGTGAAGAGACTGCGTAAAGCAGGTCACATCCCCGCCGTGGTTTACAGCAGCGGCGCCGCCGCCAAAACAATTTACTTCGGAGCTGCGGAATGGGAGGCTCTCCAGAAATTCGAGCTCAACCTGATCGCTCTCAAGGAAGGCGAAAATGAAATTCTCGCGCTGATCAAAGATGTTCAGAACGATTTCATGCGCGGCAAGACCTCCCACGTCGACTTCCTCGAAGTCAGACGCGATCAGGTCATCAAAGCGACTGTCGCGATCCATGCGGGACACATCCCGCCGGTCGGAATCTCCCAGGGCGGGCTTCTGGAACAGTTCGTCCATGAGATTGAGGTCGAGTGTCTCCCGGATGCTCTGCCGGAATCCGTTGAAATCGACGTCAGCAAACTTGAACTTGACCAGGAAATGCGTGTGGAAGAACTCTCTCTTCCGGAAGGCGTCAAAGCCGTTTCCGAAGGAGACATTGTTGTTTTCCACGTTGTTGATCCGTCCAAGATCGTGGAAGATGTTCCCGAACCTGCCGCGACTCCTGCGGAAGGCGCGGAGCCGGAAGTCATCGGCGAGAAGGAAAGAGCTGAGAAAGCGGCCGCGGCTGCAGCGGAAGGCGACGGCAAAAAGAAGAAATAACGCGGTGCCGCGCAACGCATCCCTCAAGTGGAGACCGAGAATATGGCAAATACCGGAAATGATTTTACAAGATGCCTGCTGATTGCGGGGCTTGGAAATCCCGGCGAAGAATATTCCGGCACAAGACACAATATGGGATTCATGGTTGTGGACAGGCTGCTGACAAAACTTCCGAAGAATTTTGAAGCGGTGCACGGCTGTTCCTCCAGATACTGGCGCGGCATGTATGCGGGCAGAACGCTTCTGCTGCAGAAACCGGAAACCTATATGAATCTGAGCGGCGATGCTGTCTCCGCACTGATGAAACGGGAAGGAATCGAGCCGGGAGAAATCACAGTCGTCTATGACGACATGGATCTGGAACTCGGGCGGATCAGAATCCGGAAAAACGGCAGCAGCGGCGGTCACAACGGGATGAAGTCAATCATCGGAAGGCTTGGAACGGAAGCGTTCCCCCGAATCAGAATCGGGATCGGGCACGGTGAAGGCGGACACGGCGGAGCGGATTTCGTTCTGTCGGAGTTCCAGGAAGAGGAAAAACCTGTTTGTGACAGAGTCATTGAAGCGGCGGCAGATGCGCTGATTCTCATGCTGAGGCGCGGATGCACGGCGGCGATGAACACTTACAATTCGCAGGACTATTCCGAAGAAAAGTCCGAAGCGGAAACAGAAACAAAAGACATTTGAACAATATAAAAAAACACCAGGAGGTGTGGTCTTGAAAAAGTATGAGGCAGTATTCATTCTCGACATGAGAAAAGTGGAGGATGAGGGAAAGGCCTTCTCTGAAGAATTCGCACAGATGATTCAGAGTTGGGGTGGCAGTGTTGTTGAGTCCAACGCAATGGGCCGCAAACAGTTCGCACGCGAAATCAGGAAGCGGAAAGCCGGTATCTACTGGAATTACATTTTCGAGCTTGATCCCGCGAAATGCAAAGACATCAGAGAGAAGTTCCGTCTGGATGAAAGAGTCATCCGACTGCTCATCATCAATTTCGAGCGTCCGGAACAGGTTCGTTCCACACTGGCGACGACAACCGAGATCGGTGAATAACAGAGACTTCAAAGAAAGGAGAGTCCTTCAATATGCCATCGCTGAATAAAGTATTGCTTATGGGAAACCTTACCAGGAACCCGGAGATCAGGTATACGCCGTCCGGCAGTGCCGTATGCGAATTCGGCATGGCGATCAACAGACGCTTCATGCAGGCAAACGGACAGGAAAGAGACGAAACATGTTTCGTCGACATCGTTGTCTGGGGCAAACAGGCGGAGACAGCCTCCCGCTTTCTGCAGAAAGGGTCAGCTGTATTCATCGAAGGACGTCTCGTCTACGATCAGTGGGACGACAGGGAAACACAGAAGAAACGTTCCAGGCTCCGGGTAAATGCGGACCGCGTGCAGTTCCTCGACCGCAGGGATGACCGTGCCGGCGGGGAAATGCCTCCGGACGGAGGACAGCCCGGCGGTTATTCCCAGTACAACCGCGGTCCCCAGGGCGGCGGTTACGGCAATGTCCCGCAGGGCGGTTACGGCAATGTCCCGCAGGGCGGATATGCCCAGCGTGGACAGCAGGCGCGCCCCCAGCAGCAGTATCGCCAGGCGGGTCCGCAGGCTCCCGCGGCGGAAGATGTGCCGCAGATGCCGATCGACGAACCGCCGCCGTTTGAAACAGTGGAAGGCGTTGACGACGATATTCCTTTCTGAACCGAATCCAAGAAAACAAAATAAATTTTTAAGGAGATTCCAGCCATGGCAATGGTTAATAAAAAGCGTCGCATGAAGAGACGCATGGCAAAACCGAAAATTTGCAGACTTTGCGAAAACAAGATCAACTTCATTGATTTCAAGGATGCTGATCTGCTGAAGAAATTCCAGACGGAAAAAGGCCGTATTCTTCCGCGCCGCATCACAGGCACCTGCCTGAGACACCAGAAGATGCTCAGCGTCGCCGTCAAGCGCGCCAGAATCATCAGCATTGTTCTCTGAAGAAACTTTTTAAGAAAGGCATATCACAATGGCATCTATGAATTTGATACTTCTGCAGGATGTTGAGGATCTCGGCCTCGCCGGCGAGTCCGTGCACGTCGCTCCGGGATACGGAAGAAATTACCTGATCCCGAAAGGACTTGCCGCACCTGCCTCCGCCGTCGCTCTCAAGCAGATTGAAGCACAGAAAGAAAAAATCGAAGCGAAACGCAAAGCGGATCTTGAGGCAGCTCAGGCTCTCGCGGACAAGATCGCCGCAATGGTCATCCAGATCCCGATGCAGGCATCCGACGACAATCATCTTTTCGGTTCCGTGACGGAAAGAATGGTGGCGGAAACCTATGCCGCCAACGGCGTGAAGATCGAACATCAGCGCATCAGAATGGACAAGCATATCCGTTCTCTTGGTGAATACACCATCAATATCAAACTTCACCAGGAAATCATCGCCAGCGGTAAAATCGTTATCGTCAGAGCTTGATGATGGCCGAGGAAGATTACAGCCAGGGACCCGCCGCCGGAGAATCTCCGGAAGCGCGGGGCCCCGAAACGGGAATGCAGAGGCGGGGCAGTCGCAACAGCCCTTCCTCTGCATCTTCCGCATTTGCGGATCTGAACACAGAGCGCGCCGTGATCGCCGCTCTGCTCATTGAACCTGCCTGCATCTCCACCGTTCTCACAATCCTCGGAGGCATTTCCGCAGACGAAACGGCAGCAGTGCAAAGGAAAAAGTCAAAAGACGTGGACAGCCTGAAAAAAAGCGCTTTCCACAGTCAGGCGGCCATGATCTTCTATGACCCGAAACACGCCGCCGTCTACGAGGCAATTCTTGACCTCAGTGAAAAAGGAGTGGGCATTGACGTCCTTTCCGTCTCCGACTACCTGGAACGCAGCTCCAGACTGGAAGTGATCGGCGGGCAGGAATACCTGCTTGAAATTCAAAGCTCCATTGTCAGCACAGCCAATGTGGAATCGTGGTGTCACACACTGCGCGACTATGCGATGCTCCGGGAAATGATCCGCACCTGTTCAGCGGCGGTTGACCTGTGCCGCAACACCACGGAAGACGTCAAGAGTCTTCTTGACACGATTGAATCTGAAATTTTTAAAGTCCGCAACCGCTTCGTCCAGCCGGAAGTCCGTGACCTCCGCGGGCTGATGCAGGAGACTTTTGAATACTTCATGCGGGTTTACAACCGCGAAATCGAACCGGGCATTCCAACGGAATTCCCGGATCTGGACGCTTTGATCGGCGGAGGTCTGAAACCGGGAGAAATGTTCGTTCTTGCAGCCCGTCCCTCCATCGGCAAAACAGCCATCGCCCTCAATATCGTGCGCAACATCATGATGAAAGATATTGGTGGCAGACGCAAGACCGTGGCTTTTTTCAGTTTGGAAATGAGCGCGGAACAGGTTGCGCAGCGACTTCTCTGCACCGAGTCGCACGTCTCGATTTCCTCAATCATGGACCGCAATCTGAAACCCGGCGATTCGTCCCGGCTGAGCGCCGCGGCAACTTCTCTGAAGAATGCGCGCCTGTTCATCGACCCGACTGCCGGCATCTCCGTGTTTGAACTTCGCGCCAAGGCGAGAAAACTTCACGACCAGCACAAACTTGACCTGATTGTGATCGACTATCTTCAGTTGATGAAATCCGGCGATGCGGCGGGCAAGGACAGCCGTCAGGTGGAAGTCGCGGCAATTTCCGGAGGGCTGAAGAAACTGGCAAAGGATCTGCAGCTGCCTGTGCTGGTTCTCGCCCAGCTGAACCGCGAGGTGGAAAAAGGCGCGGGGCCTGCGAATGCGCGCCCCAAACTGAGCCATCTGCGGGAATCGGGAGCAATTGAACAGGATGCGGACGTTGTCGTATTCCTGCACCGAAACCGTGATGATGCGAAGGAGTCAAACCCGGAAGCGAACAAAGTCGGTGTGGATGCGGAACTGATCGTGGAAAAAAACCGTAACGGCAAGACCGGCGTCGTGAAACTGAAATTCTTTCCGGCGCTCATGGAATTCCGGAGCATGGAACACCGTTACGGAGATTCTGATGTTCCTGCTGCAAATTCGCCTAAATAATATTTGCAATTTGGCGGAATGCGGGTTATAGTTGCCTGCATGTTTAATTTGACTTATATGGGAAATTGATTTGAATGAATAGAACGACAGTATTTTTAGCGGCAGGCATGATCCTGGGCGCGCCCTATACGTACTATACGATTCAGGCGCAGGAAATTGCTTCTGTTTCCTTTGATCAGGGATCCGATTACAAATTCGGGGAAGATGTGCTCCGCTACAATGTGCAAAGCCGCAAAGGCGGCATGTACAGTGAACGTACTGTCAATGACGACATCAAGCGTCTGCATGCCATGGGAATGTTTTCGGATGTCGCGTCCGAAACAAGAAAGACTCCGGACGGCAAGATTGAGATCATATTCAAGATCACCCCGAAACCCGTGGTGCGCGAAATTGCATTCATGGGGAACAAGAAGTACGACACGAAGAAGCTGCGCGAGGAAGTGACGGTTGTCGAAGGAGTTCCGCTGAATGACATGGCGCTCCGGAACAGCGCCGACGCACTGCGCAAATTTTATCTTTCCAAAGGTCTGAATGATGCGATCATCATTCCGAAGATCGAAAAAATTGATGAAAACCACATCAAGATCGTTTTCAACATCAAGGAAAATCTGCGCCTGCGCGTCGGCAAGGTGAACTTCATCGGCGCTAAAGCATACCAGGCGGACGAGCTCCGCGACGCGATTGCAACCCGCCATTCATTTCTGAGCCATCCGTGGTTCAGCTGGATTCTGGATTACGGACTGCTCAACCGGGAGGAGCTCGGGCGCGATCCGGTGCGTCTGCGCGAACTTTACTGGCAGAAGGGGTATCTTGACTTCAAGGTGAAAGACGTCAAGGTGGTGGAAGATCCGAAAGATCCCGAAATTGTCGATGTGACTTTCACGGTGGAGGAAGGCGAGCCTTACAAAGTCGGCAAAGTCTATGTCGACGGCGCTCAGCGCTTCAAGCCGGAGGAGCTTGTGGAGCTGATCCCTCTGAAACCGGGCATGACATTCTCCAGCACTCTGGAAAACGAGGGAGCGGAGGCGCTGGACAGCAAATACAGCCGCCTCGGATATGCCGATTTTCTGGTTCGCCCGATCCGCATTCCCAACTATAAGACGCATACGGTCGACCTCGCCTACAAGCTCAGCGAAGGACCGCTTTACAAGATCCATGACATCCTGATTTCCGGCAACAAGTATACGAAGGATCATGTCATCCGCCGTGAACTTCCGATGATTCCCGGAGATCCCGTGGACAAGAATATGGTCAAGGTCGCCAAAAGCCGTCTGATGGGCATGGGATACTTTGAAAAAGTGGATGCGGTCGCCAAAAGCTCTGAAATGGGTGCACCCGATACGAAAGACATTGATATTGCAGTCAAGGAAAAGCGCTTCATCGATGCAAAGATCGGCGGATCGTGGTCGGATACGGACAATCTGTCCGGCATGCTTGAGATCACGCACAGCAATATGGACATTCTTGACCCGTGGAACTATTTCACCGGAGGCGGGCAGCGCATGCGGCTTCTGGCGGTGATGGGTCTGGAGCGTTACAATTTTGAACTTGACTTCACGGAGCCCTGGCTTTTCGGCATACCGCTGAGATGGGACGTTTCCGGTTATGTCCGGAATATTGATTACGACGACTGGTCCGAACGCAGGATCGGGTTCTCCACCTCTCTGACCAAACGTGTGTTTGACGACTTCACGACCGCCTCCATCGGCTATACGTTCGAGCAGGTCCGGATTCATGAGATGGCGCATAAACTTTCCGAAAAATTCCAGAAATGGAAAGGCAACGAACTGGTCGGCCGTCTGCACCTCTCCATCGAGCGTGACACACGCAACAGCGCCACCGATCCCACACGCGGTTACAGCATCGGCGGCTACGCATCCGTCACCTCCCAGGCATTCGGTGCAACCAACGACTATGCCAGACTGGAAGCCAAAGGCACATATCACTATTCGTTTTTCAATGACTGGTTCGTATTCAGCGCCGGCGGTAAAGTCGGCTTCATTTCCAATATCGGCGAAGGGGGAATGGTGCCTCTGTTTGAACGGTATTTCATGGGCGGCGGCGACTCCGTCCGAGGCTTCCCCTACCGCGGCATCGGACCGGAAGACGGCAACAACGACAACTACGGCGGACAGACCATGTATATGCTGACCGCCGAGCTCTCCCACCCGATTTACAGTATTGTGCGCGGCGCCTTCTTCGTGGATATTGGCGACGCCGGCCCGGAACGTTTTCAGTTCAGGACGGTCAACATGGGCATCGGTTACGGATTGCGCATCAAGCTGCCGAACATCAACGCCCCGATCCGTCTGGATCTCGCGTTCCCGATCATCAACAAGCAGGACGGCGTTTCCAACTCTCTGCGTTTCCACTTCAATATCGGCGCATCGTTCGGACCGCATTGATTCATCCGGCAAACTTTTCGGAGATTTTCCTCACGCGTACGCGTGCGCGCCCTTGAGTTGGCGCATATCCGGTGTATATTACAGTTTCCGCCGGCAGATTCCGGCATATTTACAGTTTGAAAATAAAACAGCAGTTTAATTATATTAAGGGAACGAAAGATGAGTGACAACGCAATCGAAAAACGGGATTTTCCTGTAAATATCGAAGACATCATGCACACTGCGTATCTGCAGTATTCTTTGAGCGTGAACGTAGGGCGCGCCATACCTGACGTCCGCGACGGGCTCAAGCCCTGCAACCGCAGAATCCTGTATGCGATGCGCCAGCTCGGCCTTGTGAAATCGCGTCCCCACATGAAAAGCGCGCGCGTGGTCGGTGAAGTGATCGGAAAGTATCATCCCCACGGCGACGCTTCGGTTTACGATACGCTGGTCCGCATGGCGCAGGACTTCTCCATGCGCATGCCGCTGATCGACGGTCAGGGAAATTTCGGAAGCATCGACGGAGACCCGCCCGCGGCATACCGTTACACGGAGTGCCGCATGGAGCGTTTCACGGAAGAGCTTCTGAGCGACATTGACAAAGACACCGTCAACATGATCCCGACATTCGACGAGAACACCACGGAACCGGAAGTTCTGCCTGCAAAATTCCCGAACCTGCTGGTGAACGGCAGCGTAGGCATCGGCGTCGGCATGGCGACCAACATTCCGCCGCACAACCTGGGAGAAGTGATCGACGCCACCATTCACCTGCTGGAAAATCCTTCCGCTCCGGTGCGCGACCTGATGAAATTCCTGCCGGGCCCCGACTTCCCGACCGGTGCGATCATCTGCGGTCTCGATCCGATCCGCAGTCTCTATGAGACAGGACACGGAGTAATCAAAGTCCGCGCCAAAGCGGAGATCGTGGAGCAGAACGGCAAGGAAGTCATCATCGTAAAGGAGATTCCCTACGCCGTCAACAAGGAACTGATGGTCAAGAAGATTGCCGATCTGGTCAAGGACAAGAAAATCACCGGCATTTCCGACCTGCGCGACGAGACAAGTCTGCGCACCGGCATCAGAATCGTAATAGAGATCAAACGCGGCGCAATGGCATCCGTCGTCCTGAACCAGCTTTACGCGCATACGCAGATGGAGAGCATCCTCGGCTGCCAGCTTCTGGTCGTCGATCACAACCGCCCGCGCACGATGAATCTGGCGCAGATTCTTCAGGCATTCGTGGATCACCGCCTGGAGGTCGTGACGCGCAGGACTCAGTTTGAACTGAACAAAGCGGAAGCGCGCGCCCACATCGTAAGCGGTTTGCTGATCGCGGTGCAGAACATTGACGAGGTCGTGAAAATCATCCGCGAGTCCCGCACCAGAGAAGAAGCCGGAGCCGCCCTGATGGCACGCTTCGGACTTTCCAAAATCCAGGTGACGGCAATCCTCGATATGAGACTGCATCAGCTGACCGGACTGGCGATTGAGGATCTCCAGAAGGAATACGACGAATTGATGAAGCTCATCGAATACCTCCGCAGTCTTCTGGCAAGCCGTGAACTGCGCCTCGGCGTCATCAAGGACGAGCTCGTCGACGTCAAGAACAGATATGCCGAACCGCGACGGACTGAAATCACCTACGACGAAGGCGACATCAACTATGCAGACCTGATTCCGCGCCATTCCTGCGTCATCACCGTTTCCAATACCGGCTATATCAAGCGCGTTCCCGCAGACACCTACCGCACGCAGCACCGCGGCGGCGTCGGCATCATCGGCATGGAGACGAAGGACGAAGATCACGTCGAGCATCTGTTCAACGCGGACAGCCATGACCTGATCTTCTTCTTCACGGACCGCGGATTCATGTACTGGCTGAATGTTTACGACATCCCCGAAGGCGCAAGAACCGGCAAGGGCAAGGCAATCGTCAATCTGATCAAAATCGAGCCCGGTGAACAGATCCGCGCAATGCTGACACTCAAAAAAGAGATGTTCGAGCAGGAAAATCTCTCCATTGTCATGGCGACGAAGCGCGGCATCATCAAGAAAACCGCACTCAAGGAGTTCAGACATTTGAGAAACATCGGACTGCGCGCAATCGTCATCGAGGAAGGCGACGACCTGATCGGGGCAGAAATCGCGGACGGCGCCAGTGAAGTCATCCTCTCCACGGCAAAGGGAATGGCGTGCCGGTTTGTGGAAACCGACGTCCGCACGATGGGACGTGCCACACGCGGCGTGACGGGAATCCGTTTCAAACTCGCGGACGACGAGATCGTCAGCATGGAGGTTGTTCCCGCGTCCGGCGCAGTCAGCGAATTGCCGGAAGTCGATGAAACAGCCGAAAACGTCGAAACGGAGGAACCAGCGGAGACACCGGAAGAGGAAGCCGCGGAAAGTGCCGGAGAGACGGAAAACGCAGAGGAGGAGGAAATCGCGGACGACGGAAGACCGCAGCTTCTGGTCGTGACGAGCGGAGGCATGGGCAAACGCAGTTATGTCGATACTTATCGTCTGACCAGACGTGGAGCAAAGGGCGTCAAGAATCTGAATCTCCGTCCAGGCGAAGTCGTGATCGCCGCCCTCCGCGTCAAGCATGGCGATGAACTCATCCTGACAACCGAGCGCGGACAGGTTTCCCGGATTCCCGTAGATGAAATCCGCATTGTCGGACGCGCCTCCATGGGCGTGCGTATCATGGATCTCCGCAAAGGCGACAAAGTCACGGGCGCCACAATCGTCGTGGAAGTCGAAGCAAGCGAAAGCCCGGCTGCGGAAAACGAAGAGAACGTCATGGTCGCCGCGGGAGTCGATCAGATTCCATTCGGCAGAAAGGACGACGATTTTGAAGAAATGGAAGTTCCCCCGGAAGAGTTGAACGAAAATGCAGATACGGATGCTCCGAATGAAACAGACGAGACTAAGACTGAGGAATAACCGTTCGCTGGATTACGGAGCCGCGCGGATACCGATGATTTTTGGAATCCTGAATGTGACTCCGGATTCCTTCAGCGACGGCGGGCGTTTCATCCATATGGAACAGGCGCTGAAAGGCGCTCTTGAAATGCTGGATGCCGGAGCCTGCGCCATTGACATCGGCGCGGAATCCACGCGGCCGGGCGCCGAAGAAGTGCCCGTTCCTCTGGAAATTGCGCGGATCATTCCTGTGATCCGCACCTTGAAGGAGAAACGCCCGGAAGCGGTTGTCAGTGTGGATACCCGCAAAGCAGCGGTGGCGGCGGCGGCTCTGGACGCCGGTGCGGAAATCATCAACGACATCAGCGCAATGACTTTCGATCCGGATATGGCTTCCGTCGTCGCATCCCGCGACGCGGCGGTCATCCTGATGCACATGCGCGGAACGCCGCAGACAATGCAGAATCCGGAAAATCTTATTTACGACGACGTCTGTTCCGAAGTGGCGTCCCGTCTTCAGGAAGCCTTTGAAAGTGCGGTCGCGGCAGGAATCCACCCTGATTCAATCCTGCTGGACCCCGGTCTGGGATTCGCCAAAACGCAGGAGCAGAACTTTGAACTTGTCAGAGGGGCTTCAAAGCTGAGAGAGAGAGTTGAAGCGCCTCTGTTCTATGCGCCCTCCCGCAAATCCTTCCTGGCGCAGATCTGCGAAGGCAGGAAACCGGCGGAGCGCGATTACGCCACTGCCGGAGTCCTCGCCGCCCTGACTGCTCAACGGATTGAATTTGTGCGTGTCCACAATGTTCCGATGGCGCGGGAGGCAATGACCGCTTTTGCGCAATGCAGCAGTAAATAAGGGAATCAAAACTGCGAACTGGATTCCGGCATCAGGCTTTCAATAGGACGGAGAAGACAGAATGCGGCATCGCCGCCGCAGTCTTCTCTTTTTTTCTGTGTCTTCTCCGGAATGTCTTCGAGTCTGCCCGTTCCCCTGCTTTCTCAGGTTGAGAAGGGGTTCCGGTTCATGGCTCTTGCGGAAAGACCGGCGGGAAACGTCCGGAAGCATCAGCAGCGCTTCCGGGAGGAATGCGGTATGATATTTCCGCATGACGGTGTTCCCTGAGATTTCCCGGATCTCCGCGCCTCCCTGCTTGAAAAACAGCACATCCCCGGTCCTTCTGTTCCGGACAAATTGCCGCTTTCATCAAAATTCAACACAGATTATAATAAAACAGCACAATTTAAGAATATTTTTCCGTTTTTTTGCTGTTTTCCTATTGACATTGCGCTGTTATTGTTTATAATATAAATCAGCAAAAGGGGGAATCCAATGAGCATCAGAGACATAAAGAATCGACAGGCGGAAGAGTATATACGGCAATGTCTGGTGAATTTAAACGCCGGAGAAGCATTGCCGCCGCTCCGCCGGATGCAGCAGGAATCTCAGCTGGGACGCAATGTGCTGGAAAACGCCATCCGCAAGCTGAAGCACGACAAAGTTCTGGAAACCCGTGCCCGCTCCGGCATTTACCTGACGGAAAGGATTCATGAAGAAAGCCTTCATATCATCGACCTGGTCGCCTGTTCCGAAATCAGCTACGTCGAGACGGACAATTTTGCGATGGAGCTCATCAACCATTTTCTTGCCGGTGCCGCCCGGCATCAGCTCACTCCGCGCTTTCACCGGATCAGCTGGTATGCGCCGATATCAGAATATGAGGAGATCATAACCAAATACAATATCAGGAACGCCCTGCTGATGATGCCCCATCACAATGACATACAGAAAATTTTCGATCATCACGGAATCAACTATGCGGTAGTGCTGCCGCGGTATTATCCGAATACGGGACCGGCAGTCATTGATGCGCCGGAGCTGGTCGAAATGCAGCTGCAGTATCTGTTCCGGCACGGACACCGCAGGATCGGGTTCATCCATACGGTGGATCTGGGCTTTGCCAGCCTCACAGACCTGCTGCGCCGTGAAGCCTTCTACCGCTTCATGAGCGAAAACGGTTTAACGGTCCGTCCGGAGTGGGTCATACACTACTCCCAGAAACGGGAACAGCTCTGCGAGCGTCTGGACGCCATGTTTGCCTCTTCCCCGAAACCGACGGCTCTGGTGGTAAGCGACTGGTTCCTGAAGAATGTCTATGAGTATATGAAACAGCGGCGGCTGACAATCGGCAGGGACATATCCCTCATCTCCTCGGACGGTCTGGAACGGGATGATCTGCACCCGAAGCCGACTTCAGTCGTGAACTCCACGGCAAAGATCATGGAGCTGGCATGGAATCTTTTTGAACGCCGCAGGAACGATCCGGAAATGAATTCGATTGATTATATCGGCCTGACTATCAGGGAAGGTGAATCCGTAGCGGAACTGAAGGAAGCGCCGCAGACTTGTGACGAAATTTGAAAACAGCAAATCAGGAAAAATAAAATTCAACAAAAACGGAGGACTGCTGAATGGGGAAACGGAAAAATTTCACATTGATAGAACTGCTTGTCGTAATTGCGATCATCGCCATTTTAGCTGCTTTGCTATTGCCGTCATTAAACAAAGCCAAGGCAAAGGCTATGAGCATCAAATGTGTCAGCAACCTGAAACAAATCGGAACAATAACCGGAATGTATCTCAATGATAATAACGATGTCACGTTTGCCGGTAAATATATATATAAAGACAGTAATTCATTCTGGTATAATCTGTTAATCAGAAACGGTTATTATGGTTCAGTATCTAAAGCTGACGACAATGACGATTATCTGAGATCAGGCGCATATAAACTATTTGCCTGCCCGACCTATCCGCCTTATTACACCCAGGAATCAACCTTGAATGGAACTGAACCATGTGGCTACGGTCTGAATACCTTTCTTTATTACAGAGGAGGAGGACACACTGCGGCAAATGATACTACCACCTGCAATATTGCGATAAACAAACTGCTGAATCCGACCAGGCAAATAATTTTCGCTGACACTAGGAACGCCAATCAGTTACAGAATTGGTGGTTTCGCGCACAGAAAACTTCATTAGACACTTCGGCGGCAATGCATGCACGCCACTCGCAAAGTGTCAATGCTACGTACGGAGATTTGCATGTGGAATCCAGACATGGCATAGAACTATCCCCAATAGGACGGGAATTTGATTTAACCAAACCATTCATATTTTGGAGTGAAAACGGAATAAGGATGTACTTCTAATGCAAACTTCCACTTACATGATAATTCTGGCTACTCTGTTATCCATCCTGAACACGACTGCGGAAGAAATTACATTGGAGAATTATAAGAGATTATCTTCCAGTCAGTTGAAAGAACGAATCAATCTGTTTCCAAACGGAGATTTTGAAAAAGGAGAACATGGTTGGCAAAACATCGGTAAACACGGGATCAGCGTTGAAAAAGGAATCGGCAGAAGTTACACCAATGCTCTGCTCTATCGGCGAACTGCTCCGGACTCATATATTCTACCGGGAATTCCACTTCGCAATTTGAAGCCCGGCGTCAAATACCGCTTCGGCATGTGGGTAAAAACACATACAGTCCAAGGAGAAGGCGCAAGTGTCTGTCTTGAATGGAGCGATCGTAAAACAGGAAAATATGTGAGTGGCTATTATCTGAAGAACCTGCGGGGGAACTCCGACTGGACCAAACTGGAACAAACTTTTGTTGCGAATCCGGACTATTATTATTCCATTGCACTTTATCTACGACCCGGAACGACCGGAACCGCAATATTTGATGATGCCTTTCTATATGAAGAAAACGGGGGTAACTGGTATACCGGATTAATCATGCCGATACAGGAAATAATTGACTGTGACAATACTGCAACACTTGAACTATCTTCTTTCGTCGTGGGAATATTCGATTATAAACAGCGGCGATCCCCCATATATCAGGCATGGGTGGATATCCGAAAAGACGGCAATTCATTATTCCATACGATTTCACCAATAAATAACAATCGGATTTTAATTCATCCCGGCAAGTTGCCGAAAGGAACAATGGAATTGCATATGAAGCTGCTTGATACAGCAAACTGTTATATTCTGGCTGAAAAAAATATTCCTCTGCAAATTATTGCAGGAAAACAGGCGAATAGAGTTTCAATAGATGAGCTCGGACGTACTATCGTAAACGGGAAACCGTTCATGCCTATAGGACTTTATACGGGGCAGATGAGTCCGACAGAGATAAAAATGATTGCCAATGGCGGTTTCAACTGTGTACTATCCTACAACAGCATGGAACTGAAGTATCCCGGTAAAAACGGTCTGGAAGCGATTGATGCCGTAATGGATTGCTTGGCGGAAAACAGGCTGAAACTGATCTTCTCATTTACTCAGGTCTACCCTTTTGAACCCTACGATTCCAAATGGCTGAAATGGCAAGGATACGAGGGGGCAGACCGAATCATACAGGCAATCGTTGAACGCTGGAAAAGTCATCCGGCACTATTGGCTTGGTATATATGTGATGAACTTCATACGAATCGGATTAAAGCCCTGCTGGAACGGCGCCGTCTGGTCAATCGTCTGGACCCCGGACATCCGACTCTTTCTGTACTCTTCCAGGAAGAAAATCTGCAATATTATGCTTCCGGTTACGATATTCTCGGAATTGACCCCTACCCAATTGCTCGCGCTGATATCCAAAATATGTCAGAAGTATTGCGTTTTATGAAAAGTGCCCGGCGTGTATTGTGCAATTCTCATAACGGAATGCCGCTCTGGACCGTCCCGCAAATCTTCAATGTCGGCAATTACCGTCCGACAGCAGTCAACAACCTGAAAGTCTATCTGACCGAATTTCGCTATCCAACAGAAGAAGAAATCATGTCTATGTGTTTGCTGGAAGCAATTTTCGGTTCCAAAGGCTTCATCATGTATTCCTACTTTGATCTGCTCCAAGGTCCAGATCCGAATCAATTCAAAAAACGCTGGCCGCAAGTTTGTCGCATCGCCCGAAATCTACGTAAACTGGAACCATTCATACTGTCTGATATTCCACCTGAACAGTTACCGGTAAAAACGATTTCCGGGGAGGTTTACGCCGCACGATTTGATGACGGGCACGGAGCACAGCGGGTATTGATCTGCGGTATCGGTCCCGGCATAGCGGAAGCAGAAATCACCTTGCCGCCGGGTTTCCATTCCCTGACCGGGAAAACGGTCAACAGTAATACGGGAAGTTATATTTTCCGTGGCAAAAACATCTGCTCAGATATTCTTAGCAAGGATTAATTTATGAACTCATGTTAACGTGTCACTGTAACATAAAATAAATGACCTGCAGATCGCTGTCCCATTGACCTCGGAGGTAAATACAAGGAATCCATCTGCTTACATGTCTGGATTTACTACGTTTTTCTAGACAGCCGGAAAATCGTTCCGCTGTATTGGTATTATACAGATGTTAGCTGAAATTGATATGGATGTGCTTGAAGCACTCGGTTGTGATATTGTTCAGATCAACCACAAAATTATTGTCCATGACAGGCAGACTCCTGAAATATTTCATAGACTGCCGGTAAAAACAATCTCCGGCATCAGTTGAACTAGAGAAAAAACTAGCTACTGGATATTGGCGGGTAAATAGGCAATCAATATTTCAATCGGAAGAGGAAAATCCCATACGCTGACCGAAAGCTGGAAGTTTTTTGAACTTGGAGTATCTTGGCATCATCCTGAACCTTTTCTGATCGAAAATGCACCAAATCGCAGGAGCTCCAATAAAATTGCCGGAAAAAGCAAAACTGGCCGGGGAGGAATTCGTCCGGGGCAGCCGTTCTTTTCTGCGCAGGAATGCGGCAGGATTGTGAATCCATAGGCGTTAAACTGCTTTTTTATCTGATGGAAAAACACCATCTCCAGCGGAAAGTCAAAACCACCTGCCGTGCTGAGCCGGTGACTTGTTCCAGCCCTGTAAGAGCATGATACCGCCCTGCCCCTCAAAGAACTTTGAACAAAGTCGCACGCCCCCCAAAATGGCAGTTGTCATGCCGGCGTTTCAGCTGTGCATGACGGTCAAAGACCTTCAAGAAACTCTTACCCATCAAACAGTCTGCAAACTGCGATACACTCAAATTCGGGGAATACCCACCGGCATGGGGATATGATCTGGACACTGCCCGGCTTCTTCGATTATGAATAGACTGCTTCTATCTTCTGTCATTGCAACCTCCTGTTCTATACAGAGTCCGGCTGGTGAGCCGAACTCCAATATAGGACCGGAGGTTTCTACAATGACCAGCCAGGCGCAGGGCACTGCGGCATCAGGCTGTTTTCCCGGTCAGAAGAACTTTACTTCAGCACCGCTTCGACGGCGCGTTTCATGCCCGGGGCGGCGGCACGGATCACTTTCTCGTCCACGCAGAACGCCATACGGAAATAACCGGGACCGCCGAACGCGCTTCCGGGAACGGCAAGCACACACTCCTTCACCAGCGCATCAATGAATACCTTGTCGTCCGCGACAGGCGATTTCGGGAAGAAATAAAACGCGCCTTTCGGCATTGTGAACTTGATTCCGGCATCCGTCAGGACTTCCGCCATCGCGGCACGGCGGGAACGGTAGATATTCAGGTCAACCTGTGCATCGGCGCACTCCATCAGAATCTGCTGGGCGACCGCCGGAGCATTCACGAAGCCGAGAATGCGGTTGCAGAGAATCAGTCCGTTCATCAGATCGTCAATCCCCTCCATCGCGGGATTCGCGGCAATATAACCGATACGCTCGCCGGCAAGGGAAAGACTCTTAGAGAAAGAACCGATCACGACGCTGTGCGGGAAATACTCGAACACGGAAGGAATATCCGCATCGTCGAAGTTCAGGAAACGATAAGGCTCATCCGCGACGATGTAAATTGCGCGCCCGTAACGTTTTTCCGCATCCGCAACGATTTTCGCAAGCGCCTGGAGCTGGTCGCGGGTATAAATCTGACCGGTCGGGTTGTGCGGGGAATTGAGGATGATCGCGCGCGTTTTTTCATTGACGGCGTTTGCCATCGCATCCACATCCAGTTCAAAAGTGAAATCCACGGATTTCACCGGCACCAGTCTGCCGCCGAAGTTTCCCGCGTAAAAACCATACTCCACAAAATACGGACTCGGGGTGATAACCTCATCCCCGGCGGAAAGAACCGAACGGAAAAAAACATTGATCGCGCCCGCCGCACCGCAGGTGACAATCACGCTGGAAGCCGGTATCTTCACACCCTGCTCCGCGGAAAGTTTCCGGGCAAGTATTTCGCGGAGAGCGGGATACCCGGCGTTCGGCATATAGCCGATGGAAAACGGCTCCCCGGCTCGGAGCGCGATCTTCCCGAGTGCGCTTCCGACTTCAGGCGGGGGCGGAAGATCCGGATTGCCGAGGCTGAAGTCATACACTTTGTCGTCGCCGTATTTTTTCCTCAATTCAATTCCCGCCTCAAACATTTTGCGGATGCCGGAAGAGTTGGCGAGGAAATTTCTGATTTCATCTGTTACAGTCTGCATGGTAGTCTCCCAGAAAGTTGCAAGTTTCAAATATATATTTTAGCATTTCAGAACCTTTTTTACAACTGAAAATCCTATGCAGATGCCTCAAAAGTCCGGTTTTTCAGCCAAAAATCCGATTGCGCGGACAACGGCAGGAGGATATTTTAACGCAAACAACGGAAAAACAGGAGGTCACAACATCATGAACGCCTATCCACTTTATCCATCCAGAAAAATCCTTGTTCTCGACGGAGCATGGGACTTCAATTTCATCGGCGACGCGGAACTGGAACAGCTTGATCCGGCGGAGTTCACGTTCCATGACATCATGTGCGTCCCCGGAGCGTTCGACTGCACCCCCGCATATTACTGCAAGCGGGGAATCGCACTTTACCGCACGGAGTTCACGCTGGAGCGGAATGCGCCGAACGCTCTCCTGAAACTCGGCGGGCTCGGGCTGCGCGCACGCTTCTGGATTGACGGAAGGGAAATCGGTTTCACGAACCTGCCCTACTCCGGCGTCGAATTTGAAACGGGGAGGGTTACGGCGGGAAAGCACACCCTCTGCGCCGCACTGGACAACCGTTTCGATCCCGAAAAAATGAAGCTGTTCCAGCCTTATTATGACTTTTACGCATTCGGCGGATTCTACCGCGGCGTCACATTGCATCTTCTGCCGGAAGGCTGTTTCATCGACCGCGTTCAGATACGCACGGCGGACTACAGGACAGGAAAAGTGAATCTGCGCTTTCTGTTCCGGGGCGATGTGCCGGAAACGCTCGGCGTCGAGCTGAAATTCGACACGGAAAGCGCATTCAGGTCTGAGACGCTCACGATACAAGCTCATTCCGCCTCACTTGAGGCGGTTGTGCCGGACTTCAGGCTCTGGTCTCCGGAAACGCCGAATCTGCATACGCTGGAAGTCGGAACGGGAAACGACCGCATCGTCGAATCTTTCGGCATACGTGAAGTCAGGACGGGGAAAAAGCAGATTCTCCTGAACGGGAAACCGGTCTTTCTGAAAGGCTTCAACCGTCATGAATCCCACCCGGAATTCGGCCCGGCGATGCCGGAACAGATCATGATCGAAGACCTCCAGAACCTGAAGGCGCTGAACTGCAATTTCGTTCGGGGCTGTCATTATCCGCAGGATCAGCGCTTTCTTGATCTCTGCGACCGCATGGGGTTCCTGGTATGGGAGGAAAGTCTCGGCTGGGGCAATACGAAAGAACAGATGGCGGACCCGGAATTCATCGCCCTGCAGGAAAAACAGACGCGCCTCATGGTCAGGAACAGCATCAACCATCCATGCGTAATCATCTGGGCGTTCCTGAACGAACTCCATTCCCGCTGGAAGGAAGGACGCGCCATCTGCCGGCGACTGACGGGAGCGATCAAAGAGGAAGACGCAAGCCGCCTCGTCACATTCGCATGCGCAGCGGTCTGGAACGACATCTGCACCGATCTCATGGACATCGTCGCCTACAACACCTATCCCGGCTGGATCACGGAAGACACGGAGTCGGAACCGACTTCCCGCATCCGCGAAAACCGCGACAAAATCATAGAGCGTTTCAAAACGTACAATCCGCCGGACAAGCCGATCATGGTCAGCGAAATGGGCTGCTGCGGGCTCTACGGCTGCCACGACCGCGCCGCAGCTCAATGGACAGAGGAATTCCAGGCGGAGTATCTGGCGGAGGTCATCAGACAGGTCTTCGCATCTCCGGAACTCTGCGGACTCGCGATCTGGCAGTTCAACGATGCGAAAAGCTATCTGCGGAAGGGTTCCGACATCCGCTGCAAGCCGCTCGCCCAGAATCTCGCCGGAGTCTTCGACCAGTATCGCCGCCCGAAACTCGCCGCGGAAACGGTAAAAAAGCTGTTCGCGGAAAAAAGATGACCCCGTTCCCGGAACCGCCGGTTCCCGTTTTGCCCGGCGGTCTCCGTCAGTTGAAACCTTCCGCGCCCGCGTCCTTCGGGAAAGCCATCCGCTAAAAACATGGAAGAGACACCCTTCTTCGCTTGAAATCACTGATTTGCAGGTTATTTTACGGAATTGTTACTGCAAACAATGAAAGGAGCCAGAAAACATGTCTCTCGAAACGATCACAGCACTGTCTGTCAAATACGGTTCTGATCCGGCGTATGTCCTTGCCGGCGGGGGCAATACCTCCGTGAAAGATGAGAAATACCTCTATGTCAAGCCCAGCGGCGTGGCGCTTGCAAAGATCAGACCGGAAAATTTTGTGAAAATGGAACGTGCGCTGATTGAAAAGATCTTCACCCATGAGATGCCGTCCGACGTCACGCAGCGCGAAGTGATTGCGAAAGAATTCATGATGGCGGCGGTCTGTCCGGAATCTTCCGGACGCCCCTCGGTCGAGGCTCCGCTTCATGAACTCATCCCGTTCCGGTATGTCGTGCACCTCCATCCGGCTCTCGTCAACGGGATGACCTGTGCCGAAAACGGCGCAAAAGTCTGCGCGGAACTCTTCCCGGACGCTCTCTGGATCGCGTATGTTGATCCGGGATACACCCTTTCACGCAAAGTCGCGGACGAGATGGCTGCATACAAAAAAGCCAGGGGAACCGCTCCCCAGGTGATCTTCCTCCAGAATCACGGCGTGTTTGTCGGCGCGGATACCGATACGGAGATCAATGCAATTTACGACAACATCATGTCCACTCTGAAAGCGGCGTATGCCAAAGCCGGAGTCGCCGTGGAACTCAAACGCTCCGAACCTGATTTCGAGGCATCCAAACTGATCGCCCCGAAACTCCGCACCCTCCTCGGCGCGGGCGAAGGGGAAGCCGTCCAGCGCAAATTCATCACCTGGGCGGGCGAATTCGAAGTCACGGGAGGCCCGCTCTCCCCCGATCACATTGTGTATGCCAAATCCTTTCCGATGGTGTCCGACGACCCGAAAAAGGAAGAGGTCGATGCGTATGAAAAAGCCAACGGCTTCAAACCGCTGGTGGTCAGCGTCCCCGGAAAAGGCGTTTTCTGCGCGGGCGACACGCTGAAAGGCGCTTCGACCGTGGCGGCTCTCGCGGCGGACGCCGGACTCGTGAAACAGCTTGCGGCGGCATTCGGCGGCCCACACTACCTCAGCGACCGCGACCGTCTGTTCATTGAAAACTGGGAGGTGGAATCCTACCGTCGTGCGCAGGCGGCGAAATCCAGTCCGTCCGCAGGCGGCAGACTCAAAGGCAAAGTGGCGGTCGTCACCGGCGCCGCGCAGGGATTCGGCTACGGCATCGCGGAAGAGCTTGCAAAAGAGGGCGCGGTGATCGTGATCGCCGATCTGAATGTCGAAGGCGCGCAGAAAGCGGCGGACACCATAAAGGCGGAATATCCGGCGGTGGAGGCGTTCTCCGTCGCGGTCAATATCGCGGATGAAGGCTCCGTCTCGAAAATGGTCTGCGACGTCACGAAGCTCTGCGGCGGCATCGACCTTTTCGTAGCCAATGCCGGCGTGCTCAAGGCGGGTTCCGTCAAGACCTTCTCCCTCAAGGACTGGGAGTTCGTCACGGACATCAACTACAACGGGTATTTCCTCTGCGTCAAGCATGTCTCCGCCGTCATGGCGGCGGAAACGGCGGACGGCGGCGACTGGCTCGACATCGTTCAGGTCAACTCCAAGAGCGGGCTTCAGGGTAGCAATAAGAACGGCGCATACGCCGGCGGCAAATTCGGCGGAATCGGGCTTACGCAGAGCTTCGCCATGGAACTGGTCGCGGACCGCATCAAAGTCAACAGCGTATGCCCCGGCAATTTCTTCGACGGACCGCTCTGGAGCAATCCCGAACGCGGGCTTTTCGTCCAGTATCTGAACAGCGGCAAGGTTCCCGGCGCCAAGACCGTTGAAGACGTCAAGCGTTTCTACGAGGCAAAAGTTCCGATGAACCGCGGCTGTTACCCCGCGGACGTGGCAAAGGCGATCCTTTACGCCGTGGAGCAGAAATATGAAACAGGACAGGCGATCCCCGTTACCGGCGGACAGGTCATGTTGAAGTAACAGTCTTAAACAAAGGGCATTGATTATGGGAAAAGACATCAAACAGCATACGATTTCGGTGCTTGTCGAAAACAAATTCGGCGCACTTGCCAGAATCGCGGGGCTTTTCAGCGGACGCGGCTACAATATTGAGTCACTGACCGTCAACCACACGCACGACCCGAATCTTTCGCGCATGACGATCGTCACAAGAGGCGACGACGATGTGCTCGAACAGATAGAAAAACAGCTGAACAAGCTGGTCGACGTGGTTTCCGTCACGGATCTTGATTCGGAAGATTATCTGGAACTGGAACTGGCAATCATCAAGGTCAAGACAACCCAGCTCACCCGTGTGGCGATTGTTCAGCTCGTGGAACTTTTCCACGGAAACATCCCGAACGTCAACAAGGACGAACTCTGCATCGCAATCTCCGGCACACCCGAGAAGATCGAGCATTTCCTGACGCTGATGTCGGACTACAAAATCGTCGAAATCGCGCGAACCGGCAGCACTGCCGTATCCCGCGCATCCGGCGTCACCGCGGGATTCCGCAAGAAATGAAGCTGGCAGTCGTTCTGGGAGCCGGCGCGGGCTACTCTCTGTTCGAGTCCCGCAGGCAGGCGGCATTCTGGGAAAAACTTTCGCCCAAACGCGCGGAATCGCTTTTCCCCGCTCTCACCTGCCCCGTTCAGGCGACCCTCAGAACTGCCTCGCTTCCGAATGCGCACGGCATGATCGCAAGCGGTTATTTCGACCGTGCGCTGCAGGAGCCCTTCTTCTGGAAACAGCCGTCCACCCTTTTCAGCGGTCCGCGCATCTGGGAAAATTTCCGGCTGCGCGGCGGCAAGGTGGCGCAGATCTGTTTTCAGCAGTGCCCCGGCACGGACTCCGATGTTTTTCTGAGTCCCGCGCCGGTTCACAAGCATCACGGCGGAATGATTCAGGAATTTCTTTCACTGCCGCCGAATCTGTATCATGAAATCTGCGAAATCACCGGACTCAAATTCAATCTGATGAACTACTGGGGGCCGTTCGCATCGATCAAGTCCTCCGAATGGATCACCGAAGCGGGAATCGAAACGATACGCCGCCTTGCCTCCGAAAAAGAGTCGCTGATCCTCATCTACCTTCCGCATCTGGACTATGCGCAGCAGAAACACGGTCCGCAAAGCCGGAGCGCGGCAAAGGCGTTCTCCGAACTGGAGAAAATGGTGGAGGCGCTTTTTCAGAATGCGCAGGAAAACGGATACGAATTCACATTCTGCGGAGATTACGAGATCACGGAGGTTGACACGCCGGTTTACCCGAACAGGATTCTGCGCGATTCCTCCTATTTCGACGTGCGGCATGTGGAGAAGATGACATATCCGCAGTATGTCACGAGCCGCGCGTTCGCGCTTGTCGATCACCAGATCGCACACGTCTATGTCAGAGAGGAGAAAGACCTGGCTCCCCTCAAAATGCTGTTCAGCATGTCCAATGGAATCGGACGCGTCATGGAACGCGGTGATTCGCCGGAACTGAACCACCCGCGCGCCGGGGAACTGATTCTCGAAGCGGCGGAAGGCTATCATTTCTCCTATCAGTGGTGGAACAAAGACGAAGAAGCGCCCGATTATGCGGATCATGTGGACATCCACAGCAAACCGGGTTTCGACCCCTGTGAACTTTTTCCGCTGCAATGGTGGAATCCGTTCCGCACCAGCACCGACGCGAGGCTTGTCAGAGGTTCCCACGGACGCGCCGGAAATGCCGTCGTTCTGGGATCGACTTTTGCCCTCCCGGAAACATGCGGTTCATTCCTCGGGTATTCGCAGCACCTCAAAGACATGCTTGAAAATCCCTGACGCAATGGCTAAGATACGACTCGAATTCTCCGCGGGCACTCTGCTCGTCAAACCCGAAGAAGGAACGGAACTGCCGGAATCCATCGCCTCCTCCACAATCCAGGACATCCGCGTCAACTCCTTCCGCGCCGCCGCGTCCGATTATGCAAAGATCATGCGCACCGCCTACGAAAACAGGTTTGAAGTCGAAGACGCCGCACGGGACTATCATTCTCTCGATCTGAAAATATTCAATCCGCATCCGCCCATGCCGCATCAGCGGAAAGCTCTGGAAAAATGGCGCGAAGCCAAAGGGCGCGGCATGGTCGTCATGCCGACGGGTTCCGGCAAAACGTATTTCGCGGTTCTGGCGATTGCCGCAATCCGGCGCTCGACTCTGGTCGTCGTGCCGACCATCGATCTCATGATCCAGTGGCAGAAAGTGCTGAGCTCCTTTTTTCAATGCGAAGTGGGAATGCTCGGCGGAGGAAGCAAGGAGGTCAAGGACATCACGGTCAGCACCTACGACTCGGCTGTGCTGATGATGGAGTTCATCGGCAACCGCTTCGGATTCATCGTTTTCGACGAGTGCCACCACCTCCCCGGACAGGTCAACCGCATGGCGGCGTCCATGTGCATCGCCCCCTACCGTCTCGGGCTTACGGCAACGCCGGAACGCGAGGACGACGGCATGGAAGTCATGGAACGTCTGATCGGCCCGATCGTATTTCAGGCGCACATCGACGAACTGGAAGGCAAAGTGCTCGCCCCCTACATTACGCGCCGGATACGGGTCACGCTTTCCCCGGAAGAAGCCGAGGAATACGCCGCGGCAAGGCGCATGTACACGAATTTCATCCGCGCCCATCAGATCGACTTCTCCGAACGCGATGGCTGGACAAGGTTCATCATGCTTTCGGCACGTCTGCCAGGCGGACGCGACGCCATGAAAGCCTACCTGAAACAGCGCGCAATCGCCCAGTGCAGCCACGCGAAACTGAATATCGTATGGAACATCATGCGCGAAAACCGCAGCGAACGCATCATCATTTTCACAGCGGACAACGACACCGCCTACCGCATGGGCGAGATTTTCTGCATGCCGGTGCTCACGCATAAGACCAAGGCGGCAGAAAGAAAGGATTTTCTCGACCGTTTCCGCAGCGGAGAATATCCGGTTCTGCTGACCAGCAAAGTTCTCAACGAAGGCGTGGACGTGCCGGAGGCAAGCATCGGGATCGTGGTTTCCGGCAGCGGAAGCACGCGGGAACATGTGCAGCGCCTCGGGCGCATCCTGCGCGCGAAAGACGGAAAACAGGCGGTATTGTATGAACTTGTCAGCGACGGCACTTCGGAAATGCGCGTCAGCGACCGCCGCCGCCAGCACCGTGCCTATGAGCAGCGCCGTCTGCAATTCTACCGGCGCGGGTATATCAAGGAATGAAAGGGAAACAATGAGAAAATTCATGCCGCATCCGTTCTTTGCCTCCTTTTCGCCGTTCAGGAGCACAAAACCATGTTGACCAAAGATTTACTGCGTTACAGAATTGCGGGGGGCAATGCCAAACCTTCTTTCATCGAAACGCGCGACCCTTCGCTCCTGAATTTCGCCTCGCAGCTGATCGCGGTCTATACCGACGGCTGCGGCTCAAAACGTGTGGACGTAGAATCCGCCGCGGCGCAGCTTGTCAATGCGAAACGCGACCTGAAACTGGCGCGCGGGCTTCAGAAGATACTGGAAGACCGCTGCGAATATTCCTCATGCGGCGATTATGATTATCCGGCTCTGCGGCAGGCTCTTTTCGCACGTTCCGCCGAACTGTTCAAAAATTCGGAACTGCCCGAAGAGATTTCCGTCTATCACGACAAAGTCATGGAGGGGGAGGAAGTCCTCAGCCGCGGCATCTATGCCGACCTGCCGGAAAACGAACAGCTGACCGGCGTCAAGAAGATTTTTCCCTCGGAACTTCTGGAACGCTACAACACCTCCCTGGTGCAGTCCCTGCTGCTGTTCAGTTCCGAGCTGGAGGCGGAAATCGCCGAGGAGGATCCGGCAGAGTTGAGGCGCCTGTTCAAATACCTGAAATTCTTCCGTCTCCTCTGCATTGCCGAAACGGTCACGGACAAAAAAAATAAAAAGGGGCCGCCGCTCATCCGGCTCAGGATAGACGGTCCGGCGTCCATTCTGGAAAACAGCCTGAAATACGGACTTCAGCTGGCATCGTTTTTCCCTGCGCTCTGCCGGTTGAAGAAGTGGAAGATATCCAGCGCGATCAAAGTAAAGGAGCGCAATCTCAAGCTCAAACTGGACGAGACTTCCGGTTTGAAGTGCCATTACGCAAACTTCGGCGCCTACATTCCCGAAGAGATCAAAATGTTCCAGACCTGCTTCAACCGGATGGAAACAACCTGGCAGATCATTGACCGCGCCCCCTATATCAGAACGGAGGAAAACCGCCTGATCTTTCCCGATTTCAGTTTCCGCAACACGGCAACGGGAGAGGAGCTCGATCTGGAGCTGTTTCATCAATGGCACGCGGGACAGATCACGGAGCGTCTGGACTATCTGGAGAAACATCCGGAAATCGGACTTCTGATCGGAGTTGACCGCTCCTGCGTCAAAGGCAGGGAGGAACTTCAGGAACGGATCAGGAAAACCGGCGGCTGCTTCCTGTTCAGTAAATTCCCCGGCGTGGAAAATGTCCGGAAGCACCTGGACAACAGGAAAATGCGCACGCCGTCGATTTTATAAATTGAAAAAATTCACTTTTCCTTGTGTTTGAACTTGAAATCCGCAAAGCGGGGTTTATGTTTAGACAGCACTCTAAAAAGGAGGTGTAGCTATGGAAATCACAGTTAGCGGAAGACATTTCGATGTCACAGAGCAAATCAGGCAGAGGGTCATTGATGCGCTTACGGCAGATTTCGCGGACCTGCCGCTGAAAATCATTTCAGCAACTGCGGTCCTGGATGTCCAGGGCAACAGGGCAATCGCGGATATTGTCGTAAACATCAAAAATCTCACTGCCAAGGCGCAAGTCGAAGATTTCGATCTCTACAAGGCGATTGACGCCGCCGTCCTGAAAGCCGCCACACAGGCGCGCAAATATCTGGACAAGCGGCAGCATCACAAGAACGGCGAAACCCTCGTCGAGCTTGAAATGAAAAATGCAGAAAAGGCAAAAGCCGTTTCCGCAGAATAAAGTTTCTATAGCGGAAGCCCCGGGATGACATCATTCCGGGGCTTTTTTATTTCTCCGGAAACAAAAAAGCGGAAGCTCTCAAAGAAAGCCTCCGCTTCGCATGAAATTGAAAAACTACTTTTTCACTTCTTCTCTGCCGCCTGTTTCAGAACTTTGTTCATCGCTCTGTATCCCGCCGGATTCTTGCCGACATGCCCTTCCGTCGGAAAAATGGTCATGTGCTTCTCCGTCGCCGCGGGAAGATTGTTGTAAACGGCATACACGGAAGTCGGCACACAGGTTTCATCAATCATGCCGACCGTCATATAGACCGGCGCCTTGATGTATTTGGCAAAGTTCACATTATCGTAATATTTAGAAACTTCCGCAGTCCTGGCATCCGCCGGTTTGCCGTTCTTGACGGAAAACAGGCGCGGCCAGCCGGACTGACGCCCGGCGAGATTACCGCAATGATCGCTCAATGCCGGCACACCCGTCAGGCAGAGCGAAACCTGCGGATCAAGCGCCGCCGCAACAATCGCCTGCGCGCCGCCCTGGCTTGAACCGACAACAATCAGATTTTTGCCGTCCCATTCAGGAAGCGTTTTCACATAATCAAGGGCGCGGAGAACACGCAGATACATGTTCTTGAAGTAGAATTTGTCACGGTCATTCTTATTCTTCTGGGGATATCCGCGCAAATCATTCGTTTTCAGATGATTATAATATTCCTTCGGCTGTCCGTTGAGAATTCCGTGCGCATTGACGTCAAAAGAGATCGCATTGTTTCTCACCGGCTTGCTTGCTGTATAGACCCCCGCGCCATGATAGGAAACCACCGCGGGAAGAGTCCCGGGCTTTGCATTCGCAGGCATCGTGAGATAACCGGAAACCGGAACATTGTCCACGCAGTCCACCTTTACATCATAGCATTTGAATTTTCCCGCCTGCTTTCCCTTCAGCGGAACTTCCACTTTTTCCGCCTTCACAGGAACCTTTGCAAGCACGGCTTTCTGAGCGTCCCAGAAACTTTTGAAATCCGCGGGTTCTTCACAGCCGGCTTTGATTTTTTCCGGCTCCACCATCGCACCGGCTCCTGCCATAATCTTCTTCCCGCGTTTCAGAAGCGGTTTGCCGTTTTCGTCCAGCAGAAAAGCACGAACCTGAACCCAGCCGGGCTTGTCGAGGGAAACCTCGCAAACCAGCGGTCTGCCATCGGTGGTTGTAATGATATTCTTCTGAAGTCTGCCGTCACCGGAAGAAACCGCATATCCGATCTTCTGCCCGGAAACCGGCTGTTTTGCTTTGTCGAGCAGCGTAATGTTGAAGCGGATCTGCTCGCCGGCTTTGTAAATTCTCTTCTTCCCGACGGGAGCAACCCGAAGCCTGTAACTCTCATAGGCGGGTCTTTCCGGCTTCTGCCTTGCCGTTTTCTTTTTCAGCGCCGCGTCCTCCGCAACCGGGGCTTCCGCTTTTTTCGGAGATTCGCCGGAAACGGCTTCCGCTTTTGCAGACTCATCCGCAGTCACGCATCCGCAACAACATGCACTCAGGAAAAATGCCGCCAGTGCGGTCAATCCGGCGGTACAGGAAATCCTCAGCTTGTCTTTCATAAAAAATCCTCCTTCATATTTTTTAAGGCAATGTTCCGCGCATGGATGAAAAATAGCATGGAAAAACAGAAAAATCAAAGATAAAAGGAAAAATCTTTATGGAGTTTACGGAAAAACACACTTCGCGGCGGACCGGAAAAACAGAAAATGAAATCTGCTGAAAAAGCAGCGGGGACCCCGGAACGAGGTCCCCGCCTGAGTGGGGGTGTATCGTATTACCGGCTGCGAGAGAGAGAATCAGCCGATAATGATGGAGAGAGAATTCAAATAATCAGTTGATGAAAAGCATCTCCCGGTATTTCGGAAGTGGCCAGAGATCATCGTCAACCTGTTTTTCAAGCGTATCGACCAGCTTGCGGAGTTCGCAGAGGGCATCCACTACGGCGATGCCGGTTTCCTCCTTCGCCAGAATCTTTTCCAGTTTCGCGGCAGCGGCAGTGATTCCGTCAAGCAGCTTTCCGATCCGGTCCGCAAGTTCCTTCTGGGAAGCCAGACCGCTCTTCAAGCCGCATCCGTCCATCACGGCAATCGTCTTGACCAGTTCGGAAAGCTGACGGCTTCCGGCGGCGAGAATAATTGTCCGCACCATGTTGAGGGCAAGTTCCCCCTCGATCCGGATTTTTCTCTCGTATTCCTCGAGGAAAATCTCATATCTGGAATGGAGCTCGACTTTCGAGAACACGTTGTATTTCTCAAACAGAGCCACATTGTCCTTGTCCAGCAGCGGCTTGATGGCCTCCGGCGTATTGCGCAGATTCGGAAGTCCGCGTCTGGCAGCCTCTTTCCTCCATGCCTCGCTGTAATTGTCGCCGTTGAAGATGATGCGCTTGTGCGCCTTGATGATTTTCTGGAGAACCTTCTGGAGTCCATTGTTGAAATTCGCCTTCGGCAGTTTTTCCAGCTGCGCGGCAATCTCATCAATCGCCTCGGCGAAAATCGTATTCAGGATCACATTTGCGCCGGCACAGGACTGGCTGGACCCCGGAGCGCGAAACTCGAACTTGTTGTTTGTAAACGCAAACGGGCTTGTCCGGTTGCGGTCCGTGGCGTCCAGAGGAAGCGGAGGAAGCGTATCCACGCCGATTCTCATCGTTCCCGCATGTTTCGAGGACTTGAGATCACCTTTTTCAAGCTGGCTGATTACATCCGCGAGCTGTTCTCCGATGTAAATCGAAATAATGGCAGGCGGCGCTTCATTCGCGCCGAGACGATGGTCGTTTCCGGCGGAAGCCGTTGCGGAGCGGAGCAGATCGCTATGCTTGTCAACAGCCATGATGATCGCGCAGAGCGTTGTCAGGAAGATCGCATTCTGGTGCGGATCGCTTCCGGGATTCAGCAGATTGATGTTTCCGTAGGCGGGCGACCAGTTGTTGTGCTTGCCCGACCCGTTGATTCCGGCAAACGGTTTTTCATGAAGCAGGCAGACAAGCCCGTGTTTCTCCGCAGTCTGCTTGAGCACCTCCATGATAATCATGTTGTGATCAACGGCAAGATTGAGCTCCTCGAATACCGGTGCGATCTCAAACTGAGCGGGAGCCACTTCGTTGTGCCGTGTCTTCGCGGGAATGCCGAGTTTCCAGAGTTCGGAATCCACATCCGTCATGAAAGCGAGAATACGCGGCTTGATGGAGCCGAAATAGTGATCCTCAAGCTGCTGATGCTTCGGCGGCGGTGCGCCGAACAAAGTCCTTCCGCTCTGCACTAGATCGGGCCGCGCATAATAAAACTGTTCGTCGATCAGAAAATATTCCTGCTCGGCGCCAAGCGTAATTCTCACATTCTTTGTTCCGTCGTCTCCGAAACATTTCATCATGCGGCGGACGGATTTCGTAAGCGCCTGCATTGAGCGCAGAAGCGGAGTCTTCTTGTCCAGAGCCTCTCCGGTGTAGGCGCAGAAAGCAGTCGGAATGCAGAGTGTCGCGCCATTGCGTCCGCGCTTGATGAACGCGGGGCTCGTGGGGTCCCATGCGGTATAACCGCGCGCTTCAAAGGTGGAACGGATGCCGCCGGACGGAAAACTTGAGGCGTCGGGTTCACTGACGATCAGATTTTTTCCGGAAAAAGAGAGGATCGCATGACCGTGCCCGGAAGGTTCCAGAAAAGAATCATGCTTTTCCGCAGTCGTTCCGGTCAGCGGCTGAAACCAGTGAGTATAATGAGTGGCGCCCTTTTCCAGAGCCCACTCTTTCATGGCATGGGCGACCGCATCCGCAATGGAGGGATCCAGCGCCTTGCCTTCGTTGACAGTATCCATCAGTTTCTGATAAATCGGTTTCGGGAGACGTTCTTTCATGCGTCCGCAATGAAACACATCTTCGCCAAAGTTATCCGTAGTGAAAGGCTTCAAGGGAATGTTTTCCTTGTCCTCCCGCGCCAGAATTCCTTCGATTGCCGTTTTTCTGTCAGCGTTCATTCTCACTTCACTCCTATTTGTTTTGGTGATTTTTCAAACTGATGTCTGTATTTTAAGCAAATCGCGTGCCAACTTTTCCGAAAATGCGGAATTTGAACTCAAAGAAAATGATTTCGACATTCATCCGGGCAGTGACGAACTCGAAAAAGCTACATTTTTGTAACAACATTTTTGTTATTCTTACATTTTTGTAGCTTGACAATCAGGAAGGCCGCGTTATATTCCCTTTCCGCCTTCGACTTTTCAATAAAAAAAGACAGGAACCGGGAATGCCCGAAAGAAACGATATTGAAATTGCGGTACTGAACCAGATCAGCCATGCAATCGTGCATGAACTGAACGTCTCCGAACTCCTTAACGACGTTCTGAACATCCTGCGCAAAGAGATGGGGCTCATCCGCGGAACCATTACTTTGAAGCACGAAGACACTCTTGTCATTGAAGCCTCCAACGGTCTTACGGATGAAGAGATCAGCCGCGGCAAGTACATGATCGGGGAAGGCATCACGGGCAAAGTCGCGCAAACCGGCAGACCCGCACTGATCCCGGACATCTCCCGGGAACCGGAATTTCTCGGGCGTACCCAGGCACGCGGCAAAAATGAGCATATCGCATTCATCTGCGTTCCGATCGTGCATCTGGACAATGTGATCGGCACGCTCAGCATCGACTGCGCCGCCGGGAAACGTGAAGAACTGGAACGGGATCTCCGCCTGCTCGACACTGTGGCAAACATCATGGCGGAAGCAGTCGCCTCCTGCCTCAGAAAATATGACGAGCGGCGGCAGCTCCTCGAAGAGAACATGCGTCTGCGCGAAGAGCTCGGCACCACGCCGCGCCCCGCCAACATCATAGGCAACTGCAATGCAATGCGTGCCGTCTACAAAATGATCGGACAGGTTGCAAACAGCTCCGCGACGGTATTGATCCGGGGCGAATCGGGCACCGGCAAGGAGCTCGTCGCACGCGCCATCCAGATGTCCAGCGGACGCCGTGACAAGCCTTTTATCGCGGTCAACTGCGCCGCCCTGCCCGACAATCTCATTGAAAGCGAACTGTTCGGTTATGAAAAAGGCGCGTTTACCGGAGCCGTTTCCCGCCGCATCGGGCGTGCTGAGGCGGCGGACGGCGGCACGCTGTTTCTGGACGAAATCGGCGACCTGAGCCAGCATGTCCAGGTCAAACTTCTGCGCTTCATTCAGGAACGCACCTTCTCGCGCGTCGGAAGCAATGAGGAGATCAAGGTCGATGTGCGTCTGCTGACTGCCACCAGCCGCGATCTGGAAAAACTGATGGAGGAAGGCAAATTCCGCGAAGACCTCTATTACCGCCTGAACGTCTTCCCGATTCACCTGCCGAGCCTGCACAAGCGTCCGAGCGACATCATTCTGCTTGCAGATCATTTCCTTGAAAAATACAACCGTCTTCACGGGAAAAACATCGCGCGCATTTCAACGCCGGCAATCAACATGCTGATGTCCTATCACTGGCCCGGCAATGTCCGCGAACTCGAAAACTGCATCGAACGCGCGGTTCTGACCGCCGGCGACACCGTGATTCACGGTTACGACCTGCCCCCTTCCCTGCAAACGGGAGAAGCCTCCGGAACGGCGGTCATCCACCCGAACGCAAAAGCGGATTTTCAGACGCTGGTCAATTCCTTTGAACGCGAACTGATCGTCGAAGCACTGAAAGCCAACAGCGGCAATGCGGCTGCGGCGGCGCGTCAGCTCGGCCTGTCCGAACGGATCATTCATTACAAAATCAAAAATCTCGGAATCAGACCCGACTGGTACCGCCAGAGAAAAAGTCAGAAATGACGCAACGCAGGCGTCCTGCATACGGACAGAAAATCACGCCAGGCGCTCAATGCGCTTGATGCCGTTGCGTGCGAGCGTCAGGCGGAAACTGGCATAGGACTCTCTGCCGCCGTTCATCCGGCATTGAATAATCAGATGAATCTTGTAAGTCCGCTTCGCCTGCACCTTCACCACGCCAGCAACTTCGTCCGGCATGAAGATTTCCTTGACGGGATTATCCATCTTCGCCAGGAAATGCCGCACGTTGAAACGCACAATGTCCACCAGCCCGTCCACATTGAAATCGGAATAAATCTCCTTGCAGTTCCGGGAATGGAGCGTCAGCACCTCTTTGGAATGGATGATGTCTTCCCCGACAATGCCGTTTTCCAGTTCGGAAATATAATCCTTGTTTCTGAGCCGGGCAATATCGGGGGGAAGTCTGGATTCATTGATGAACGCAAAACTCTCACGGCAGATTCCCACCTCTTTTCCCAGCGTGCTCCGGATCCTCGTCTTATAATCGTAGATATGGGATTTGAGTTTGGAATAAAGATAGGAGCGCCCCAGTTCCTTGATCCTGTCCTTGCCCATGTAGGCGACAATCACAATGATGCAGAATGTCAGTGAAAACTCCTGGAAAATCAGGTTCTGCGACAAAAATGTGACAATGGTGGCAAACGTCATCGCGATTCCGGCGGCAATTCCGAACACCAGATTCGTCATGAACACTCCGTCGCGCCGCGTATCGCTTCTGAGGAACAGAACGCTCGCCATCACTTTTTTCAGAATGTTTTCACGATAGACCAGCTCCTCGTTGTCGCTGTTTTTCGAGGGCACGGTCGGATAACCGCATCCGCACCGGTAATCGACCTCATGGCGGAGAGCCGCGGCAATCTCCCCCCGCAAAGCCTCCAGCCACTCATAACGCTCCGGGCAGCGTTCCAGCGCCAGATACAAACGGTAACGGTACTTATTCACCGTGATGCTGAGAAACTCATCCACCAGCCTGAAAAGATTCAATCGTTTCCTGTCAATATCGGGAAAGCGCACAATATGCATCAGCTCCCGGAAATCCTCAAGAAGCCGGTCCGCCTGTTTCAGATAATTTCTGACAGCGGCCGGGGCGGAAGCCGAGGCAAGTCCCCGTTCCAGATTTCCCTCCTCGTCGCGCAGGGCGCTTTTCATGATGGAGCAGAACATTTTCAGGCGATCCTCGTATGTCTGAATCACAGACGGATCGTCCGGCGTCTCCGCAAGGCGCCGCATGGCGTCCTCCAGCTTGCTCATCGGGGAATCCGGCGAAGCGGACATGGAGGCAAGATGAACCACCGGAGTCCGCAGACGGATATATTTATGGAGATCACCGTAGAAATCATCCGCAGAGTAGGTTCTTTTATTGATGTAGAGATTGTTCGGGAGAAACACATAGGTGTCGACCTGATATTCATTCGTATCGCGTCTGCGGTCCAGCGGATAGGTGAATTTCAACTCGAACTGATATTTGTCATGTATTTTTACAGTTTCATAAACTTCCGGCATTTCAGACTCTCGTTTTCCCGGTAATGAATGTATACGGAGTTTCCGACTTTATCAGGCAGAAACGGAATTCCCGGGAGAGAAGGCAAGGAACCGAAAAGGAAGATGTCCGTTTTCCTTTCCCGAACAACCGGAATCCGCCAGTGCACAAAAAAAGCGATTCAAAGTGAATCGCCTGCAAATTACCAGTGGTGGCGGCTACCGGGTTCGAACCAGTGACCTGTGGATTATGATTCCATCGCTCTACCGACTGAGCTAAGCCGCCATATCAGGTTTTTCCGACCTGATGGGCGTTACTATATTCCATCTTTTCCGCTTTTCAAGTCTTGTTCTCTATTTTTATCAGGAAAAATATCCCGGAAAGGAAAAATGCAGAAACGCCAGTCAAATTCCCGGAAAGCAGTCCCATGTAAAACGGACGGTTTTCCGGTTCAGCCGCATTCGCGCAGTTTCCGGCGGTATGCCAGCGGGGCAATTCCATAATGCGCCAGGAAACAGCGCCGGAAGTAGGAAAGGTTCCGGAAGCCGGAGGCATGGGCAATCTCTCCAACGTTCATGGGCGAATGTTCCAGAAGCACGGCTGCATTCTGAAGACGCAGTTCCGTGATCCAGCGCTGCGGAGACTTGCCGTAATAAAGCCGCATCGTCCGGCAGAGGTGTTCCGGAGAACGGCCGGAAAGCTCGACAAAACGCTGAAACCCGTTCAGGAAATTTTCACGCTTTTCCATCTCCCGCATTGCCTTGTCCAGCCACGGGACAACGGGATGCGTCTCCCGCGCATTCCGCCGGAGGAACAGGTAAATCACCTCCTGGGTAAGCAGACGGCAGAGGGAATTCCGCAGTTCCGCCGAATTGTAAACCGTCTGCTGGTGCACGGCAAGCGTTTCCGCCTTGGAAACCAGCGACCGCCATTCCAGTTCCGGCACTTCGGAGATGATCTGCACGCCGTCCAGCAGAGTATTCCCCCTGGTCGGAGACACGAAATACAGATTCTTCAAAAACTCATGGGAAGCCACGTTCATATTGTAAATATCCACCTGCCCTCCGGGATCGGCACTCCGCAGAGCGTGCGCATCCTCCGGCTGAAGCAGCTGGATGCTTCCCGGATTCAGACGGTAATCCACACCGTTCAGCCGATGCAGCAGAATCCCGGAAACCACCAGAAAAAACTCAAAGAAGCAGTGTTTGTGCTCCGGGAAAAACTCCGTCCCGCAGAAAGTATTGCGGTAACAATTGTAATCCCGCTGGTTCAGTGCTGTCATTTCAGTTGTCAAACGCATCGTCAAGCCTGTTCTCCGGTTTTCCGTCAATATAGTATGCTTTCCCGGAATTTACAGGCGGCTTGCGCGAAAAGCAGGAAAAATTGTATCGCGCATCACTTGATTATAAGCAATTCGGAAGCTAAATTACGAAATGATTTTTTGTCCATGACACAATTAAAACCAAGAAGGAGAAAAAATGGATTGTACCGTTTCCCCCCTGCAGAAAGCCAGAATGGCTTATGCCCCGAAACTCCCCGCCGCCTTCAAGGCAGGTGCAAACGTCGCATGCACGGAAGGCGAAAAACTCGCCGCATTCGCCGATACGGAAAAGATCACGGCGAAATTCCCGTCCACAAGCAATATGCCGCTTCTGACCTTTGCACCCGGAAACGGCGAAAAAATTGCAAAGCCCATTAATGTTGCAGTGATTCTTTCCGGCGGACAGGCTCCCGGCGGGCACAACGTCATCGCCGGACTCTTCGACGGTCTGAAATCCCTTCATCCCGAGTCCAGACTTTACGGTTTCAAAGGCGGTCCCAGCGGACTCACTGACAACAAATACATTGAAATCACAGCCGACTTCCTCGCTGCCTACCGCAACACCGGCGGCTTCGACATGATCGGGTCCGGCAGAACCAAACTTGAAACACAGGAACAGTTTGAAAAAGCGGAAGTCAACTGCAAGGCACTTGGAATCACGGCGATCGTCATCATCGGCGGAGACGATTCCAACACCAACGCCTGCCTTCTCGCGGAATACTACAAGGCGAAAAATGCCGGAATCGTTGTGGTCGGCTGCCCGAAAACCATTGACGGCGACCTCAAAAACGCCTATATCGAAACCTCCTTCGGCTTCGACACCGCCAGCAAAGTCTACAGCGAGCTGATCGGCAACATTGAGCGTGATGCGAATTCCGCCAAGAAATACTGGCACTTCATCAAGCTGATGGGACGCTCCGCCTCCCATATCGCTCTTGAATGCGGACTGAAAACCCATGCCAACGTAACCCTCATATCCGAAGAAGTCGAGGCGAAAAAGATGTCCACGGACGAAGTCGTCACAATCATTGCCGACTCCGTTGCAAAACGTGCCGCGAACGGCGACAACTTCGGCGTGGCGCTTATCCCGGAAGGTCTGATCGAATTCATTCCGGACTTCAAGAGTCTGATCGCCGAACTCAACGACCTGCTCGCAAAAGAAGGCGAAGCCTACGCCGCTCTCGCATCCAACGATGAAAAGGCGGCATTCATCAGCGCCAGACTTTCCGCCGGCTCCAGCGCGGTTTTTGCAACCCTCCCGATGGAGATCAAGATGCAGCTTACGATGGACCGCGACCCCCACGGCAACGTGCAGGTTTCCCGCATTGAGACGGAAAAACTGCTCGTCGAACTCGTGAAGAACAAACTCGCGGCATGGAAGAAAGAAGGCAGATATGCCGGCAAGTTCTCCGCGCAGACACACTTCTTCGGTTACGAAGGACGCTGCTCCATGCCGTCCAACTTCGACGCGGACTACTGCTACAGCCTCGGTTACAATGCCGCATCCATCATCAGCACCGGAAAGACCGGCTACATGTCCTCCGTCCGCAACCTCACGGAACCTGCGGACAAGTGGATCGCCGGAGCAATTCCGCTGACCGCCATGATGAACATGGAAAGACGCCACGGCGAAGACAAGCCGGTCATCAAGAAGGCTCTTGTCGAACTCGACGGGGCACCGTTCAGAAAGCTCGCGGAAAACCGTGAAAAATGGGCGGTCGAGACCTGCTATGTCTATCCGGGCCCGATTCAGTTCTTCGGTCCTGCGGAAGTCGCAGACATCACGACCAAGACCCTTGCTCTTGAGAAGGGAAAATAATCCATGTCCGATTCGTCAAAAGGTATTGATGTGGCTCATATCGCAACGCTTGCGCGTCTGCGTGTCGAGCCCGGCTCCGTTCAGAAGCTGCAGTCGGAAATGGAATCCATCGTCGGATACGTCGAAATGCTTTCCGAACTTGACGTGACGGGCATTGAACCGACGGCACATGCCGTCCCGCGTTCCAATGTCCTGCGCGACGATGTCCAGGGAACGCCGCTCGGGCGTGACGCCATGCTTGCGAACGCACCCGATACCGTTGACGGCGAACTGATTAAAGTCCCGCAGGTGCTGCCGGGAGAGGAGATGTCGTAATGGAAGTCAGAAATCTCACACTCCGGCAGGCCGCCGAACTTCTGCGGGACGGAGCTGTCACATCCGTGGAGCTCTGCCGGGCGTATCTTGAACGCATCGCGGAAGTGGAACCCTCTGTTCAGGCGCTTCTCTCTCTTGACAGGGAATCGGTGCTCGAACAGGCGAAAGCCTCGGATGAACGCCGCGCCTCCGGAAAGGCGCTCGGGCCTTACGACGGCATTCCGGTTACGATCAAGGACAACATCGCGGCGAAAGGGTATCCCTGCACCTGCGCCTCAAAAATTCTCAGGGATTTTGTCTCTCCGTATGACGCGACCGTCACCGGAAAGCTGAAAGCCGCCGGATTCGTTCTAATGGGCCGTGCCAACATGGACGAGTTCGCAATGGGCTCCTCCTGCGAAAACAGCGCCTATCAGAAAACCAGAAATCCTCTCAACACGGACTGTGTTCCCGGAGGTTCGAGCGGCGGTTCCGCCGCCGCGGTGGCAGCTGGGGAGACCGTGATTGCTCTCGGCTCCGACACGGGCGGCTCCATCCGCCAGCCCGCGGCGTTCTGCGGCATTGTCGGAGTCAAACCGACCTACGGGCGCGTATCCCGTTTCGGACTTGTCGCCTTTGCCTCTTCCCTGGATCAGATCGGTCCCATGAGCAAGAGCGTCTACGATGCGGCGGCAATGCTGGATGTAATCTGCGGCGCCGACCCGAAAGACACGACCAGTCTTCCCGCCCCGGTGCCGGAAGGCGGATTCGCAAAGGATCTCGAAGAGTTTGAAAAAGCGCCGACTCTGAAGGGATTGCGCATCGGCATCCCGAAAGAGTATTTCAATGTCGAAGGCATTTCCGACGGAGTGAAAAAAGTCTGTGCAGACGCCAGGGCAAAGCTGGAAAAACTCGGTGCCGAATTTGTAGATATCTCGCTGCCGCATACAAAGTATGCCATGGCGTGCTACTATATCATCGCCCCCGCCGAAGCCAGTGCGAATCTGGCGCGTTTCGACGGCATCCGTTACGGATACCGCAGTCCGAACGCAACGGATCTGCTCTCCACGTATCTGGACTCCCGCGGCGAAGGCTTCGGCCCGGAGGTCGTGCGCAGAATCATGCTCGGCACGTATGTGCTCAGCAGCGGTTACTACGACGCCTATTATGTGCGGGCGCAGAAAGTCCGCACTCTGATCCGCCGTGATTTTACGGAAGCGTTCAAACAATGTGACGTGATCTTCACGCCTGTCACGCCGGCAACGGCATTCAGGTTCGGGGAAAAATCCGATCCGATGCAGATGTATCTTTCAGACGTCTTCACAACCGCTCTGAATCTTGCCGGAACCTGCGGAATCAGTGTTCCCGCGGGAATGGATGAAAATACGAAAATGCCCGTCGGCATTCAGTTGATCGCGCCGGATCTTGCGGAAGACCGCATGTTCCGCACGGCTCGCGCATTTGAACTGGAACGAGGGATAAACTGAAAGCAAAAGGAAACAGCAGAATGAAACGGATCGCACTTGCCGGATGTGCACACATCCATACGCCGAATTTCGTGAAAACGCTGAAAGAAAGAAAAGACATTCAAATCGCCGGCGTATGGGATCACGATTCCCTGCGCGCCCGGGAAAACGCGGAAATCCTGAACACAAAAGGATATGATTCCGACACTGAAATCTGGAATGACCCCGCGATTGACGCGGTCGTCATCTGCGTGGAAACCAATCGGCACCGGGAGCTTGTGCTTCGAGCCGCGGAAGCGGGAAAGCACATGTTCGTCGAAAAGCCGCTCGGCTTTGCCGCAAAGGATGCCGTCGAGATGGCGGACGCCATCGAAAAGGCGGGCGTTCTTTTTCAGACAGGATATTTCATGCGCGGCAATCCGGTGCATCTGTTCCTGAAACAGCAGATCGAGGCGGGCGCGTTCGGGAAAATTACGAGAATCCGCCATTCCAACTGTCATTGCGGTTCTCTCGGCGGCTGGTTCGATACTCAGTGGCGCTGGATGGCAGATCCCGCGATTGCCGGATGCGGCGCGTTCGGTGATCTGGGAACACACTCCCTCGACATCATGCTGTGGTTCATGGGAATGCCGGAACGGGTCACGGCGGATATTCATACGGTGACGGGACGCTATGGCGCGGACTGCGATGAATCCGGCGAAGGGCTCCTGCACTTTCCATGCGGAGCGGTCGGCACTCTCGCCGGTGGCTGGGTCGATCTGGCAAATCCCGTCACCTGCGAGATCAGCGGAACCGAAGGCCATGCCGTCGTCGTCAACGAACAGCTTTTCTTCAAAAGCAACCATGTCACCGGCGCCGACGGAAAAGAGCCCTGGTCGGTTCTGCCGGATGCCTGGCCGCATGCATTTGTCCTGTTCCTTGACGCTCTCGCCGGTGAAAAAGTCAAACTTGTTTCCGCCAGGGAAGCGGCACAGCGCAGCGTTGTCATGGAAGCCATGTACCGCGCCGCCGGAAACAAAAACTGGGTACAGATCACACCCTGATTTACGGAGGATTTCATGAAACGCATCATCTTCGGACTGCTCTCCACAGCAGCGCTCTGCACATTTTCTCTGGGCGCAATCGACGCCGGCAAGCCCATGCCGGCAATTGAAGCCGCAAAATGGTATACCCAGCCAACGGTGCTTCCCGCACAGGGGCTTACGGCGGTCGTCCTGCTGGACATCACCTCCGAAGATGCAGTCAATACCCTGCGGATGCTGGAAACCATCGGAGTGACACACCCGCGGCTGACGCTCGCCGCTGTCGCCATCAATCCGGTGAAAACCACGGATGCCGTTGTGCATGACAACGGCCCGTTCCAAATTCCTCTGGCGGCGGACGACAATCTGAAAAGCCGCGTCCGTTTCGCTGAAACGGAGTCGCTTTTCCCCTATGCCGTCCTTGCGCAGAACGGTGTGGTCGTCTGGTCCGGGCACCCGACGGAACTTGAGTCCGTGACAGAGAAAGTCATGAACGGCAAGTTCTCCGAATCCCGGCAGAAACAGATCGAAGCAATCCGGCTGGAACTCCAGATGGCGATCCAGGCCGGATTGCCCGACGTCATCTCCAACTCCGCCGACAAAATACTCAAAATCGCTCCGGACGACAAAATCGCGATTCAGGCAAAACTTTTCGCCTTCAACAACAAAGGACAGCCCGGGGAGGCGGTCAAGTTCATTCAGGAAATCTGCGCAAAAAATCCGCAGGATTCCAGACTCCGCATGATGCAGCTGGACTTCCTGCTGAACCAGGGCAACATGCAGACCTACAAGCAGGCGACGGAAAAGGCATTCCATGATTTCGCCGCGGAAAAAGACAGCAGTCTGGTCTTTCTCACCGCATACACGCTGGAAAACGCTCCCTACGGGATCATGGATCCCGCAGTCATGCTCGCTTATGCGGAAAAGGCATACGACAAAGTGAAAAACCAGAACACGCAGGTGGCGGCGGTCGCCCACGAAACCCTTGCCAGAATCAGCGCGGAAACGGGCAATCCGGCAAAAGCGGTCGCGCTTCAGGAGAAAGCGCTGGCACTCAGGAAGGGAACTCATCTGGAACAGGCCGCCGCAGATCGCCTCGCCTACTACAGAAAACTTCTGAATCTGAACGGGAAACGCTGACAGCGGTTTCTCCAATACAATTCCGCCGGGAGAGCCGGACATTGCAATTCATTCCAGCATGTGCCCGGCGTTTTTTGTCTGACTCCCGGCGGATGTTTTGCAATTCATACGCACATCCGGTTCAGCTTTGAAACGCAGGAATATTCAAGCCGTCTCTCCCCGGTCGGCGGGGAACGCACTCCGCTGCCGATTCGCGCGCTCCCGCTGTCACCCGTCATTTACTCCAGCCGTCTCCGCAGAAGACCGGCAGAGAGCAAAAAAAAACCGGACCGGCGGTTCGGGAATGCGTTTTTTGGGGGGAGAGAGTGCCGCATTCCCTTGCCTGCCGGTCCGGCAGAAATCAATGTTCTGATTTTTCCTTGATCGCTTCGATCTTCTGACGGTCCATCAGGGAGATATTCCCTTCGACACGCCCGTCGTCCAGAGGATTGTCAATCCGCGCGGCAAGATCGACGAAGAGACGGCGCAGGTCAATACATCCGCCGATCAGCATCCACACGGTCGAAATAATACCGACAATGCAGGCGACGACGATACTTCCGAAATAGAAGTAAGTGCTCCACCACTCCTTCGGCCACGGGGAAATGGCGTTCCATATCACCACGATCACAAACATGATCAGCAGCTGGTAGACGAAGCTGTAGAAGAACACCGACCATGCGATGATCTTGTCTCCGCGGGTGTATTCGGGCGTGATGTTGATCAGCTTGCTGAACACATTCCGCCAGGTCCAGGGAGACTTGATGCGTTTTTCGCCGTCGATGCTGTAAATGCCGCGGTGAAGCATCTGATCCAGATTGTAGGGCTTCTTGAAAGTGATCAGCGACACGATCACATAGCAGAGGATTCCCGTCACCATCGCAATGAAGAAAATCTCCATGGAATTGATCGGGAACTTGAGCGGATCCATTTTCCATACGATATACGGGGAGAACGGCGCGGAAATCGTCTGAAGCATATAGTCAATCGAATCACAGTAACCGAGACGCGCCAGCCACGGATAGATGCGCTCCGCCCAGTTCTGCTGCATGGCGATGCCGCCGACGGAAATCACGGCGCCGCCGATCAGCGAGGCGAACGCGCCCGCCGTCGTGCCGAAACGGCTGTAAAGACCGCCGATCATCACCGGTCCCGCGCCGCCGCACCAGATGCTTGTCATAATCGTGAGAAACATGTTGATGTAGTCCATCTGCGCAAGGAAGATCGAACCGCAGAGGAAGAACACCGCAACCCCCAGCGACAGGAATCGCAGATACCATAAATGCTGTTTTGGAGTCAGAGGCTCCTTCTTCAACGGCATGATGATGTCCTGCACGATCGTGGACGATGCGTTGAAAATACGCGAATCATCCGTGGAGAGCATCAGCATAATCATCAGCAGGGCAATCAGACCGATCATGAAACTCGGCAGGATGTTGCGGAGGACGACCGGCATCATCATCTGATAATAGAGAGTGCGGAATCCCTGATAAACCGCATTGCCGTTTTCCTGCCGGGTGATAATATCCGCCGCAGTGCTCAGATACTCCGTGTCGGGATTGTGCACACGGGAAAACTTCTCGCCTTCGGGGAAGACGATCTCCGGCTGCGACTCAAGCGCCGCGACCACCTGCCGGCGCACCGCGGAATCCTCCACTGTCTCGGCGGCGACTTTGGCGGAAAGCTCATTGCGGATCGACTTCGCCTGCGCGGCAAAGTCCTTATGCCCCATCAGCGTAATCATGCCGATTGCAATAATCATGCACATCAGGAAGCCGAAACCGTTCCGCCACGACCCGATGATGCCTGCCATTTTCTGCTCATGCGGGCTTTTTCCGCAGCCGCTGGTATCGTTGCCGATCCAGCTTGCGCGGTTCAGTATGTTATTGGTCACAGTCACCACCAGTGCGAACAGATTGAAGTCCCGGAGATCCTTGATGTCATAGGGATCCAGGAAACTTTCCCCCGGAACGCGGTTCGACATGACGGGCGCAATCTGGGCGGACCAAGAAAATTCACCGAGAATGAAGAAGACGAAAATCACGAAAATCGGATAGCTGATAAGCCCCTGGAAACAGTCGGTCACGATCAGGGAAACCCGTCCGGCGGGCCAGATCACGACCATGGCGAGAATCAGACAGAGAATCAGAATCAGAATAAAGGAGGGAATCGACACGCCGAAGATTGTGACAGCGTGAGGCAGTCCCAGAAAATAAATGAAGAAGCGCGCGGCGACGGCAGGCCCGATTGCGTTCGTCAGCATCTCGGCAATCGTCCGGAGGGACGCCGCAAAGATACGAAACGCGCGGTTGTAACGCATTTCAAGGAACTGCCCCATCGACATCGCCTTCGTTTCGCGGAAACGGTAAAGACAGTAGCCGGTCAGTGAAGTGACGATGGAAATCGGCATGATGATGTGGTTCCAGAAGTTCAGCGCAAAACCGCACTGGTACTGCTGCTCCACCATGGCAATCACGGTAATTACACCCAGCATTGTGGACAAATCCCCTACGGAGATCACATAACGCCCGGCGACACGTCCCGCCGCCAGATAATCCGCCACGCCGCGCACGTATTTCCGGGAATATACGGCAAGACCGAGGATCCCGATCAGAGGAATCAGCATGACGCACCAGTTAGCAAAACTCATAATTAAAAACTTTCCCTTGTCTTTTAATTTATTATATTCATAATGACCACAAAATAAAACTGCTGAGCTGAAAAATCCTTATGCTTTCATACGGAAGAAGGACGCGGTGCTTCGGACTTGCGACGTCCTTCTCCCGGCAGAAGGGAACATTACTTCCTGTTGCCCCAGAAAGGTGTTCCGTCGCTTACCAAGACATTGGTCGGAATCTTGTTGTGAGTCATGGCTTCCGCATGTCCGTCGATAAAGAGAACGTTCACCCCTGTATTTGCCTGGTGGCGATATTTTCCGCCATTTATGGTAAGCTGGGATTTGGTGTCGCAGCACGGGGAAGTGCCGTCAGTCCGCCTCTCCGATGCTCCGTCAATAAGCTCCATTGTCCTGGAGGGCTGTCTCACGGATTTGACATTGAATGCGGCATATTCCTTCGCCCATGCGTCCATTCCATAGTTGCCGATGTAGGAATTAATCAGGTAATGCCCCATGAAACCATAGACGCCATCGCTGTTCCAGGGCATATCTCTCGAAGCGGGACAGGCAAAGACGTCATAAGGACGGGTCAGCGTGGTGTTGTCCTGCGCCTGCCAGTGCAGTCTGTTTGCGAGCGTCTTATTGGTCTTCATGGCATACAGTCCATCCTGCCAGCGTCCGCTTCCGCTCCAGCTTCCGGGACCGCTGTTTAAAAGCCCGTTCGCTTTCGGGAACTGCCCGTTGTTGTTGTCCGTGTAAAAGTTCATCAGAAGCCCGAGCTGACGCATGTTCGCCATACAGCTGATGTCTTTCGCCTTGTCTCTCGCCTTGTTCAAAGCGGGCAACAGCATCGCCGCAAGAATGGCGACGATCGCAATCACGACGAGGAGCTCTATCAAGGTAAAATTCCCTCTGTTTCTCCTCGAATCTTCAACATGACTCATCCGAATTCCCCAAAAAACTTCCTGTGAATGCACTCTCATATTCATCCTCCGAATCCCGTTTTTTATTATTCCTCTTGCAACTTTCCCATTTCCCTCTATATTTTTGTCCAGTTCCAGAGGCGGCGTTTGCGTCCCCATCCGCCGCCTCTGAAACAGCACTGTCGAAAACTCGAAAACTCAGTTATTGCCGCACCAGAATTTTCCGCCCGGCTTGTCATAGCCGGTGGGAATATCCTTTGCCAGCGTCGGCTTGGCATGACCGTCAGCCATAAGAGTGTTCAAACCGCGTTTGCTCGAATGTCTGTAAGGTCCGCCGAAATTGATGTTGGCATACGCATCAGAAGCACCGGTATTGCCGCCGATGAACTTCTTCATGTGAATCGCCACTTCATATTTCTCCGTTCCGCGGTCTCCGTCGCAGACATGCATCACAGACGAAGGGTTTTTAATCCGCGTCAGAAGACGAGTGGCGTATTTGTTGCGCTCATCATTCGGATTGCTGGTACTCCAAGTACCCGACGGGGTGTTGTTGGAAATATACTTGTTTGCCAGATAATGTTTCGTGCCTCCGGCTTCCGAAGTATCTTTGCCCGCCCGCAGAGGCTGGGAAGGACATGCAAAAATACCATAAGGCCGCAGTGTGGCACTGCTGCCCCGGCGATCATCATAATGGATGAAATCGCGATCCCGCGGATTGCTGACGGAGTAATATGTCTTAGGATCATACAGAGCAAAAATCATATCCTGCCATTTGCCTCTGCCGCTTTCAATATTATCCGTGTAAGCCGGCAGTTTGTCCTGATTCTCTCCCGCGTACATTGCCATCAACACTCCCATCTGCTTCTGATTGTTCAAACAGGAAATATCTCTTGCCTTGTCTCTCGCCTTGCTCAGCGCGGGGAGCAGCATTGCCGCCAAAATTGCTATAATAGCAACTACCACGAGGAGCTCTATCAGGGTGAACTCCCCTCTGTCCCGCCTCATTTCCAGCATTCCGCTTTTTTCCTCTCTTTGTGTGCTACTTGCCCGGTTCCGGGAAAAACGTTCCTTGAGAATCTGCCTGAATGTCTTCATTTTTTCTCTCCCGAATATCTTTGTTTTCTGCCGCGACAGCACTTTCTGTTATTCCGGACCGCTCCGGGAAATCCCGGAGCTGCCCGGAGCAGTTTTACTTCATCTCATTCTGAAGTTTGCCGTTTACACGGTACTGATACATGTTTTCGCCGACTTCTCTCGCGGCTTTCGTCATCTCCGGATACGGAGTGTCCGCCACGTCGACGAATCCGATCTGATAGCCTTCACCGTCATAGCGACCGGTCAGCGGCTGGTCGCGGAGCTGGAAGTAATGAGCTCCGACATAGTTCGGATGCACCAGCGCTCCCTGCATGTATCTCTTGTAGGAGACGGCGCGGTCTTCCTGCGAGTACTGCGGCATCAGGCTGTTGGAGAACATGCCGCGGTCATAGGTTCCGAAGTGGAACTCCCCGATAATCACCGGACGGTCACGGAAGTCGCCGCGATTCGTGTTCGCAATGCTGTTCGCATAGGAATTGACACTGGAAACGTCACAATGTTTCGTGGAAGCCTCCCAGACAGCACCCGCATTGCGGAATCCGACAAAGCGGCATCCGAGATAGAGTCTGTGCGGAGCGACGCTCTTGATTCCCTGGCGGCAGATCCGGAAGTATTCGTTCACGAACTTCTTGAAGAACGCGCGCTCGTCCGTGCGGTATCCCTTGCCCTTGGGAGTCACAGTATTGTTTGCGACGTCCTCCCATGTGGAGAACTTCGTATTCCACGCCTTGTTCAATTCCTCCACGGAATCCTTGTATTTGGCTTTCAGGTCCTTGATGAACTCCACCTTCGCGGGCTGTTCCGCGGGCGCCTTCATGACAGCCTTCATGATATTGCCGAACTGGAGTTCGTTGTCAACGAAATAGCCGATGCACATCGGATCGGTGATGGACTTCTTCACGATCGGATCGGTCGCGGCGCGGTTCGCAAGCATATTGCCCATCAGGTCTTCAAACTGCGGATCGAACACATCGTAAAACTTGACACGGCTGTTCTTGATTTTGGTCTCGCCGTTTTTCACTTCGACTTCCTTGAACTTCGGAAGGTCGCGGTCATTGTCGCAGAGAGACAGGACATAGGGTTTCTCGCCCATGAGCATGTGCCTTCTGTCGCCCCAGTTTCCGATGGTGTTGATGCCCCACGCCGTCATGCGCTTGTTGAGCACCTTGTAGAAATCCTCCACATAATCTTCCTTGCCGTATTTCTTCTGGAGGTTCCAGTGCGTGAACGGCAGCGTTCCATCCGCGGGAACGGGCTGCGAGAACCACTGCGGATGCTTTTTCCCCTGCGTGGCGTCGGTGTGAGTGCGGAGCACGTCAATTCCCGCAGACCAGAAGAGGCGTCCTTCCGGATCGACGAACCACCATTTGCCCTGGAATTTCGAGACTCTGAAATATCCGGTCGCCTTCAGCTTGGGGCCGTTCTTCCAGCCGCCGAAACGATCCCACTCCTCCGGAGCGGAAACCTTTTCCAGTTCGGCAAGTTCCTTTTCGTGATTCTTCTTGAGATCCTCGTCGGAATGAATCTTTTCCGCCCACTCGCCATGCTTGTACTGCCCGTAGGTGTCGATGAAGGGCAGATACTTGTCCGCCGGAATCTTCTTGGAATATTCCGGCTCGCCTTCCAGACGGAGATTGGAAATACGGCAGTATGCCAGATCCTTCTTGCCCGCTTCATAAGGCCAGATCATCTTGAATTCAATGGCATTGATCTTGTCCGTGTCGAGCGGATTCTTCAGGTTGCGCGCATCCTTGCCGACTTCAAAAATCGCCTTGTGCGGCAGATACATGCGCATGGTGCGCTTCTCACCGGGGTTCAATCCGATACCAGTGTAGGCTTCCCGGAAATTCTTGTCCTTGCGGCTGCCGCTGGAAATGTGCATGGTCAGACGCATCTGATTCGTCTTGGAAAGATTCTCCACATCGGCGGCAAGCACTTTTCCCTTGGAAAGATCCAGGAACTGCCCCTTCGGAGGATTGATCTTGACCCCGGAATCCCACTCTGCTGTGTCGGTTCTGAGGATCAGGTCTTTCCCTTCCCATGTGACCTTCGCTTTGTAGCGCGGCTGGTACTGCTCCTTGGCATACTCCAGCGCCACACTCTTCCCGGCATCGCCCTGTGCCTGCTCCTGCGCTCCAAGTCCCATGCCTGAAAGCGCAAACAGAACGGACATTGCCGACAAAACGGATGTGAGTTGTGTGAACTTCATGTTTTCCTTCCTTTTATGATATGGTTGTAATGGAATTACGTTCTATCAGGCGAACCTGCATCTTGACCTGCCGGAGCTCCCCGAGATCATCGCTGAGAACCAGTTCCACCGCCTTCTCCGCGATCTCGTGCAGAGGCGACGCAATCGTGGTAAGCGACGGACAGAGGAATTCGGAAATTCCGGGGTTTTCAAATCCCATCAGGGAAATGTCCTCGGGCACCCGTTTCCCCGCCAGTTCCTGGATCAGCCAGTTCACTTCCAGCACCTTCATATCTTCACCGGTGACCCACACGGCCGTGCATTCCGCGTCAATCAGCTGTTTGACGGCAAGATGCAGCGGCATGGAATTCGGAATCTTCATCAGGTTCTGCGCGGGGTCGATTCCCTTTCTGCGCATCGCCTCCCCGACTCCGTCCGCACGCAGGTATCCGGCGTAATCGACGTCATGGATCACGGCAATCCTGCGGTGTCCCTTATTGACAAGGTAATCCCCCGCAAGGTTTCCCGTTTCCCTTCCGTCGATGTAAATGCAGTGAAAATAATCTTTGTAAAGGTCGCTCAGCCAGATTACGGGAATGTTCTTCATCCCCTTCAGAATGTCGATTGTATGCTCCTCCCACGCAACGCCGATGATGCCGTCGAACCAGCAGTTGACCAAATTGTCGATCCGGTCCTCCGTAATCATCCTGACAGTCGCATCGGAACGGGAAAGGGCATGGCAGATATACTGCGTCATGGTATTGACATATCCGCCCATCACGGTTTTCTGCGGGGGTTCGGTAATCAGCGCGATCTGCGGGGTTCTCACGCCCACGCGCGGACGGAATCCCAGTTCACGGGCGGCGGAAAGCACACGGCTCCGGGTACCGTCCGGAATCAGTTCGCTGTTGTTGAACACCCGGCTCACGGTTCCGGAGGAAACACACGCCTTCTTCGCCACCTGAGCAAGCACGGATGAAGAGTTCGACACCCTTGCTTTCATTGCTACAGACATGGATTATCACCTCTCTCTCAGGATTTCTCTTTTTGTTTCTCTCTGCCTTTAAATTATAAACAAAATCATGCAAATGTCAAGGGTTTATTAGAAAAATTTTAGAAATTTATGCAATTTTTGCATAAATCAATAAAAGATTACATCCAGACAGAGGATAATTGCAGAAAAAATGCGTGATTCCACCGGATTTGAGGAAGATTCCTCCCCATGCCCGGTCAGACATAAAAAAAGCGAATTCTCCCCGACCGCGCACATTTCCGCGTCGGAGAGAGTTCAATTACCGGAATGGACATGGCAACTGTCTGCCATATCCGTGAGGAAGGCCCTGCGCAGAAATCAGAGATCGGCTCCCGCGGCGGCAAGGTTCCTTCTGACCTCTACGCCGTTCAACCCGGCGGGAGCGCAGTGCGCCTTCACCGCCATTGCCGCTCCCATTCCCGCTGCCTGACCGATGGAACAGACCGGCGGCATGACGCGCGCACTGCTGTGAAGGGCATGGTCAATGGATATTGCACGGCATCCCATCAGCAGATTGGAACACTTCTTCGGAATCAGGGAACGGAAACTGATCTCGTAATATTCCGTCTCCGGCAATGTCCTGATGACTGTGCCGGTGCCGGACGGATTGTGGATGTCAATCGGGTAGCGGACCTTCGCAATGCCGTCCTCATACTTTCTCGCGGCGGTAAAGTCATCCGCCGTCTGGTAACGCTCTCCGACGATTCTGCGCGACTCGCGGATTCCGACGTGATGCGCGATCGAATGAATGCGGGCATGTTCAAATCCCGGCACATGCCCGCGCAGGAATTTCAGAAAATCGCGAAGCTGTCTCCTGCCTTCGATTTCGGCGTCGGAGAGATCAAGCCCGTTGACACCGCTTTTCCTGATGATACGCGTCGTATTGAAATGGATCACATCCTTTTCAAGCGTCAGGAACCAGAGCACATTTTCACGCGGACAGACAATCTCGCCGGCTGCCTTCGCCTCATCATAAAGCCGGTTGATCTCCGCACGGTCCGGCATACGGTCCGCATCCACGCCGCCGAGTTTGAAGCACAGGGTCATCGGCTGGCAGAAACCGTCCTCATTCCCGAACTCGAAATCGCATCCGGCAAGCACGGCAAGATCGCCGTCTCCGGTGCCGTCCACATACTCTTCGGCGCAAATCGCGCAGAGTCCGGACTTTGAACTGAACACCGCCGCGCGAATTCTCTCGCCCTCTCTGACGACGTCGACCAGGTTATGATGATAGATCACCTTCACGCCCGCTTCAAGCAGAAGATCCTCCATCGCCAGCATCGCAATGTCTTTGGAAATTCTTGTCCCGGGGATCACCTTTTCATCAAACACGGCTTCTTTCACTTCGTCGTCGCGGTACTCCCACATTTTGCGGCACCAATCGACAAATATCGGCTTGTCGAGAGTCTCTCCGTGAAGATGATTCGCCATGAACGGCGTCACCTCTCCGAAACTCGCCATGCCTCCGGCGCACCCGTAACGCTCCGCCAGAACGACTTTGACTCCCTGTCTTGCCGCCATGACCGCCGCGCTCATGCCTCCCGGGCCTCCCCCCACAACGAGAACGTCCGCCTCCGCAATCACCGGAATTTCCTTTTCCATTCTGTAAGCAATCGTCTTCATGAAAAGTTCTCCTATTTTGACCTGAAGACAAATATATTTCTGAAAAAAGGAAAAACCTATGGATTTTTTTGCTTTTTTGATGTATTTTTATGCCAGCGTGAAAAAAACGGGAGGACAACGCGATGACCGACATGCCGGTTCCGGAAAGTGCAATGCGGACTTTTGAAGAGCAGTTCCGCTGTCATCTCTGCTGCCACGATTACAGCGGACAGCTCCAGAACACGCCCCTGCCCCAATATCATCTGAATCCCTTCTGCACGGGACTGAAAGAGCACAAAAACAAATTGACTGAACTCTGTCTCGAATTCGACCGGGACAAGGTTCAGCATCATCTGCTGAAAAACCATCTCCGCCCCTTCTTCAAATGCTGTCACTGCGGAATGCGGGAGGCTGTTTTCCCGATTACCGCCGACGGCAGACTTCACGGCGTCCTCTTCGCAGGGCCGTTCCAGCCGCGCGGAACGGCGGAGGAACTCATGAATCCGCGGACGCACAGGCTTCCTCACGGGAGCCGGCTTCCCGTTCTGCCCCCGGAACAGGAGGAGCCGTTTCTGGCTTACGGGACACTCATCGCCTCCTTCCTCGGACTGCAGATCAGGAAACCGCCTCACGTCCCGGCTTCGCGCAGGGAAATCATCGAAACATATCTCGAAGTAAACTGCATACGCGATATTGGACTCGCGGATCTTGCGGAAGTTCTTTCGCTCACACCTCCGCGCGCTTCGGAAGCCGTCAAAAACCTCTTCGGACAGAACTTTTGTGCAGTTCTGCGGGAAAAACGGCTGGAAAAAGCCCGGCTGCTCCTGCGCAACTCCTCCTTCACAATGGATTCCGTCGCCAGACGCTGCGGGTTCCGCGATGCCGCATACTTCCACCGGATTTTCCGTAAAAGCACGGGAATGACGCCGGTCCGCTTCCGGTGCGAAAACAAAGTCACCGAGGCATAAATGGCGCGGGAAGCCATCCGGCAATTCCCCGCACCGGAACGCAGCAGGAGCGGCAGGCTTTCCGCGACTTGACCTCAACGCTGCGCCATGCGCGGACCGCGCGGGCCGAAGCTTTTGCCCGTCGCCTTGGCTCTGGCATGAAGATCGCGCATATACTGGTTGCGCATTGCCCGGCTTTCGGGGGAAGTCGTTTCGGTGCGTGTCCTCATGTGGCCGGCACGTTCCGCTTCAGACGGACGGGGACGGGTCTGTCCGTTCTTATTTTCCCCCTCGTTTTTCTTCCGCTCGGCGTCCCGCTGACGATGCCGTTTTTCAAACTCGGCATGACGCTGCTCCATCTTTGCCAGTTCCGCATCCAGAAAAGCATTCTTTTCCTCCCGGGTCCGCAGTGCAAAATATTCCTTCATCCGCCTGTTGCGCTCCTGCTCGAAAAGCCGCATCATATTGGACATGAATGCGGAGTGTTCTTCACGGGACATGTTCTGCGGCTGCGGACGGCGGCGACTCTGTCCCTGCCCAGGTGCGGGGCGCAGCTTCCTCAGATACGCCTGCCGCTCCGCCATGCTGAGACGGTTGAAATCAGCGGATGCGATGAACTTCGCAATATCCTCCGGTCTGTCCGACGCCGGGCGGGGTTTGCGGAACATCTCATAGGAGGCAAAACCAAGTGCGCCCGCGCATATCAGCAGCACCGCGGCGGCAGCCGCCATTTTCCGGCGTTTCGTCATAACCGTCTTTTCCGTTTTCTGTTTTCTGCAAGCCATCGTTCCGACTCCTTCCTGCTGTCTTTATTTCAAGTCATCGACTCTGCCATCCGCGAACAGATAGTTGCATGAACCGATTTTGCCCGCGGGGCCGTGATATGGACGGAGATCATGCATCAGCATGCTTCCCGAACGGTTGGTCATTCTGCGTCCGGCAAGCCATGTGTTGAATTCGTAACTGCTTCCCTCATTCTCGAAGTCCGATTTTCCGTTGCTGCTGGCATACTCGAAATTGGTTTCGGTGACTTCGTCGCTGTCCTCCTCTTCATCCGTAAACACTCCTACAATGCCGTTGATTCCGCGATCGGACGGACAGCGGAACACTTTCGAGTTTTCACCTCCGAGCTGCTGCGCGAGAACCTCCTGAATCGTCGGAATTTCCGGGTCTGTCTCGATGGACTTCATCACGGCAACACGCGGGAAAACATTTTTGTAATCATCGGTATAGCTCTGAATTGCAAGTCCTATCTGCCTCAAATTACTGCGGCAGGCAATTTTATTGCCCCGGCTGCGCGCCTTGCTCAGCGCCGGCATCAGCAATCCCGCCAGAATGGCAATGACTCCGACAACCATAAGCAGTTCGATCAACGTGAAATATCTTCTTTGCATGAAAACCTCCTTTTCCTGAAATTCCTTCGTTCTGCTCATGAAACGGAAGAAGAGAATCAATTATTGTATGCCGTCGTGAAAAAGAGAAAATTTTTCATGCAAAACCCGGCATGACGCCGGGTGCGCCGCAACACAAAAAGAGAATTGCGAATGTGGGATCAATACTCCGCCACAAGGAAACCGTATGGAAGAAGATCAATCCGCCTTCCCCCCTTGCCGGGATGGAAAGCGGCGTCCCGCTCCAGCAGAATTTCCGGTCCGGAAATCCGTGCAAAGCCGCGTTCAAAATCAACGCTTGCGGGAATGTCCCGGCAATTCACGGCAATCAGCAGGTTCTGCCTCTCGCTGCTGCGGGTAAAAGCAATGACGGAATCCGGGGCGCTGTGCCGGAGCCATGCCGTGGAGCCTTCGAAAAGCGCCTCTTCAGAACGGCGGAGACCGATCAGCGTTTGTAGAAGTTCAAAACGCGCCCTCCCCTCCGGTGTCACGGCATTCGACCAGTCAATCCCGAATCCATGTCCGTAAAAACGGTTTGCCCAGAGAGAGTGGATTCCCCTGTCCGCGATCTCCTGCCCGCAGTAGAGGAAGGGCACGCCGTCAATACAGAAATTAATCACCAGCATGGCGTCATGCCCCTTGAGTCCGATCTCGCGATCCGGGCGCAGTTCCCCGAGGTCATTGGCAATGTCATGAGTCTCCGTCACACGGATCAGACGCGCCCCCGGGAGAAACACTTCCCGGGAACGTTCCCATTCCTCCCGGAGTTTTTCCGAAGACTCCGCACCGCGGAAAACTTCACGGATCATGGATCCCCACCCGAAAGCATAGTTCACGTCGAAGGCATAGCGCTGTTCCTCTCCCGCCGTCGATTCCGCCAGCATCATGACATCCGGCTTGAGAGCTTCCAGGCGTCTGCGGCCCTCCTCCCAGAAATCGAGGGGAACCGCGTCGGAGACATCACAGCGGTAGCCGTCCACATCAAACTCGCGGACAAAGTATGCCATATTCTCCCAGAGATATTCCCGAAGCGCCGGAGAATCGAAATTCAGCTCCGGAAAATGCCAACGTCCGTTTCTGACACTGCCGTCGGCGGCGCGTTTGACAAAATCGGGATGTTCTCCGATGAAAACGGCAGCGGGACCGCAATGGTAGTAAACCAGATCGAGTATCACGCGCATTCCAAGCTCATGTGCATACGCGGTAAACCGTCTCAGGTCATCCCCGGAACCATACTCGGGATCAATCTTGTAATAGTCCTTCACCCGGTAGGGATTCTTCGGATTTCCGAGTCCGCACCGGTTCTGGCGATTGCTCCAGAATTCCGTCCGCATGTCATCATCCGCTTCCGTGACAGGACAAAGATAGAGGACGTCGACTCCAAGCGCGGCAAGATGCGGCAGCATTCCCGCCGCGCCGTTCAGCGTTCCTTCCCGCGTGAACATGCGCAGGAAAATCTGATAGATGACGGACTTCTTCAAGTAGCCGGGTGCAGTTCTGGACGTTTCATTCATTTTCATTCCTCCTCTGATTCCCTGATGTGGATTGTTCTTCCAATCACGCAACGATATATCCGGCTGAAAAAAGATCAAGAAAAATCAGCAGCAATCTTGAAAATTCCATATTATGGAATTAAAATGCAGAAATCCGAAACAGAATTCAGAAGACGGCGACATGTCATGGAAAAGAGCGTACCCGTAAAATCATTGAAAAAAGCACTGGATCTTTTATCCATCCTCCTGTTCGAGGATGTTGAAGAAAACGGATTTGAAGTGAAAGCGCTGGCGGAAAGGCTGGGGCTTCCACCCAACAGCGTGCACAACCTGCTCAAAACCATGCGCGTCTGCGGTTATGTCGAAAAAAACGGGGAAGGACGTTACACCTTCGGCATGGTCTGCCGCAGGATCGCCTACCGCAATTATCAGCGCGGCGACGACTTCCGTGAAAAAGTCATTGCGGTCATGCGGCGCGCCATTGAAAAAATCAACGAGTCCATGGTTTTTGTCATCCTCGCCAACAACGTCTGGAACACCCTGGTCAGAGCGGAACCGACCGGGCAGATCGTCAAAGTGGACATTGAGGAAGTCCAGCGCGCCTATCTGTATGAAACCGCCACTGGGCGCGTGATTTACAGTTTCTCCACGCCCGCGCGGCGCTCCATTCTGATCCGCGAGAACGGGCATCCGGAAAAGCAGTGGCGGGGATTTGAAGAAGATTCCGCACGAATCCGGAAAACCGGTTTCTGCATGTGCATGAGAAAACGTTACGGAGTCTTCAGCTACGCAGTCCCCGTCTTCACCAGAAACCATGAACTGCTGGGTTCCCTCGGCGTGTATACCGTTCCTCTGCCCGGATACGAGAAACGCAGAAGACTGATTCTGAAAACCCTGCAGGAAGCCGCTTCGGAAATTGAAAGGTTCTGATTGAGGGAAAAGCGGAGCCGGGACAGGATTCCAGAGAAACCATGCCGCCGCGTTTGAGAAGAAAATCACCGCTCAGGCAAATACGGTGTCATCCCAAGACGGCAGTGAAAACCAATTTGAACCGGCGGACAGCCCGATGGCGGAGTCCGGAGTTCCCGCACCCGGCATGGACAACGCATGACATGGCGCCGGACGGAAAATTCCGCCGCCGGCTCTCCGTCCCTTGTCACGGCTGCGGCCAGCCTCATTTCCCGAAGAGAAAACGGATGCAGTCCTCAACCCCTTCCATGCAGCGCATCGGAAAGGTTTTCTTCGGGATGATCGCTCCTTTCGGACAATGCTCCTGACAGCAGTAACAGCGGATGCAGTTCGGCAGATCGAACACGGGTCTGCCGTCCTTCAGCTTCAGGGACTGCGGCGGACACATCTTCACGCACAGTCCGCAGCCGACACATTTTTCCGGATCGAGAAGAGGTTTCGATATGACGTGATTCCGAAGCCATCCCTTGAGAAACGGGGGCAGGAACACTCCCCACTCCGTCAGTATTCCCGGCGGGTCCGGCAGCAGAAGCGGATTCCGTTCGGGAACGTCGCCCGTATTTTCAAAAGGCACCAGCAGTCCACGGCGTTCCGCATTTTTCAGAATCAGCAGATCGTCCGCCCCAAGAAGCGGCGCGACAGAGGAATCCAGCGCCAGCGAATCCGACGCCCCGGCAATGAAACCGCGCTCCGCCGGATTCCCGCTTCCGGGGCCGTTGCCCTCCATGCAGGTGACTGCATCCAGAAGATTGAACCGCGGGCGCACCGTCAGATAGATGTCCAGAAGCATATCCGCAAACATCTCAAAATCCCTGCCGACCGCCAGATGCCATCCCATGCGCTCGCTGCCCTTGACCAGCCCGAACAGATTTTTGACGCACAGGGTCAGCTTCATCATGCCGTGCGTCTTTGCTTTGGCGATGTCGCATACAGCGTCAAAATCCAGATACTCCTGCGCTGCCTCGATATTTTTGAAACGGACCGTCTCCGGCGGAGAAATCTTCGCAAAACGGTCAAAGTTGGCGACTTTCACGTTCATCGCGGCAAGTTCTTCGGCAATCCCCATGGACCGGATGATCGCGGGCGCAGTCTGAACCGCCGGATTTTCAATGACTGCGACCTCCGAAGCTCCGGCGTCCAGAAATGCGCGGGCGCTCTCTGCAAGAAAAGCAGGGTGCACACACGCAATATCCTCTTTCCGCCGCCATGCCAGCAGATTGGGCTTCAGCATGATCTTTTTCCCGGACACACTGCCGCCGAAATCCTCAATCTGGACTGCGAGCACTTTTTCGATCGACTCTCTCAGAAGACGGCGGTCGTAGGAGGCGCAGCGTGCATAAGCCACACGCACAGGAGCGTTTGTCATGAAAAATAATCCTCAAACATTTTGATGGTGGAAGGATCGCGCAGCTTCGCAATCGCCCCGGTTTCGATCTGCCGGATGCGTTCCCGCGAAATATTGAAATATGTGCTGACCTCCGTCAGGGACTTCGGACGCCCGCCGTCCAGCCCGTAACGCATGGTAAGCACTTCACGGGAACGGGCGGGCAGTGTCCTGATTGTCTCGAAGAGCTTCTGCCGCAGCAGTTTCTGCGCGAAACTGCGCATCGGGTCGTCATCATCGCGCAATGTCATCACGGTATCTTCCACGGAAGCATCCTTGCCGTCGTTCCACGCGGAGATCGGCGCCTGAAGGGAAATCGCCTGCATCGCCATGCGTTTCATGGAATTCACGCGCTCGCGCGTCATTTCCAGCTCGGCGGCAATCTCCTCGACCGTCGCCTCGCGCCCGTGCTCCTGGAGAAAACACTGTTCCGCATGACTGATCTTGTTCAGGGTCGTCAGCATGTGGACAGGCAGACGGATCACGCGAGCCTGCCGCCCGATCGCATGAAACACACTTTGCTTGATCCACCACGTGGCATACGTGCTGAAACGGTGCCCGAGCTTGTAATCAAATTTGTCCAGTGCCTTCATGAGCCCGATATTGCCTTCCTGGATCAGATCGGCAAACGGGACTCCCCTGCCCTGGAATTTCTTGGCAATGCTCACGACCAGCCGCAGATTTCCTTCGGCAAGCACACGGCGTTTCTCTTCCAGCAGATGATAAACGCCTTCCAGCTCCTGGTAAACCGAACAGAACTCCTCCATCGTGCATGCCAGTTCCCCGGCAAGCAGCGACTCCGTCTCCGCGCCGGGATTCTTCAACTGCCCCGCATAGGAGCGCAGGGTCTCAAAACAGCGGAATATCTGCTCCATCTGAACGGGATACGTCATCATCAACTCCACAAGCAGACTCCGCGCAGTGGCAATGGTATCGGCATCCCCGCCGGCACAGGCGCTGTAAAGTTCCTTCAGACAGTCCAGAAGCTCTTCCTTCGCGGTCGGCATGAGCCGGATCACTTCTCCGGTTCCGCCGAGAGCCTGAATCGCGGACTGGGAAAACACCTCGTGAAGAGTGTCCGGATTCCGGCATTTTTCAAACAGCTTGACATGCTGGCGGACCACGAAAGGAAACGGATAAAGTCTGCGTCGCATCAGTTCATGGAGTTCGGCGATTTCATCCCAGACCGCATTTTCGTTTTCCGTGGTAAGGGGGACAGCCTCCGCCATGTTCCGCATGTAGGTGCGCAGCGCCCCGTCACATTCAAATGTGCTTTCCTGTTCCATATACGGAAGGTCGGCGGGACCGAGAATGCCTCCGGATTCGGCGGCGAGTTTCTCCGCCTGCACCGCTCTGACGGAAACATCATCCTGCGAGGACTGTTCCCCGGCAAGGAAGGAATTCTTCCCGGATGCGTTTCTGCTTTTCGTTTTGTAGATCATCCAAACCACCTGTTTCATGCGGACTACCGGCCGCCTCCGGTTTTACTGTAACGATTCTATCTCATTTTTCAAGTCAAATCCCGATTCAATGCCGAAAAACTTCAGGGAAACCTCTGATTTTTCTTTCTTTTGACAGCATTTCCGAAGAAAAAGTGCGACAGAAGCCCGCATCATCCGGAAGCAAAGTGCCGCATGACAAAAAGGGAAAAGGGCTTTGAGACGACTCCATGCTTCCCCTCCCCCGTCTCATACCTCCCGGAAACAGACAGAAGATATAATGAAAAAAAGACGCAAAATAGTTTGCACTGCCTCTTGACAATAAAAGAAAAATCGCATATAATATATCATGCAAACTACTTTGTATATAAGAAAAAAACGCTTATGATAAAAAATAGAAAAGTCACCTTGAAACAAGTCGCGGCGGCGGCAAATCTGGCGGTTCCGACAGTTTCGCAGATCCTGAACGGACGGCGCAACTACTGTTCCGAGGAACAGATTGCCAGGGTCAGGAAACTTGCCCGGGAAATGGGATACCAGCCGAACATCGGCTACAAGATCATGATCGGAGAGAAGACCAGAACCGTGGCGATTCTTTTTTCTCAGGAGCGCACTTACCACACCGAGGAAAACAGAAATCTCACGATACGCCTGATCTCCGAGCTCGAAAAAACCGGGGAAAGCGTTTACGCCGTCACAATGGGAAACAGCAGAGAGGAAAATCAGCAGAGAATCCGGGATCTCATCAACCGGGGCTGTTCCGCGTTCGTCGTCCTCGGCTCGCCGGTCGGAGAGGACAGCCTGATCCGCCTGATCGAAGACAACGGGATTGATTATGTCAGCACCAACAACGAATACTCCCGGAATGATCTGCATCTCGACTGCGATGCAGTGTTTCAGCAGTATGCAGATGACATTTTGAATCATCAGGCACGCCATGCGGTTTATGTCATGGCAGACGGTTACTACCATGCCTTCTGCAGAAGCTCTGCGGCACTGCTCAGAAAACGGGGGACAGCTGCGACATTGCTTTCAATCGAGACCTGTGACCGTCAGCCGTTCGACTGTTCCGACCTGCTCTTTGAACAGGGCTATAAGGCGGTCAGCCGGCAGCTGAAACAGGAACCAGCCGCCGAGTGCTGGATATTCGCCAGTGACTACCATGCGCTCGGCGCCATGAAAGCACTGCTGGAGCATGACTGCAAAATCGGAGAAGACATCAGGCTTTACGGCATGGGCAATACCCGTGCCGGTCGGTTCTCCGTTTTTCCGGTCAATACATCCGACATCATGCTGGAAGAACAGGTTTCATGGCTGATCCGACATTTAAGGGCGTCGGCAGCCGAACGGAAAATACTGGTGCCGAAAACTTTGTTCCGGTCATGATATTGAAATCGTTATGAAAACAATAAGAGATAAAGCAACAGAGCACTTTAACAAGGAGAAGCGGAAAATGGAATGCGGCAGGAAAAAATTCACACTGATAGAGCTCTTAATTGTAATTGCGATCATCGCGATTCTCGCGGCAATGCTGCTGCCCGCTTTGAATTCAGCAAAGGACAAAGTCAGAAACGTCTCATGCAAATCGAACCAGAGACAGCTGGGATTTTGTCTGCTAAACTATGCAAGTGACAACAAAGAGTGGGGACCTTACACGAAAGTGAATACAACTCATGTACAATACATGTATTATTGGAGCATGGGGCTTGAAGACTATATTCCTTACAGCAAAGTTCCGGGAGTCACAGGCAGAGCCGGTTCCCGTTTTTACAATCTCGCAGTCTGTCCGGGCGATCTCTACAAGTCAGGGCAGACAATTAAATATCCGGGATATTACGACCAGCGAATCTATTCCAGCTACAATCTTGTGTTCGGCATTGCCAGCCGGACGACCTCGGACGGCTGGTATGGATGGATTCCCAACTACCCTGTCCCGGAAGACATGGAAAAGTTATATCCCTGTCCCAGTTTAAACTTCTGCGGCAAAGGTGTAACACGCGATGGAACCACAGGCAAAAGCGGAACAGTGCAGCAGCCGTCGCTGCAGCCTCTGCTGGCAGATCGTTATTCACTGAAGGGATATATGCCGTCGCTCGAAAAAATCCGTCCCCTGGCACACAAAAAGGCAATGAACATTCTGTTCGCGGACGGGCATGTCGGTTACTGGTCGGGAAAAGGCGGAGAATATGACATGCCTCTCCATGAAAACAACAGAATCCGTTTTTAATAAAAATGCAGAAAGGACATCATGACAATGAATGCAATCAAAACAGCTGCGATGCTGATTGCCGCCGGTTTCTGTGCGCTGGGAGCTCAGGACACTGTCAAAGCATCCGCTTTCGGGTTCCATCCGGAAGACGCGACAGCAGCACTGCAGAAGGCAATCGATTCCGGAGCGCGGAAAATAATCGTGGACAATACCGGAAAAGACTGGATCACACGCCCTCTGTTTCTGCGTTCCAATCAGGAAATCATCTTTGAGGACGGTGTGACTCTGCGGGCAAAGAAAGGGGAATTCAAAGGCGTCAACGATTCACTCATCAACCTCAACAACATCTCCAATGTCGTAATCCGCGGAGAAGGTGCGGTCACGCTGGCTATGAATAAAAAGGATTATGACAATCCGGCGCTTTACAGATTTTCGGAATGGCGGCATACCATCTCAATTCGCGGAGCTGCAAACATAAAAATCTCCGGTCTCACCCTCAAATCATCCGGCGGCGACGGCATTTATGTTGCCAGGGGAAAAAATCTCTCCTATTCCAAAAACATTACAGTGGACAATGTCACATCGGAAGACCATTACCGCCAGGGAATCAGCCTGATCAGTGTGGAAGATATGCTGATACGCAACTCAAAATTCATCAGAACAGGAGGAACCGCCCCGCAATGCGGCATCGACTTTGAACCGAACCGTCCGGAAGAACGTTTTGTCAATGTTGTAATCGACAACTGTGATTTCTCTGAAAACGCCTCTGCGGGAATCATGTTTCACATCCCCGGACTGAAAGAAAACTCCACACCTGTCTCCGTCACAGTGAGGAACTCAAAAATCAATTCCAATCAATGCGGCGTCATCGTAACCACAAAAGAAGTGAAAGGAGAAATCAGATTTGAAAACTGCCTGATTGAAAATAATCACGGCATTCCCTTCCTTTTGAACGGGCAGAACGAGAAAGGACTGAAAATTGTTCTGAAAGACACGGTATGCAGGAATCTGAAATATGAACTGCCGTCGATTGTCCTTGCCGGGGAGAGCGCAGACATCGGCAACATCATGCTGGACAACGTCAAAGTAATCGCTCCCTCCTCTGTTCCGATCGAGTTCAACGGAATGACGGGCTACGGAATCACTTCGCTGTCCGGCACTCTTCTTTACGGCAAAGACCGGAACAGCCTGAAGAAATTCGATCTTGCAAAGTTCGTCGCGGCAAATGCTCCGAAGCCATCCGAGCGTGCGGTAAGCGGCAGAACCAGAAAAATGGAATTTGCAAAACTTGTTCCGGCAGCCGGCAAAACAGTAACAGCCGGAGAAAAGATCAGGATCAGAAGAAGTTTCCGCTTTCTGCAGTGTTTTTCCTCCCCCGGCGATCATCCGCTCCGCTTTACCGGATACCGGATCGGAAAGGGAAAATACCGGCTGCAGGGAACCGTGCGCGACCGGAACGGCGCTCTCTATGATCGTTTTTCCACGGACAAGACAGATTTCACCTATCATCTGAAGGTCAAAGGCGGAGGAGGAATATTCCTGATTGAAATCAACCCCGGCGGACATTGCGTATCGCTCCATCCGACAGGAAGCGGACAGGCGCTCCTCACAGAAGGAAACGTGAATCTGTTCGGCGGAAAAGGCTATCGTTACTATTTCACGGTTCCGGCGGATGCGGAATATGCCGCAGTTGAAGTCGCGGCAACCACGGCGGAACCGGTCGATGTCCAGATTTTGAATGCGGAGGGAAAAATCGTAAAAGAGATCAGGAAAGTCAAATCCGCGCAATACATCAAGGTTCCACGCGGAAAAAGCGCAAAGGATGAAATCTGGAGCCTCCGGTTTCCGTGGGCGCGCGAAGACTACGCATTCCGCATCTGTGCTCCGAGCCTGCCGCTTGCCGCTACGGCTCCGGAAAATCTGCTGATGGAGAAATAAGCAGACAGCGGCGGACTTGTTCCGGTTCGCCGCCGGTCGATTCCTTTCAGCTCCCGGGGGTCGGGTCAGCCGCCGGGACTCAATCGCACATCGGCATGTTTTTCACACCTGCCGCGCATATCCGGAAGCGGAGACGGCATCACGCTGTTCCGCATCAAGCCGGCAAAGTTCAATGGTGCGGATCACCTCCAGTGTCTCCTCCGGCAGGACAAACGGCACACGGTTCCCCGCAAAATAATCGCGGCAGTAATCATAATACAATCCCGGTTCCGCCGGTATGCCGGGAACCGTCTCCTCCCGCCATTCGATCTTCTCCGACGGATAACGACGCCCCGCCGCGGCAAGAGCATGATCCGCGCGAACCGGCGGAAGTGAATCCGGCTCATAGAAGCGGATGCTCCACTGTCTGTCGCAGTAGACCGCACTGCCGCGGACACCGCAGATCCGCCATTCGGGAAGCGGATATGCCGTCGCCTGGTTGATGTCGAGATCCAGCAGAACGCCGTGTCTGGTCGTAATCATGGCTTTCACAAGATCATCGGCATCGCCGCAGGTAATGACGCGCCGGAGTTCGCATTTGACGCGGGCGGCGGTATCATGCGTCAGGTAAAGCAGCTGGTCAATATAATGAGAGCCGTAGTTCAGGAGCATTCCCCCGCCGTTCTCCGTGAAAGCCTGCCAGTCGTTGCGCCGCACATAGTTGCTGATATGACGCTCGATCAGATAAATTCCGCCGAGTCTGCCGGACTGCAGAATCGCACGCGCCGTAAGCCCTTCGCTGTTGATGCGGTGCGGCTGATACGCCATCAGTTTTCGCCCGAGCCGTTTCGCCTCGCCGTACATTGCGGAGGCTTCTTTCAAACTGAGCCCGACGGGTTTGTCGCAGAACACATCGCTTCCGTAACGGAACGCAAGAAGCGTCTGCTCCTTGTGAAAAACCGTCGGAGAGGCAATCACGGTCAGATCCGGACGCACTTCCCGGAGCATCGCCTCCACGTCCGTAAAGACGGAGGCGGGATGAAATGTCCGCCTCGCCTCCTCAAGACGCACTCTGTCCGGGTCCGCAACGGCGGCAAGCTCGAATCCGTCCTTCGCAACAATCTGCGGCAGGTGGAATCCCCATGCAATCCGTCCCGCTCCGATGACCGCGCAGCGCAGAATCTTTCCCGTATCAGTGCATCTTCCCATCATTGGACCAGTCCTCAGCGCTCCATATTTCCCGCCGTATGGCGATGCGCCAGACAGCGGGCATAATACTCATCCCAGGTTTCAATTCCGAACGCCGCAATCATCTCTCCCGCGGAGACGTCCGGCAGTTCGCTCGTCACGAGAACCGCCCCCAGAAAGCCGGGGTCCTGAATCGTGACGCCGCGGCCGTATTTCCGTTTCAGCAGACTCAGCTTCTCCATATTCTCATCCAGATGGACAACGACATTGTCCAGATTGACCGCAGCCGTCAGCAGTTTGGAATAATTGCTTGACCGGGCAACCATTTCGCCGAGCGGATTGACTACGGTGCATTCATCGGGAAACGCCGCGACGAAGTAACTCCGGCAATGATATGCCCAATATTTCTGCATGATTCCGCCGTGGTAAAGCGAGCTGAAAATAATCAGATCAGGACGCTGCGCCGCATATTTTTCCAGCAGTTCATGGAAATTGAGATCGAAACAAATCGCCATCGCCACCCTTCCGAAGTCCGTTTCAAAAACGGGCGCATCCTTTCCGCAGAGAATTCCCATGCGGAACGTCTCCGCCGGAACCAGATGATTCTTGTTGTAAATTCCGGCGATGCGGCCGTCACGGTCAATCAGCTGAATCGAATTCCGGCAGCTGCCGTCCGGCAGAAGGCGCGCCCCCGCATACGCAATATAACAGCGGTTTTCCCTTGCAATGCCGGCAAAGAAATCGCGCATTTTGTCGCCTCGGAAACGATACCATTCCCGCAGTTTCTCCGGAGGAAGCCCCGGATAACGGTCGCTGGCTTCCGGCATGACGATCAGATCCGGTTTGTTGGCAAGCACTTGGTCAAACTCTTTCCGCCAGTATGCCTGCATATACTCCAGAGCCGCCTCCCCTTCTAGGTCAGTCCGGTCCGGCGCACGGACGCCAAGCAGACTGACTACAATCCGCTTTGCCTTCCAGCCGGGCTCCCCCTGTTTGGGGCAAGGAACTCCGGAGGTTCCATCAATCAACCGTGCATGTCTTTCAAGTTCAATTTTATGATTCATTTTATGATTTCCCGTTATATTATTCTGAGAGAATGCTGCGAGATCGCCTTTCTCAGACCCCGCAAAAATATGGCTTCCGCTGACGGTGAGCGCTTTAATCCCGCCGTTTAGACGCCCGATCAGGGAGAGATTGCCGTTTCCATCTGCGGAATAAATCCGCCCGTCGTCAAAGCCGAGGAACACTTGACCGTGTGAAGCTGCCGCTGTCAATGGCATTCCCGGTAAAACAAGCATCTGTTTCAATTTCATTTCAGGGGTCCAGAAAAAAATCCGTTTGCGGCGCGTGACAGCGGCAATTTCCTTTGCTCCATCGCCGTCAAAATCATCCACACCGATGAACTTGATATGGCGCTCCCCGGAACAGACGGCTCCGTAAGGGACAACGGCACTTCCCGCTTTGTCGATCCCCAGGTTCGCATCGGCAAGCGCCTTGCCGACGCGATCCCAGATCATGACCCGGTTATGGGCGCCGCTGAAATCCCCGATCAGACGGACAGGGCCGCCATCCGTAAAACGGACAGGGAAAAGAACCGTCTTGCCGACGCTGGAAAAGCCGAATGTCCCCATATCCGTGCCGGAAGCATCCAGGTGCATGCCGATGTTTTTCACTTTGAGATCAGGGGAGACGGCATGAACCAGCGGCCAGCCGCCGGTGGAACGGATCAGAAGCAGAGACGCACTCTTTCCATCTTCGGCAGGCAATACGGTCATGTGATCCACCGGCCCGTACTGAACATACAGCCGCTTTTCAAATTTTCCGTTTCTGTCCAGCACTTCCAAGGTTCCGGCACTGCCGATGAAAATCCGCTCTTTGCCGGGAGTCAGTACCGCAATGCGGATCGCCCGGATTCCCGGAACTGCCGGCTTGTGCCAGTAAGGACCGACTTTCAACACTTCAGGCGCCATCTCCGAAGTGAACTCCCATATCTTTTTCCCGTTCAGGTCAACCGCCGTCACCTTCTCATCCCTGCAGCCGACCAGAAGACGCTTTTCGGACTCCTGCCAGGCAACCGCCCCGATTTCGTCTCCGAACACGACTTTCTTCAGGAGCCCGCCTTTTTCATTCATGAGGAACAGTTCGCGTCCTCTCGCAGCGGCGATATACTCCTGTCCGCCGGTTCGGAACGGAACAATCCGCTGAACACAGCCGCCAAGCTCTTTCCGCCAAAGCGGTTCCGGTGCGGAAGTCTCGGCACTCTCTTTGTCCAGCGGAATTCCGCGGGATGCGAGAAGCGATGCAATCCGATCCCGGTCCAGGTTCGGAGCGGAGGAGTCGAGAACCCAGTCTTTCCCCTCCCGGCGGAGAGTTCCATCGCCGGACAGAAAAACGAAGCCGTCCTTCAGGAATTCCACCGATGCGGGTTCCGGAAGGAGAAGCGCCGCAAAGTCCCCCTGCTGTGCCGTGGAAGGAGTCGCGGCAGGCGTCCCCGGACGCAGCACAGTCACGAAACGGATCTTCCGTCCCTTTTTCATGTCCTTGTATTCCTGAAGGAAACGTACGATCTCCGTTCCCGCGTGGTAACTGTCCCAGGAAGAACTTTCCAGAATCTGTTCCGCAGGCACCGAAGTGCCGAGAACATAATCCTTCTGCGGTTTTCTCCCGATTGTTTTCAGAACAAATTCGCCTGTCGGCGCCTTCGTCCATGCCGTTCTCCCCCAGGTGCCGAGAAAGTCATTGAAGATTTCCCCGTATTTCAGGTCGCCGGTCGGGACGATCTCATCCAGGAGAAGCAGATAGCCGTCTTTCCGCATGATGACCGTTCTCCGCCAGTCGAAGCCGTCCACCCCTTTCATTTCCGCATCGGCATACACAAACGGATCTTTGACACCGAAGGATGTGACATGCGCGTAATAACAGGGCGCGCCTCTGCCGCATCCGTCTGCATAAAAACGGATCGTGTTCCCGTGTCCGCGAAGAAGCGGAACGCCGCCGATGCGCAGGTTGAAAATGGACAATGAGCGCTGTATTTCGCGCAGTCCCAGTCCGTAACTCGTATCCAGCAGCAGGAAATTCCCGGTATCGTCATTGGTTTCCCGGTAACTCATGGCGCTGATCACCTCTTCCGGCGGAAAGGAGGGCGACGGCCTTACAGCCAGCGGATCAGGACGCATCAGGCTCCATTCGCCCGCCCTGTCGCGGAAGAAGTTCCGTCCGTAGGATTTCACGGGATAAAAGGACTGCCCGAGATAAAAATTCTTCGGCGCGGTGGGCATCTGCTTCGCAAGATCCGTGAAAGCGTCATCCTGGACCAGGTATCCGTACATGTGCATCATGAACAGCGAGGAAAAAGTCATCATCCGGTCATAAATCATCTTGCCGCCCCGTTTTCCGGAACAGTCCGGCAGAACCAGCCAGCCTTCGGCATATTTCCGGAGAACCGGATTGCCGATATTCCGCAGTCCGCCCTCCAGAACCGCATAAAAGAAAAAAGGCTCGATGGATGTCTGAAGCCAATAGCGCGTGACCGTGCCGTACATCACCTTCTCCAGCGCGCCGTCCAGCGCGTTGTGAACAAGCCGCATCGTCTCTTTGCTGTCACACGAAGGATAATGCTTGTTCAGGTAACGGGCGATGGCGTAAGCCCCCACCGCCTCCCATGTCATGTGACGGTCAAGACGGTGATAACCGCGTTTGTTGTAATTGCGATAGATGTTGGAATAATCCTTCTTTGTCAGAGAGTCCACCAGGCGCAGGTAGAGCCCTTCGACCACTCTTCTGCGGTCTTCTTCGCTCCAGACGGGATTTTCCTCGACGAGATCCCAGTAGAGCGGCACCATCACGCCCCGGTAATGATAAACGGAACTCAGCGGTTTCCAGGGATCGTCCATGTAAGACTCTCCGTCCCGCTTCACCAGTTCATCGACCGTGGCGCGGTCTTTGGGAAACGCCAGACGCAGAAATTCGTCGGCATAGTATCTGTCGTTCGTGATGTAAAACATCGCCAGATTTTTGGAAAGGGAATTCCAGCCGAAATAGCCCTGACTGCCGTAGCCTGCCGATTCCTCCCACAGCGGAATGTCCTTGACGTCGCGCGCGATCTTGTAGTCCGGGCTCAGCGTGACGTCGGAAAGGAATCCGAGCTTCAGGCTGTTCCCGCGCGGAGCCTCCCGGATCACCCGCAGAAGTTTTTCAACGGCGGCACGGTCTCCCGCCTCGTCGCTGCCCCCGGCAAGAATGATATTGTGTCCGTCTCCGAAAGGATCATGCAGACTGCGCAGTTCACTTCCGCCTTTTCCCGGATACATGGCATCCAGCAGGGTGTAATGCAGATTGTAGAGGTTGGCGGCCGTCTCATTGCGGTCGCGGCTGCCGATGACAATGTAATTCCGGTCAAGGCTGCGGGCATCCCGCAGCGCCTTTCCCGGCATGACGGGCAGTTCCGTCCCGTATTTTGACTTCAGAACCCCGTTGATTTCCGCCGCAAGAGAACGATAGACGGCAGTGTCCGGAATGACAATCGCCGCGGCGGGAGCCCTGTTCCTGACGAGAAACGTGTCAAGATGCAGGTCGCGCTTCCCTATCTTCAGCTTGCCGAAACGCGCAGTCATATCGTCCGCGGCGGGACGTGCCTGCTGCCGGGGAACTTCCCCCTGAATCAGCACGGGATTGCGGAAATGAACTTTCCCTTTGTGTTTGATGAACTGAAGGTAAAACGTCACGCTCTTCACAGGTTTCGGAGGGGTATAGGTGCGCACGGCTTTCTTCCACTCCGCGGTATCCACGAAGCACCCCATATTGACCCAGCCCTGCCGTGTCCCGTCCATGTGGACAAGATCAAGCCGGATGCCGTAATAACCGGAAAACGGACCCTTGTGATCCTCGGCTTTTCCCTCTGCTCCG
>CASDPB010000052.1 GCA_949282305.1 uncultured Lentisphaeria bacterium | reverse complement strand
GGAGTTCTTTCAGGTCGCTGATCCACAGTCTGTCATTTTCGATCTGCTGAATCAGTCCCTCCATCCGTTGCTTCAGTTCTTTCAGAACCTTCTGTTTCGTCAGGCGCGCCTCGGCGGCACTTGCCTTGATTGCGGTTTCAAGTCTGTTGCTCATTTCTGTTTCCTTTCTTGCTGTTGTCTTTTGTCGGTGCGGTGTCCTTACCGCCCCGTTTACAGTGCATACAATGCCATGAAATCCGTTAATAGCCAATGACTTGCGAAAGAAACAGCGATAATAAATATGGCTTTATTTCATTGATTTTGAGGCATTTGCATTTGCTGTTCAAGCAAATGATGCTGCTGTAAAAGGAGAGCGGATTTTTCCCGCAGCATGATAAAGGATTTATGCAACTCAGACAGAGAGATATTTTAGGAAATTATGCAGAAAAAAATGGGGGCACTGCTCGCATCGCTCTACTCATAATTTCGCCTTTGTTCGCAAAGTTACGGGGCGTGTTGCGCAAATGCGGGACCGGGTCGCATGCCCCTGATCGTCAGAAAAACTGTTCGCCGCCACAGAAGCTTTTGTGCGCGAATAACGGCGTGGGGTATTGTCCATTTCTGCTGAAACGAAAAGCCCGGCCGGAAAGCTAGCTCCCAGCCGGGCTTCATTTTTACTCGGAAACTTCGACGGCCACGTCTTTGACTGAAAGCTCCGCAAGTTTTGCCTGCAGAGCCTCGTAAGAACGCCGGGAGGCTTCTTTCAGCATTTCTCCCTGCTGAGGTGTGATCTTGCCGTCGGCGACGAGCTGGTCGATCTTCTGTTCGACAAGAACAGCGCCGCCGGAGGTGTAGGCGATATCCAGCAACGACTTATATTTTTGAAACGTTTTTAAATTCGTTTCAAAATCTCAGAAGCATTTCTCAGAATGCCCACTGGTTAAAAAAGCAATAATTTTTAAGGCATACTTCAAACTGCTCTTTTTAAGAGAATTACCCTCTATAAAATTCTGGCCGATAAACCGATATGTGCACAAGAAAGAGCTCTTGTCATATAACCGCCTCGAGTGTGCTGAGCAGGGAAGTTTGTGTAATGCCGCCCTCAGAAAAAGATTCATTATTTTTTTTCGTTTTTGGGCAGCGTCCACGGCGGAATGTTTTTCATCACTTCAAGGATCCGTCCCAGTATTTTTTCGCCGTCGGGTCTCTTTAGAGTGTCACATTCCTCTTTTTGGTGGAATAAAAGGGCGTTGCCGCATTCAAACGACCAGTAATATGTTACTTGCTCATTCCCGGAACCGTAACTCAAATAATTGAAGTCCGAATACAGCAGAGTCCACTCATAATACGGTACAGGCTGATATTTCGAGGTCATCGGTATAGACATCGGGCCCTCAGTCGGAGCCGAAAGAGTAAAAATATATCCATCCTCCAGAGGTCCAGATACGGACCGGACCTTTTTCTCCCACTCCCTGTAAACTTCAAATGATCCGGTATGATAACTGAAAATCATCCTGCCAAGATCACTGATTTCCCATGTCCCGGGAACCCCCGCTTTTTCAAATGCCCGCTGAAGTTCCTCGCAGCGGGCGCGGGTGGATGGATGCATGGCGATCGTTCTTGAGGATTCAAACATCTGTAGAGATGGCAGACGCAAAGACTCATAAACCGGAAACCAGATCTTCAAGACCTTGCCGATTTGTACATCTATAAATCCTCCTGAATAGGTCAGAATATATGTTTTCGCCTCTTTCTCTGCCGAAACAACTACAAAATTCGGATATACACCATCTTTTATTCTGTCGGCACGTATCTGTTTCCCGATATACAACTGGAACATATTTGCGGTATAACGTTTCCCATCTTCCGGTGCGTCATTGGAAATCGTAACGCTTTCTTGATTGGTTGAGACTTCGATCTTCAGCTCCCATCCGTATTCGATACCAAGGCAGATCAATTTTTCTAAGTCAGGATGAAATTCTTCAGGGATGGAGTCGGTATTGACCGATACTTTCCAGTAATCCTGAATCAGCGGCGGGCGCCCTTTGGGGTCACGCATTACGCGAGCAACAATCCAGTCTCCCTCGCTGATTTTTGCGGCAGAGTCGGCATCGCTGAAACGAATGGAAGAATTTCCGAAAGGCACATTCCCGTTGACTTGGAGGGTATTATCCGAGAACTTTTGGATTATCCTGCCGACCGCAATTCCCTGTTTTGCGAGCGGTGCCTGAATCTGATCAGCATTATTTTCGCGGATCAGTTTCAACTGTTTCTGATACCAGGGAGTTTTTGCCAGCATTTCCGCCGGAATTGCCCCGTGCTCACATCCGAAAAGAAACAATAGGAGACCTGTGACCAAAAGAATCAAAAAACTTTTTAATTTCATAAATAATAGTCCTTCCATCATTTCGGACACATATTTTTCCTGTTTCCAGATCCAGATTCATATACCTGCAGGGTTTGTGCATCTCCTAAAATCAGATAACTTTTTATTGATTGGTACAAACACTCTTGCAGACTACTATACCTCCATTCATTAGCGATTGCAAGGCAAGTAAATGATGGTCCCCATTTCTCTTTTCAATCATTTTCGGACATCTGGTCAGAAGAAAAAGTTCACAAGAGTCCACAAAGGTGGAAAGTGAAATGTTTTTAAAGAAAATTTCACAGAAAACGGGGGTCTGAATGAAAAATGGCAGCCATGTGTTCAACTGCACCCTTTTTGCCAGTTAAAACAGAACAATTTTTGAGGCGGAAGGGGCAAGGTTTTTCAAATCAGACTGAGGGTGCGGAAAAAATCTTGATAGAGAAATGTTTTCTGGCCCCCCGTTAAAACAGGGTGTCAGTTATAATTTTTGAACTCAAATCCGGGTCAGAAAAAAGAGGGTGTTTTTTCATTTCGACCAAGAAGAGCGGATTTTGCTCGCAGCATGATAAAAGATTTATGCAACTCAAACAGAGAGATATTTTAGGAAATTATGCAGAAAAAAAATGGGGGCACTGCTCGCATCGCCCTGCTCATAAATTCGCCTTTGTTCGCAAAGTTACGGGGCGTGTTGCGCAAATGCGGGACCGGGTCGCATGCCCCTGATCGCAGTATAAAAAATCCCCGGCGACAAAGCCCTTTGTGCGCGAACAACGGCATAGGGGTATTTTCCCATTTCCGCAGAAAAAAAGCCCGGCCGGAAGCGAACTCCCAACCGGGCTTCATTTTTACTCGGAAACTTCGACCGTCACGTCTTTGACGGAAAGTTCCGTGAGTTTGGCCTGCAGAGCCTCGTAAGAACGCCGGGCGGCTTCTTTCAGCATTTCTCCCTGCTGAGGTGTGATCTTGCCGTCGGCGACGAGCTGGTCGATCTTCTGTTCGACAAGAACAGCGCCGCCGGAGGTGTAGGCGATATCCAGAATGGTCCCGACCGTTTTGTGGATTTCGGCGATCTTTTCCTGGGTGAAGTAGGAGCATCCGCACATCACCGCCATGCCGAGACCAAAGGCGATTGCGAGCGCGAGAACTGCAGTGATTTTCTGTTTTTTCGTGGTCATGGAAAAATCCTTTCTGTTAGTTAAAGCCCCATGAATGAAACGGAGAGAGTTTTATGGTCGCTCCAGTTGGGAACGCCATGCCGGGTGGCTTCGATTTTTACGGCTCCCACCGTTGAACCGTCTTCGCGGACAAGTTTGACATCGTCAGTCGGGGCGAAGAATTCCCGATAGACAATTTCCTGGGAACATCCGGCGGTCATGGCTAGAACGACTGCCCCGGCGATTGCGGCTGTGAACCGCCCCATTTTCACACTTCACCTCTTTTCTTTTTGCACACGGCACACTCGCAGGGGGAACACCAGGCCGCCCAGCCGAAGAGCTGGCAGATGTTCCCGAATCTGCGGGCGTGGTTCATGACGATGTAGCGGAGCGGATTCCACCAGCTGTAATTTGCTTTCGCCACCGTGTAGCCGTTGATTTTGAAGCGGTTGTTGGATTCGGTGAATTTCTCTTTCGATCCGTCTGACTCATGCCACTCGATGTCGTGG
>CASDPB010000051.1 GCA_949282305.1 uncultured Lentisphaeria bacterium | reverse complement strand
TGTGTCAGCAATGCTTCTTTTCCAACGGTGCATTTCATTTTCTCAAGTTCCTTCTGTTATTTTTTGAAATCAAACACTTTGTTCGAACACCAAAACAGAGCGGCCGCCGTCTGAATGGACGGCGGGAAAAGCGAAGGTCGAACAAAGCGTATCTTATCTTCCCGTAATATCGAATTCATGACAAGATGCAAACAAGATTGAAATAACCTTATATTTAAAGATATATTCAATCTTGTTTGAAATAATTAAATCATACAATATATTATAAAATATGATTTAAAAATTGTCAGGAGAACTTATGATAAGCAGAAAATATTATCTTGAAAAGATTCAGCCTTATCTTGGGAAGCCCGTGGTGAAGGCGATAACGGGACTTCGACGTGTCGGAAAAAGTGTTTTTGTCCGGCAGCTTATTGAGCATCTGCGGAATCAGGGAATTGCTCCTGGTAATATTCTTTATGCAGATATGGAGTCTTTGGATTTTGATTTTATACGAACGTACAAAGATTTGCATGAATATGTCATGAAAATGACGGACAAGGTATCCGGAAAGATTCATATTTTTGTGGATGAAATTCAGGATATTGTCGAATGGGAACGTGCGGTCGCATCTTGGTCCGGCCAACCGGAACGTTACGATGTAATAATCACCGGGTCCAACTCCACAATGTTTTCCGGGGAGCTTGCTTCAAAGCTGACCGGACGTTTCATTGAGTTTCCCGTATTTCCGTTGTCGTTAAAAGAATTCAGGGATTTCTATCCGGAATTCGACGAGCGGCAGCTCCTTTTTGAAAACTATCTGCGCTACGGCGGAATGCCGGGATTGCGGATGCTGGACGAGCTCAAAGATGAAACCGCATTGCCGTTTCTGCGCAGCATTCATGATACGATTGTGTTGAAAGACATTGTCAAACGGAAGAATATCCGGAACACTGCATTGCTGGACGAGATCTGCCGTTTTACCTATGACAATATTTCCAATCCTCTGACAGCAAGCAGCATCAGCGCCTATTTGAAGAACCAGAAAATTCAGACGAATGTTCAATCCGTGATCAACTATCTGACCGGATTGATTGAATCGCAATTATTTTATAAAGCCTCACGCTATGACATCAAAGGGAAAAAGCAGCTTGAGATCAATCATAAATATTATGCTGCCGATCTGGGGTTGAGAAACTCTCAAGTCGGTTTCCGGAGCAACGATATTTCCTATCTGATGGAGAATCTTGTCTTTATGGAACTGCGCCGTCGATTTGACCGGGTTTATACCGGAGAAATCGACCGTTGGGAGGTTGATTTCATTGCGGAAAAGAACGCAAAACCGCATTATTATCAAGTCACGATGAATTTGAATGATCCCAAAGTCATGGAGCGGGAAATTCGTTCACTGCTTGCCATTGAGGACAATTATCCGAAAACGATTATCTCATTGGATCAGGTTCATGGTGACGGCATTGCGGGAATAGAGGTAATTTCGCTGTCGGATTTCCTGCTTCAGAAATAATACAGCTTGAGTGTTCCTGCCTACAAATTGATTATTCTCCGATCGGCACGGGATTCATGTGTCCGGTGTCGAGATTGATGTAGAATCCACGGTAGTCGAGACCGCCTTTGCGGAAAAGCCGCCAGATCAATTCGAGTTCGGCGGCTGCGATTCACTGATTGCGGCTGGGGGGCATTTTCCAGACTGCGGCATCAGGGATTTCACGTTTCTGAAAGTTTTTATGAAAAGTTCGCTTTCCCGTGAACTTTTGAACAGACGCCGTGTCTATGCTCTCATAATGTAAACATAAATGAACAGTATCCTTAACGAAACGGGAGGGAGCTCTTATGAAACAGGAAGAACTGCAGGAACTGCAAACCAACATTACGGAAGTTTCCGCATTCGTAAAGAACATCAAAACCGAAATGGGAAGAATCCTTTCCGGTCAGCAGAAACTGGTGGACAGGCTTCTGCTCGCCATGATTTCAGACGGGCATGTCCTGCTGGAAGGCGTGCCGGGACTCGCCAAAACGCTGGCTGTAAAAACTCTTGCACAGACTCTCGACGGTGAATTTTCACGAATCCAGTTTACGCCGGACCTGCTTCCCGCCGATGTGGTCGGAACCAATATTTACAATCCGCAGGAACACACGTTCTCCATTAAAAAAGGACCGGTTTTCGCAAACCTGATTCTGGCGGATGAAATCAACCGCGCACCGGCAAAAGTCCAGAGCGCACTGCTTGAATGTATGCAGGAGCGTCAGGCGACCATCGCCGGAACCACTTATAAAATGCCGATGCCGTTCCTTGTTCTCGCCACGCAGAACCCGATCGAACAGGAAGGCACCTATCCTTTGCCCGAGGCGCAGGTGGACCGCTTCATGTTCAAACTGAAAGTCGATTATCCGAGCCGCGCCGAGGAACGTGTCATTGTCGAACGCATGGCGCATCCCGAACTCAAGATACAGGCGCTTGCCGTCGCCAATCTTGCCGACATTTCAAAGGCGCGCGAGTGGGTGGACAAAGTCTACATGGATGAGAAAATCCTCGAATACATTCTCGATATCGTCTGCGCGACACGCCCGAAACGGCGCTCGGAACTCTCCTCCCGCCAGGATGGCGTAAAACTTGACGAACTGGACAACCTGCTTCAGTTCGGCGCCTCTCCGCGAGCCGCGATTTCCCTTGCGCTCGCCGCGAAAGGCGAGGCGTTCCTTGCCGGGCGCGCCTACGTGATTCCGCAGGACGTCAAGTCCCTTGCCCCCGATGTGCTTCGCCACAGACTTCTGCTCAGCTACGAAGCCGAGGCGGAGGGGTTGACGTCGGACGACATCATCAGGAAGATTCTTGACGAGCTCAAGACACCCTGATCCTTCCGGGGCAAATCGTTTGTGCCGCTGTCTTCCGCAGGACGGAGCGACGGCGGCGGTTCTTCAATCAACCAATGGGAGTTTGTCGCTATGTCAGCCGGTGAACTGCTTTCAAAAGTTAAGAAAATAGAGATCAAGACCCGCCGTCTTGTGGACGAGATCACCGGGGGCGCGTATCACAGCGTGTTCAAGGGACGCGGAATCGAGTTCAGTGAAGTCCGGGAATATACTCCTGAGGATGACGTCCGCGACATCGACTGGAACGTGACCGCGCGCATGGGCTCTCCGTTCATCAAGAAATACAGCGAGGAACGCGAGCTTACTGTGATGCTTGCCGTGGATGCCTCCGCTTCCGGGCTCTTCGGAGCAGGGGAGAAGGACAAGCGCGAACAGATGATCGAAGCCGCTGCGCTTCTCGCGTTCAGCGCCATCCGCAACAACGACAAGGTCGGGCTCCTGATCTTTACCGATGAGACGGAACTCTATCTGCCGCCGCGCTCCGGGCGCAAGCATGTTCTGCGCGTGATCCGTGAACTGGTCGCCATGGAGCCGAAGCACCACGGGACCAATATCGGAAAGGCGCTGGAGTCCCTCGCGGAAACCCTGAAAAAGAAGTCCGTGATCTTTCTTGTCAGCGATTTCATTGACGACAAGGATTATGAAAAGAGCCTGAAAATCGTCAACCGCAAGCACGACCTGATTGCCGTGCGTGTGCTGGACGACGCAGAACTGAATCTGCCGAAGCTTTACGGCATGTGCATCGAAGACGCCGAGAGCGGAGAAGTGTTCGACTTCGATGCAAACGGTTCCGGTTCCGCCGCTTACGGCGCCGCCGCACAGGAGCTGCATGAGGCGAACCGGGAGGCATGCCGTCGCGCGAAAGTCGATATGGTGGATATTCGCTGCAACGAAGACCTTGTGAAGCCGCTGATGGCGTTTTTCCAGACGCGGCGCGGCAAAATGAGCGCGGGGAGGGTGTAAGTCATGATGAGTGAAATGAAAAATCGGAAATATTTCAGGCTGTTTCTCTGGCTCTGTTCCGCAGTGTTCCTTGCCGCGCTGATTTTCTGCGGCGCGGCGGGCGTCAAGTGGTACAGAGCGGCGAAGTCCGGCGAACAGGTGACGATTGTTTCGGAACCTGCAATCCGTGCCGGTGAAGATGGAGTGCAGCTCGGAGAGAAGTTCGCGGTGACGGCGGAATTCCGTCTGCCGTGGGGGGTGAGTCCATCGCTTCTGACGGCGGAGCCCGCGGACGGCAGCCAGCTTTGCGCGGAACCGAAGTTTGCGTTGAAAAGCATCCGCTGGGGATATACACTCTGGAGCGCTGATGCTGAGTTGCAGCCTTATGCCGAGGGGGAGATCAGGGACGGGCGCATGAACGCTTCGTTCAGCAATAATCAGAATCTTTCAATGAAGATTCCGGCATTCCTGTCCAAGCCTGTTCCGGTGGATTCCTCCGACCTTGCAGTCGCGTCCCCGATCGACCGGAAAGCCTCCGTGCCGTATCTGCTTTACACGGTGATTGCCCTTGCTGTTCTTGCAGTGACCGCCCTTGCGGTCTTCCTGATCCGCAGGCACCGGAGAGCGTCGAAGATGCGTATGCTGACACCTTGGGAGCTGGCATTCAATGCGATTCATTCACTGATCGACAGGGTGCGCGGCGGCAATGTCCCGCTGGAAACTTCCGTTGCGGAACTGACCGACATCGTGAGGGAATATATGGAGCGCCGTTTCCATCTGCGCGCCGGGCATCAGACGACCGCCGAGTTTCTCGGTGATCTCGAACGCGGCGGAGGCGGCATTTCCGAGCCGCAGCGCGACTTTCTGAAAGAGTTCCTTTCCGCGGCGGACATGGTGAAGTTCGCGCGTCTTCCCGCCGACCGGGCGCTTTTTGAGAATGCCGCGGAAAAGGCGGAGCGGCTTGTCACGGAGACGATTCCGGCGGAAGAGAACAAAAAGGAGCAGAAGCCATGATTAATACATTTGCACATCCTTATATGTTTTTCCTGCTGATTCCTCTGGCTCTGGTTCTGCTTCGCGCATGGTTCAAGCCGGTTCCCGCTCTGCGGGTTCCGTCCCTGCGCCCGTTCAGAACCGCGTCAGGAGGAAGGCTTCCGCGGGTCAACCTGCGGAAACTGGTGCCGTTCCTGCTTTATTCCATCGGCGGCGTGATGCTGATTGTGGCGCTTGCCGGTCCGCGCGAGGGAATGGAGGAAATCCGCCGCCGGGCAGACGGTATCGACATCATGGTGGCGCTGGACCTTTCCGGCAGCATGCGCGCCATTGACGTGCCGCCGGGAGTCCGGACGGAGCGTGAACTCGAAATTGCGATGGCTTCGGGCAGAGTCAAGGATCGTCTCGGCACAGCCAAAGAGGAGATCGCGAAATTCATCAAGGCGCGGCCGAACGACCGGATCGGACTGATTGCGTTTGCGCCTCTGCCGTATGTGGTCTGCCCGCCGACGCTGGATCATGCGTGGCTGATTGCGAACCTGGACCGTCTGGAGTCCGGTTCCATCGGCGACGCCACCGGGATTGCGGGGCCTGTCGCCAGTGCGGTTCAGCGCCTGAAGGATTCTGACTCGAAACGCAGCATCATTGTGCTGTTCACGGACGGCGCGAACAATGTGAATGCGAAGATCACTCCCCGTCAGGCAGCGAAGCTGGCGGATACCTTCGACATCATACTTTACACTGTCGGCATCGGCTCCCGGAATTCCGTCATGAAGCTGGAGTCCATGTTCGGAAGTTCTTTTCAGAGAGTCGAAAGCGGTTTCGACGAGAAGCTGCTGAAGGATATGGCGGACACCACCGGCGGAGTGTATTACAAAGCCGCCGACGGCGAGTCGATGGCAAAGGCGATGGCGCAGATCGATCAGCTTGAGAAAACCAGCGCCGAACAGAACATAATCGTGAACTGGAAGGAGTTCTATCCGCTGTTCTGCTGGCTTGCGATTGCGTTTCTGCTCATCGGGTTTGTGTATGAACATGCCCTGCGGGTGTCGGTGCCTTGAAGAACCGCCGGGCTTCAGACGATGAATTGAGTGAAAATAAAACCTCCTCCGATGGAAATCATCCGGAGGAGGTTTTGCTGTGATTGCGGCGGAAAATCAGTATTTGCTGTCCGCGTAATCGACCCAGCCGCCCGCCTTGACGAGCTCAAGGTCAAACGGACCGACTGTGAACGGATAGACTTTTTCCGTCTTGCCGTTGGAGATCGTGAATGTGAATTTCTCCATGTCGGTGGTGCATGTTGCATCGGTTCCGGCGAAGTTCCTGAACATGTCGTCGATCACGGCGGCATCCATCTGGACAGCCATCAGACCGCAGTTGAACATGTTCTGGCGGAAAATGCGCGCGAAATTCTCGGCGATCACCAGATTGATGTCGTTGCATTCGAGAACCCAGGGCGCGTGTTCGCGCGAGGAACCGCAGCCGAAGTTGGCGCGCGTGATGATGACGCTCTTTCCCGCAATGTCCTTTTTCGGATCGAAGCCGGGAAGCGCAAGGTCTTCCAGACAGTATGGCTTGAGCGCCGCTTTGGTCAGCTCCGTCAGGTACTTTGCGGGAATGATTTCGTCGGTATTGATGTCCGAACGGTCAAGAAACAGTATTTTTCCACTGAAGTTTTTCATTGTTCTGCAATCCTTTCTCAGCCTTTGAAGAGCGGTGAATTTGTGATGACTCCGGCAATGGCGGTCGCGGCGGCGGTCGCGGGGCTCATCAGGTGAACCATTCCGCCTTTGCCCATGCGCCCGTTGAAATTGCGGTTCGTCGTGGACGCGCAGGATTCGCCTTTCGCGAGCACGCCGTTGCTCATGCCGAGACATGCGCCGCAGGTCGGGTTCGTCACGCAGAATCCGGCTTCCATGAAAATCCTGATCAGCCCTTCGTCAAGCGCCTGTGCGTAAATCTTCGGGGTCGCCGGAGAGACGATCGCGCGGACGTTCGGGCTGATCTTTCTGCCTTTCAGGATGCCCGCCGCGATGCGGAGATCCTCAATGCGCCCGTTGGTGCAGGAGCCGATGTAAATCTGATTGACCGGAGTGCCTTCCATTTCTCGGACGGTCTTCACCTGATCGGGTTTGTAGTTGAATGTGACCATCGGTTCGAGCGCGGAGGCGTCGAAGGTGATGTCCCTGACGTATTCCGCATCGGCGTCGGGGAGCCACTTGGAGTATTCCCTGAGGGCGTCCTCTTTGCTCTTGAATTCATCCTTGATGAAGGGCCAGAGATATTCCACCGTCGTCATGTCGGGATAGCAGATGCCGCAGGTCGCACCGGCTTCGATCGCCATGTTGCAGAGCGTCATGCGCGCCTCCATGGACATTCCCTCGATGACCGGACCCGCAAATTCGATGACTTTGTCGGTGGCGCCGTTGACCGTGAGCATCTTGATGATCGCAAGGATCAGATCCTTGGAATAAACGCCGTCGCGCAGCTTGCCCGTGACCGTGATGCGGATTGTGTCGGGCGAGCGCATCGTGCAGACGCCTTTCAGAATGCCGACTTCAAGATCCGTGGAGCCGACGCCCGCGGCAAATGCGCAGAATGCGCCGTGGGTGCAGGTGTGGGAGTCGCCCATGATGACCGTGAAGCCGGGGCGGACAAAGCCTTTTTCCGGGAAGATCGCATGGCAGACGCCGTTTGCGCCGATGTCGAAGAAATCCTTGATTCCGTGGCGCTTCGCCCAGTCGCGGAGAGTCTTGCCCTGTTCTGCGGTCTTGGAGTCCTTGGCGGGGGTCACATGGTCGATGACCGCCTTGATTTTGGACGCGTCGAAGACTCTGTCCTTGCCCTTTGCCACAAGGTCGTTGATGGCGATCGGGGTGGTTATTTCATGACAGAACACTCTGTCGAGAGAGAGCACTGAGACACCTTCTGCCGGGGTGTCGATCAAATGTGCCGCGAAAATTTTCTGAGCAGTTGTTTTTCCCATGAATTGTAACTCCTATGTTATAAAGAACAGGGTATAATATACCCGTGTTCCGGGGGAAAACAACCGGAACAGCGGATTAAAATAATGAATTCCGCCGTCCGCATTCCCCGTGTGTTCAGACTGAAAAATGAGAGGCGCCCGCTCTTTTTGTTAAATATATTTAAGAATATTTATTTTATTTATTGCTTCGGCAATGAAGACAGCCTGCATCTTTCCCCAGGCTGATATTCCACCGCGCACCGCTTCTCCGATGAGGAACGGTGCGCACATAAGGAACCGCATTCCCGTCAACTGCCGGATTTTCCGCGCGGAGATACCTGTTTCAGAGAAATCGTGACCGTGTAATGTCCCTCGCTGACAGGCGTTTCCGAACCGTAGTCCAGACGATAGGGGATTCTTTTTCCGTTCTGCGATCTGCCGGGAATTTCCTGCGCGGCGAGGGACAGCCCCGGAACGTCGGTGCTGATCCGGAATTTCAGGACGCCGCTTTCTCCGCCGTCTTTTCCGAGATTGACGAAGGGGAAGAAGCCGACGAGCGCTCCCCGGAAAATGCCCGGTTTCTTCAGCCGGAATTCATCGGTGAACTCCAGAATGCGCTTTTCACGGTGATACCGGAAGGTCCGGACAAGTTGTTTCAAACCCGCCTTGTCCGGATAGGCTCCGGTCAAGTCCAGGACGAACATTACCGTTCCGGCGCTTTCCCGGAATTTCAGGAGTTCTGCATGGAATCGACGGCCGGCTCCCTGTTCGCAGCCGTTGACCAGCGGAACCGGATGACCCCAGGATGAAGCGAGTTTCCACTGATAGCGTCTGCCGGAATTGAAATAACCTGGTCCGACCTGCGGATAACCGAGATCGCCCAGGACAATGCGGCCGTCATAACCGATGCAGAAGGAGCCGAGGTCGTTGTGATTGTGGTCTTCAAAATTGTGCCCGCCCTTTGCTGCAAAACTGAATTTCGGTCCCGGGGCGGTATCCCGGCAGACAAGAACTGCCGGCTGACGGAACAGGGTGGTTGCGGGAACGGAGTCTTTCCGCCCCGGGTGGAAGTCGCGGACTTTGTCAAGCAGAAGCTGGCGTCTAATGTCTTCGCACAGAAAAAGACCGTGACCGGCGTCCCAGCCGTTTTTCCAGTATTCAATATAGTTTGCCTTGCCGCTCAAATAGTCGATCTGTGCAAGAAGATAGACCGGCATGCCTTCCGCCCTGCCGTCGGTGCCGCTGTCGGCGAAATGCGGATACAGATTGCGGTCCATGGAATAGGTCAGGGGATAAAGCATCATCTTTTCCAGTTTCGGGCTGGGAGCCAGCAGATTGAGTTTTCCGTCTGTTCCGCGGCGGATCAGTTCCGCGCAGTCCAGGAAGCGGGAGAAGCCCATGTCATAGTATCCCGCGCCTTCAACGATATAACCGTCATCGGAAAACGCTCCCGTATAGTGGCGCAGGGAGGCCCGCGCATTGGCGTAAAGGACAGCTCTCTGGCGTTTCGGCAGAAAGACATCCGCCGCATGAAGCACGCCGATCCAGCAGAACGGATTCCAGTTTGTCGTTGCGCGCAGCCAGTTGAAGCCGCCGATTTCGGAGACTTTGCGCGCGGAACAGGCGCGAAGCATGTAATTGAAACACCATTTCCGCAATCCGTCGCGGATCGCCTTCCGGGTTTCCGGAGAGAGTTTTTCGCCGAGTATCCAGTAGACTTCCGCCAGATCGCGGATTTGCCGTGCGGACTGCAGATCGACGCCGCGTGCCTTGGCGATTCCGAGATCGGGCATTGTCCATGACGGCTGATTGATCCGCCGGTCCAGATATTTTTCCAGCTGCGGCAGATAACGTCCCCGATTTTCTTTCGCCTCCATGATGGTCATGCAGCAGATTCCGCGGGAGAGTTCGAGGTTTCCCGGCAGATCGTAAGGCTTTGCCTCGTCCGGCTCGGGAACTTTTCCGGTCCGATGTTTTTCCGCCCGTTTCCGGATATGCCCGCTGACGGGATAAGCGGTCCAGAACGCCCGGTCGGAAACCGGCCGGCTCAGTCCGCGGTTTGAGTCGGGAAGCATCTGTTCGATGGTGTCGATGTCGTGTTCGCTGACTCCAAGCCAGTTCGTCCCGGCTGCGGCGGCAGTCAGCGCCGCGGAAGAAATGACGGCAAGAATTGTTTTGAGTGGATACATGGGAATGAGTTCCTTCTTGATTGATTTGGATTGTGTTCAAGATGTGGCGCCGTCGCGGCACCAGGTGTTTTTGCTGAAATCGGTTCGTCCCGACGGCTGCCAGTAGCCGTTGTAGGAGCCGCGTTTCAGAGAAAGTGTGCTTCCGTCAAGTCTGACGAAGATCGTTCCCCGGTTGTGACCGTCCGCGAATACTAGTTGCGTATTTCCGAACGGACTGTAATGCGTCGTCGTCCATCCAATGGAGAGGTTGTTTTCCGACCATGTCCCGTCAGCGCTGCGCAGCAGACCGATCAGTTTGCCGTCAGCAGTCTTCAAGAAACCGGTATTGATGCAGCTGAACAGCACGACGGCGGAATTTTTGACGGCGGAAAGTTTTTGTCCGCAGGGAGAGTACGGCAGACCGAAAGGAAGTTCTCCCGCTCTTGCCGGGTAATTCAGGGCATAGGAGAGGGGACTGTATTGATTTTGCCGGATTTGCGTATCTGCGGGGCAGCGGTAGACTTTTTCGCTTTTTCCCAGATAATTGAAAAACTTGTACTGCCAGCGGCTTTGGGCTCCGCCATTTCCGTCTAGTTCGTCGGAAACGATCATGTCGCCAAAATCCCCCAGATACATGCCGGAAGCCGTTCCAAGCTGTTTCATATTCGCTGTGCAGGAGATCGCGCGCGCACTTTCCCCGGCTTTGTTCAGAGCCGGAAGCAGCAGAGCCGCCAGAATGGAAATGACGGCAAGAACGACCAGCAGTTCAATGAGAGAGAACTTCTTTTTCATAAGTTTGTTTTCTCCTTAAGTTTATTTTTTTTAGGTAACACGTTATCTTGCATGGCAAATTTTTTTACGGCGGAGAAACTTGTCTCCACCGTTTTCAAACGGGGCATGTGTCTGTTCCTTTTCATGTTATGGTTTTACGATCCGCAGCGCCCGTCTGCATTCCGGACACTTTGGAATCGTCCGGCGAGAAGCAGAAATCAACGGGAATCCGGATATGAATGGACTTTTCTTTTCCTTTGATGCGCGCCACGAGTTTTTCAAAAGCGGTTTTGCCGATCTCGGAATCATTGGTCAGGGCTGAAATGAAATGATCGGCGGGGTGGCGCGTTGACTTCTGACCGTCGAAGCTGCCCACCTGAACCGGCAGAGCATGAGCTTCGACAAAACGCATGGCGCTGCGGGCAAGCTGCGGCGCGGTTGCAAGAACGGCGTCATAACTTTTCCCCGCGAACAGGTCGGCAATGCAGCGGGAACCGGCTTCTTCGGTGTAATCGCTGAAACGGATGTCATCTGGCGGCAGTTCGACGCCGGCTTTCCGGATTCCTTCCCGCAGCTGGGTGATGAGGGAAGTGTCTTCATTGCCGGCAAGCCAGCAGAAACGGCGGCAGCCGCGGCGGAGCAGCTCGGTGACGATCCCGTATGCCGCCTGTTCATAATCGCTGGCGACGAATGAAGGTTCCGTGCCGGAGCCCGTTTCCGGGATGCTGGTCAGAAAAATCCTCGGTCCGGAAAGTCTTGCAAGCTGCTCCCAGTAGCGGTCGGAACGGTGGATTCCCCAGATCAGGAGACCATCGAGAAAGCCGGATTTGAACATTCCTTCGTAACGCCTGTTCTCCTTGTATTCCGGACGGTTGAAAAGCAGCAGCAGATTGTATTCTGTCGCCGTCAGAGCGTGTTCGATGCCGGAAAGGATTCCGGCAAAGTGCGTGTCCGCGAAAACGCTGTGCCCCATTTCCTCCTGCGATGGAACCAGCAGTCCGATGACATTGCTGCGCCGGGTGAAGAAGCGCTGTGCATTCACGTTCGGCACATAATTCAGCTTTTTTGCGGCGTCCAGAATGCGTTTCTGCGTTTTTTCCGGAATTGAGAGGGCGCCCGTTCCCTGATAGTTCAGCACTCGCGATACAGTGCAGGTGGAAAGTCCCACATAATGCGCAAGCTCCCGGATCGTGCAATTTTTTTTCGGCGATGATTCCATTCTGCTCTTCTCCTGAAAAATAACACGTTTAGTAAACACGTTATCTTTAATATACGATAAAATGGTGAAAATGTCAAGCCCCCTTGTTGTTTTTTATTGCATCTTTTTCATCTTTTTCAAAAACCTGCCCGCCACGGCGTCATTAGTTAAGAGTTAAGAGTTAAGAGTTGGGGGTTAAGAGTTGGGGGTTAAGAGTTGGGGGGTGAAAAGCGGGGCAGGGGGGCTGTCAGAAGGTTGCGCTTTCGCGGACACTGATGTTTTTCAGGTGGGAGACGTCGTTCCAGCAGCAGAGCTGCCAGAGACCGTCCCGCCTGCAGAAACGGCTGTAGGATACGTTGCTGATCAGCGGAAGAAGAGAGGTTTTCGCGACGCATCCCACAACGTGTTTGAAGATGGAGCGCATGACTCCTCCGTGTGTGACCAGCAGGACTTTCTGATCGGGGTGCTTCTCCGCCAGTGACTCCAGACAGTTTGCGATGCGTCTGTCGAACTCCCCGTGCGATTCACCGCCGGGCACGGGAACATCGCCGTTTTCACAGCGGAAACAGTTCATGATTTCCGGATATTCCTCCCAGAGTTCTTTACAGGGGCGGTTTTCCAGTTCCCCGAGATGCCATTCGCGGAGTTCCCGCATCGGGATTACGTCCATATTCAGTTTTTCCGCGATGATCTCCGCGGTTTTTTTCGCCCGCTGCAAATCACTGGAATAGAGAACGTCGAAATGTTCTCCCGCGAGACGCCTTGCCGCGGCTTCCGCCTGCTTTATGCCGGTTTCATCCAGTCTGCTGTCAAAATGCCCTTGCAGACGCCCTGTAATATTTTCCGCCGTCTGCCCGTGCCGAATGAGTGTGAAATCTGTTGTCGCCATAAGTGTCCGATCTCCTGCCCTGTCCGTTTTCAGTTGAAACATTATAAATCGTATTCGGAATAACAAAAAGGGAAAAGCGCCCTGTCATGAGACGCCTTTCCCTCTTTGTGTCGGGGCGTGTGATTACCAGCCGTAGATTTTGCTGTCGAGATACTGGCGGAGCTGAGTGACATTGACACGCTCCTGTGCCATGGTGTCGCGGTCGCGAACGGTGACGGAGTTGTCGTTGGCGGACTCAAAGTCGTAAGTCAGGCAGAACGGAGTTCCGATTTCATCCTGGCGGCGGTAGCGTTTTCCGATGTTTCCGGTCACGTCGAGCTCGGTGCGGTAGAAGCGGCAGATGTCCTTCTGGAGAGCTTCCGCCTGTTCGTTGAGCTTCTTCGAGAGCGGCATCACAGCAACCTGGACCGGCGCGATTTTCGGCGTGATGTGGAGGACGATGCGGACGTCTTCCTCCATTCCCTCTTTCTGCGTGGGCGCCTTGTCCTCGTCGTAGGCGCGGGAGAGAACCGCAAGGAACGTGCGGTCGAGTCCGACGGATGTTTCAACGCAGGTCGGGAGATATTTCTTGTTGGTGCGCATGTCGAGATATTCCAGATTCTGCTGGGAGAATTCCTGATGTCTGGAAAGATCCCATGTGCCGCGGTGGTGAATTCCCTCCAGTTCACCCCAGCCGAAGGGGAACTTGAATTCGATGTCGACCGCCGCTTTTGCATAGTGCGCCAGCTTGTCGTGGTCGTGATACTGAAGTTCGTCTTCCCGGAAGCCGAGGCATTTTTTATAATATTCCATGCGTGCCGCGCGCCAGTATTTGAACCATTCCATGGATTCCTCGTCGCTGCAGAAGAATTCCATTTCCATCTGGGAGAATTCGCGGGAACGGAACGTGAAGTTGCGCGGCGTGATCTCGTTGCGGAAAGACTTGCCGATCTGCGCAATACCGAAGGGAAGCTGTTTTCTCGTGGCGATGCGGACCAGATGGAAGTCCACGAAGATCGGCTGGCAGGTTTCGGCGCGGAGATAGGCGACGTGCTCCTCGTCGAAGACAGGACCGACGTAGGTTTTCATCATCAGGTTGAATTCGCGCGGCGGCGTCAGATTTCTGGAACCGCAGTTGGTGCAGCGGGTCGGGTCGGGCATCTGGTCAACCCGGAAACGGGTTTTGCAGTCTTTGCAGTCGGTCATGATGTCGCCGAAGCGGTCAATGTGTCCGGATGCCTTCCAGACTTTCGGGTGGCAGATGATGGTGGAGTCGAGCCCGACGACATTTTCGCGTGTTTCGACCATCTCATTCCACCAGAGCTGTTCGATGGCTTTTTTCATGGCAATGCCGTAAGGACCGTAATCCCAGAATCCGTTGTATCCGCCGTAGATTTCCGAGCTTTGAAACACAAAACCGCGCCGTTTGCACAACGTTACGATCTTGTCCATCAGATCGCCTTCTGCATTGATGATAGCCATGATTTTTCCTCTTTGATTATGTTAAATTTCAATATAATACATTAAAATGACCAATATAACCCGTTATTGTTTTTTTTCAATTTCATTCTTCCGTTTATTTGTGAGAATATTTCCGCCTGCATTCCTGTCCGGGGAAGGCGCGGGATGGCGGGAAACGTTTTCCGGTCATTTCTTGGATTCCGGCTTGAAAGAATCATGTTTCAGTATGATATTAATAGGTTAAAATTAAAACAACCATTTTGGGAGATGCTGCAATATGAGAATGTCGAAAATGCTCGGGCGTCGGATCAAGGAGGATCCCAAGGACGCGAAAACCATCAGTCATAAATATCTTGTGCGCGGCGGATACATCCGGCCCGTGTCTGCGGGCATTTACTCCATTCTCCCGCTCGGGGAACGCATCATTCTCAAGATCGAGAACATCATACGCGAGGAAATGAACAGGATCGACGGGCAGGAGGTCAAGATGCCGGTGGTGCTTCCCGCCGAGCTCTGGCAGGAGTCCGGGCGCTATGAATCCGTCGGACAGGAACTCCTGCGGTTCAGGGACCGCAATGACAAGCCCATGATTCTCGGCATGACGCATGAAGAGGCGATCGTGCATCTGGTCAGGACGGAAATCACGAGCTACAAACAACTTCCGATCATGGCGTATCAGATTCAGACAAAATACCGCGATGAGGCGCGTCCGCGTGCCGGGCTGATCCGCGTCCGCGAGTTCACGATGAAGGACGCCTACAGCTTCCATACTTCGCAGGAGTCGCTGGAGGAGTATTACGAGCGCGTTCACGAGGCGTATGTCAATATTTACCGCCGTGTCGGGTTGAAACATGTGGTTTCGATCAAGGCGAATTCCGGCATGATGGGCGGGAACATTTCCCATGAATTCATGTCTGTCGCAGAGTGCGGGGAAGACACGATTTTCCTTTCTCCCGACGGCAAAAGCTACAAGGCGAACCGCGAGATCGCGGTTTCCGGGCTGAAATTCGAGAAGAGCGGCGAGGAACTGCCGTTGGAAAAGGTTCATACGCCCGGATGCAAGACCATCGACGAGGTTGCCGGATTTCTCGGCGTGAAACCCGAGAATACAGGGAAAGCGGTATTCTACTCCGATGAAAAGGGCAATCTGATCTTTGTGCTGATCCGCGGTGATTTCGAGGTGAATGAAAGCAAACTTCAGAATCATCTCGGGCTCCTTGAAATCAATTTTGCGAACGACGAGCAGATACGGAAAGCCGGAGCGGTTCCCGGATATGCGTCGCCTGTCGGCATCGACCCGTCAAAGGCGAGAATCGTCATCGACAAGTCCGTTGCGGGAAGCTCGAATCTGGTGGTCGGGGCGAATGAAGCGGATTACCATTACAGGAACTTCAACTACGGACGCGACCTGACGGGTGCGGATGTCGTTGACATCGCGATGGTCCGTGACGGCGATCCATGCCCCGTGACGGGCGAGCCGCTTCAGATGAAGCGCGGCATTGAAGTCGGAAACATCTTCCAGCTGGGAACGAAATATTCCAAACCGATGCAGTGCAACTATCTGGACAAGGACGGAAAGTCGCACCCGATGATTATGGGGTGTTACGGAATCGGCGTCGGGCGCACAATGGCTTCCGTCGTGGAGGATTCCTATGATGATTACGGACCGATCTGGCCGATGTCGATTGCGCCGTATCAGGTGGAAATCTGCGCGCTGAATCCTGACAGGGGCGGCGTGATGGAGGCGTCCGAGGCGCTTTACGGCGAATTGACGAAACTCGGCGTGGAGGTGCTGTTTGACGACCGCGGCGAAAAAGCCGGTTTCATGTTCAATGACGCGGACCTGATCGGAATTCCGTTCCGTGTGATCGTTTCGCCCAAGAGCATGGAGAAGGGCGTCGTGGAGTTCAAGCTCCGCGGTTCGCGCGATGCGGAGATGATTCCGCTGGCGGATGCCGCAAAAGTTCTGGCGGAAAAAGTGAAAGACGAACTTAAGAAATATGAATAACAACAAAATACCCTGACGGCGCCGGGGTGGTCTGCGGGGCTGGAAGGCGGAAAGGCTGTGTGAAACATGTGGAAATATACACCGAAAGTGATGGATCATTTTCTGAATCCGCGCAATGTCGGAGAGATCAAGGATGCCGACGCCGTGGCGGAAGTCGGCAATGTGAGCTGCGGAGATGCGCTGAAAATCTTCCTGAAACTTGATCAGGATGGAAGAATCTGCGATGTGAAATTCAAGACATTCGGATGCGCAAGCGCGATTGCCTCATCCTCGGCTCTGACGGAACTGGTGAAGGGAATGACGCTTGACGAGGCGGCAAAGGTCACGAACAAGGAGATTGTGGCACAGCTCGGTGAACTTCCCGAAGAGAAGATGCACTGCTCCGTCATGGGGATGGAGGCATTGCAGGCGGCGATTGCGGACTATAAGCGCAGACACGGCGAAAAAGTCGAGGATGCCGCGGAGGACGACGAGCATGAAGGGCGCATTGTCTGCAAATGTTTCGGCGTGACCGATACCAAGATCCGCAAGGTGGCTCTTGAGAACAATCTGCATTCCGTTGCCGAAATTACCGATTATACCAAGGCAGGCGGTGCGTGCGGACGCTGTCTTGACCAGATTCAGGAAATCCTGGACAGCATCTGGCGGGAGCATCCGTCAAAGGAATCCTCATTGCAAAGTGATAATGCCAAAGCATTTGCATCTCTTTCTGTGGTTCAGAAAGTGATTCGCGTGCAGGATGTCATCGACAGGGAGATCCGCCCGGCGCTGGAAAAGGACGGCGGCAGTATCGAACTGGTTGATATTGAGGGTAATATGGTCAAGGTCCGTCTCAAGGGGCGCTGCGCCGCATGTCCGAATTCCACGCTGACATTGAAAAAACTGGTGCAGAGCAAACTGAATGAGTTTGTTTCGGAAGATCTTACCGTGAGCGAAGTTCAGTGAGGTGGCTTGAAATGGACGAGGAAAAAATCATTTATTTCGACAACAACGCAACGACGGCGGTTGCGCCGGAAGTATTCGAGGCGATGACGCCGTTTCTGACGAAACTTTACGGAAATCCGTCGAGCATCCATCATTTCGGCGGACAGGTTGCCCAGCATGTCGAGGATGCGCGCGACTCTCTGGCGGCGCTCCTCGGCGCCGCTTCGACGGAAGTGATTTTCACTTCATGCGGAACGGAGAGTGACAGCGCGGCTGTTTTCAGCGCCCTGCTGAATTGTCCCAAGCGTAACAAGGTCGTGACGACGAAAGTGGAACATCCCGCGGTTCTGAATCTGGGGAAAGAACTGGAGCGCCGCGGCTATCGTGTTTCCCTGATTCCCGTTGACGGAAAGGGACGCCTGGACATGGAGCGCGCCGCTGAAATGATTGATGATGAAACGGCGATTGTTTCCGTGATGTGGGCAAACAATGAAACCGGCAACATCTATCCCGTTGCGGAGCTGGCTGAACTGGCTCACAAGAACGGAGCTCTGTTCCATACGGACGCCGTGCAGGCGGTCGGCAAGGTTCCGATGAAACTCTCGGATATGAATATTGATTTCCTGAGTCTTTCCGGACATAAGCTCCACGCGCCCAAAGGTGTGGGGGCGCTTTACGTAAAGCGGGGCGTGCGCTTCCGCCCGTTTATTGTCGGAGGGCATCAGGAGAGCGGGCGGCGTGCCGGAACGGAAAACGTTGCTTCCATTGTCGGGCTCGGCAAGGCGGCGGAGCTTGCGCGTCTTCATATTGATGACGAGCATACCAGAGTCCGGGCGATGCGCGACAAACTGGAGCAGACGATCCTGAAAACGATCCCGTCCGTTCGTGTGAACGGCGATCCCGAGCATCGTCTGCCGAATACCTGCAACATTTCGTTTGAATACATCGAAGGTGAATCCATTCTGATGCTGCTTGACATGTATCATATCTGCGCGTCGAGCGGGAGCGCGTGCACGACCGGCAGTCTTGAGCCGTCGCATGTTCTGCGCGCGATGGGAATTCCCTATACGGCGGCTCACGGCGCGATCCGTTTCAGTCTTTCGCGCTACAATACGATGGACGAGGTGGATTTCGTCCTGGAGAAACTGCCGCCGGTGATTGCGCGTCTTCGTGAAATTTCTCCGTACTGGAAGTGAAGAACGGAGTCGTTTTGTGTCTGCATGACTCAGCGGAGCGGAAATGTTTGCCGCTCTGCTGAGTCTTTTTTCTGCCGTGATTGAGGCTCATGCCGTCCGGCGCCGTTCTTGTTTTCACGCCCTTGATTTTCCTGTTTTCCGGACGGAACCCGGGAAGTTCATCTGTTTTCAGACAGTTTCATTTCCTGAATCAGATATTCTCCGAAAAGTTCCAGCTGCCTGAAGATTTCCTCCGCTTTTTCCGGCTGATGAATGCTTGCGTATTCGCAGCCGAGCCAGATGGCAAGGGCGATCGGGTTGATTCCCCGCAGATATTTCTGCTGATCCTGCGGAGTCAGGTCATGCACAGCGAACGTATAAGCCTGCCTGGTGCGCGTATCTGTTGCGTAGACCGTATTTCCGATGACGTCTTTGATGACCAGCGTGAGAGGCTTTGCCGGTTCTTTCTGCAATGTCAGCACGACGGCCTGCCCGATCTGTTTTTTCCACTGCTTGGCAAATGAGTACGGGATGTCCTGCAGGGTGGCGAATACGCCTTCCAGATCCGGCGCGGTCTCTTTTCCCCCGCGGAGATTGTAATATTCGTATGCCATTGCGAAGCGCCCCTTGAGCAGCATCGGCGATATGATTGAAAAAAGCCGGCGGATTTGCTGACGGCGCTGGCTGTCCTGCACCTGCATGACGGTCTGCACTTTTGCCAGAGTCCGTTTTCTTTCCTTGAGGTAGGTGAAGAGACAGTACAGCGTGGAAACGGAAAGGAGGGCGGCGGCGCCGAGGAACAGGAATGCGTATCTCCACTTGATGTTTTCAAGACGCCGGAATGGCGAATGTTTCGGTTTGGTTTCATAGACGAGTTTGGACGGGAGAATGTGATTTCTGAGAAATGCGTCCAGATCCAGTTCCAGCTCATCGATCGACTGATAGCGGTCGTCCCGTTTTTTTCTGACACATTTCAGGATGATGTATTCGAGATCGGGATGAATTTCCGGCTTGAGCTCCCGCGGCGGCGTGGGCGTTTCCAGCGCGTGCATTCTGCGGAGCTCCTGCGGATTGTCCGAATCGAACGGCAGTCTGCCCGTGCAGAGCTGGTAGAGGGTGATGCCCAGGGAATAGACATCCGCCCGCGAATCGCAGGAACTCGCATCTATTGCCTGTTCCGGCGGCATGTACTGCTCTGTGCCCAGCGAGGTGAAGGAGATGGTTCTGGAATAAGAGTTCATGCGCGGGTCGCCGTCGATTTTGGCGAGCCCCATGTCAAGAACCTTGACGGTGCCGTCGTCCGCAAACATGATGTTTTCCGGCTTGATGTCCCGGTGGACGATTCCATGATATTCCGCCGCCATGAGTCCCAGGCAGACATCATGCGCAATCTGTGCGGCGCGATGCTGTTCGAGCGCTCCCTCCCGTTCCAGCAGATCCTGGGCGCTGCCGCCGCCGATATATTCCATGACGAGATATACGTTTTCCTTGTCATATCCGCAGTCATAGATTCTGACGATGTTCGGATGGTTCAGCTTCGCGCAGATTTTGGCGGATTTGATGAAGCGGTCGCAGGACGCCGTGTCCGTGACGTATTCCATGCGCAGGGCTTTGAGCGCCACCGGAATCCCGAGATTCGGATGAATTCCCTTGTAAAGTTTTCCCATGCCGCCGTAGCCGATGAATTCCGTGATCTTGTACTGCCCGATCTGTTCCGGGACGATGCTGTCGATTTCCGAATATTCTTCCAGGACGGTGGAGTCTTCAATTTTGAATTCATGGGAACAGACGCACTCCACGTTGCATCCATGTGAAACATGTTCCAGTTCGGTAATGCGCTTACAATGCGGACAGATAATTTTCATGTACGGCATCTGCTCCCATGTTATCCAGTGCAATATAGCGGAGCACTCCGGAAAATACAATCGCTCCGTGATTATTTTTACGATTTTCTGAATGCTTTCGCTTGTATGTGCCTGCCGCCGCGGTATCTTATGATATGCTTTCTTTCAAAAACTACAGAGGCGGGATGAAAATGAAGATTCTGACAGGTCTTTTTGAGCAGATGGTGATTCGCAGGAACGCCGCAGGCGTCAGCGAGCAGCCTTTTACCGGAGAGTGTTCCGGAAGAGGAGAAGTCAAAGTCAGCGTCTGCGGAGCGGACGGCGGGAAAATCGCGGGGCTGGCGGGGAAAGTGTGCGGACGGGCTTCCGCCGGCAGATTCAGCGGCGTGCTGGAGGGACTGAAAGCGGGTGGTCCCTACCGGATTAGGTTGTGTCGTCAATAGATTTGTGCTATATTATGCAAACGTCAAAAAAGGATATAGGGAAAATGGCGAATGCATACGAACGACATGATATATCGGATGAATCTTGGGCTAAAATCGAATTTTTGCTACCGGGGCGTAAG
>CASDPB010000050.1 GCA_949282305.1 uncultured Lentisphaeria bacterium | reverse complement strand
GGGCTTCCTGCCCCGCTTCTTCTGACCGTCATTGACACTGTTATATTTCGCTCCCACCAGATCCGAATACCATTTTCGGATTGTTCCGGGAGCCCATGTCGGTTCTATGGCGGCAAGCAGAAAATCGTTCAGTTCTTTGCCTTTCTGAGCAAGGCGACGTTTTTCGGATTCTGTCAGGATTGGGCGTTCCTTGCCCGTCAGCGAAGCCAGATGCTCCTCGTAGATGCGGAGCTTCTCCGCCATGTAGTCATTCATTTTCTGCATATTCTCAAGGATTGTTCGCAGATTTCCGTCTTTCACATCCTGCATGAAAGAGACCAGCTTATTGACTGTTTCATTGACCTGTTTACTGTTCATATTGTAATCGCTCCATCAACAATTTGGCTGCTGTATTTTTCACTTAATATACAGCTGAGGTTATCCGGTTGCGAATGCAATATGAGAATCTATGCACTTCAAAGTCTTCTGCGACACTCGGATCCAGCGATGGGTAATTTCGTAAGGAAGTTCCTTCTGGTCGCTGTATTCCTGAATCGTCAAGCCGTTATCCCAATATTCTGACAGTTGCGCCTCCCAATAATCTCGTCCTTCGCGTCCCATGCCGTCCTCCCATTATTACGGTTTGTGGAAGAACATACCACACTGTCTGACTCAAATCCAGATGGGGCTGGCTGGGCGCTTACTTACGAGAAAACATCTTTGTGCTTGAACAATGCTTCTGTTGGTCATACTGCATCAAACTTCCATGTCTGATATGGCGTTATTTCTGCTTTTCCTCCTTATCATTTCTGAGCGATTGAATTTCTTTCGTCGCAAGGGATTCAATACGGCTCTCAAAATTCCCATTACCTAAATAATAATCTCGAGAGACAAGGAGTTCTCTTCCACAAAAAGCACACTTTTTTATCTCTGTGTTTACCTGCAAAAAACGTTTGCAATGCCGGCAGTACAGTTTTTCTCCTATAAGCATTTTTCCCATAGTTGCCTTCATACTTGTTTATTATTTTCTAAAACAACTTCATTGGCCTGGAGTAAAACAATAGCGACAAAAATTATAAAAAATGAATGGAAACCGGAATCTGTCTGCTATCCACTTTCCCTCCACAAAGATATATAACGCGTAGCTTTCACTTTGCAAATCGTATTTTCCCGATTTTGTCAAAAATCGGTGAAATCCATCCTTCTGTTTTTCTTCGCTCCGGTATTGGCGTACCGGGAACAGATTCATCCCTCTTTTTCTGCTGGAACTTCCAGTGCATCCTTTCAAGATATAAAACTTATCGACGGCTCTGTTTTTCCCATTTGGATTCCAGTTCTTCCAACTGACCGCACAGAAGTCTGTACTGGCGCAGGCAAGCATCCATCATTTCCATGGAGCCTCCTGCAAATTCAGAGGGCCGTTTCCGGTCTTCCTCCAGTTTTCTCTCCCAATCCTGACTCCACTTGATGTAGTCGGATTCCAGCCGCGCATAGGATGCGCTGTTTTCCACGTCGATCCTCCGCCAGGCCAGTTCCATCTCCGCCAGACGGCGGAGAAACGAAGAGCAGATGTTCAATTCCAGCTGCGAAAAATCCGCATTCCCGTACAATTGCCGTTCACATTCCTGCCGTGCACTTTGCAGAGCGGATTCCACTGAATAACTTCGAGTCAGAAGATGTCCCGCCCCCATTCCGAGCAGAAGACAGAGGCCCGGAAGGAGGCTTCGCCGAACAAGCAGTTTCACGGAGATCATTTCTTCCCCGCTTTGTTGATTTCATCCATAATACTGGATCCGATGGAACTCAGAAGTTCTCCCCAGAATGATCCGCCTCCCTTTTTACTGGAACCGGAACGCGACCGGGGTCTGCTGCTGTACATTGTTTTCGGAGCCGAAAGATTAAAATCCTCTGTATCGGCTTCCCAGGAGCAGAAGGAACATTCCCAGTGTTCATCATCGCGGGTCATCAGCTCTCCCTCGCTGCAGTTGGGACATTTCGGATTGAACTCCAAAAGACATCTGTTGCACACCAAATTATGGTTGAACACCCGAATTTCACTGGAATGGCACTGGGGACAGATAATTCTCATTTTCAATTCTCCTCTGGATTATATTTTTTTATTTGACCATCACATCAGACGGTCTTTTTCTGCGTTTCATACTCTTGACGTTTTCCACGGAACGTTGTGCTGCAACTGTTCCGCGTGTTCCTGATGTGCGACAATCACGCTTTCGCCGATCCAGGATGCCGCCAGACGGAAGTCGATCCAGTATGGACAGTATTCCGCCAGCTCCGGACGGGAGAGCAGCAACAGGCTCCATGCGTGTTCATTCATGGTTTTCCAGTTCAAAACATATCGCGCAAGCTGCGGCTGTTTTTTCAGGATCCGCACAAGCTCCACCGCCGGGAATTTCTCCCAGCAGTCACACTCTTCCGCGAGATCCGGACGGACCTGCAGGAGTTCCGACCAGCTCTCCGGCTGCAACGAGATCAGATTGCGGCAGATTTCATACAGTTCCGGACGACGGGAAAGAATGATCCCGAGCGTCCGCGGGTCGATCCGATGCCAGTCCCGCTCCCTCAGACGGGAAAAATCGCACTCCTGAAGATAGATCTCCAGCGCGGGGAACTCCGAATGCGGTTTTCCCGGGTCCATTTCATTTTCCTGCAGCATTGTTTCTGCTCCAGTTCTGATGGAAGTTGAATTCCTGCTGTTCCGGTATCTTCCGGGCTTCCTCCTCGGTTTCGCGGCATTTGCGCTCCATAAACGCAACCTGGTCCGGACGCAGCTTCGATTTCTTGACAATCAGCGCCGGATGGTCATACGCGGTGCAACACCATGATCTGCCCGAATGGAAGCGGACATAGTAAAAGCCCTTTCCGCCATTGCCGTAACAGGCTCGGTCGAACCAGACAAAAATATTCCCGGCCGGAATGGGCGGCATGGCATCCGGGGCATGCTTCGTCATTCGATATTCCAGGATGGCGTCCTGTTCCTGACGGATCAGTTCATCGACCTGTTTTCTGGCAACTGCCGCCGGAGTCATCCGGGCGGACAGCGTTTCAGGCACAAGCATCACAGTACACATAATTCCGTATTCCTTTCTGAGAGCTTCTCTGTGAAGATTTCAATAGAAGTTTTCGATGTTGAACCAGAACTCCTCCTGAAAATGGATCTCCTTTTCCGCTCTCAGGGAAAGATGACGCGCCTTGCCTTCTGGATCGTCCTTGTATCCGTCATGCGCCTCCCAGTCGGCTTTGAGTTCCTCCCAGTCCTGTTCCCGGAAGGCGCTCACTTCAACGAGAATCCGGTCATACGGTGTTCCGGCGGAATCCATGTGAAGAGACTGACCGCTTTTCCGTTCCCGAATGCCGCAGAATCGTCCGCCTTCCGGCCGGGCGAACGTCAGCTCTTCCCAGATCCGCTTCTGGATGAAGATGTTTTCGATGGAGATGCCGTCAAAGTGCTGATCGGGATTGATCTCCGGATCGAACTCCAGAACGATGGTCGCATCTTTCATCTCATAGCCCCAGCCGCCCTTGATCAGAAGTTCATTGGCGGTGTTCGGAAAGTGCTCCCGCAGAATTTCGCGCGGCGACGGATAGTCCGCCGGAAGACGATAGGGATTGAGAGAATTCATCGAGCTTCCTCCCCGGCCTTTTTCCAGTCCTTTTTCCTGGCTTCGCGTTCTCCGGCGAGGAACTCCCGGTGGAGCTCTTCTTCATTCATCGTCATATCGGATTCAAAATAGGCTTTTGCCGCCTTGCCGACGCCGTAGGTGACCGCCGCCGCAATCGGAATTTTCAGGAACGGAAGGAAACTGGCGCCGACTTTCCCCGCAACGGAACCGCCCGCACAGCCGAGCAGCATTGTAATGACCGTGTTGTCCGCCGCAATGCCGTAGAGTTCGGCAAGTTTGTAGAGCATGTAGACCTCGTTGGCGATCAGCGGGGCGACATCGGCAAGCGGAAGAGGAACAAGGGCGATCGCGGCGGCGCGGCCGGCGGCCCAGTTGATGTAGCTGTCCGCATCGGAGCTGACGCTTTCGGTCCAGACCCGGCGCATGTTCGCGTAGTAATCATCCCAGCGTTTGCGGAAGGCTTCCAGCTCCTCCGCCGCGTGTCCCATCGCCGACGCGCTCATCGCTTCCGCCTTGGCGATCAACTGCTTGAGTCCGCTCCGATTTTCGGAGGAGACCAGGACGATCCGATCCCGGTCGATCAGATCGAGCAGCGTGTTCATCACGGCTTCCACCTGTTCCTTGCGCATGAGTTCGCATTTGGTCACGACCAGAATCACTTTGTCGCTGAAGGTTTTGATGAGTTTTGCGTCGGTATCCTGAATCCGCGCCCCGGAACCGTCGATGCAGTACCAGATGTTGTGGATGAGGTTTTCCACGGAATCGGAGTCCAGCCGTTTGACCACTTCCCCCATGATGAAGGCGGAATACTGTTCCACGGTCTGACCGGGTTCCATGCCCTCGCTGTCGATGAAGTTGGCGATGTCCGTCTCATAGACGTCGAATCCGCGCGTCGTGGCTTCGGCGTCGCCGATGGCTTCATCCGGGACGGTTCCCGCATGGGTGACCGCCTGAACGAGACTGGTCTTGCCAGCCCCGGTTTTGCCGCAGATGAGGATGTTGGGGTTCATGTCACATGGCCTCGGTTTTATTCTTCTTGTATTCCGCATAGAACTTCTTGAAGAGCTCCACGTCGAACCCGAGATCGGGCGCGGGACGGCCTTCGATCTTGGCAATAGCACTCTCTTCGAAGTTGCTCTTGACGTAAAGCCCCATGGCTCCGGTGAGCGTGGCCGCGACGGTGGCGTTGATCGCGCTGCCGAGTCCCGGAATCAGCTTCAGAAGACTGGTTGCAAGAAAGACACCGGTCAGCCGTGCGACGAACGGCAGAGCCGACTGCTTGACGGCTTCATCTTTGAGACCGTAAAGACCGGCGAGCGAGGCAATCATGGTGACCTGAATCGGGATGATGACAGCAGCATCGGAGAGCGGGATCGGAACCGCGCCCGCCCCGGCTGCCGCCGTGGTAGCGGTGGCGATTATCGCCTTGGCCTTGCCTGCCTTGTCGTGGACAGCCTGAATCTTTGCCTCGCGGTCGATGCGTTGCGCCTCCATGAAGGCATCCTTGTAGGCGTCCGGGAGCATGGCGTAGGAAAGATTCATCAGCTCTTTGCAGCCTTGCGCGCCGCCTTCCTCATCGCAGGTGAAAATGATCCGGTCCGCCGGAACGCCAGACTCTATGATGACCTGCTGGAGGGCCGTCTTCTGATTCGGACGGGTGATGTCGCTCTTGGTGACGACGACAATGACGTTCTTCATGTTGAAGATGTTTTTGATGAGGTTTTTGTCACAGTCCGTCACGCGGGCTCCGGGGCCCTGGATCGTGTACCAGACCAGATGGATGTGGTTGTCCACATTCGGGTCGTCCTGCCGGGAACGGACAAAACTCCGGGTCTCCTCGGTAAACGACTCTTCCGTTTCGCCGAGTTCGAGTCCCTTTGAATCCCAGATCCGCACCAGATTGTTTTCGTAGCAGTCATACCCCATTGTCTTCGGCGCGCCGTCGCCGATGGCGGAATCGGGAACCACATCGCCGAGGATCGCCTTGACCAGCGAACTTTTTCCGCTGCCCGTGTAGCCGCAGACGAGGATGTTCGGGCGTTTCCCGAACCGCTGACGCGCCTCTTCATACTTGCTGTTGAACTCTTTCTTGACGTCGAAGTTTTCCATTTCGGACCTCCATTGTTGGTTGGTTGGTTGGGTTATCAGGATCATCCTGTATGTTTTTGATTTCAAAATCCTCCATCTCTGCTCCGTGCTTCTGAGCCATATACGAACATAAGAATGCAAAGTCGGACTTTTCCGGGAAATTCAGAGCGAAAATGACCATTTCAAGGGAACTCGTGAACCTCGCATCGGTCTCGGCCGCCCGTATCATGGCATCGAAAAAGCCGATGGCCACGCCGTTCCGGGCGAATACCCGGCACTTCCCGAACTGCTCATAGGAAACAGCGCGCACCACGCCGGGCTGAGGAACGGTCAGCACCACACGATGGGAAAGATAAAAACCGACCTCCTGTTCAGCGGAAACGAGCAAGGCTCCAAATCGCATTCTGTTCATTTAGCGACCTCCATCTTCAGCAGTTCCCGGTTGAGAACAAGTTCCAGTCCTTCGGCAATGGCATGGAGCCGTTCCAAATGCAACTGTGCTTTGGTCTCTCCGTCCGGAAGGTCGAAGGTCCACTCCTCCAGTTCCGCAGGAAACACCGCATGCTTTCCCTCCATGATCCGGCACTGGTCCTGATGAATGATCCGCAGAGCCAGCGAATACTCCCGGATTTTCCGGACCGCTTCGCTTCGGCTGTTCCAGTTTTCCAAAGCGGCGGCGGACACGAGGCTTTCCGCCGCATTGCAGAACAGGTCGTCGGCAAGGCGAAGACGGTAATGCAGATCGAGAATCATTTCCCGAAGCAGAACCTGTTGACTTCTTTCGCTCATGTCTACATTGCCTTTCGTTTTTGTCATAATATAAGTTGTCCGCCATGCCAAAGGATGTCATACCACGACCAGACGCACTTTTTTCAAAGATTTTTCTGTTCTGCGCATATTATATCACCCATGCCATGTCAAATGGTGTCATACCTCTTCTTTTTGGAGGAATTATCCGCATTCTGTGTTGTATTTTCTGCGGGCAAACAGTATATTATGGACAAAATGAATTTTGTCATACCTGTTGGAGGTTAAATTTGTCATGGATAAGAAAAGCGAGCAGCTTCTGCGAAAACTGAAGTTCATTGCGGAAGCCAGGAAAAACAATTATCCCAATGCTGGAAATTTTGCCCAGAAACTGTCGCAATATGAGGGAGAGGACGGCGAACCGTTCGGATGCAGTTCCCGTACCATCGCCCGCGACATCAAGGATCTGATCGAGGTCCATAAGGCTCCGCTGGAATATGACGCGACCAACCGTGGATATTATCTGCGCGATCCAAGCTGGGAATTCAATGTTCCGATTTTTGAAGAGGATTTCATCAGCATGTCTCTGCTGGGAACCCGGCTGGCGACCGATATTCTCCCAGCTCCGTTGAATCAGGAGGTGGATGACGCCATGGCCCAGACGCTGGCGACCAACTCCTCCGAGTTCTTCGACACCGCCATGATCGAGTCGCTTCTCTGCGCTTCCGGCATCAAGGCGAGCATTGATCCGGAGATATTCAAGAAGATCTTCGACGCCTGGCGAAAGAAACAGACCATCTGCCTCATTTACCGGAATCCTAGGGGCGAAGAAGCTGAACACACCTTTGAACCGCATATCATCGCGTTTCATCGCGGGATCTGGTATGTCAAGGGCTACAAATACGGAACGAAGGAGATCCGGCTCTACGCCATTCAGCGCATCACCTCGCTGCACGGGGGCATCGACTGCTTTGAGACGGATAAGAAACTGCTGGAAGACACTCGGAAGAAGGGGCTTTTCAACTACGAGAAAGTTTCCGGGATCAAATTGCACTGCGACGCATCCATCGCCTTTTACATCTATGAACAGCAGAAGAAATTCCATTCTAAGATCGAACGGCAGGAGGACGATTCCCTGATAGTCACCTTGAATCCGTCCATCGAGCATGAGGTCATCCGTTGGATTCTGGCCGAGGCCGGACGCATTCAGGTGCTGGAGCCTGCATCGCTGAGGAAGAAAATCCGGGAAGCCGGGAAAAATATTTACACGCAGAACTCCTGATATGACGTGTTATGACACAGTCGGGCCGTTATATTGGATGACCAAACGCGGATATTTTATTCATAGGGATTGGGATGAGGTAGGTAATTATGAACACATGGAGTTCTCCATGAACGGTAGGATGGAGTTTCGATGATGAGAAAGGGCATTAAGGAGTTAATAGCGACGGTGCTCTCATTATATGACTCGGCACCTGTTGCTCAAAGTTTCTTTTCTGCGTCTCGCAAGCGGTTGGAAGATTTGCTTTATCGAATTGGAAGTTCACAGACGCGAATTGCTGTCATCGGGATAACGAGCAGCGGAAAATCGACCCTGCTCAATGCTGTTCTGGGGCAGGATCTGTTGCCTACTGGCGTTGCACCCAGTTCTGGACGGCAAGTGCTTTGCGGCTACGATACAACGCTGCATGCAGATTTTATTTTTACACCGGACTCAGGGAAAAAACGTCTTGTCGCCACAAAAGACATCAAGAGAAAGCTCCGGCAGTATGGGGATGAAAGAAACAATCCGGGAAACCGCGAGCAAATTGATGAGATCCATGTTTACTCGCCTTACTTCAAATTTGATCATGAGCTGATTTTTGTAGATACTCCTGGGCTTGATGCCTATAAGTTGGGCGTTCATGAGGAGATTACTTTGAAATTGGTATTGCCGACGGTCGATATGATCATGTTTCTGACCAATGTCAAGTGTGATTCCGATGGACAGAATCTGGAATTCATTGATCGCTCGACTTCCGATGTCAAGCCGCTTGTCGTGGTGCAGAACAAGATAGACTCTATATCAGCAAAAATATCGAAACGCGGCGTTGAAAAAACGGTTGAGGACATCAGGCAGGAACATCTCGACCGTTTGCACCGTCTGCTCTCCGGCGCTCAGAAGGAATCGGTCCGCAAAGCACCGGTTGTTCAGGTCTCGGCCAAGGCTCCATGGCCGTTGTCCAATTTGGAAACGTTGAAGAAAATACTGTCGGAGCAAATCAGACTAAACTCATCTTTTCGGGAAAGTCTTTTTCTCCAGCAATTCATTCGCGAGATAAAAGAAACACAAACGGCCTTATCAAGCATACTTGCCGAGTCCAGGAACAGATCCGCAGAACAAGCGAAACGGGAAAAAAGCATGGCAGTGTGCAAAGGACATATCCAGAGTGTCGTGGATGCCTATCATTCGCTTCGGGTACAAATTCAAACTCAATTTGATTCTGCCCGCGACATGACGGCGCGGCTTTTGACGGCCATAGACGCCGAATATGCGACAAAAACTTCTTTATCTGCGGAAAAGAAATATAAAAATCCGGAACGTCTGTCTTCCGCACTCGCCAGCCATAAGGATGCATTGAGCAGGAAAATTAATGAGGGACTCAACAAATTCAGCAATGGAATCCTTGGGGTACAAGCGGCAATAAAAGTATCTTGCGGGGATCTGAATCTGCAGGAAAGTCAGGTGGTGAGGGTGGAATTTTTCGGGACGGCTTCCGTTGCCATTTCAAATTGTCAGAAGGTTGTAAAGGGAAAGTACCACCCCCCGCGCCGGGTCAAGCAAAGCGGTTTATGGGGTTGGATCAAGAGAACAGTTGATTTGGGTGATAACGGGTGGGGTTATGACGATGTACCGGGGTGGAGTGAACCGGATACTACGGTGTGCGACATTCCCAAATTGATCGGGGAAATAAAAGGCGCGTTTGCACATCTGGAAAAGTTCCTTAACGAAAAAGTTCCCATATTCTGCCGCTAAGTTTTCCAGCCCCGGCTCTGTGGAGCGGGCATGCCCGGAGCCAGCCTCATTCTTTCTGCGGAAGAGGCGCGGCTCATGCTGAATGTGGTGTTCTCGTGAGCCTTCCGTCACTTCTTCCGTCACTTTCATCGGAATGACGGAAGAATCCGTCACTTATTTTAAGGGCATTTCCAGCCTCATAGAAGCACAGAGACTTCGAGGGGTCGAAAATGAGGCGGCGAGGCTTATGCACATTCCAGAGTCAACGGTTCCCCCCTTGAAAGGGATTTTTCGAGGGCGCGCGGAAGGAGTCGGCATTATAAGCAGACTTGCTTGCCGGTGATAAAATTTTTATGCTCGTTGATTATCAACGACTTGCGATCCACTCCGACAGTACGCCGACACGCCCCGGGACAGCCCTCTTACACGTGCGACAGCACGTTCGCCGGGGCTGTATAGCGGGTCGGAATCGAACGCGACAGCGGGGCTGTTTGCCCCGTTTCCGGCGAAATCGTCTTTCTCCGGAATTCTCAATTCTTCAACCCTTGCAAAAGTAGCTCCGAATCTTGCTTTTGCAAATCATTTTTCCAGGAAAGGAACCTTTATGCAGATTCAAATGATGAAACTCTCGGAGATCCATCCGTATGAGAAGAACCCGCGCTTCAACGACGGCGCGGTGGAGGCGGT
>CASDPB010000049.1 GCA_949282305.1 uncultured Lentisphaeria bacterium | reverse complement strand
GGAGAGGTCCGCCCGGGCGATCCGGACCGCGTCCGCGTTCGCATTTTCCAGATTCAGCCGCGCCCAGACCTTCCGATTCTTGTATTCACCCTCGATGATCTCGAATTCCAGCTGGAGATACTGCCCGTTTCCCGTCTTGGTGGGCTTCATTTCCGATTCTGTGATGACAGCCTGGTATTTTCCGGCCGGAATCGGATCATACCCGGTCGATGGTTCGACTTCGTTCGCGTTGAAATTGATTGTGGACATTTGTGTTTCCTATTGCGTTATGCCATGCAATGGCAGTGATGATTGAATTCTGTAATTTTCGGCGGTTCCGGGGGCGGTTTGCTTACAGCGACAGCCGGAGTGCCGGGACACTGGATGTGTTCGTGATACTCAACAGGCGAATACTCATCCCGCACAGCACGGAACGGTTCCCCGACCTGGATCATTCCGCCGCAGACATCACACACCAGCGGACGATTTGCCGTCCGGATTTTTTCGTGCATATTTCTTCACCTCGAAAACCTTTCTTTCCTTGAATTCCTCCTGTTTGCCCTTATTCCAGTTCGTCACGGGTCGAAAATACCCGCAGACGCGGCTGAAGACCTCGCAGATGGCTCCGCACTTACTCATGATGGTTCTCCTCGATTTTTGTGTATGCCTCAATGAATGCCTGCCACGAGAGCGGAATTTCCGACGGCAGGCCGTAACGGTTCTTCGCGATGCAGGCGGGACTTCCCACCGTGCGGATGATGCGTTCCCCGCCATCCGCGCCGATGGGAGCGGCGATCGCGCGTTCTCCATTGAATCCGGCGTTCTCCTTTGTCACCCGGAACTTCTTGTTCGCGAACAGAACGGCGTCGACCCATTCCGCGATCAGGCTTGCAGCGTGCTTGTGGAGACGCGGTGTGTAGCGATCGTAGGCGGCGTTTTCCGGATCTTCGAACCGTTCGACCTTCGCATGGGCGACCAGAATGACCATCATTCCGCGCTTGTCACGCAGTTCCTGAAGCAGGTTGATGACCTTGCGCCAGTGAGTCAGCGCATGGGTATATCCCCTGCCGTAGCCGCCGTCGGCTTTTTCGATGGAACGGACACCGAATTCGCGGCAGACCTCGTCGAAGATGAGGCGTTCGAGCCAGTCAACGGAATCCACAACGACGGTCTGGAACTCGTGAGCTTCGTCCCGAAGCGCGGTCAGTTCTGCGATCACCTCGGAAAGCGAATGTGCAAGCGGGAATTTTCGGCAGTCGATTTCGCCGAGTCCGTCCTCGGTCTGGATGAAGATCGCTCCCGGCGCGGATGCTCCAAACGTGCTGTTGTGTGTGACAATGAAATCGTCCGTTATATAGAGGGAATCCAACGCATCAATGACGATACACTGACACTCTTTTTCGCCGACGCTTACGACCTTGCGGATTGTATGTCGCATCATCCATTCCGGGAATTTCCATTTCGCGGTCTGTTTTGCGGAAGCGACGGGGACAATCCCGTTGGTGAAAGTTCCGTAGATCCGGTGGGAAACCTTGACCTCACGGACGACCGTACCTTTTCGATAACGCCCCGTCCGTTTTTTCATGATCGCGGAACCTCCGAGAGAACGGATCAGAAATATGATGTCTTTCGCCATTTGTTCGCTTGCCGTGCAAATTTCAATGGAGCCTGGGTTACCGACATATCCGTCGCCATCGCAGAGACCTCGTAACAGTTCGAGCCGGTCATCGACTGATGCAAACAGATAACATTCCGGAATGAATTTTGTATCGCTGACCTTGTCTGCCAGACCCAGCGCAAGGAGTCCTTTTTTGAATTCGCTCGGGGCAGAACCGATCTGACGCTTTCGAATCCTGATCGCATTTCTCGCGGGGGTTGTTGTATCGGATTCTGGAACGCTTTCAGCAATCCGCTCCAAAATATCCGATTCCGGGTTGCTGATGCTTGCCGATGCGCCGCAGCTGCCTTCCGCAAGATAAATACCGAGCAGCCAGGGAGAAACCGGCAGATCATGATCTGATTCGAATTCTACCGGTGCAACTCGCGGAACAGCATGATTGAAATGAGTTCCGTAGCGAAGTGTAGTGCGAATAGTATGCAGATCCCTGACCGCGCCCGGCAATTTATGATCCCGTTCAGTTCTGGTCTGAGTAAACCACAGATGGGAATCGCAGCATTCCGTTTCAGAACCATCGCGAAACGTGACTTTGAAAACTTCTTTCTTACCCTGCGGGTAGATCGCAAGAACAGAATGCGCTTTCCCGTCGGCTCCGATGACCTTGTCTCCGATTTTCAACGATCCCATGGAAACGAAACCATGTGGAGTCAGAATTTTTGCGTCAAGAGGCTGTGCTTTCCCCACGCCTTCGCTTCCGTAAATCATGATGCGCGGCGGCTTGTTTTCTCGCCCGGTTTGAATGTTGTCAAGCATTCCCATAATCTGTTTCCTTTCCTCTTTTCAGCAGTTTGCCAATTCAATCTGAAGTGCTTTCACCAGTTTGCGGATTTGCACTTCATTCATTCGGGCATGAATGTCCGCCATGATGGAATGTACCAACTCCGCATCCGCATCGGGTTCGATCTTTTCCTGCGGCCGCCTTGAACGCATGGTTTCCTCATAAGCACGGTTGATGGAGTATTTCCCCTGTCGCAACGCCTCTTTGATTTCGTCTGTGGCATAAGCGTTGATTGCTCGGAGACGTTCCACCTTTTTACAGGAAATCCCTAAAGTTTCACCGAGATCAACGGAAGATTTTCCACGACTCATGCTGCAGGAGGAATTGCTTGCCGGACGACCAGCTTTTTTTCTCATATCCAGCTGTTGAAGGCATTGAAGCAGTTCTCCGTTTGTCAAATTCCTGCGGTTTCTCTGACAGCGAATGGCATATTCCAATGCTTCGTTCTCATCGTTAAACTGGCGGCAGATGACAGGAACTGTCTCCAATCCGGCGGCGATTGCCGCTTTCAGGCGGGTGTGTCCATCAACTACAATCATCTTCCACACAACAATGGGATGCCCGAAATCAAAGCCGTTAACGTTCATATCGTCGATGATTTCCGCAAGAACTGTCTGTCGAATTGGGAAAAGGTTCCGAAACGGTTCTTCCATTTTCAGGCTCCAGACGGGAACTTGAACGAGCGGGAATTCGATATTGCAAAACTTACTGCTCATTTTCATTTTCTCCTGGTAACATGTCAGCAATCAGGTTGCCGATTTCAGAGGAAATCACATCGCTCAGGGTATTGCGCTCCTGGAGAGAATAGCCGATTTCCGGATATTCCTGAACTTCCCGTTCAAGCCGCAGCTTCACCATCTTGATGATGCTGACCTTGATTGCTTCAGAGCGGGATTCCTTCAGATCCTGCAACTCGGTTCCGGTCAAGGGAGGGAGTTCTTTCGCTTTGTCCTGTCGACGCGCCTTCATGGTTTCCTTATACCCTTTGTCGATCGACATATTTCCAGAAGCCACCGCATTACGAATTTTTGCCGTTGCGTGATTTTTGATGGTTCGAAGTTTTTCCACTTTTCCTCTGGAAATACCAAGGAGGTCAGCTGTTGCTTCTGACGATTTTCCGAAATTAGCCACGAACGTGGCTAATTTCCCCGGTCGACCGGCGGATTTTCTCTTGTCCAGCTCCGCAAGGCAATTCAGAAGCTCTTGTGGTGTCAGACTTCTCCGATGGCTCTGAGCTTTGATTGCATATTGAAGCGCCTCGTCTTCCGAAGCGAACTCCTTTAATATGATCGGGACCTTGTTCAGATGAATTTTCTGTGCGGCGGCAAGACGGGTATGTCCATCCACTACTGTGACTTTGTGACCGGCCCAGATGATGATCGGATGGGCAAAATCAAATCCGTTCTGCTTCATATCCTCCGCGATCTCGTTCAGGACACTTTCCTTGATCGGAAAGAGATCTTTGAAAGGCGATGCCGTGTGGATCGCGATGGTCGGCATCAGAGAAATTTTCTCTTCCATCATTTCACCTCGGGGAGCTCTTCGCTGTTGTTCCAGCGGAATACGGAGAGGTCGCGACCTTTCAGAAACGCATTCCAGGCCTTGATGTAGAATGCCAGCGTTTCCCGAACCGTCAGCTTGTTTTTGCTGATGCGATTATCAATCAGCTTGCTGCGAAGCGTCATGATCGGATGCCCGGTATAAAGATTTTCTCCGGTCTTGACCAGCTTGATGAACTCTTCCGCTTTCTGAGGATTTTTCTTCAGAAAGAGGTAGAAACAGAATCCCATATGGGACTTCACGAAATGATGTGCGCCGCATTCCGCAACCGCCGCGGCATGTTCAAGTAATTCCCGGTTTTCGTCATAATACGGTTCCAGAACCGAATTACGGGTTTCCGTCTTTGCCGAACTTGAACGCATCTGCCGATCAAAGTTCTCGTAAATCCAGGCGAATTTTGTGATCATTGCCGCCGTGGTCGGATGCTGGGATCCTTTGATTTTCAGGAGGTGATGAAAAAGTCTGGTGACTCCGCTGTCGATGGAGCCGACGGCTTCCTTCCTGACATTGCAGACAACGATCATTGTGACGGTGACTCCGGATTCAATGATCGCCCAGAGGCGATGCTGTCCGTCAAGAATCGTTCCATCCTCAGCGATTTTGATGGTTTCCCCGTTCTGTTCCCAGGCTCCGGAGGCCATGTCATTGGCATAGCGGGTAACGTTCAGCTGGCTGATATTCCGGTTCATGGTGTTGCGTTCCAGCATTTGGGCCGCCATATCCGGTGTGATGTCAAGCGTTTTTGTGATGATTTTCTTCATGATTTTCACCTTTCCTGTTTGCTGTTTTTTGAATTCAAAGTGTGTCAATGATACGGAGATCTTCATATCCGGTCGGCCAGACTCCGGAAATACAGCAGCTCCGGAAACGCTCCAGGGCGCTTTTGTTGGAAAGTTCCGCCAGATCCAGCAGTTCATCCGTCAGTTTCCAGACCCCGGCGGAAAACGGTTCATTCTTTTCCACCGCAATGATGTGGACGGGGAAGTTTTTACCGCTCACAATCCGGAGAATCGCCCGGTAAAACGCCAGCTGCAGGATATAGCCATAGCGACGGCAGTCCGACTCGAACCAGCGGAGACTGTCGCAGGTTTTCAGATCAACAAGCCCGGACTTCATGCTGAACCAATCCATCCGGATCTGGCAGGGAACGGAACAATACTCAGCCCGAACCACACCTTCCGCGATTCCGTCCGCCAGCAGTTCCGACGCGAGCGGGTGCAGCCAGACGCCGCGCTGCAGTTTCAGGAGAAAGCTGAAGTCCTTTCCGGAAATGATTTCGCGTTCCTGAGTCGCCGCCCATTCCGCAAACGCCTTGGTGTTGCGCCCGTAGGATTCGCCGGTCCGAGGATTGATCGGGCCGTCGGTGACAACATATTCGCGGTCAAAGGCGTTCCGTCCCTCCAGAATCAGGCAGTGCGCCGCACGTCCCATGACGAATGCGGAAGATTCGCTTTCCGTGATTTCCCCGGAAACTTTCCTGCGGTAGAGAGCCGGGGATTCCCGGAAGTCGGCCAGGAGGTGGCTCGACATAAATTCTCCGCTGCGACTGCGGGCGTGATATTCGTCCGCCGGTTCATGGATGATG
>CASDPB010000048.1 GCA_949282305.1 uncultured Lentisphaeria bacterium | reverse complement strand
GCTGTCCCAATATTCTGACAGTTGCGCCTCCCAATAATCTCGTCCTTCGCGTCCCATGCCGTTCTCCCATTATTACGGTTTGTGGAAGAACATACCACACTGTCTGACTCAAATCCAGATGGGGCTGGCTGGGCGCTTACGGGAATAAAATCTTCAGGCGGGGAAAGCCGAACGGTTCTGACTGATGATATGCTGCTGTTCGGTTTCAGACATTCAGAAGCCTTCCCGTGTCTGCCTGCGTCGTATCCGCAGCAGTTGGCAGTTCTCCGGGGCAGTCCGGCATTTTTTGATGTTTGATGAAGTGGCAGATTGCAAAAGCGGAATATTATGTTATATTGCTAAATGACGAGGTGATAAAATGCTGAAATACAGCAAAAATGATTGTAAAGCCGGGGCGGAGGTGTTCAAGGCGCTTGGGCATCCCATCCGGCTTTGGATTGTCAGACAGCTGGCGGATGGTGCGGAGCATTGTGTCTGTGAGTTTGTGGATGCGGTCGGAGTAAAGTTTGCCACCATCAGTCAGCATCTGCTTATCTTGAGAAATGCCGGAATCGTTGCGGATGAAAAACGCGGGAAACAGGTTTTCTACCGTCTTTGCTGTCCCTGCATCATGGACATGCTGAATTGCATTGCAGACAGGAAAAGGTCTTGAATTTTTCTGTTCCGGGCGTTTGTTTTTATTATTTAGTCTTTTAGCAAAATATAGAGAGGATTCCATGATGGAAACGATGCGGCTGATCTGGGATTTCATCCAGAATCAGATTCTGGGGATGAAGTGGCTCAATGACGTTATCGGGGCGGGACTGGAAAAACTGGGAATTGATTTGGCGACACGCTTTGGGGGAACGGTCTGCTTCTTTCTCTATGACACGATTAAAATTACGGTGCTGCTGTGCTTTCTGATTTTTGTCATTTCTTATATTCAGAGCTATTTCCCGCCCGAACGGAGCCGACGGATATTGGGACGCTGTCACGGTTTTCCGGCAAATATGCTTGCCGCATTGCTGGGAACAGTTACGCCGTTTTGTTCCTGTTCGTCCATTCCGCTTTTTATCGGTTTTACCAGAGCAGGTCTGCCGCTCGGAGTAACATTCTCGTTTCTGATCTCGTCGCCGATGGTGGATCTGGGCAGCCTGGTTCTTCTGACGGGGATTTTCGGAACAAGGATTGCCGTTGCCTATGTGGTCGTCGGTCTGGTTCTTGCCGTGTTCGGCGGATTTCTGATCGAAAAGCTCCGCATGGAGGATCAGGTGGAGGATTTCATTCGTAAAACCGGAGCGTGCAATGCTACCGAATTGCCGGAGCTGACAGGTAGAGAGCGTTTGATTTACGCGAAAGAGCAGATGGCGGAAACGTTCAGGAAAGTTTTTCCCTATGTTCTGATTGGCGTCGGTGCGGGCGCTTTTATTCATAACTGGATACCGGAAGAATGGATACAGAAGATTCTCGGCGACGGCAATCCCGCCGGCGTCATTCTGGCAGTCCTTGCCGGTGTTCCGATGTATGCTGATATTTTCGGCATGGTGCCTGTTGCCGAAGCCCTGCTTGCCAAAGGGGCGCAGCTTGGTACGGTTCTTGCCTTCATGATGGCGGTCACGACATTGAGTCTGCCTTCCGTCATCATGCTCCGCAAAGCCGTCAAACCGAAACTGCTGGCATTGTTTGTCGCCGTGTGCACAGGCGGAATCATGATGATCGGTTATTTGTTCAATCTGTTTCAGAATCTTTTCATTTAACTGAAAGTAGGAGGAAAGAAAAATGAAGATACAGATTTTGGGGAGCGGTTGCGGAAAGTGCAGAAGACTTTTCGCCAACGTGGAAAGCGCCGTAAAGAGAAACGGGATTGATTGTGAAATCGTGAAAATTGAGGAGATCGAAAAAATCGCGGAGATGGGGGCAATGATGACACCGGCGCTGGCACTGGATGGAAAAGTTGTCTGTTCCGGCAGAGTTCCGGGCGTGGAGGAGATTGAGAAAATCCTGATGCACCCGTCTCTGCCCGCGTAATACATCGGAGAAGTTCCCGGAAGAGGACGCGGGAGATTTCTGTCTTTTTCCGCCTTTTCTGCGGAAGAGCCGCGCCATATTGCCCGATTATCTGAAAAAAAGTCAACGGCGGGGACGGAACGGCTTGAATTTTCCGGAAACGGGTTTAGTTTATGAACTTTCGCAAATCAATATCAGCGATCCGGAGCGGAAAGATCATGCGGATTTTTCCCTTACGGATCTTAACTGTTTTTATCTAAGGTGCTGGCAATGCCGATCACGGAAATTCTGGAGAACAACGCGAAGTTGTATGGAAACGACGTCGCGCTCGTCGAGATCAATCCACAGGAACTTGAAAAACGTCATACGACCTGGCGGGAATATTCCCTGATTGAGCCCAGCAGAATTGATGCTTTCCGCAGTGAGATTACATGGGGCGAGTTTGACCGCCGTGCCAATCGCGTTGCGAATTTTCTGCTGACCCGCCGCATCGGGAAGGGGTGCAAAGTCGGAATTCTGCTGATGAACTGTCTGGAATGGCTGCCGATCTATTTCGGCATCCTGAAAAGCGGCGCCATGGCGGTGCCGCTCAACTTCCGCTATACACCGCAGGAGATTAAATACTGCCTGGAACTGGCGGATGTCGATATCCTGATTTTCGGTCCGGAGTTTGTCGGGCGCATGGAGTGTATCTGCGAGAGTCTGCCGCGCGTGAAAGCCATGCTCTATGTCGGGGACGACTGCCCGTCCTTTGCCGAACCTTACTACAATCTTGTGTCATACTGCTCCAGCAAATCGCCCTCAATCCCGATTTCAGACAGCGATGAGGCGGCGATCTATTTTTCCTCCGGGACGACCGGTTTCCCGAAGGCTATCGTCCACGCCCACCGCAGTCTGATGCATGCCTGCATTGTGGAGCAGAAGCATCACCGGCAGACACGCGATGACACGTTTCTCTGCATTCCTCCGCTGTATCACACCGGTGCGAAAATGCACTGGTTCGGCAGCTTTCTTGTGGGAGGGAAAGCGGTTCTGCTGAAAGGGGTCAACCCGGAGTGGATTCTGCGTTCCGTTTCCGAAGAACAATGCACGATCGTCTGGCTTCTCGTTCCGTGGGCGCAGGATATTCTGGATGCGATTGAACGGGGGGAAATTGAACTTTCCGATTACAAGCTGGATCAGTGGCGCCTGATGCATATCGGCGCACAGCCGGTTCCTCCGAGCCTGGTCAAGCGTTGGAAAACGGTCTTCCCGCACCATGATTACGATACCAATTACGGCTTAAGCGAGTCCATCGGACCGGGGGCGGTGCATCTCGGGATTGAGAATGCGGATCATGTCGGCGCAATTGGTGTTGCCGGATACGGCTGGCAGACCATGATCGTGGATGAGAAGCATCGCCCGGTTCCCCGGGGGACAGTCGGAGAACTGGCAGTCAAGGGGGATGGCGTGATGAACTGTTATTACAAAGATGAAAAAGCCACGAAAGAGGTTCTGGCGGACGGCTGGCTTTTCACCGGCGACATGGCGAAGGAGTCCGAGGACGGTTTCATTTACCTCGTCGACCGTAAAAAGGATGTAATCATCACCGGCGGCGAGAATCTTTATCCGGTCCAGATTGAGGACTATCTGCGGAAGCATAACGCGATCAAGGATGTCGCCGTGATCGGGCTGCCGGATGCGCGTCTCGGGGAGATTGCCGCCGCAATCATAGAGCTGAAGCCGGGATTTGAGCTGACCGCGGAGGGCGTCCTGGAGTTTTGCCATGACCTGCCGCGCTATCAGCGCCCGCGCAAGATCATTTTTGCCGAAGTGCCGCGCAATCCGACCGGGAAAATCGAGAAGCCGAAACTGCGCAAGATGTACGGGGCGGACAGGCTGGTCGCCCAGCAGTATGAACTTTCAAAGTGAGGTGTTTCGCGGTATGTGTTTCATACCGCGCCTGTTCCGCGGGAGCTGATTTTTCCGCAGATTATTTCTTCGCCTGCCTGGGGCGAAATGTCAGGAGGAAGCCGAGTGCAAGACTCAGAACGGCGCTCATAAGCACACGGTAGTCCTGCGGCAGACAGAAGGTCACGGTATGCGCGGGAATCCAGAAATACAGGATTGTCTTCGGGATGAAGGAGCCCCAGATATGTTTGTCCACGGAGGCAAGAAACTCTTCTCCGCCGACGAACCGTTTTTTGTTGATGACCTCGTTGCACCATTCGTGTCCGAGCATCATCGGATAGGCGAAGATCATATTCTGCCAGAATGAGGTGGAAACGGCAAAAATCAGTGTTGCGCTCCATGTGGTTCTGTCCGCGCTTCCGACCGGCCAGACCGGAGAACCCATCAACGCTCCGACACCGGCGGCAAACATCGCGAAGACGTAGGAGAAGACCATTCCCGTGATGCCCCAGACGATGAATCTGAGAAACAGTGCGGGCACTTTCCAGGAACCTGTTTTCCGCCGGACCTTCAGCATTTCGCCAAATGTGGCGAGAAGCCCGACTTTGAAGAAGCCCATCAGATACGGATGGGCTTTTGTCACATGCCCGAAATTGGAAAAACCGTCGGACAGCGCTCCTGGGACAAGAGTGCCGTCGGGAGATATGTTCAAGGGAAAAAAGAAGACTGCGCAGGTATAGAGGACAATAAATCCGATGGCGATAAGATCCGAAGTTTTCATGACAATACTCTCTCCTTTATTGAATTGCACGAATATGAGGTCTTAACATAGCGCTGAAATGGCGGAAGACAATAATATTTGCAGTTTTTTTTCAAAACTTCGCTGTATCCTGTGTTGCAATCACTCATTGCGGATATTATATTTAGCGGAAACTGTCATAAAAAATAAAAACTGAATATTATTCCGGAGGAATCATGAAAACGATCGGGAAAATCGCTCTGCTGGCTGTTACACTTTTTGCATTCGGTGCAACCGTGCAGGCTCAAGAGGATGTCGGACAGAAAAACAGCACAGGCAGGATCATTGCCGATAAAGTCATCATGTACATTCCGAACCGCCTGGCGGAACTTCTTGATATTTTCTCGCTGGAACTCGGATCCGGAGCAACTGCAAAGCTCGGGGTTCGCGCGACTCATGCGCTGGGAATCGGCGCCGGCGTCGGACCGTCCGGAAAAATCGTGAAGGGATTCAACCGCACCTACGGTCTTGCGCTGGACGACGGATGGCAGGCGTATATCGTTGCAACGGGAAAAGGCGATTTGACACGTGAATACACCATTGGCAACCTGCCTGATTTCTGGTATATCTACAGCGGGATGCAGAAGCCGAACGAATCTATTTTTGCCGATAAGACCAAGGATTACTGGGCTTTGGAAGTGGAAGCCGCGGCGCTGATCGACGTCAAGTTCGGTTTGCATCCTCTCAACATTGCAGATTTCATTACCGGCATCTTCTTCTACGATCTGCTGGACAATGACTACAAGCTGATTGCGGACTGACGCTTTCCTGCAGAATGCTCCTGAAAAGGAGCATTTTCTGCGTACAGAGGAGGGATGCAGGTGAATGTGGAGAAAGAGGATCTTTCGGATTTTCAATGCCGGAGATGCGGCGCGTGCTGCAAATGGGAAGGGCCTGTTCGTGTTACGGAACAGGAGATTGATGCGATTGCGGACTATCTCGGAATTGAACTTCAGCGTTTCATCCGTGACTGTACTTGTTTGACACCGGACCGCCGTTCCCTGTCTCTGCTTGAGAAGGAGGACGGCTCCTGTCTTTATTATGATGACCGCCGGAAATGCTGTCTGATCAATCCGGTCAAGCCGAAGCAATGCCGTGATTTCCCTTATCATTGGAATTTTCCCGGCTGGCGCATGTTCTGTGCCGGAGCAAAGAGTTTGAAGAGGCGGGATAAAGAATAAGCGGAACTCGAAAGAGATGAATCAATCTTTTCCATCATTTCCGCGGGGAAAATATTTGAAATGTTTCCGGTGTCTTCGTTAAATTAAAAAATGCCTGAAAGACTTGACACTTTGATTTACGGGCGACAGCTGCGGAAGAAAGGAATTGTAAAATGAATTTCAGAAAAAGATTTCAGTTCGGCCCGAATCCCCTTACCGACTGGGCAAGCAAGATGGTTTTGAATCCGGCAATGGTCCGCGATCCTGTCGAAAGAGATACGGTTCACATGCTGTTCCGTGCGACGGGTCCGAAGGCTGGAAACCGGATTCCCGGCAAACCGCTGCCGTATCCGATTTTTCTTGGTTACGCGGTCAGCCGTGATTGCGGGATGCACTGGGAATGTGATTGGTCGCGTCCGGCGCTGGCTCCGGGATTGAAGCAGAATCCGTGTGATTTGACTGTGACGGATGCTTTCGGGCGCCGGATGTTCGATTACAGCAATGGCTGCATTGAAGATCCCCGTTTGTTTTATTTTGAAGATGTGCTGTATCTTACCGTTGCCTGCCGCGCGTTTCCGCCGGGGCCGTATTGGGAACATGATGATCCGGTGCAGTGCATGCCTGCCTCCGTCCGTTCCGCTGCACAGGACTTCGGGCGGGCGGTGGCGGAAAACTCCACGGTTTCACTGCTTTATAAAGTAGAGCTTGATGCCTTGAAGACAGGTGATTATGAGAATGCGTTTTCCTTTGTCGCACCGCTGCACCGTCCCGACGTCAGCGATGACAGGGATGTCGTGCTTTTTCCTCGTCCCCTGCGGATTGGCGGCACGGAGAAAATCGTCTGCATTCATCGCCCCAAAACCCCCTGGAGCTATGATGTCGGAAAGGGATTGACGGCACCGTCGATCTTTATGGCGCTGGGAAATTCTCTTTCAGATTTTTATGAAGGCACTGCGGAGGAATTCGTGTTTGCCCGGCCGGAATTTCCGTGGGAGGCGAACCGGATCGGCGCAAGCTGGGCGCCGCTGGAACTCGAACCGGGAATCTGGCTGCTGCCTTATCACGGCAAGCAGGATGACGCCGTGGGATATACTCAGAGTTTCATGCTGCTGCGGGAGACGGGGACAGGTCTGCCGGAAATTGCGGCACGTCCGGGAGAAAGAATCCTGTATGCTTCGGAGAAGTGGGAACTGGAAGGAGACTTTGCCATACCGTGTCTGTTCAGCTGTTCCGGAGTGCTTCTGGATGACGGGCGTCTGCTGATGGGGTATGGGGCGGCTGATGCAAAAGTCGGGACAGTTACGGTGGAGCTGGATGAGCTGTACCATTATTTGTCACGGCAGGAAAGCAGGGGATAAGTTGTGAATTTGCCCGGCAGCCGGGATACGGGATGAACCGTGTGTCTGCCTGACTGACGACTGCTGGACTGCATGGGGCAATGGATATTGTGATATGCCTGCGGCTGGAATTGCTGAAACGCGATTTCGAGACTATCCCGCGGAAGTTGTCGTGCGGATGAAGTCGCGGCGTATCTGTTGAATCCGGAAGAGTGACTACCGGTCGGGGTTCCGCGTCTGCGGGGGAGATGACCGGTTTCAGCGTCCGTTTTCCCGGAGGTGCAGACGGAGTATCCGGCGGACTTCGTGGATCGCGACAGGGTGAAGCTGGACACTGTGTCCGGACCGGACAATCAGTTCGCTCTGCGCCCCGTCCAGATGCGAACTGGAGTAGGAGACAATGCCGTCCGTTCCGCCGGGGACATTCGGCGCATCCTCGTTTCCAATGATGGAATGATAGGGAACCCCGGGCTTGAAAGGCGTCTCGTTCAGCAGTTTCAGAATCTGGTTGTCCGGGTCCAGTCCGTCGATGCCTGTCTGAATTCTGGAAACTGCAAGTTCCGGTTTATTTTCTTTGTTGAAGAGTTTCAGAACCAGGTCGTGCGTTTGAGTGAGAAGTTCTCCGGGAAGGGAGATCAGACTGGAGCCGATGTGCGCGATTGTGTATTTCGCCATGGCGGAACCTCTGTGGGGCACAGCCAGGAAAAGAACACGCCTGACTGACGGGATGCTGTCGAAAATAAGCATGTCGCGGATCAGTGCCTGTTGTTCCGGCGTGCATTTCGGCTGAATCTCCTGCCAGCTCATGCCGGTTATTTTCTTCAGCAGGGTGTCCTGCGCGTCAAGCAGCGCCGTCTTGGCGATCAGCCCCCCCATGCTGTGACCTATGAGAACCATCTTGTTGAAGGATTCTTTCGCTTCGGGCGTCTGCGCGAGTTCCATCTGAGCGTCCAGAAGACTCTGCCGGAAGAGAGATGCCGAATAGAGAATCGGATTGCCGCTGGAATAGGTAAAGAACCAGAACTGACAGTTCTCGCGGATCACGGGATCGTTTTTGAGCGTGTTGACCATCTGCATCCAGGTGTGGGGGCTGGACATAAGTCCATGGATCAGGATCACGGGTATCTTTTCGGGATTGTAAGGCTCCAGAGTGTAAAGCCCCGGCGCGGTGACTGTCTGAGCGGGATTCAGCATATAATAGAGCAGATTCACATCGGGCAGCGTCGATACGTAGAAGGCAAACGGAGTGGAATAATCGAAGATCAGAGGGACTTTCTTTTCTCCCGCGACTTCGATGGTGCGCACTTTGTCGTTGTCGTAAAATTCAAGGGCGGCGCTGAAAGTGTCCGTCTCTTCTTCCCCGGAGTGCCCGAAGCGCAGGAATACGGTTGCTCCATGAGCAATTGGCGTTCCGGTTTTCAGGGATTCGTAGTTGTTGTTTTCACTGGTGACGGCGACAACGGGGACTCCAAGCCCGAATTCGTGAGTGAAATGGGAAAGATTTTCGATCTTGAAATCCGAGCAGAGCGGAAAACTCCGATAGGACGTGCGCGGAAACGGCAGACGGTAAAGCGGTTTTTGAAAAGTGACGCTTTTGCCGTCCGCAGTCTGCAGGCAGTAGGCGCCGTTGTCTGTCAGTCCTTTGCCGTTCAGATACGCATAGAGTCGGGCGAGAGCGCTGTTGTAGGTGCGGACCGCCTGATAGGTCAGCGGATCGTATTTGCCGAGATTCTGCGTGGTGAAATCCCGGTTGAACAGCAGTTGATAAGAGTAGAGAACCGCCGCAAGATCATATTTGGCTGCCTCATCCGCATCGTCCGCCTGAAGGGAGAGATTGAAGCAGACATCCGTCAGGACACAGAGCGTGAGGCGGGAAGGTTCCTTATGGTACATTTCGGAGAGATCGCGCACCAGCTGTTCCGGGCGGAAATGGTAATCGTCCAGCAATAGGTTGCTGCTGAGGAAGTTGCGGGTTTCAAAAGAAAGTTCGTCCACTCTGCCGATGGAGATGTTGTAGTAGTCCAGCGCCTCTTTTTCGGAGCTTCTGCCGACCTTGATCTCCTTGGCGTTGAAGATTCCGCAGGAACAAAGCAGACCGGCGGAACATGATAAAAGCAGAATGCAGAAAAGATGTCGGATTGCCCTGTTCATTGCCCGCCTCCTCTTTTTCCGTTATTCATTATTGGACTTCAGAACTTCAACGAATGCTTCCTGCGGAATATTGACGCTTCCAATCTGTTTCATGCGCTTTTTGCCCTCTTTCTGTTTTTCGAGGAGCTTGCGCTTACGGGTGATGTCTCCTCCGTAACATTTTGCCAGGACGTTTTTCCGCAGTGCCCGGACTGTTTCACGGGCAATGACTTTGCCGCCGATTGCCGCCTGCACTGCCACCTGGAACTGATGCTGCGGAATGACTCCCGCCAGCTTTTCCGCCAGCATTCTGCCCCGGCTGTAAGCATGATCCGCATGAACGATCGTGGAAAATGCATCCACGGGATCGCCGTTGACCAGCATGTCGAGCTTCACAAGTTTGTCCGCCTGGTATCCGGCAGGTTCATAGTCCATGCTTCCGTAACCGCGCGTAATGGACTTGAGCTTGTCATGGAAATCAATCAGGATCTCGTGCATCGGGATGCGCGCGGTGAGCAGGATATGTCTTCCATCGACGCTTTCCGTATTGGTGCAGACGCCCCGTTTCTGCATGATGAGATTCATAATGTCGCCCATGTAGGTGGTCGGCGCCATGATCTTTGCATTGATAAGCGGCTCTTCGATGCGGTTGATCTCCGACGGGTCGGGCAGATGGACGGGATTGTCCACGTTGATCATGGTTCCGTTGTTCAGGTAGACATGGTAGATCACGCTCGGGTAAGTCGCGATGATGTCCATATTGTATTCACGGCGCAGACGCTCCTGGATGATCTCCATGTGAAGCAGTCCGAGGAAGCCGCAGCGGAATCCGAATCCGAGCGCGGCGGAAGTTTCCGGCTGGTAGACGAATGCCGCGTCGTTGAGCTGAAGTTTCGCCATGCTGAACTTGAGCTGTTCGTAATCGGCAGTGTCGATGGGATAAATGCCGCTGAACACCATCGGGCGGATCTCCTGAAAACCGGGAAGCGGTTCCGTGCATGGATTTTTGACCTCTGTGACCGTGTCGCCTATTTTTGTGTCCGAGGGACTCTTGATGTTCGGAATCAGATAGCCGACCGAACCGGCGGTCAGCTGGCTGATGGCTTTCATTTCCGGCGTGAATACTCCGACTTCCTTGATTTCGCTCTCCAGTCCGGTGCTGAGCAGACGCAGTTTGTCTCCGCGTTTGAAACTTCCGTTGTAGACGCGGACATAAGTCACGACTCCGCGGTAGGCGTCGTAGATGGAGTCGAATATAAGCGCGTTCGCCGGTTTGTCGATGGCTCCTTTCGGCGGCGGAATCAGTTTTACGATTGCCTCCAGCACTGCCGGAATTCCTGTCCCCTCCTTGGCGGAAACGGCGATTGCCTCCTCGCGCGGAATCGCAAGAATTTCCTCCAGCTGTTCGTAACACATGTTGAGATCCGAAGCCGGAAGGTCGATCTTGTTGATGACGGGGATGATTTTGAGATTGTGCTTGAATGCAAGATTCACGTTGGCGACGGTCTGCGCCTGAACTCCCTGTGTGGCGTCGATAATGAGGATTGCCCCCTCACAGGCGGCAAGGGAGCGGCTGACTTCATAAGTGAAGTCCACATGGCCGGGAGTGTCGATCAGGTTCAGTTCATACTCTTCGCCGTCGTTTGCCTTGTAGGTCATGCGTACGGGATGCGCCTTGATGGTGATGCCGCGTTCCTGCTCCAGATCCATGGCATCCAGAAGCTGGGCGTGGACAAGGTCGCGTGCTTCAATCGTATGGGTTGCCTCAAGGAGACGGTCCGCCAGAGTGGACTTTCCGTGGTCGATATGTGCGATAATGGAAAAATTACGTATCTTATTCAGGTCTGCCATGTATCGTTCTTTCCGCAAATTGTTTTTCAGTTCATTTTCTCAACGTGTAATTTACTCCGCAAATGCCGTTTTTTCAAGAGATCGGCGGAAGGGTGTCCCGGAGATTGCCCCGGATTTCCGGCGGAAAGTCAAATGACCGGTACCGGTTCCGCATGGAGATTCGGATTTCAATCTTCATGAAGGGCATTGTATGCCGCCATGAACTCTTCCAGTGCCGAGGCGGAACGTTCCCAGTGCTCTGTCGCTTCGCCGATGGTGCGGTCCAGCTCGTTGAGCTTTTTCTGCAGACCCGCAAAGTCCACATCGCCGGACGGAGCTGCAAGTGCGGCGATGATCTGCTCTTTTTCGGCTTCGGAAGTTTCAATGAGTTTTTCCAGGCGCGCCACTTCACTTTCCAGACGGCGTTTTTCTCTGGACATCTCCTGACGTTTCTGCGCCCGTTCCCGGCGGCGTTCCTTGGAACTGAGATCAGGGGATGCCGCCACCGCATTGGCGGAAGCCGCGGCTTTTTCCCCGCTTTGTTCCGCGGCGATCCGCTCACGGTAATAGTCGTAATTGCCATAGTGCAGACGAATTCCCGGAGAGCGCATTTCCACGATGCCGGTCACGGTGCCGCGCAGAAACTCGATGTCATGGCTGACGATGCAGACCGTGCCCGCGTAGTTGCAGATTGCCTGCTGAAGTGTTTCGCGCGCGGCAATGTCGAGATGCGTCGTGGGTTCATCCAATACAAGAAAATTCGGCGGATTTACAAAAATGCGTGCAAAACAGAGACGGATTTTTTCACCGCCGCTCAGAACCTTGCACTGTTTTTCCGCGCCCTCCCCGGAGAAGCCGAACGCACCGAGAATCTCACGGATGCGCTGGGACGGCACATTGCCGCCGCTTGCCTCCTTCACAATGTCGAACGCCGTCATGTCAGGTGTCAGCAGTTCCGCGAATTCCTGCGCCTGATAACCGGTTACGACCTTGTGCCCGGGCACCCGCGCTCCTGCGGTCGGCGTCAATACACCCGCGAGGATTTTCAGAAGCGTCGTCTTTCCCGTTCCGTTATAGCCGACGATGCCGAGCTTGTCCCCGCGCGCCACGGAAAGCGAGATGTGCTCCAGAATGTTTCTTTTTCCGTCGTAGGAGAACGAGACGTCCTCAAGGCGCACCGTCTCCGCGCCGGAGTGGGGCGGATCGGGAATCCGGATTGCACCGCGGAAATGAAGATCGTCCGGCACCTCCGCATCTTCGATTCTGTCCAGCATTTTGATCCAGGACTGAACCTGTGCCGCCTTTGTTGCTTTTGCGCGGAACCGGTTGATGTTGCGTTCCAGCTGTTCCTTTCTGCGGTCGATGTTCTCCTGCGCCGCTTCTGCGTGACGGCGGCGCTCTTCCCGCTCATGCACATAATAATTGTAATTGCCCTGATAACGGGTGACATGCCCGTTGTTGACTTCCAGCGTGATGTTCGTGATTGAATTCAGGAGAAAACGGTCGTGCGAGATCAGGAGCAGCGTTCCGCTGTAGTTGCGCAGACGTTTCTGGAGCCATTCCACGGCGGGCGTATCCAGATAGTTGGACGGCTCGTCGAGCAGAAGAATGTCCGGTTCTCCAAGAAGAGTTTTCGCCATGCAGGCGCGCATCTGCCAGCCTCCGCTGAACGCTCCCATCGGTTTTTCAAGATCCGATTCCTTGAATCCCAGTCCTGCAAGAGCCGCTGCCGCGCGGTGCTTCATTTCATAACCGCCGAGCGATTCATAGACACTTTGCAGATGTCCGATTTCATCCAGGACGGACTGCCGCTCTTTTTCGCCGGAAAGTTCTTTCAGATCGGCTTCGAGCTGGTGAATGCGCTCCAGAATTTTCGGGAGCTCCCCGCTGGCGGTGCTTGCGAACGAGATCAGCGGATCCTCGTCGCGGAAAAAATCCAGCTGCTGGTGAAGATGCCCGATACGCGCCTTCTTCGGCAGGATGATTTCACCTCTGTCCGCGGAAATCTCATCGCAGATGATCTGGAACATCGTGCTTTTCCCCGAACCGTTCGGACCGACGATTCCGACACGTTCGCCTTTGTTGATCCGGAACGAGGCATGGTCGAAAATATCACGTTTGCCGTAACTTTTGCTGACGTCAATAAAGTCGATCATGATGATTCCGTTCCGGTTGTGCGGTTATTCGCTTTTCTGTTTGGAATTGCGCATTTTCTTGCGCTCAATCTCCGTAAGATATTTTTTGCGGAGACGGATGTTCTGAGGCGTGACTTCCACATATTCATCGTCGGCGATGTATTCCAGCGCCTCTTCCAGACTCATTTTCTGGGCGGGGGCGATTTTCATATTGCGGTCGGAACCCGCGGCGCGCATGTTTGTCAGTTTTTTGGCGCGCTGGACATTGACCTCGATGTCGCCTTCCTTGCAGTGTTCTCCGACGATCATTCCCTCATAGGTTTCCACGCCCGGCTCGATGAAGAATGTGCCGCGCTGCTGGAGTCCGTCGATGGCATAGGGGATTGCCTTGCCCGCGCCCATGCTGATCATCACGCCGTTGATTCTCTGCGGAATGTCGCCCTTGAACGGCTCATAGTGCGAGAACATGTGCGACATGATCGCTTCGCCGGCGGTTGCCGTCATGACTTTGCTGCGCAGTCCGATCAATCCGCGGGTCGGAATGTAGAATTCGAGAATCTGCCGCGAGGTGTGTGCCTCCATCTTGATCATTTCGCCCTTTCTTACGCCGACGAGTTCAATGACTTTTCCGGCGCTTCCGTCCGGGACGTCCACGGAGAGCAGTTCGACCGGTTCCTGAACCTGCCCGTCGATCATTTTCGTGATGACGTGCGGCTGAGAGATCGTGAGCTCATATCCTTCCCTGCGCATATTTTCGATCAGGATCGAGATATGGAGAACGCCGCGGCCGCTGACGTTGAAGGAGTCTGTTCCGTTGTCCTCGACACGCAGAGCGACGTCGCGCTCGGCTTCTTTGAGAAGACGCTCCCGGATGTGCCGGCTGCTGATGTATTTTCCTTCCTTGCCGAAAAGCGGGGAGTCGTTGACGCGGAACATCATGGACAGCGTGGGTTCGTCAATGGCAATCGGCGGCATCTTTTCCGGATGTGTCGCATCTGCGAGGGTGTCGCTGATGTCGATTCCTTCCACGCCGACAATCGCGCAGAGGTCTCCGCACTGGACTTCGCTGGCGGCTTTGCGTTCGATTCCTTCGAAGGTGAAGAGCTGCTTGAGCTGAACGGGATAGGTTCTGCCGTCGCGCTTGATGAGCGTCAGGGGAACGCCGAGCTTGAGATTGCCGCGGTGAACACGCCCGATACCGATCCTGCCGACGTAATCATTGTAGTCCAGCGTTGTGATCTGGAGCTGAACGGGTCCTTCGTGCATTGGCGTCGGAGGAATGTATTTCAGGATTGCATCCATCAGCGGGAGAATGGAATCGCGGGAACCGTTTTTGAGGTCTTCGGTTGCCCAGCCGTTGCGTCCGCTGGCGTAAAGAATCGGGAAGTCGAGCTGTTCCTCGCTTGCATTGAGATCAATGAAGAGATCGAATACTTTGCTGAGAACCTCTTCGGGGCGCGCATCGGGACGGTCGATCTTGTTGATGATGACGATCGGTTTCAGGTTGAGCTTGAGCGCTTTGTCAAGGACGAACCGCGTCTGCGGAAGCGGTCCTTCCGCGGAGTCGACGAGAAGCAGGACGCCGTCCGCCATGTTGAGCACCCGTTCAACCTGTCCGCCGAAGTCGCTGTGCCCGGGAGTGTCGATGATATTGATCTTGCTGTCTTTGTAGCGGACACTGATGTTTTTTGCCAGGATCGTGATTCCGCGTTCCCGCTCAATGTCGTTGTTGTCAAGAAAACACTCCTGCATTTCCTGATTGTCGCGGAAAATTTTTGCCTGTTTGATGATCTCGTCTACGAGAGTGGTCTTGCCGTGGTCGACGTGCGCGATGATAGCGATGTTTCTGATGTTCTGCATAAAAATGGCCTGTTTCCCTGTTAAAAAAAATGTAGCTTATAATATACCATGTTTTCAGGGAATTACAACAAACCTTTTTATTTTGTCCCCGGAAAATGATGCGGCAGGCATGAGAAGCGGGAGTCCGCGAAAGGACAGGAAAGCCGGGGCAGTCGTTTTTCCTGTCCTGCTGTGCCGCTCATTCCTCCAGCAGACGTCTGACTTCGGCTGCGATGTCGGCGGGTTCGGACATTCTTCCCCTGCCTTCGTCGCCGCAGGCGAGACGCCCGCTTTCCGGTCCGATGAAATATATGCCGCGGCTTTGCAGTATCCTGCAGTTTTCCTGAAGCGCCGGCGCTTCCCACATTCGCGTATTCATTGCCGGGGCAAGCAGGACTTTCCCGCGAAATGCCATTGCGGTGGTCGTCAATGCGTCGTCCGCGATTCCATGGGTGTATTTTCCGATGAAGTTTGCAGTGCAGGGGGCGACAACGAGCAGATCGGCGGATTCGGAAAGCTCAATGTGTTCGGGACGCCATTCCGGGACGTCCCAGAGATTGCAGATCACGGGATTCCGGGAGAGTGTCAGGAAACAGCGTTCCGTCATCAGTCTTTGCGCACTTGCCGTCATGATGACATGCACGTCATAGGAAGCCTTGCAGAGCAGACTGCAAAGTTCCGCACTCTTGTAGGCGGCAATTCCCCCGGTGACACCCAGGATGATTTTCTTCTTTTTTTCAGTATTCATCAAATGGCGGCTCCTTTAATCTGGCACTCGACAGCCGGAATGATTTTATGAGACCGGACAATGCTTCCGAGGCAGTGTTCAAATCGTCGTTGACAATAATATACTTGTATTCGCGCCAGAGTTCCAGTTCCCTTTTGGAATTTGCGAGCCGGCGCGCAATGACCTCTTCGGAATCTGTGCCGCGCCCGCGCAGACGCCGTTCCAGTTCCGCATGGCCCGGCGGAGTCACGAAGACCGTCTCAAGACAGCGTCCGAAGAACGGGTTTTCCTCCGCAAGCCTCTTGATCTGAAGTGCGCCCTGCACGTCAATGTCCAGCAGAACGTCGATTCCGTTTTCCACACGCGAGATGACTTCGGATTTCAGTGTTCCGTAACTGTTTCCGTGAACTGTTGCGAATTCCACGAAATCCCCGTTGGCGACATGCCCGCTGAATTGTTCCTGCGAGATGAAATGGTAGTCTTTCCCTTGAATTTCACCGTCCCTCATGGGACGGGTCGTGCAGGAGACGGAGAACTCAATTCCGTCAAAACGTTCCAACATCTGTTTGGCGAGAGTCGATTTTCCCGAACCGCTGGGGCCGGAGACAATCAGGAGCATACCGTATCTTGCCGGTGTTTTCATTTCCTACAAATTCCCGAATTAATAAGTTTTGCAATATTCAAAGCCGTAAAATAAAGGTCGCTTTCACCCGCCCGCACCGCTTCGGCGATGGAGGCATGGGCTCCGCTTGAGGTGCTGAAGGCGTAATCGTAAACCTGATGGAACCTCGAAAGATCACCTTTCAGTGCTCCGGAAAGAAGCAGGACGGGAACGGAGGATTCCTTTGCCGCCGCCGCGACTTCCGCACAGAGCTTGCCGGACTCTGTCTGAGAATCCGTGCACCCCTCTCCGGTAATCAGGAGATCCGCGCCCTGAAGATGCTTCCGCAGTTCCAGCATGTCGATGATGAGTTTTGCGCCGGAAAGCGGAACTGCACGGCAGAAGGCACGCAGCCCCGCCCCGAGTCCCCCTGCCGCGCCGTCGCCGGGATTTTCCACGGTTTCAATCATGGAGTGCTCCAACCAGATGTTTGCCAGCACTGCAAGTCCCTGTTCCAGTGCGATCACCATTTCCGGCGTTGCGCCTTTCTGGGGACCGTATACCGCTGCGGCTCCGTCCGGTCCCAGCAGAGGATTCGTGACGTCGCATGCAACGCTGATTTTTGTGGAGAAGATCCGCGGATCCGCTTCGGAGGCGTCGATGTCCGCAAGATTCGTCAGAAACTCCGCGCCGGGCTGCAGTTCTTTGCCTTCGGCGTCCAGCAGATGATAACCGAGTGCCTGTGCCATGCCCGCGCCGCCGTCCGCCGTGGCGCTTCCGCCGATGCCGATCGTCAGCTCTTCCACTCCGCAGTCCAGAACTGCGCGGATCAGTTCGCCTGTCCCGTAAGTCGTGGCGCGCAGCGGGTTCCGCTGTTCCGGCGGAATCAGTGCCAGACCACTTGCCGAGGACATTTCGAGAACACCGCTTTTCCCGTCGCGGTAAAGTCCGAAACGCGCCATGACTTTGTCCCCGAGCGGTCCCGTCACCTCCACCTGCCGGAGTTCTCCTCCGCAGGCTGCCGTGACCGCATCGACGGTTCCCTCTCCGCCGTCCGCCATCGGCAGAGCGAGAACTTCCGCTTCCGGCATGACGGACAGGAATGCCTCGCGGATGGCTGAGCATACCTGGGGGCTTGTCATATTCCCCTTGAATTTATCAGGCGCGAGAACGATTTTCACCGTTTCACCATGCTTTCTCAAGAATGTCGGAAATGATTTCCCTGGCATTTTCCGCGCAGATCGGGCGCGGACAGCTTTGCAGTTTCATCGGGTTGAGCACTGCGTCCGCCGCGATTTTTGCGATGATGGAACGGTCGAGCCCTTCCACTTCGGAAAGTCTGGCGGGACCTCCGCAGGCGGCAATGAATTTTTCGCAGGCGCCTACGACATCTTCCGGCGTCTTTTCGATTTCAAGCGAGAACTGCCCCGCCATTTTCATGGTGGATTCTCTGACGTCTTTTTCGCCGAGATAGTAACGCCAGAACGGAATCAGGAGTGCCGCCACGGCAAGTCCGTGCGGGATTTTGCCGAAAAGCGAGAAACTGCAGAGATGGGGCAGGGAGGTCGGGCGGTTCCTGATGCACATTCCGCCGAGCGTCGCCGCCGCGGAAACATAGGTACGTGCAACAATGTTGGAGGGATCTTTCAATGCGGCCGGCAGAGCCAGTGCGATCAGCCGGATCGACTCTTTTCCCCAGTCGATGCTGTGCGGATGGGCGGACGGGGCATTCCGGTTCAGAATGCTTTCGATGGAGTGAACCATCGCGTCCAGTGCGGTTGCAAGAGTAAGATTTTTCGGCATGGAAACGGCATATTCGGGATCGACAAACGCATATTCAGGAATGATCTGCTCTTCCATGACCAGTCTTTTGACGCCGGCTTCCCGGTCTACGATATTGGAATAGGGAGTGACTTCCGAGCCGGTTCCCGAGGTCGTCGGCAGACAGATGATGCGCCTGAACTTTCTGTCCGGGCATTTCTGTGTCGCCTGATTGACGCCGAACAGCTCCGTCACATCCAGTCCGGACTGCCAGGAAAGATATGCGGCTTTTGCGGCATCCATGACGCTTCCGCCGCCGAGTGCCGCCACGAACTGGGGCTTTTCTTCTTCCAGCGCTTTCACCATGTCGCGGACATTTGCCGTATCCGGTTCCGCCGGGATGTCCATGTAAAAGCGGAAATCAAGGTTCATGTAGGCCATCATGTTCTGAAGTTCGGGCATTGCCTTTGCGGCGGCTCCTCTGGAACTGCCTGTGAAAATCAGGACGGAAGACGCCTTTTCCGCATTGAGCAGTTCCGTGAACTGTTCTGCGGCTCCCGGAGAAAAAACGATTTTCGTATCCGGATATTCCTCCAGCATGGTTTCATATCTCAACTCAAACTCGGATCTGTCCATAGTTTTCTTCTCCTCTGGATGTCATTTTGATTGCATATAACCGATCACATCGTCAATAATCTGTTCCAGTTCAATGTGCGGGACCCATCCGCAGAGCTCCTTGATTGCGGTGCAGTCCGGAGCCCGGTTCATCATGTCCTCGAATCCCGGTTCGTAGGCGTCTTCATACGAGACTTTGCGGATTTCAGAGGAAGAACCCGCGCGTTCCACCACAAGTTCTGCCAGCCGACGTATGGAAATCCTGCGCGTGGTGCCGATATTGAACACTTTTCCGTAAGACTGTTCCGCGGGAATCAGGAGCTTCAGTGCGCGGATCACATCCTGAACATGGCAGAAGCAGCGGGTCTGTTCGCCGGTGCCGTAAACGTTGAGCGGAGTGTTTTTCAGGGCGGAGGAGACAAAACGCGGCAGAACCATTCCGTAACGTCCTGTCTGGCGCGGCCCCACGGTGTTGAAGAAACGCACTACGGTTCCGGGCAGTCCCCGGTTCCTGTAAAACGCCATCAGCAGAAATTCATCCAGCAGTTTGCTGCAGGCATAAGACCAGCGGGAATTGGTGGATGCGCCGATGCACAGATCGTCGGTTTCCTGAAAGAAAGGCTTTGCGGATTTTCCGTAGACTTCGCTGGTGGATGCCACGATGCAGCGTTTGGAGCGTTCCGCCGCGTAGGTCAGGACCCTGTCGGTTCCTTCCACATTGGTGCGGATGGTGCGCACAGGGTCGTGCACGACAAGTTCCACACCGACTGCCGCCGCCAGATGAATGATGCAGTCCGCTTCTCCGACGAGTCGTTCCAGGTGCGGACTTGCCGTGATGTCTTCCGCAATCACCTCCAGGTTCGGACTGCCGGAGACGGAGGACAGGTTTTCCGGCGAACCTGTGGAAAAATCATCAATAACGGCCACCTTATGCTGATCCGCAAGCAGGGATTCGGTCAGGTGGCTTCCGATAAATCCTGCTCCGCCGGTAATAAGAAACTTCATTCTGTTTTTCCTCCGTTGCAAAAATTATTCCATAAAATTACATGCCGAAGTGAAAATTACAAACGCATTAAGAGGAATTTTATCCCATTGGATGCAATATCCCGTCTCTCCGGGGTGGTTGGGACGGGAGCCGCTCCTTTTTGTTTTTCTGAACGGAATGCCGCATGGAACCGTTTCCGGCGGGAAAAGCGGCCGCCTCTGCATCAGAACTCATAGACTGTTTCCGCGTCTTTGGTGTCTTTCATGTCCATATTGTGGGAAGTGAAAGGAACCAGCATGATGACCCAGTTGTTGTATTGGGCGCTGGAATTGATGTTGGTGATTGTGGCAAGAGGCGTGCGGTCCTTTGCCTTGAAAACATTGAAGGCGAAATGACCGTATGCCATGCGCTTGAATCTTTTGAGAAGCGGAATTTCGGGAATGGCGAATGTCAGATCCGTGTAAGGCACCGGAATCGGAAGCGACGGGGTTCCGATGATCCAGTTGTCATGATCCGTCGCAAGCACTCCGCAGAGTGGCTGAATGATGAGATCGGCTTCTTCCTGTTTGGCGACGATGACGCAGCCGACTTTGGAAAGTTCCATTTCCAGGATTCCCTGCACATAAGGCTTGTCGACCTGGGGCGCCAGATAGTTGTAGTCGAAAAAGATTTTTTTGCCGGAATATCTCATCAGTCCGGCGCTGTCGACCGCACGTTCGATTGTGGTGGAGATCAGATACTGTTCGATCGCGGAACGCCCGGTGTTGGTCATCCAGGGATTGGAACATCCGCAGCTCAGGACTGTGAATGCGATGCACGAGAGCAGTAGAAAAAATTTCATGGATTGTGTATTCCTTGGCTCTGTTTTGATAAAATCGTATAAAATAACAGATGGTAATATAGTTCTGTTTCAGGATGTTTCAAATCGGAAACGGGGGCATTGTCGCCCGAATTGAAAATCCCGCAAAAGAAATTCAGTCTGAATTGCATTTCCGTTTCCCCGCGCTATTTTATCCGGCGGAAAGACTCTGAAGACAGACGAACCGTCATTCTCCGGAGGAAATTTCCTGAACCTTTTCCGCCGGATATTTGTCTATGGGAAAATATCCGGTAGCCGTTCCTCGGGAAGGAAGCCCGGAATGGCGTTTTTGGTTTTCATTCCACATCAATGCAGAAGGAGGATGTTCTGTTATGAGAAAATGGATCGCGATGCTGCTGATCTTGGGAGCCGTCCTGACCGTGACGGCGAAAGATTATGAGTTGAAGCAGGCAGTCGATAAAAACGGCTATGCCTATTCTTATGTGACGGAGGACCCCTACAACGCCCGGGAATACACGTTGAAAAACGGCTTGAAGGTGTATCTTTCGAAAATCCCCGTCAAACCCCGTATTTCGTTCAAGGCGGCGGTTCGCGGAGGCATGGCGGATTCTCCCGCCGATGTGACCGGGCTGGCGCATTATTTTGAACACATGATGTTCAAGGGAACCGGAAAAATCGGGGCGTTGAATTATGCGAAGGAAAAGCCGCTGCTGGATCGGATCGAGGCGCTTTTCGAGGAACGCCGCAGAACGGAGGACCCCGGGAAAAAGGCGGCGATTTACGCTGAGATCGATCAGCTTTCCGCCGAGGCTTCGAAATATGCGTCCGCAGGCGAATACAGCAAACTGGTCTCCTCCATCGGCGGGATGGGGCTCAACGCATTTACCGCATCCGATATGACCGTTTACGTGGTGGACGTTCCGTCGCAGGAGCTTGAAAAACTGCTGAAGCTGGAATCCGAACGGTTCCGGGACCCTGTCATGCGGCTGTTCCATACGGAACTGGAGGCAGTTTACGAGGAGTTCAACAAAGGGCAGGACAACGAAGGCGGGCTCGTGTTCGAGGCGCTTTCCCGGAAACTTTTCCCGGCGCATCCTTACGGCTGGACTCCGTTCATCGGCAAGGCGGAACACCTGAAGAACCCGTCCATTGCGGAAATCAGGAAATTTTACCGGGATTACTATGTTCCGGGAAATATGGCGATCCTGTTGAGCGGCGATCTGGACTTCGATAAGACCATCCGTCTTGTCGATCAATATTTCGGCGGATGGAAAGGGAAGTCCGCGCCGGTCCGCGATCTGCCGAAGGAAAAGCCGATGACGGCGAATGTTTCCGAAAATGTGAAAGGTCCCGGACCCGAACAGATATTGATCGGTTTCCGTGTGGAGCCCGGACGCAGGAACGATCTCCTTGCGACGCTGACCGCATCCCTGCTCAGCAACGGGACCTCCGGACTGATCGACAGCGATCTGCTGCGCAGCCAGAAAGTCCTGAATGCCGGCGCCGGCTTCTATGACCGCCGCGATTATTCCATCTT
>CASDPB010000047.1 GCA_949282305.1 uncultured Lentisphaeria bacterium | reverse complement strand
TCAATGAGCTCGGGCTTATTATTATGAAGAGGAGAATGCCGTCGGGCGGTCATCATAGCCCGACGGCATTCATCTTTTTGGTAAATTCCCACTCAAAAAAATCCCTCTTCCTCCTCACCATGGGGCTCGCTGGGCGCATACCTTGTTGCCGACTCTGCAGAAGTCATTCCTATATCAAGAAGAACGGAGAAACGGAAAATATATTGTGCGGAATAAAAAAAAAGCGGGCAAAATTCTGCCCGCCTTTTGTCCTGTGTGTGATTTCAAGATCAATTCTTGAACGGAGGAATACCTCTGTCTTCACGTTCGCGAAGCGGCGAACCGTCGGGATTGACCAGACGGCAGGAAAGGAAGATCATAAGATTGGTCTTTCTGCCCGAACGTCCCTTGGACTGGAAGAGACGCCCCACCAGCGGAATGTCGCCGAGAATCGGATAAGCGTCGTCAAGGATTGTCGTTTCATCCTGAATGGCGCCGCCCATGATGATGGTGCTGTTGTCTGTGCACTCAATGTTGGTCTTTGTCATCCGGCGTTCAAAGATCGGCATTCTCATGGTATTGGGAACATTGACAACCTGAGTGTTGCCGTTGATTTCAATGTCGACCGGCACTTCGTAACTGTAATCGTCCCAGCCGATAAAGTGCTGGACAAGCGGCTGCATGAACAGATTGATTGTGTATTTATCGGAACTGACGTTCGGTGTCACCGTGAAGATAATACCTTCTTCTGTTGCCTCGTCAAGTTCCGCCGTGGAACCGATGAAGACGGGAACCGTTTCACTGCCTCCGCTCATTGTCGTGTATTCCGCCTCTTCCCAGTCTGTCGGATAGTATTTTTCCGTAACCATTTTGACAGTTGCCGGCTGTCCGTTCATGGTCGTGACGCGGGGGCAGGAGAGCACGTCCGTGGAGTCGGACTGATCCAGCGCATAGATGGAGGCGTCCAGCTTATAGCCATATTTGTTGTAATAGGACATGTTGAACAATTCTCCGTATCCCTCGACGGTGGAGGGGCTGTCAAGCTGTCCCGTGCTGTTGAAGACTCGAATCATGTCGTCGTTCGGTCCGAAGGATATGGATTTATCCTGAATGGGAGCCTTTGTATAGTAGACTGTCTGGTCCGTATTGTTAACCGCGGAACCGCTGATGTTGTTGACTGTTCCGCCGTAATCCAGCCATTTGGAAGTTGTTGTTCTATTAAATACAATTGTGGAGCCGCCGGAGCTTTCTTCATCGGAACTGGAACTGGAACCGGAACCGGTGCCGATATTGATTGATTCAGTGGTGGTATTCGGGAAATAGAAACTGTAGTTCTTGTCGCCGAAATCGACTGTGCTTCCCGGTGTCCAGGCGATCAAGTCCGACTGCGTCAGCTTTGACACATTGGCGTTCTGTCTGGAAAAGTTGTATTTGAACCCGAGTTCTTCCAAGTCGTTCAGCGCAATTTCCACGAATTTTGTCTGGATCAGCACCTGGGGATCAATGATGTTCATCTCCTTGATGATGTTTTCAACTTTCTGAAGGTTCTCCGGCGTGTTGGTGACGATCAGACGGCCGATGGATTCATCATAAACAATCGCTGCGCCGGCGGGGAAGGAAATACCGCGGCTCTCGAAATTGCTCTTGATGTCTTCGTCAGCTCCGAGATTGATGAAGTCTTTTTCAATCGGATAGATTTTTGTTTCGACATCTTCCAGCTTTACGTCCGGAGAAGCAATGACAACCGCGTATTTTTCAATCCGGTACTTCAGGTTCGCCTGGTTGCAGATATATTTGATCGCCGCTTCCAGAGGAATATTGTCAACCATCATGGTCAGCGGCTGAATCGTCAAATCATTCCCCTCTTCATCCGTTGTGACCTCTTCTTCCAGAAACTCTTCTTCTCCTTCCGCGGCAATCGGCTGGTTGATTCTGCCGCGCAGGACAATATTGACGCCAACCTTTTCCGGGTCTTTTTCCTTGCTTCTTTCTTTCAGGTATTTTGCCGCCGTGGCAATGGAAACATCCTCGAAATCAATGCGGTCGATGATGATTTCCTTCAGTTTCCGGGTGATGGGGCTTTCATAAGCCTCCTTGACAACTCCGGTTTCCTGAACTTCGCCGGTCGGCGCATTGCTGAACGGCACTACAGGTGTAACCCCGTTCCACACCGTTTCCGTATTTCTGAGGCTTCTGGTGATTCCCGTGCGGCGCTTCGCCACTTCCAGAAGTTTGATGTTGATCCTGCGGATGTAATCTATGGCGACTTCATTGTAAGGATCCATTGCAATGACTTCTTCAAATTTGGAGCGTGCCTTGTCCCACTGTTCATCCTTGTACAATACTTCGCCCTGGCGCAGCAATACCTTTTTTTCTTTTGCATCCTCCGGATCTTCCTTGGTATTCGCCTTGATCTTGTCGAGAGTCAGAGTCTTATCCCGCAGCAGTTCATATTTTTCGATGATTTTTTCCATTTTTTCTTTGCAGGGAGGATAAATTTCCATGGCCTTCCTGCATTTTTCAATGGCAACTTCATATTCGGACGCATCCGCCGACTTCACCGCGTCGAAATAAATTTTCTGCGCCCAGTAATAATAGGCTTTGGAAATGAAAAGATCACAGTTGTCGATCTTTGTCTTGATTCTGGGAAGATTGCTGGAGGCGTAAAGCGTTTCCAGCTGCTTCTTGGCATTCAGGTAGAGATCAATCGCCTTGTCGAATTCATCGTTCTGATAATATTTCACTGCTTCGGCAACAAGTTCGTCGCATTCTTTTTCAGTTCCCTGCCGGTGAATGACTTCCCTGTTTTTGAATTCGTTTTTCCGGTCGCTCAGCTCCGCCGCGGACATTGCTGCCGCATCCTCGGCTTTTTTCTGCTTTTCCGCAGGCTTCTGTGCAAAGGCATTGCCGGCCGTCAGCAGAATCGATGCGACCATCAGAAACTGAAGAAATCTTACTGGCATTGTAGTGCTCTCCATTGTGTATATATGCTTCATCTTTTTTATTCCTCAATTATCTGGTGAATTCAAACAGCCCCTGTGCCCGACTGTCTCTGACGGGAAGTCCATTTCCCTTCATGAGACGTGAAGTGACGAATATCAGGAGATTTGTCTTGGCACTGTCACTGTAAGAGTCGGTAAACAGTCTGCCCAGCAGCGGGACATCTCCCAGGAAGGGCCACTTGTCTTCCGTCTTGCTTGCGTAGTCTTCGAGAATTCCGCCGATCACCACTGTTTCACCGTCGTAAATCTTGACTGTCGTATCCACGACGCGGCGGGAGAACTCAGGCATTTTCATCTTGGGGGTGATGTTCGTGGTGGACGTATCCGCCACGCTGGTCATGAGACCGCCGATGATAATGCTGTAGTCGTAGTTCGACCATCCGGTCATTTTTGAAATATCTGTGTTCATCTTGACGATAATCGTATAATTGTTGGGGCTGACGGTCGGCGTCACGCTGAATATTGTTCCCACTGCCTGTTCTTCAAAATCCGGAACCGGCGGGTTGTAGGTGTAAGACGTTCCATTGATGATTGTGACTTCAGGATCATCCCAGGAATCCGGGAAATAACGCTGCTGGTCGACGTTCAGAGACGCTTCCATTCCGGATACCGTCAAAAGACGTGGTGACGAGATCACTTCCGCTCTGTCCGTTCTGTCAATCGCACGGACGGAGAGGAACAGATTGAACTGATTGTCGCTTCCGAAATTCGGGAGAATATTCAGGTTGTTGATGAGTTTGTTATTAGATTCCGAACGAGTGGAATTTGTGCTTCCCGCCGGACGGTAGGGATTGGAACCGGGAAGGTTTCCGAATACAAATCTCTGGTTTGTGTTTGTATTGTCGTAGGTCAGAGTCCAGTCAAATCCAAGTTCCTCGACGGCGTTCATGGTTATTTCAAGAATCTTTGCCTCAATGAGCACAAGAGGCGTCTGGATGTCGATCTCTTTGAGAAGAGCGTCCATTCTTCTCAGATTGTCCGGTGTGTTTTTTACAATCAGCTTGTTGGTTTTTGTATCGAATGCAATTGAAGCATTGGGGTCTTCAAAAGAGATGCCGCGGGCTGTGAAAAACTGCTTCAGCATTTCCGGCGTCACGGGCGCAACCGATGTCATTTCCTGCGCCGCCTCGTCAAAGGCTCCCTCATCGGTGAAGGTGTCGACCCGCTCTGTAATACCGCCGGTCTTTTCTTCTTTCTTGGTTTCTTCCTTGGGACCGACTTCCGCGGCAATCCGGTTGATCAGAGAGTTTCTGACCTGGAAGAATCCATGTTCCATGTCGTCAATTCCCTCCGTGCCGACCAGAACGGCTCTGTCTTCAATTTTGTATTTGAGCCCGGCAAGTTCACAGACGTATTTCAGCACCTCCATAAGCGGAACTTTTTCCAGTTCAAGATAGGGGATCTTTCTGGAACGGACGGCAATATCCGGCGGCGGAATGATGCTCACTCCGACTCCTTCCGGATCGTTCTCCTTGCTGAGAGCCGCGAGACGCGCCAGAATCGACTGAATATCCGTTGTTTCAAACAGGATTTTGTCAATCATGATTTTCTGCAGTTTATCATACAGCGTGGACCGGCTTCCCGTCATTTCACGGGGAACTTCTTCCGTAATGGAACTTTCTTCCGGCAGGATCGTTTCATTCCATTTCCATTCCACTTCCGCCATCCGCTCCAGAGCATCGTTTTCTCTGCGCAGCATTCCGACGTCATAAAGTTTTTTATAGGTCTTGTTGAGCAAGGTCATCGCGTCCTGGTTGTAAGGATCAAGGACGAGAACCTTTTCCATATTGTCACGGACTTTGTCGTATTTTTTATTTTTATAGAGTATTTGGGATTCGCGAAGGAGCTGGTCGATATTTCCCTGACGTCTTTTCTTGTCGGGATCCACTACGGAAAGGGACGTTTCATTTTTGAACTGAATGGCCTCTACCATTTTCCTGCAGTCTTCCGTAAATGTCGTGACACTGTTGTAGAAGGAGGGCTCGTCCTTGGAGATTCTCTGCAGCGCCTTGTTGTCATAGTTTGCCTCGGAAATCGTTTTGCCCGCATAATAGACCGGGAGAGCGGATTCCGCGAGCTTTGCCGCGTTGTTGAATTCTGCAATTGCGTCGGGAGAATTCTGTTTTGTAAGACCGTTCAGATACGCTTTCTTGGCATCCTTGACAATTGAGATTGCCCATTGCTTCCTTGCCTGCACCATGCGCTTGTCAATTTTGTTTTTGACGGAAGTGATATAAGAACCATTTCCCAGATTGCTGCGCTCAATAATTGCCAGTGCACGTTTATAGGCGCTGAAAGCATCGGCAAAATTGTTCGTGGCGTAGAATTTGTCTCCGATCCTGACCTGTTGAAACACGCTTTGTTCCAGAATGTTGTTTCGGTCCTGAACTTCCTTCATGACATTATCATTGGGAATTTCAAACTCAAACGGATCCATTTTAAAATCATTGGAAGACGGTGTCACATCGTTCGATGAGTTTTTCTGGTTTTGTCCCAAAGTCTTCAGCGGGGCGAGAGAAAGAGTTAATATGACAATCGCCGATAGTGAAATCTGAACCGACTGTCTGCTGAACTCCATAGCAACCTTCATCATAGCTAATCCCTTATATTAATTCTTATCTATTTTTCGGTGGTGTTTGAACTTTGGGGGCAACTCTTTTCTGTTCTATCATAGCTGCCATCTGAGACTTCCTGCCGATCTCATAAGTCTTGCCGTCTTTTTCCAGCTTCAACCCTACGGTCTTTTTCTTCTGATCCGCTGTGACAATGGTATATTTGTCAATTTCCGTTGTGGCGGAGCCCAGTTCAAAGGAGTCGCCGGCATAGAATTCCTTCTGCTGGTTTCTCTTGAGCGATCCCAGATGCAGAGTGATTTTTTCTCTGGGTTCCATTACCCGTGACTTGAGATGTGCTTCGAGTTTGTCCTGTGAATCACGTTTCTGGAGAATGACATAAGATGCGTCTCTTTCCGTCTGGGTATTGGTTCCCCGCACTGTAACTGTTTCCGTCTTGGGAACAATATCGACGATCGTGAAAGTTCCCGCGGTGCAGGTGAACGACTTGCCGAGTTTCAGGTAATGACTCTTTTCGCGTCCTCTTCTGTCTCTGATTCCAATCTGCACTTCGGCAATGTTTTTGTCTTCCTTGCCTTTGAAATCAATCATCTTGATCGTAATCGGCAGTACAGTCCTGCTGATGTCGACCACGGAAATTTTCGTATGATAAGGCGGACGGTTCTTCGCCTCTCTGATTTTTGTCCCGGCAATATATTCTTCAAAGTTGTTGAAGCCGTCGTCATCGAAATCCGCCGCGGCGTCGTTCGGGTCGTTGGGATTCATGCCGAGAGTGACTTCGTCCTTGTCCGGAATTCCATCGCCATCCGTATCTATAATAATATTCACCTTGTTGCGCAGCGGGGCTTTCAGGTCGTGGTGACAGAGAGAACAGCGTCCCACCCGTTCAGAATTGACTTCCGGGAAGTCTCTTGCCGGAATCATTTTTCTGCAGTAGGGACAGAAAGCCATTTTATAGGGCAGCATAAAATCCGTCGCCTCCAGGGATGAGGCTCTTCTCTTTCCGGATTTCAGCCATTGTGGAGTCTCAGTCAGATTTGCCAGAACATTGAAAGGCGAATCCTGCGCTTCAAAGTCAATGCTGGTATAATTCGGCGGCGGCGGCGTGAATCCGAGAATGCCGTCAATTTTAATTTTCTGGCTCTGCTGCCAAAGATGGAACTGGAAAACCAGCAGTCCAATAAAAATCGTCAGGAGGACCCCGAGCAGGATCTTCTCATAATGTCTTTTCAGAAACAGCAATTTTATACCCTCGTGCTAAAGTTTAATTGTTTTTTCCTAATTGATCACCCGTGAAAATATAATAATCGAATTCAATATCCGCAGTTACCTGCCTGTTGAGCCCGATGATTACCCTGCCGTAGTCGGAGCGTTCTTCCGGAGGAAGATGTTCTTCATTGACGGCGGAATTCGGCTGACCTGCTCTGCGCGGTGCGTTATTGTAGTTCGGCCGGGGCATCGGCATTGGCTGAACCGGCGGCTGCTGGTAATTCCTCTGCCCGGGCTGCTGCGGATAATTGCCCCGTCTGGGCTGCTGCTGCGGCTGCTGCTGGACTCCGCGCGTATCTCCGGTGATAAGGGCGCGCGCCTGCGCGACTTCCTGATCCGTATGGGAATTCAGGGCAACCCATGTGACAACATAGACCCGGTTGTCCTTATAGGCTTCGTGAAGCGCATTGATGAATTTACGGACTGCATCAATATCTCCGGTCACTTTTGTCTTGAAAGAATATTTCATATATTTGTCGGACTGAGCGACTCCTTCGTTGAGACGTTCAAGAGATTCCACATTGGAAAGTTTGCTCAGACGCATTCTGTAGAAAATATCCTCATAAGCCGGCATCATTGTCAGAATATCGGAAATTTTACTGGGGGGAGGGGGAGTCTGCACATACTGGTCATAAGTGAAATCCCGAACCGTCTGAAGATTAAGCACGCCGGGAATATTACGGCGGTCGAAGATATTGCGTTGCATTGTTGCAAGCAGCACGTGGCAGGAGGATGAGTTCATTGTCCGCGGGACTCCGAGAGCAACGGCAAAAATCTCATTTGCCGCCTGTCCCTGCAGGGGTTCCACTGTAATTTTCTGGACTGTTTCAATAAAACGGTTGAAAGCGGCTTCCACCTTGCTTTCATCGCCGAGAGTCTTTTTGAATAATGGAATCGCGGCCTCCGGGCTTTTGTCCTTCAACTCTTCATTTTCATAGAAATCGCGGAATTTGTTCAGCAGATCGTCTTCCGTCATGCCGAGTTCTTTTGCGAAAGCAATCAGTGCGGTTCTGTATGGTTTGCCGAAAAGACGCTGGAGCGCCGTTGTCCTCTGCTTTACGATTTCCGTGTCGGAAGCGATCATTTTCACATTGGGCTCCACCGGTCTGTTGCCCTTGCTCTTGTATGCCTTGTCTGCTTTCTGTCTGCTGTCTTCCGTGTCCGTATTGGCTTTGGAGATCAGGGAATGCTTTTCAAAATCAAGATAAATGAGATAAAGTGATGCCAGCAGTGTTAAGGAACACACCACGGTGAATACTATGTTTTTCTTTATAAAATTCATCTTTTTCTATACCTTTAACTCTTATTTATCTCTCTTATACGTTTCCTGCAGGCTTGAGGTCAGCGAAAACGTGGATACATTAAAAGAACTTGCCATAGTTCCGTCGATGACCGAAGTGAATGTTTCCGTCTGGGGATTGAATTTGAAGAACTTCGACTGTGAAAGCATTTCGGTGAACAGTTCGTTGATTCCGTTGTCCCGGATCAGGGCGTGCCCCTCGAATTTTGCCGAAGTGAGCTCGGTCGGAGAACCGGATACCGCAGGCTTCGATCTGCTTCCGCCCATTCCGGCAAACAGTCCCCCTGCAAACTCCCCATGCTCTTCTTTGTCGCTGTCCGGGACATTGCTTGTCAGTGTGAATGAAGTCAGCCACATGTCATCCGGGAGAACTTTCTGAGATTCGTTCAACATGACGGGCCATATCTTCTGTTTTGCGAGAATCTGGGCAGCCGCGTTATAATCGTTCTGCGCATTGGAAAAATCGCTTTCCGCGGATTTCAGCCGGGAGACCACCTTATTGGTGTCTTTGAGAAAGCTGCTGGCGATCTTCTGCTTATACTCCGCGATTTCCAGCTGCTTTGAAAAACCCCAGAGAGTCACGAGCAGACAGAGCAACAGAGATGCCGCCGATCCGTAGAGGTAAGGCTTTTTCAGCTTGAACTCGTTCAATCTTCTCATGGACTCCGGCACAAGGGATATTTCAATGGGACACGCCGTCGCATGTCTGACAGCCAGACCTATAGTCTCGGAGAACATGTGAGCCAGATTTGCCAGATTTTCCTTGTCCAGACTTGGAGCGATCGCAATATTCAGGAAGGGGTTCAGGTATTCCACTGGAATGCGAAGTTTTTCTGCGAAGAACCTGGGTGTATAAGCCATGACGGAACTTCCGCCCGCCAGGTAGAGTTTTTCCGGTTTTTTGCCTTTCTGCTGAGAACGGTATACGTTGATGGAGCGGTTGACCTCCCCGTGGAGACGTGTCATGACGTTGCGGATGATCTTTGAGACCGTTGCCGCCACTTCGGAATCCGGCTCCTCATACGCACCGCCCAGAGCCACGAACCCGTGACGGCGTTTCAGCTCCTCCGCTTCATTATAGGAAATTCCGAATTCCTTGCTGATCTGAAGAGTGACCGAATGTCCGGCAATCGGGATGATTCGGACGAAGAAGCGCCCGTTGTCAATGAAAATCAGGGTGGAGCAGCGCCCCCCGATATTCAGAATCATTTCACATTCGTTTTCCCCGACTCCATTTGCGCGCGCCGCATTGTAGCATGCTGTCGGGGCGACTTCGATGAGCACAATTTCTTTTCCGAGGCTTTCCAGAATTCTCGTGATCTTGTCGATTTCCTCATTTTTGACGATGACGAACATCGCCTCAATTTCTCCGCTGTCGTCGGCGGAGCTTATCAGCTGGGAATCCCATACCACTTCATCCATGGAAAAGGGGATTGCATTTCTGGCTTCAAACTCAATGATCTGTTTGATCTTTTTCTCGTCGTTGACCATCGCCGGGACTTTGACGAACTTGATGTAGGAATTCTGTCCGGATATGGTAATGCTGACTTTCTGCGCCTGAAATCCGCTCTTGGAAACAAGATCCGAAAGAGCCGACGCGAAAACGGGGAAATTCTCCTCTTCTCCGTTGAGTTCCTTGCCGAACTCCGAGAAGGCAAATTTCTCCAGAACCATGTCCCCGGTGGGGGAATAGGAAAATTCTGCGGCTTTGATGCTGTCTCCGCCAATATCAATACAAAGCAGAAATTCGTTTGCAGGCATATTTTACTCTCCGTTCTCTTCCTCTGCCTTTTCCGCGGCAGGAATCTCCTTCACCTGAGTCTTTTGCGTATGGTTGAAGACAGGTTTCTGAAGATCATATAATTCGGCATCAATCCATTGCCATGGAGTGTTTTCCTTAGGCCATATCGCATCGACGAGTTTGTATCTCGCCTGATTGATGTTTCTGTAAGCTGTTCTCAACGCTGCCGCCTGAGAACGTGAAAGCGATTTTCCGGAAGAAGGATCGAAGAAGTGCATTCCGAGCACGTTGTCGTCTCTGTCGCTGATAATGACGATTCCCTGAAGATTTTTCATGACACTTCTGGCTTTTGTGTCCCGGGAAATATAACGGTAGACGGTGGACGGCGGCATGTAAAGCGCGACATAATGCTTTTCGGGGTCCGCAATGACACAATGCAGATGCTGAATGCCCGTAAACCAGACATAGCCTCCGCCGCGGACAGGATTGCGCAGATAGAGCTCCACTTTCATGTCTTCAAAGATTCTGTCGGCATTGGCCGCGGATGCGGAAAACTTGTAGATGATATGGAACTGGAGCCATTTTCTGGCTTTTCCCAGAGGAACGCCGCTGTCCGGTTTGTCCAGCACCTGAATGTTGGGGGCATTGACTAGACGGGTGACAACCTGAATATCGGGAATGACCGCCCGTGACGAGGAAGCACGCCTGCTTTGAGCAGAAAGAGTTCCTGTGCCGACCAGCAGAGCCGACAACACCAACACCGACAACCATCTCATTTTTTATGTCCCTTTCCTTATCATGACAATGTCTATGACACAATATAAACGAAAAATACAGTCATATACGCTTATGTCAAGTCCTGCTGACAAGAAAATTCCGTAAAAAAAGTAGTTTCTTTCCCTTGACGGGCTGTTTTTCGGTTATTTTTTCCCTCCGGCGATTGTTTTTTTTCCGCTTTCTGTTATTTTACCTCATACTTTTTGACAGTAATAATGCAGACGGATTGCAGAATATATGGCTCTGAAAAAGATCTCGTTTTACCCGGGGGATATTCCGACGAAACCCGGCGTTTACATTTACCGTGATTCTTTCGGAACTGTCATCTATGTCGGCAAAGCATCGAACCTGCGCAGAAGAATGTCACAGTATTTTCAGCCGTCCCGCGAGACACGTGCCGATCCGAAGCTGCGTTCTCTGATCAACTCCATTGATTCATGGGAGTGCATGACGGTCCGCAATGAGGATGAGGCGCTGATTCTGGAGTCCCGCCTGATTAAGGAATACGCCCCGAAATACAATGTGCTTCTGCGGGACGACAAGCGGCTGCTTCTCCTGAAAATTGATCTTTCCGAGCGTTTCCCGCGTCCGAAGCTGGCACGTCTGCGGAAAGATGATTCCTGTCTCTATTTCGGACCTTTTCCGCACGGATCGGCTCTCAGGCAGACCCTGGAGTTCCTGGTCCGTTATTATTCCCTGCGTTCCTGCAGTTTCCATGAACCGGGCAGGGAGGAATACGCGCATTGCCTTGCCGCAATGATCCGGGATTGCTGCTGTCCCTGCATCGGCAAGGTGACGGAAGCGGAATACCGCGGGAGAGTGGATAAACTGGTTGCGCTTCTGAACGGTGATACTGATGAAATGGTGGAGCTGCTGCGCCGGAAAATGCAGGAATATGCGGAAAAGCGGAACTTTGAGAAAGCCGCCCTGTTCCGCGATATTTCCAGGAACATCGAATCTCTGTACGGCTCGAAGAACCGGACTTTCTCCAATGTTTTCATTTCCCAGAATGTCGGCGGGATGGAGGCTGTGGAGGATTTGCGCCGTGCCTTGAAACTGAAAATTCCGCCGCGCGTCATGATCTGTTTCGACATTTCCAATATTTCCGGAACGCTTGCCGTGGCGTCCATGGTCTGTTTCAGAGACGGGCGCCCTTATAAACAGGGATACCGGCGCTTCCGTATCCGCACCGTGACCGGTTCCAACGACTTTGCCATGATGCGCGAAGCCGTTTCGCGCCATTTTTACCGTTTGCAGGAGGAAAAACAGCCTTTCCCGGATCTGCTGATCGTGGACGGAGGCAAAGGCCAGCTCAGTTCGGCGGTCGATGCGCTGCTGAAGCTGAACTGTCCGCCGTTTCCGGTGATCGGTCTTGCCAAACGCAATGAAGAGGTCTTTATCCCCGGGCGCAGCGAGCCGATTGTGATCGACAGGGAGCGTCCTTCCCTGAAACTGCTGCAGGCAATCCGCGACGAGTCGCACCGGTTTGCCGTGACTTACCACCGGGCATTGCGTCTGCGCACAATCCAGAATTCAATACTGGATGAGATTCCGAATATCGGCGCCTCCCGAAAACGTGCGATTCTGGAGGTGTTCGGTTCCGTTCACCGTCTGCGCAGGATGCCGCCGGAGGTCATCTCCGCCAAAGTGGAGGGGATCGGCCCTGAAATGGCGCAGGCGATTCACGATTATCTGGTGAAGCATCCGGCGACAGGCGATTTTGACATCCAGTGATGGTGCTGAAGTGCTGTTCCGGAAGTGATTCCTTTTCTTCCGGCGCTTGCAGGGGGAGGAGGGACAGAGGCGGAAAACTGCGGAACAGATTCCGCCGGCTGTCCTTTTCCTGGACTTCCGCAGGTGTGCTTCAGATGACGATGTTGTCAATCAGCCGTGTCGTCCCGAAATAAGCGGCAAGGGCGATCATGACGGGTTTGCCGTCTCTGGTCGCAACCGGTTCCAGTTCTTCGGAGTCGACGGCTTCGACATAATCGACTTTCCCGCCTTCGGCTTCGATCTCCTTTTTGATGAAATCCGTGAGCTTCGCCAGGTCTTTTTCCCCTTTTTCCGCCATCTCCTTTGCGGCGAGCAGCGAGCGCGAGAGAACAAGTGCGCGCGCCCGTTCTTCCCCGCTCAGATATTTGTTGCGGGAACTTCTGGCGAGACCGTCCGCCTCCCGCACAATCGGAGCGACGATCATGCGGATCGGGAAGTTGAGGTCACGCACCATGCGTTTCAGAACGCGCGCCTGCTGTGCGTCCTTCTGCCCGAAGACCGCAATGTCCGGCAGAGTTGCATTGAACAGCTTTGCGACAACCGTCGTGACCCCGTTGAAATGGGTCGGGCGCGTTTTGGCGCAGAGCCCTTTGGAAAGTTTGTTTTCGACGACCATGCACGTTACGGGGGCGGGATACATTTCTCCGACCGTCGGCGCAAACACCGCGTCGACATTTTTTTCGCGGAGGAGCGCGGCGTCGTGCTCGAAATCGCGCGGATAGCTGTCGAAATCCTCATTCGGCGCAAACTGAATCGGATTGACGAAGATCGTTACAACGACCGCATCGGCTCCGTTGGCGCGGGCGGCGTCAATGAGCGAGAGATGCCCTTCGTGGAGAAACCCCATGGTCGGAACGACCGCGACGGTCTTTCCCGCTTTCTTCCGGTCCATGGACCATTTCTGCATTTCCCTGATTGTCTTGATTACCTGCATTTTAACTCAGAACTCTTTTCCTATTCTTGCGGCGACACTCTTTTCATAGGCTTCGAGGTCGTCAATTGTGATTTGCGCAACACCGCTTTCCATGGCGGCTTTCGCAACGTATTTTGCGACACGGGGGACAACGCGGAAATCGAACGGTTTCGGGATCACGAGCGTGTTCTTGAGCGGGATTTCTCCGTCGAACATGCCGTTTTCCGCATCTTCCGGGTAGGCTTCGCAGAGGATTTTGCGGATGGACTCCGGCATCGGCTCGCAGACGATTTCCGCGAGTGCGTGGGAGGCGGCGAGTTTCATTGCCTCATTGATGTCGGTTGCCCGGACATCCAGCGCGCCGCGGAAAATTCCGGGGAAGCCGAGCACATTGTTGACCTGGTTCGGGTAGTCGGAGCGTCCGGTGCCGACGACCGCCGCGCCTGCCGCGAGCGCTTCATCCGGGAAGATTTCCGGTTCCGGGTTTGCCATGGCGAAGACGATTGCGCCGGGAGCCATGCTCGCGACCATTTCGCGGGTCAGTGCCTTCGCGACGGAAACGCCCATGAAGACGTCCGCGCCTCTGATTGCGTCTGCAAGCGTCCGGCAGTCGGTTTCCCGGGCGAAACGCGCTTTTTCCGGATTGAGGTCGGTGCGCGATTTGCTGATGACGCCTTTGGAGTCGCAGAGAAGGAAGTTTTCCCGTTTTGCGCCGGCGGAGATGTAGTATTCCGCACAGGCGATGCCCGCGGCTCCGGCTCCGTTCATGACGAAACGGCAATCTTCAATTTTCTTGCCCACGAGCTTGAGCGCATTGAGGATTCCGGCAAGGGAGATGATCGCCGTGCCGTGCTGGTCGTCATGAAATACGGGGATGCCCATTGTTTTCTTGAGCGTCTGTTCCACCTTGAAGCAGGCAGGCGCGCCGATGTCTTCGAGATTGATTCCTCCGAAAGAGGGTTCGAGCGGCTTGACCGCTTCGATGAGTTTGTCCGCATCGGTTCTGCCGTCCGCGCCGTGAACACTGCCGAGGCAGAGCGGGATTGCGTCGATGTCTGCGAAGGTCTTGAAAAGAACGGCTTTGCCCTCCATGACGGGCATTCCGGCTTCGGGCCCGATGTTGCCGAGTCCGAGCACCGCGGTGCCGTCGCTGACGACCGCGACCGTGTTGGAGCGGTTCGTGTATTTCCAGACGTCGGCTTTGTTCTTCTTGATTTCAAGGCAGGGGACTGCGACGCCGGGGGTGTAGGCGAGAGAGAGATCCTGCTGTGTGACGCAGGGCTTTGTTGGGATTACCTTCAGTTTTCCCGGAACGGGGCTGCTGTGGTATGCCAGCGCCTTTTCCGCGAGATTCTGTTTTTTGTCGCTCATTCTGATTTTCTCCATCTGTATTGTAATGTTGAACTTAAATTCTTACGGAAATGTTCCGCGCTTTCAGGTATTCCTTTGCCTGCGGAACCGTATACGTCCCGAAGTGGAAGATGCTGGCGGCAAGAACGGCGTCCGCCTTGCCTTCTGTGAAAACCTGTGCGAGATGCTCCAGATTGCCGGCGCCGCCGCTGGCGATGACCGGAACGCCGACCGTTTCGACGACCGCCCGCGTCAGTTCGCAGTCATAACCGTTCTGTGTGCCGTCGGCGTCCATGCTGGTGAGGAGAATCTCTCCGGCTCCGAGTCGGACGCCGCGTTCCGCCCATTCGATCACGTCGATTCCCGTTCTCCGCCGTCCTCCGTGGGTGTAGACCTCCCATCTGCCGGACTGCCCGGGGACGCGGCGTGCGTCGATCGCAAGGACGATGCACTGGGCGCCGAAGCGTTCCGCGCCTGCGCGGATGAGTTCGGGATCGCGGACCGCCGCCGAGTTCAGGGAGACTTTGTCAGCTCCGGAATTGAGCATCCTGCGGATGTCTTCGACGGTGCGTATGCCGCCGCCGACGGTCAGGGGAATGAAGACCTGTTCCGCCGTTCTCCGGATCATGTCGTACATGCTTGCGCGGTTGTCGCTGGTCGCCGTAATATCGAGGAAGACAAGTTCGTCGGCGCCCTGCCGGTTGTATTCCTTCGCGGCTTCGACGGGATCTCCCGCATCGATCAGGTTCACAAAGTTGACGCCTTTGACGACTCTGCCGTCTTTGACGTCAAGGCACGGTATGATTCTTTTCGCAAACATGTAAGTCAGCCTTTCCTGAAAAATTAACCAGGTAATGTACATTTGAAATGATATTTTTGCAAAAGTCTTTTGAAATTTAATTGCACTATGATATAATTATGCTATCCTTGATGCAAGGGGAAACGCTATGATAGAAGTCAGTTCCAATTCTGTAAGTATTCTGTATCCGGACGGGACTTCGGCGGTTTTCGACGCCGCCGAACTGAGCCGCCGGATTGCGAACAGCTGCATTGCCGCCGGAATGCCCGATTCCTGGATCGCGGAGGATATTGCCCTGTCTGTGGAGTTTGCGCTTCAGACTCAGCTCCTGAACTCCGGCGAAAAGAGTGTGCACGCCTCCGAGATTGATTCCTGCGTGGTCAGCGTGCTGGAGGATACCGGATATGCGGAGGTCGCGGAGAAATTTCTTGCGACGGGACGTGTGCCGGGGGACTTCGGGAAGGTCTCGCAGTCGGATGTGCTGGATTTTCTGAGCGCGAAATTGAAGATCGGTCCGCAGGAAGTCAAGGCGCTTGCCGTGAAAGTGGCAAGTGCGATGCACGCGATCAAGGCGGAAAAATGTTCCACGCGCCTGGTGATGGAGCTGGCGCGCCATTTCCGTGAAGCCGCCGCGGATCGTCTGCCGGTCAGTGCGCCGCCCCGGATGAATACGCTTTCTCCCGCCGCGCCGGAGGAGATCATGATGCTCCTGCCGGAAGAGTGCCGGCGTTATGTGGACCGCAAGGTGCTGGCGCTTCACCGGGTGAGCGCTCTCTTCAAATCAATCCGCCTGGATGTTGATTTCAATCCTCTGATGGAGGACTTTGAGTTTGCCGCGCCGGTGACGGAACTTCTGCTTGCGCCGCGCCTGATGGCGTGTGCCGAAGCGGCGGACTGTGTCTGCCGGACGACGCAGGAATGCTGCGGGCGGAAGGATCTGCCGCTGATTGTCACGCTGGTGAACGCAAATGAATTCGTGAAACGCTGGATGCTGTGCGAGGAGGCGGATTCCGTGGCACGTTGCACGAAGAATCTTTCCGATTATTTCTGTTCAATGTTGAAAATCAGGCCTTTCAAGATATTTTCCCGCTGAACGTCTTGTCTTATATTTGAAAAACTTTCTTTTTGTAGTAAATTTTCTTGCTGAAGGGAGATTTGTCTATGAAAGATTGCATGGTGATATTTATTGTATTGTTTTCGCTCGGAATGTTTGCGTCTGAATCTTATCCTGAACTGATGGATCAGGCGGAAAAACTGATGAACCGCCGTTATGAAAAGGGAACGCGCGCCTACAAGATCAAGTCCGCGGAGCTGGATGATATTCTGGAAAGCAAGGATACCCGGGAGGAGAAGATTGCCCGTTTGAAGAAGTTCATTGCAGAATTCCAGCCAGCACAGAATTCAGGAAAGAGTGCAGGTTTCACTGCGGAACAGGAACAGCTTGAGAAATATATGGCGGATTTCCGGCTCTGTGAAAGGGATGCGGAGAAAAAAGTTCCGCTGGCTCAGCTGGCTCTGGGAATTCACTATCTTGAAGGATCGCTTGTAAGGAAAAATCCTGAAATTGCGTTGCAATGGATTCGGACTTCGGCAGAAAACGGGTGTGTTCCGGCGTTTGCCGCGCTCGGAGATTTGTACCGGCATGGCAGGGCGGTTCCGAAAAATCCTGCGGAAGCGATGAGATTCTTCAAAATTGCGGCAGAACGTGGAGATGCCGGGGCAATGGCTGTGCTTGGAGAGATGTACTGCGGCGGAGAGGGAGTTGCCGTTGACAAGAATGCGGCGCTCTACTGGTACAGAAAAGCGGCGGATAAAGGTGACTCGCTCGGTCTCTACCGGCTTGGCAAAGCCTATTACGACGGCGTTCTTGCAGAGAAAAATAATGCTCTGGCGTTGGAATTGTTTCACAAAGCGGCGGAAAAGAACTTTCCTGCGGCAGTTACGATGCTTGGCAGGATGTATTATCAGGGGGATGGCGTTGCGGTCAATTATCCCGAGGCTTTTCGCTGTTTCATGCGATCTGCGGATCAGGATGCAGAAGCCCTTGCAATGCTTGGGGAAATGTATATGACTGCGAAAGGGGTGCCGCGTGATGACGCCAAAGCGATGGAATGTTTTAAAAAGGTGTTGAAGAAGGCACCCGGAAACTGGCTTGCCGCGTTTTCCCTTGGCTGCCTGTATTATAAAGGCGGAGATTTTGACAATGCGGGAATCTATCTTAAAAAAGCGGTTCCGTTTGCTCCCATGTCGAATTTCTATCTCGGCGAGATGGCGTTCAGACAGAAAAAGTATGATGAGGCGATGGGGTATTTTCAGGTTCTCGAGAAAGCTGTTCCGGGCAATCCCCGTGCCGCTTATTATATGGGAATGATCTATGACATGCCGGATTACAGGGGGCATGATCCGGAAAAGGCGGGAAAATATTTCAGGGTTGCTGCGGATGGCGGCGTCAATGATGCGGCTCTGCGCCTGGGAAAAGCATATGCCGACCGTTCGGCGTCGCTGACGGAGGCGGAACGGGCGGAGGCGTTGAAGCTGCTCCTGCCGTCTGCGAAAGACGGCAATGCGGAAGCGATGCTGAATGTAGGTGATTTGTATCTTGCATCCGGCAAAGGGGCGGAAGGACTGAAATGGGTCCGCCTTGCCGCGAAGAGCGGCAGCGTGAAAGCGATGTACCGTCTGAGTCTGCTTTACAGCGAGGGAAAATTTGTCCCGCGCAATTATGACGTTGCGGTGCGCTGGCTGATGAAAGGCGTGGACAAGCAGGATTTGAGTTCCATTGTCCGCCTCGGACAGCTCTATTATGAGGGAAAAGGCGTGGTGCGCGACGCCGAACGCGCTTTCCGGCTTTTCAGCAAAGCCGCCGAACTCGGGAATAATCATGTTTCCGCTTATCTCGGCAAAATGTATTATGAGGGCGACGGCGTGAAGCAGGACTATGCAAAGGCGAATGAATACCTGACTCGTGCCATGCTCAGCTCCGTCCGGTATCCTGGAATTGATGTTTCCGCGATCCGCGGCAAAATGTATTATTACGGGCGCGGCGTGAAACAGGATTATGCCGAAGCTGTGAAGTATCTTGGCTCCGGCGGGAATGATTCGGAGAGTCTGTTCCTGCAAGGTGAGATGTATCATGAAGGGCTCGGCGTGAAGGCGGATCAGAAAAAGGCGCTGGAGTTTCTGAATCAGTCGGCGGATCTCGGTTATGTTCCGGCGATGGCGATGCTCGGAACCATGTATTTCGAGGGCAAAGGGACGCCGAAGGACTATGAGATGGCGGTGCGCTGGCTCAAGCCTGCCGCAGACCGGGGAGACCTGCCTTCCAGTAAACTGCTTGCGAATATCTATGTCAGCGGCAAAAGCCTTGTGCGCGATGATGCGGCGGCGCTGCGTTACTTCAAAACGCTTGCTTCCAAAGGGGACGTCAAGGCGATGTACGAGTGCGGCATGATGTATCTGGAGGGAAAAGGGACTTCCAAAGCCCCCGAACAGGCGTTGAAATATTTCCGGCAGGCCTCGGAAAAAGGGGATGTCGAGGCTGCGTTCAAGTGCGGCGAGCTCGAAAAAGACAAGACTCAGGCGGCAAAGTATTACAGATTTGCGGCGGACAAGGGCAACCTCAAGGCGGCGAGAATCTATCTCGGTCTGAATGAGCAGGGGATTGTCCGGAATCAGGCGGAGACACCGGAAAAGTATCTGAAACTGCTTGCGGAGAAAGGCGACTGCGATGCAATGCTGGCGCTCGGCAGACTCTCGAAAAAAACGGAAGAGGCGCTGGGCTGGTATGAGAAATCCGCGGCGAAAGGCAACACCGCGGCGAAGGCGTATCTGGCGCTTCTCTATGCGGACGGCAAAGAGGTGAAGAAGGATTCCCGCAAGGCTCTGGAGCTGGCGAAAGCCGCGGCGGAAAAGAAGGATCTTGCCGCGATGACGCTTCTCGGCAGAATGTATTATGAGGGGGAAGGGGTGGAGAAATCCGCAGCGGAGGCAATGAAATATCTGCTGGAACCTGCCGAAAAGGGGGATTCCTATGCCGTGGAGAAGGTCGGGCGGCTGTTATATGATGCGCGGGATTATGCGAAGGCGGAAAAATATCTGGAATCCGCCGTGAAAAAGAGCGGGGATCCTGCGGATATGTTCCGCCTGGGAATGATCGCCTACCGCGGCATTGGAGTGAAACAGGATTTCTCGAAGGCTTACGACTGGTTCATGCAGGCGGCGGACAAGAAGAATGCCTCCGCCATGCATCAGATCGGGCGTATGCACTACCGGGGCGACGGTGTTGCACAGGATTACGCCCGTGCTTTGACGTGGTATAAGGCCGCGGCGGCGGACGGCAATGCCTCCGCCATGTACGACATCGGAAACATGTATTACAACGGCAATGGGGTCAGCCCCGATTATGCGGAGGCTCTGCGCTGGTTCAGGATGTCGGCGGAAAAGGGCAATATTGTGGCGATGCAGTTCCTTTCGATCATGTACAAGGAGGGAATCGGCGTTCCGAAAGACAATGTGGAATCTGTCCGCTGGCGCAAAGCGGCGGAAAAAGCCAGAAAAAATTGATTACCCCGGTTTTCCGCCCTTCTGCCGGAAGACCGCAGAACGGATGATGTCGGTCGGAAAATATTTTCGCAGAGTGTCCCGTTCGTCTTTCTGCATTTTGCGGAGGTTTCCCGAGGGTGATTCTGCGTCTTTTTTGTTTCCCGCATTGAAAAACGGGTGAAACACGAGTATCTGTACCGGTTTTGAAGATGAACATGGAAAACGCTGTGATGTGCATGGAAAAAGTGGAAATTTATGGATTTGCCTTCGGCGGGCGTGCCATCGGCAGACGGGAAAACGGGAAGGTCTGTTTTGTGCGTGGAGCAGTTCCCGGAGAAACGGTCAGGGTGAAGATCATCGCCGATAAGAAATCATATTCCGAAGGGTGTCTGGAGAGTGTTTTGAATGAATCTCCGCTGCGGGTTGCCGCCGGCTGTCCGAATCCGTGCCCGGGGTGTTCCTATGCGCATGTCTCTTATGAAACGGAACTGGAATGGAAGCAGAGACAGCTGGAATCCTTTCTGGTGAGGGGAAAGCTCGTTGAACCGGACAGAATCCGGAAGCCGCTGGGAGCGGACCGCCGGACCCGCTGGCGGAATAAACTCAAGTTGTCGCTGGAGCATGACGCAGAGGGAGGAATTCATGCCGGATATCGTGCGGAGGACAATGTGTCTCTGATTGAAATTGAGGATTGCCCGCTTGCTGTGGAGGAGATCAGCGAGGCGTTCCGGCGGGGAGAGTGGAAGAAGGATGTGACAGCGGCGGACAGCTCCGTCACATTCCGCTTTACTGCGGCGGACGGCGTCCGGTGGTTTACGGAGCGCAGCGGCAGCAAATCGCGCCTGCTGACGGAGACAATCGGATATTTCGGAGATTTCTGCGTTCCCGAAACTTCCTTTTTCCAGATCAACTCCGGAATGTCCGGACAGCTTGCGGAACGGGTTGTTTCCCTGATTGAAGCCTGCCTGCCATCGCATCTGATGGAGCTTTACTGCGGGAGCGGCTGCTTTTCGATCATCGCGGCGGAGCGGTTTCCCGGGTTGAAATGCAGTGCGGTCGAAATTGACCCCGGGGCGATTGACACCGCGAAACGGAATGCGGCGCTTCACGGCGTTTCGCGGCAGTGCCGTTTCGCCGCAGGGGATGCGGGGAAGGGGATGAACCGTCTTTTTCCCCGCCGTCTGCCGCAGGGAAGTCTGCTTCTGGCGGATCCTCCGCGCTCCGGAATTGAGCTCCGGACATTGAATGCGGTCTGCCGGAGCGGTGCCGCATATCTTGTATATGTTTCCTGTTCTCCGGACACTCTGGCGCGTGATCTGAAGCTGCTGACCGCCGCCGGATACCGCATTCTCGAGACCGGTTTGATTGACATGTTTCCTTCCACCGCACATTTTGAAACTGTGACATTGCTAAAATATGTTTCATAAGTTATATTATGGCGTAACGGTTCCAAAGGCAATACAGGAGTGAAGGAAATGGAAATTGAGAGGGACGGACATCGCGGGCGGCTCCGTTCGCGTTATCTCAAGGCGGGTGGCGATGGCTTTACCGACTATGATATTGTTGAGCTGGTTCTGACTTATGCCATCCCGCGCCGTGACGTCAAGCCGATTGCAAGGGAGCTTCTGCGCCGTTTCAAGGATGTTGCCGGAGTTATGGATGCCGATCCGAAGGAGCTCTGCGAGATCGGCGGCATGGGCGACAATTCCGCTCTGCTGTTCAGGATCATGCGCGATCTTTGTGTCCGTTATCTGGAAAACAAGGTGCGTGACATCGATGTGATTTCCTCCCCCGAGAAACTGGTCAACTACGCAAGAATGAAGCTGGCCGGTTATTCGGACGAAGTCATCATGGTCATCTGCCTGAACACGAAAAATCATGTGATTGATGCGGAAATCGTTTCCCGGGGAACGATTGATGCGGCGGTGATTTATCCCCGCACGATTGCGGCGGACGCACTGCGCAAGAAGGCTGCCGGAGTGATTATCGTTCATAATCATCCCAGCGGAGTGACGCAGCCGTCCATGGCGGATCGCGAGTTCACTCGTGCCGTTTCCGATGCCTTGAAACTTCTGGATATTTATCTGCTGGACCATCTGGTCGTTTCGCGGAATGATGCGTTCAGCTTTAAGGAACATCGTCTTTTGCGATAGGTGCATTCATGATTCTTGGACTCGGAACGGACATTACGGACTGCGCACGCATTGAAAAGATGATGTTGCGTCACGGAAACTGTTTCCTGCGCCGTGTCCTGACGGAACGGGAAGCCGCCGAATTTGACGGTGTTTCCTATCTGGCGGGGCGCTGGTGCGCGAAGGAGGCGCTTTCCAAGGCTCTCGGAACCGGAATCGGTTCCCGATGCGCGTTTGAGGACATTCAGATTCTGCGCGATGCGGAAAGCGGGCGCCCCGTCATGACGCTTTCCGGCAATGCGAAACGGACGGCGGACGCCCTCGGCGTGAAGCGGATCCATCTTTCCATCAGCCATGAAAAGCTCCATGCCGTCGCGACGGTGATCCTGGAAGGTGAGTGACTTGCCGTTTCGTCCGCATGGAGAGAGAACGGTTTCATGATGCGGAGAATGACTGAATGCCGTGCCGGTGGGTTCCGAACCGGTGAGACCGCGGTCCGCATATTCCGCCGGATTCGTTCCGGCTGAAGTCTGACTTGTTTTCAGAACGTGTCTGATGTGCGTTTGCGGCGGCACGGCGGAGCTTGACGCTTGCTCCGTTTCTCCATGCGGTTTTAGAGTGTGCGGCGCAAAAACATGCCGGAGTTTCCCCTATTTCCGGGAAAGCAGGCGGATGACGGTAAGGCGCGCATGTTCATCAAGTTCGTCACATTCCGCGACACGCTGCACCAGCTCCGATATGATTTCTGCCCGCGTGGTGATCCCTTCCAGATGGCAGACGGTCAGAAGATCCTTTTTTTCCGCTGTCTTTTCATACGGCAGGAAATCACGGACGAAAGGATGAAGCTGCATCCAGGTTGCCTCGTTCATCAGGCTGTTCGCACTGCTGATATAGTTGCTCAGGTTCTTCTGCGGAACCCCGCTTCGGCGGCTCAGTTCGCTTTGCGAGCCAAGCGCTTCAATCGCCTGGGAAATTGCCGAGCGGATTTCATTCGTAATTCTGATTCTTCGTCCCATAAGGCAAGACCATATCAATTTCCATTTTCATAACTTTTTTCCTATAACATGTGCTGTCCACCTTCTTTTTCCAGAAAAAAAACTTCTTTTATACTTGATTTAGAATTTAGTATAGATATAGTATAGAAATTCTGCTGGTCAACCTGGAACGGAACTCGGGAAAATGTCGGACATACGCAAAAAAATCTTGTCAGCCGGAGGCTGCGCTTTGATTGCCGTCGGGGCGGTGTTGTGCACACTCTGCTATGAACTGCAGCGAAGATATGACGGGCACGCCTCCCCGCTGATGCTTCCCCCGGCAGGACGTTTTTTCCATCCGGAGAAGCCGGGGATGCGCTTTGCCGTGTTCGGCGACTTCCGGATTCAAACGGAGCCGTTTGAAGCGGTGGTGAGGGCTGTCCGCAGCAGTGGGGCGGATTTTGCGCTTTGCGTCGGGGACATGGCGAGAAAACGTGAAGTCCGGCATTTCTGCTGGCTTGCCGAACGGATGAAACGCGCGGCGGGGGATCTGAAGATTTTCTGCACGCCGGGAAACAATGACAGGGAATCAAGGGATCCGCGTGAAAACGGTCTGCGTGCATACAAAGGTTCCTTCGGACAGCCCGGATACTGGTTTGCCTGGGGGGATTCGCTGTTTGTGTCGCTGGACACCTCCGCGGAACGTCTGGCAGCCGGGGAAGTTGAACGTCTGGAAGAGGTTCTCAAGGCGGAAAGAAGCCATTTCAGCAGATTGGTTGTGTTCACGCATGTTCCCCCGGTCGATCTGCGCGGCGACGGGCGCGGCGAATGTCTGCCTGATGAGGATGTCCGCCGCCTGGAACCGCTTCTGCGGGAGTATCGCGTTTCGCTGATCGTTGCCGGGCACCAGCATGCGGAGGCGCGCTGGGAGTTCGCGGGTGCGCCGCTTCTGGTTGTTCCGACTTCCGGACAGAAGGGGGAAGGGAAGGACCCGCGTTACGGTTACTGGATGGTGGAGTTTCTACCCGATGGCGGCATGGCGGCGGAGTGCAGGAGAGTGGATTCCGGAGATGGCACGGACACGGTCGAATATATCCTGTCCAGCCGGCTGAATCAGACCGGATGGCTGTTCCGGGCGGGAGTCTGCCTTCTGCTGATTGGCGGCGGAATGCTGTTTTTCCGCGGGAAAATCTGCGGAACCGGAAAATCCGCATAACCGCGGAACCGGTTCAGTCCGCGCTTCCGCTTTTGATTCTGTCCCACGCGGCATTGTAGAGACGGGTGTCCGCTCCGAGATCAAGTGTCGGCATGGCGGCGTCCCACTGTGCTTTCGTCGGATTGATGCTCGGCTTGTTTTTCAGTTTTTCCGGCAGCATTTTCAGGGCTTCGGTATTGGGACAGCGGAATTTGACGAACTGCATGTTTTCCGCGGCGATTTCCGGGCGGTGCATGAAGTTGATGAAGTCATACGCCAGATCCACATTGACTGCATCGGCGGGGATCACGAAGGTGTCGGCGGTGAAGATACAGCCCTCTTTCGGGAAAGCAAACTCAATATTTTCATTTTCGTCCAGAGCCTGAAGCATATCGCCGCTGTAAGTCTGGATCAGCCAGAATTCTCCGGAAATCAGGCTGCGCTTTGCCTCGTCGACGTCGAACTTTGCGATATTCCGGCGCCATTGAATCACAAGATCCGCGGCTTTGCCGATCTCCTCTTCGTTGCGGGTGTTCGGGTCGTAACCGAGCGTGATCAGCGCCGCGCCGATCACCTGACGCGGATCGTTCAGAAGCACACAGCGTCCCCGGATGTCCTCCCTTTCAAACATGCGCCATGAGGGTTCAAAGTTTCTTACTTTGTTCTTGTTGTATCCGATGCCGGTGAAACTTACGAGATACGGCACGGAATACTTCATTTCCGAATCGCGCACTTTCTTCAGATAGTCCGGATCGATGTATTTCAGGTTCGGGAGTCTGCTTCTGTCAAGTTCACGGAGCATTTTCTGGTCATACATCATATCCGTCATGTAAGTGGACGGGACGATCAGATCGTATCCGCCACCGCCGGCTTTCAGCTTGGCATACATGGATTCGTTCGAGTCGAAGAAATCCAGCACAACCCTGCAATTGTATTCCTTCTCGAACTTTCTGATGACCTCCGGCGAAACGTAATCGCCCCAGTTGTAGATGTAAAGCGCCGGTCTGCCGCCGCACCCGGAGAACAGGAGAGCCAGGAAGACGAGAAGGGACAGGGAAAGTTGTTTCATTTTTTATCCTCCAGAAGTTTCTGTGCGATATAGACTGTGATGAACGTGACGATCAGCAGGATCACGGAGAGTGCGTTGATCACTGCCGGATTGCCGTGTTTCATGGAACCGTAAATGTAAATGGGAAGCGTCAGGGAGCCTTTGCCCGCCACGAAGAACGTGATTACGTAGTCATCCAGCGAGAGCGTGAACGAGAGCAGGGCGCCGGCGAGAATCCCCGGCATAATTGCCGGAATCACGACTTTGGAAAATGCCTGGAATTTGTTCGCCCCCAGATCCAGAGCGGCTTCATAAAGCGAGAAATCGAAGTCCTGAAGCCGTCCCAGAACTACCATCGCCACGTAACTGAGGCAGAATGTAATGTGCGCGATGATGATCGTCGTGATACCGAGATTGATCCGGATGCCCACTGTCCGGCGCAGAATGGGATTGATCCATGCGAACAGCAGGACGAACAGCAGCAACATGCTGATTCCGCGCAGGATGTCCGGCACGATCAGCGGCAGGTAGACCAGCATGTAGTGGGTTTTCTGGAGTCTGCTGCGGTAGCGGTGCAGGGCAAAAGCGCAGAGTGTACCGAGAACCGTTGCAATGACAGTTGCGAACGAGGCGATGACGAGCGTGTTTCGCAGAGCCTCCCAAATGCGGGTGTCGGAAAACAGCTGTGCATACCATTGGAATGTGAATCCTTTCCAGACGCCGCCGCCCTTGCTCCGGTTGAAGGAGTTGACGGCGACCACGAGAAGCGGGATGTAGAAAAACACGATCGTCGTCCACGTGACGAATTTCGGGAAGAAACTCCGTTTTGTCAGGTAATGTTCTTTCATTTCTGCTTCACTCCCCGTGAATGCCCGGTTCCCGTGATGGACTTGCGGGAGCCGGTGAAGAACACGACGAAGAAAATCGGGATCATCACGACGAACATCAGCAGTGCGGACAGTGCGCTGGCGTGCGGCAGATTGCGGTCGATGAATGTGCGCTGCGCGATTTTGTCGCCGATCAGTTCGCTGGCGGTTCCGCCGACGAGGTCCGGAATCAGATACGCACCGAGCGCAGGAATCAATACCACGATGGTCGCGGTCCAGATGCCCCGGCTGATACCGGGAATGAAAACGCGGAAAAATGCCTGAAGCCGTGTCGCTCCGAGGTCCTGTGCGGCTTCGATCAGGGAAAAGTCGAACTTCTCCGCCGCCGCATAGACCGGCAAAATCGCGAACGGAAGGTAGGAATAGACCATGACTGCCAGCACCGCCCACGGATTGTAAAGCAGAGTCGCGTCCTGCGGCAGAACCCCGACATAAATTAGAAATCTTGCGAGGGGCCCCTCCGCATGGAGCAGAACCTTCCATGCGAAGATGCGGATCAGGAAGTTGGTCCAGAAAGGAATAATAATCAGCAGCAGGAGCAGGTCGCGCAGTTTCTTCGGGACGCGCGCCAGATAATACCCCAGCGGCAGGGCGATCAGGATGGAGATCAGAGTCGAACCGACGCCGAGCGCCAGAGTCCTGACGACGATTTCGGGATAGTTCGGGTTCGAGAGCTCCCGGATTGTCTGCAGAGTCCAGCCGGAACCGATTCCGCCCCATGGATCCACTGGCTTGAATGCCATCAGGAACACGATGACGGTCGGGATCACGAACCAGAGAATCAGCCAGATCATCGACGGCGAGGAGAGGAGAATCTCATTGAGTTTTTTTCTTGCGGAGGTTTTCATTTTCCGATATCCGGGTGGAGGACAAGAGATTCATCCGCGGGACGGTAGTCCTCCAGCATATATGCGTTGTCGGCGTGCCAGGTGAGCCAGACATCGTCTTTGTAACGGATTTTCCGGTCGAGCGCAAACGACGTGTGCTGCTTCACCACGGCGACAAGACGTTCTCCGACGCGGATCCAGAGCCGTGTCTGTGCACCGAGATAAATCACATCCTCCACTCTGCCCCGGAAGAGATTGGTCCGGGGCGGCAGATTTTCCGGTTTTTCGAGCGTGACCGAGAATTTTTCCGGGCGTATGCTCAGGTGGGCGTGTTCGCCTTCCTTCATCTTTTTGTCGTTGAAGACTTCCAACGGGGGAAACCCTTCGATTTTCAGGATGCAGTAGTCGCCGTGCAGGTCGCAGATTGTCCCCTCGAAAAAATTGGTGTCTCCGATGAATGCGGCGACGAAACTGTTTTTCGGCGCCTCGTAGACTTCAGTCGGTGTCCCCTCCTGTTCCACAACTCCCTGGTGCATGACGGCGATGTGGTTGCTGATGCTCATTGCCTCCTGCTGGTCATGGGTCACGTAGACGAATGTAATGCCGACGTCTTCATGCAGGGAATCCAGTTCCACCAGCATTCTCTGGCGCAGTTTCAGATCCAGCGCGGCAAGAGGCTCGTCCAGCAGAAGCACTTTCGGACGGTTCACGAGGGCGCGGGCGATTGCGACACGCTGCTTCTGACCGCCGCTGAGTTCCCGCGGTTTCTTGTCGGCGTGTTCGGTCATCTGGATCATGTCAAGATATTTCTCGACCTCCTGTCTGATGTACTTCTTCTCCGCCTTTGCGATTTTCAGGGGAAACGCGATATTGTCCCACACGGTCATGTTCGGAAAGAGCGCATAGCTCTGAAATACCGTGTGAATTCCGCGTTTATTGGGGGGAACACGTGTAATGTCCTCCCCGTCCAGGATGATCCGTCCCTCGTCCGGCTCTTCAAAGCCTCCGCAGATCCTCAACAGGGTGCTTTTCCCGCAGCCGCTGGGACCGAGCATGGAAAAAATCTCGCCGGCACCGATGGAAAGGGAAATGTGGTCAAGGACTTTCTGAGAGCCGAAGCTCTTGCTGATGTTTTCGATTCTGAGAATTTCAGACATAAATGCCTTCTTGTTGTTTTGACGGGCACTTAATTTATCATAGGAAGCTGTCAAAGAAAGCGGTTTTCAGAAGAAAAAATGAAAAATTATGCTTTCCCGGGGGAGGGAAATGGAAGACGGGTGGAAAAGAGATTCCGTTTTCTCTGTTTCCACCCTTTTGTTTTTTCAGTTGAACTTGATGGCTCCCGTCATATTCAGGAACACGAACATGACGCTGATCGGCGTGATGAAACGAATGAAGAATCCCCAGACGGATGCCGGAGTGAAAATATGCTTGTAGGAATCACCGTAACCGGATTCGCCGCGCATGCCGGAAAGCAGAATGAAGAAGTTGGTATCCAGCTCGCGTCCCGCGCCTCTGCGGATTTCATTCATGGCGTTGCGCACGCCCCATACCCAGCCGACGAAAAATGAAATTGCCATGCCCGCCGCCGGAAGAAACCAGTTCGCGGTCAGGTTGTCCAGCGTCAGGAACAGGCTTTCGGGAGGTGTTCCGAAGAGAGTGGTCAGTCCCTTTTCCATCCACGGAATGTTTTTCCAGGAACTCATGCTGATGGAACAGAAGACGCCGAGGACGGAGATGGTGCTCCAGGACAGAAGCACCGCCGTCCGGCGTTTCATTTTGAAGTAGTCAATCAGTACGGACACGATCACTTCCATGAGGCTGATGCCGCTCGTGATGGCGGCGATTGCCACGGCAATGAAGAAGAATGTGCTCCAGACGGGGCCGAGTCCGCCGGGAATCATGTTGAATGCGGTCGGAAGAATCTGGAACACCAGTCCCTCGCCCGCCGCCGGCTCGAATCCCATGGCGAAGACTGCGGGGAAGATTGCCAGTCCCGCCATCATTGCCACCATCGTGTCCAGCCCGATCAGCTGAAGAACGCTCTTCGGAAGGTTTGTTTCCTTCTTGACGTAGCTGCCGTATACAATGGAGATGCCCATGCCGAGACTCAGCGTGTAAAATGCCTGTCCCAGCGCCACAAGCACCGCTTCGGCGGAGAGTTTTGAAAAGTCCGGCGAAAGGAAGAACTTGATTCCGGCGCTTGCTCCCGGCAGGGAGATGCTGCGCAGAATCAGCACGATCAGCAGGAGGAAGAGTGACGGCATCAGCACCTTGGAACAGCGCTCAATTCCCTTTTTAACCCCGAACCAGAGGACGATTCCGCACAATGTCATGAATGCAAGCTGTCCGCCGATCACATACCACCAGGTTCCGGGAGCCGCCTGCTGAATCGGAAGAAATGCCGCCTGTGCTTCCGCTGCGGTCTTGAACACGAGATTGCCGGTGACGGCTTTGACCGCATAGATCAGCGTCCAGCCGCCGACCACGCCGTAATAGCCGAGAATCAGAAAAGGGGTGATGACGCCGCTGACCAGCCCGATTGTTTTCCATCCTCCGTAGAGAATGGCGGCGCCGAGAATCATGACCAGAATGCCGTAGCCTATCTGGGAGAAAGTGATCAGGGCGATTCCCGAAAGCAGAACGATGCCGCCGAGAAAGTCCGCCAGTTTGGAACGTTTCGGGCAGAGCGCCGCGAAGGCTTCGACGGGATTCAGACCCGTGGCGCGCCCGATGGTCAGTTCCCCGATCAGGATCGGAATCCCGATCACCATGATGCAGCACAGATAGACGAGGACAAATGCCCCGCCTCCGTATTTTCCTGTTACATAAGGGAATTTCCAGATGTTGCCGAGACCGATTGCCGAACCCGCCAGAGCCATCAGGAATCCCCAGTTCCCAGACCAATGTTCCCGCTTTTCATTCATTACTTTTTCTTCTCCGAATAGGATTCATTTTTGTTTTCCGACTATCCCAGCTGCGCTTTTTCCATATAGGAAGGCGCGCTGCCGAGAAAACGCCACAGACCGCCGTTGAAGTCGGACGGCAGATCCGTAAAATAATAGCGTACATTCCCTGTTTTTGCAAGGCTTGCCGCAATGGAATTTCCATCAAGAAACACACGTGCGGATTCCGCGCACGCCTCCGCACTGTCGATGATCCTCACTTTTCATTCAAAATAACGTTCCAGCGCCTGGCGGAAAAGCGGATAATGCGTACAGCCGAGCAGAAGCACCTCCGGCGGCGATCTGCGCAGATGCGAAAGATAAAGGTCAAACGCCTCCTCCGCAAGTTTGCCCTCAAACTGCCCCTCTTCAGCCAGCGGGACAAAAAGCGGGCACGGAATGCTTTCGATCAGGAGCGACGGTCTGCGTTCGTGAAGTCCGCGCCGGTAGGCGTCGCTGCTGACCGTTGCACGTGTCCCGATGACCGTGATCCGTTCCGCGCCGGTTCGCATGACGGCTTCGATCCCGGCTTCAATCACTCCCATGACGGGAAGGGCGGGAAAGTGTTTCCGCAGGGAATCCATTGCCACGGCGGAAGCGGTGTTGCAGGCAACGATCAGCGCCTTGACCCCTTTTTCCACAAGAAATGCGGCGTCTTCCCCGGCAAAACGGATGATCGAATCCACGGATTTACTGCCGTAGGGGACACGCGCCGTGTCGCCGAGGTAGCAGATGTCCTCATTCGGCAGGGCGCACCGCAGGGCGCGCACGACAGTCAGCCCTCCGATTCCGGAATCGAAAACGCCGATGGGACGATTGTCCGGCGGATTGGTCCTATCTGGCATTCTTTGCGACATAGGCATTCCTTTCCAGCAGCGTGAAATAGATGTTTTCGAGATAGGTCTGTCCGCGTTTATTCACTTTCTTCACGTTGTGTTCTTCGCAGAGCCCCCGTTCGACCGTATCGACGAACGCCTGGATTTCCGGAATGGAGAGCGACTGGGGAGAAGCCGCCCACTCACGCAGAAAAAGCTGTTCCGGAAGCTCCGGCTGCCCTTGTTTCGGAATGGAAATCGGGCGGGCGTGGGTGCCGAACTGATAACCTTTCAATGCCACGATCACATTGGAGTAGTCCGTCTCTTCCTCCCGCAGACGCAGAAACTTGTATTCCATGACGTCCGACGCCTCGTCTTCGCTCTGCTCCGGACGGCTGTAATGGTATTTGCGGTCCGAGAAATTCAGGGAGCCGCGCATGTTGGTGTCCAGTTCCCTGTTGAAGATACGCCATTCGCGGAGTCTGCCTTCGTCATCCCTGCGCAGATCCCCCCCGAGCATCAGCAGACACGCCAGATCGCTGAATTTGTGCGGCACCGCGGTGATGTGCGAATGCTTTTCGCCGGAGAGTTCCATGGAAATGTGGAGACTGTGCGGAGGAATGTCCAGAAAACGCACCGCTTCATTAATCAGTTTGGACATTGCCCACGGACAGTCGAACAGAGGGCGCGAGAGGTCGCCGACGATATTGAAGCGTCCGAAGGCATATTCAAAAAAGCCGCGGTGACGCTCGTTTCCCGCGACCACTGTCCTATGGGAATCCACGTGCCCCCCCATGCGCCAGGTGCGGCGCTGGAGATCGAAGTCGTTGAACCAGAAGAAACCGTCGTAGAACTGGTCTTCGCCGGGCTCCGCCACCACTGCACGCGCGCCGAGATGACTGAATTCCAGTTCCGCTCCCAGCGGCGTCGGTGTGGAATACCAGTGCTGATCTACATCGTTGCAGATCGCCGCCATTTCATCGCGGTTGTAGATTTCCTCAACCAGATTGATGCAGAGCACTGCGTAATCCCGGTAAAGACGCCCCGGAACGATCCGATCCAGCGACTTTTCCATCATCAACCTGCGGATGCGTTCATAACGCCCGTTGTAGTAAAGAAACGCCAGCAGGATTGCAACACCGTGTCTGAAATATTTCTTCGAGAGGCGGACGGCGTCGGGGAAATGGTGGCGGATCAGTTCCACAAGCTGATTGAAAATGATGTGCTTGCAGGCAAAGCGGATATAATTGTCCGCGTAGGGACGCAGTTCCTCAATCGCCATGACATTCGCCAGAAGGGGAGGCCGCGCATCATTGAATGCCTGAATCATGATATAGTTGCAGATGTAATTGCCGTCGAAATGAGATTCGATCAGGCTGTCCACCGCCGAACCCATGAGTTCGCGGAGGGCGCGGCGCGTGATTTCGTGGCGGTCCGGTTCGATCTTCTCGAGAATCTGGTCGATTTTTCGCTCCAGATAGAGACTGTAACGGTCTTCAAAGAGAATTTCCTTCCCGAAGGATTTCTGGAGCGCGGAAATGTTGCCGACGTAGGTCATGCAGCGCCGCCGCCGGTTTTCCTGCGTGCGGACGACGACCACTTTTCTGTAATAGAGATTGCCTTCGTCCTCGAAGGCGTCGATCCGCGCAAGCTCTTCGCGGGTAAGATCTTTCAGTAGGCGCCCCTGCGTGACCGCGCCGTGCTGTTTGACGATGAAGAAGAAAGCTCCCGGAGGAACGACACGCATATAATTATGGAGAATTGCCGGTTCGCTGTCCACTTTGCGGTTGAACAGCAGACGGACATGATGATCGTTCATCATGGTGCCATAGACAAAGAGATCCACCTTGTCGCTGCGCACCGCCTTGAAGGAGTCGCGGATTTGCGCGGCTTCCTCCGGATCGTCGTGGTGGGGCGTCAGGTGAATCAGTTCAGTTCCAGCAGAACCGCCGTCTCGTCGCAATGTTCTTTCTTCGGGCATTTCGAGCAGTCACTCCAGATTTTTTGCGGGAACAGTTCCTTGTCGACAGTTTGAAAGCCTAGACGATGGAAAAAATGAGCGCGGTAGGTCAAGGCGAAAACGCGGCACGGCTTCCCCAGCGTCTTCAGGTGATCGACCGCCCCCTGAACCAGTCTGGAACCGATGCCGCGATTGTTGTATTCGCGGCGGACTGCCAGCGAGCGCACCTCGTAGAGCCCGTTGCCGAAATTCCGCAGGGCGAGACAGCAGATGAATTCCCCGTCGATTTCCCCGACGCGGAAATTTTTCAGCTTTTCCTGAATGTCCTCCTGCGGACGCGCGAGAAGAAGCCGCTCGTGCGCATAAGCCGCAAGCAGTTCCCAGATTTTTCCGACATCCCCCGGTTCCGCGGGACGAATGTTCAAATGATCCATGATGCCGCCACTTTTTACTTTGCGTCCGAGGGGTCGCGATAGAATGCAATACTGCGGAAACGTTCGTAACGGGATGCTTTCAATTCTTCGCCGGACATCTTTTCATATTTGCCGAGGGCGGAAACTACGGACTTTTTCAGGAGCTCCGCAGCCGTATCGTAATCCTTGTGCGCTCCTCCGAGAGGTTCTTTGACGATGCCGTCAACCAGACCGAGTTCCGTCAGATCGCCTGCGGTCAGATGAAGCGCCTCCGCTGCTTTTTCGGAGTAGGCGCGGTCTTTCCACAGAATTGCCGCACAGCCTTCGGGAGTAATCACGGAGTAATAGGCGTTTTCCATGATGAGCACGGTGTTGCCGACGCCGATGCCGAGCGCGCCGCCGCTGCCTCCTTCGCCGATCACGACCGCGACAACGGGAACCGTCAGCGAAAACATGTCACGCAGGTTGACCGCGATGGCTTCACCGATGTGGCGTTCCTCGGATGCGACTCCGGGGAATGCCCCGGGGGTGTCGATGAAGGTGATGACAGGAACCCCCGCGAGATCCGCCATCTTCATGAGGCGCAGGGCTTTCCTGTAGCCTTCCGGATGCGGACAGCCGAAATTGCGGAAGACGTTTTCCTTGGTGTTTCTGCCTTTCTGAGTCCCGATGACCATGACGGGATTGCCGTCGAGTTTGGCGAACCCTCCGACGATGGCGGGATCGTCCGCATAACGGCGGTCGCCGTGGAATTCAAGAAAATCCGTGAAAATGCGCTCTATATAGTCCAGGGTATAGGGGCGGTTCGGATGACGGGCGAGCTGAACTCTCTGCCACGGCGTCAGGGAGCTGTAGACATTCCTTTTCGTCTCCTCAATCTTCCGCTTCAAAGCGTTCAGTTCGTCGTCAACGCTCATATTGTTGGACGAGCTGAGAGACTCCCATTCCGCAAGTTTTGCTTCCAGCTCAGCAATCGGTTTTTCAAACTCAAGCACGATTTCAGCCATTTATCTTCTCCGATATTGTTCTTGGACGATCCGCCCCGCACGGGCAGTCATCTGATTACTTCCACTTCTATGCCGTTCGGGATGATCGAAAACAGCTCGTTGATGTCTTCGTTCCTCATGCTGATGAAACCCGGTCCGGCGATTGTTTTCCCTATATTTTCAGCCCTGTTGGTTCCATGAATCAGGAACGGCTGCTTTATCTTGTAATCGGCGGCGTCTTCGCAGCCGAGATACCGGCTGCCGAGAATATTCAGGGGATCGCCGGGATTGTAACTGCTTTCCTTGTATTTCCAGATAGGATACTTCACCTTGGAAGTGAGCTTGTAAAGCCCCTGCGCGGAATTGAACTCCATGGCAACGCCGATCGGATAAACCTTGAAGAGATTCTGCCCGTCATAGAGGAACAGTTTCTTGCGGGCATTGCTGATCTTCAGATTCCATTTGCCATGGTAAACGGTCAGCTCCTGACCGATTTTCAGGTCGCTTCTTGCAATGGAGATTTTATTGATCCGCTGGACGGCTTCCGCGGTTGTTCCGAATTTCGCCCCTATTCTGGTGAAGGTGTCTCCGCGCTGAACCGTGTACACGAATGTTTCGGGCGAATTGCCGTCGCCGTTCAGAATCCGGGTGCTGGCTTTATTCAGAAGCTCCACGCTTTTCTGCCAGTTCGGATCCGCATACTTGAAAATCCCGATTGCGCGCCGCGCATGGTCTCTTGCCGCGGAATAACGCTTCATGGCGAACAGTTTTTCTCCGTTTGCCAGAGTCTTGATGGCGATGCCCTGATCCTCCGGAATGCTGACCGGCAGATTGCTTGCCGGAACCGCGGGCTCCTCCTCCCCGGTGCCCGTCAGACGGCGCATCGTTTCGGAAACCTCCTGAGTCGTGGGAATCAGCACCGTCTGCCTGCGTGTAAACCAGTAGCCGGCAAAAGCAATGGCGGCAACGATCAGGACAACTGCGAAGAACCAGAGCCATCTGCTGCTTCCGGCGCTTTCGCCGTTTTTCTTTTTCGAGCCGCCTTTTCCAGACGCCCCAATTGATTTTCCTTTGTAGGTTATTCCCGGTTTAGGCATAAAAATCTCCCACACAGTTATATTGGGGAATCAATATACATCCTGAATGGAAATATGGCAATAGCGGGAAAAATTGATTTGCCTTTTTTTCACGATGGCGGCATCGTTCCGGTAATCTTCGGAATTCTGCATCTCCGGAGCGCCGGACCGCCTGTTCCGGGCGTTTTTTCCTGAGCGGATTCATTGCGGCACGAATTTCGCCGTGCTTGCGCGGAGAATCAGCTCCGGCGGGAGTTTGATCTGTTCCGGCGGCAGTTTCTTGTCTGCGAGTGCTTTCAATACGAGCTTTCCCGTTTCACGCCCCAGTTCGTGCTTCGGCTGGTGAATTGTGGTCAGGGAAGGCAGCATGAGGTCTGTGAACAAAAGATTGTCATAACCGATTACTGAAAGGTCTGCGGGAATGCGTACTCCTGCTCCGGCGCAGAATTTGTACAGCTCCAGCGCCTTCATGTCGGAAAAACAGAATACGGCCGTAAAGTCCCGAATGACCGGTGCGATGTCTTCCAGGTGCTTGAATGCGGTGACTTCCGCTCCGAGTTTTTCTGCCTCGTCCGCGAAGTATTCGCAGCGTTTGTAGACCCGGCTTCCTGCGAGTGTTGCAAGTTTTCGGTGTCCGTTTTCCACAAAATGGCGTGCGGCGAGACGCCCTCCCGCTTCATCGTCGACGGCAACTCCATGAAGTCCCTCCACCAGACTTGTGAGCGTGACAACCGGGCGCTCCGCGGAAAACTCCCGGATTGATTCATAATTGTTGCTGCCGCCCCGTTTTACAGTCGGAATCCAGATATAGGAATCGACGCCTTTCGCGCGCAGAAATTCAAAAGCCTGCATTTCCGCTTCCAGTCCGCCGGAGGAGACGGTCAGGAGCAGATGAATATTCTCCGGCGCAAGCTGTTCATCAATTCCCGCAAGGATGTCCGCCCAGAAGGAACTTTCCAGGCTGTCCCGCATGACGCATCCGACCAGATTTGTCCGTTTCATAGCCATGGCGCGCGCATTGACATTGGGCTGATAATTTTCCCGCCGGATGACTTCTTCAATCCGGGCGCAGGTTTTTTCGGAAATATGGTTTGCGCGGGCTTTCCCGTTCAGATACATGGATGCCGAAGTCAAAGATACATTTGCTTTTTTTGCAATATCGCGTAAGGTAAGTCGTTTCTTCAGCATCGTATTCTCCAGATAAGATGTTATCCTAAAGCGGTTTAGGGACTTTGCCAATATACTCTTCTTTTTCAGTTTTTCAATTGGACGGCGGAAAATAAATACATTTTTCTGGAAATGTTCCGGTTTCCGCCGGTTCCGGGGCTTCCGGCGGAAAAGCCGTCGGGGTGCCATTGCCGTGCCGCATTTCATATTTTCCTTGCGGATTTCCAACATTCGGGGGCGGGGACTTTTTGCCGCATTTAACAGAAGTCTAACATTTTCTTAATTCATCCTGAATTTCCGGACAGTATATTGTTAGAAAAAGATGCGGAAAAGAAGTTAACGAAACTTTAACAAGCACTTTACCCGAGGCTAATTTTCAGGGTTTATCTTATTGGTATCGACGGCGGAAATGCCGAAAACCAAACAAGGAAACAAAGGAGTTTCTATGAATGACAAATGGTTTCGAGTCAGTCTTGGCGGTGCCTGCGGACTGCTGTGCGCGATGGACGCGGCAGCTTTCGACCCCGCTTCTGAAACGAAAGAGCCAGCACCGGACAAAGTCCAGAAAATCAGATTCAAGGAGGACGATGCCCAGAACTATATGGTCAGCAAGGTCTATGATCTGAAGCATCTCAAGGCGAACGATCTGGTGCCGTTTGTCCTTGGCGCCGTGAAGCGTTACTCCTCAAACTCCACGGTTGACCGCATCAACTATTCGGCAAAACAGATGATCGTTGTCACCACCGGCGTGAAAATGATGCCTTACGTGGATGACATGGTCGCCAAGCTGGACCGTCCATCGGCGAAACGCGGACCGTTCGGTTCTCTTCTTGACGGAACCGGGATTCAGCGTTACGTCTATACGCCGAAGTTCCGCTCCAGTCAGGAGATTGTGGATATCATGAGCGACACGGGAATTCCCTCCAATGCGACGAGCGACCGGAAGCAGGACGCGGTCGTTCAATACGACGAAGCCACAAACCTGATCTACTGGAAGGATTCCGGCAACAAGACGCGCGACCTGATCAAATACATCGGCTGGCTGGACCGCCCGCTTCCGCAGGTCAACCTGACATTCCATATTTACGAAATCCGCGAAAGTACGATGCGTGATCTCGGCGTTGACTATCTGGCATGGAAAAACGGTCCCGGCATGGATCTCATGGCTGCCGGATTCGATTTGACAAGTCTGAAATTGAATGAGGCGCTGATTCAGACGCTGCTCCAGGCGGCTCCCTCCGCTGCCGGCGCGTTTTCCTATTCCTACGGCGGTTTTTTTGTGGCGCCTGCCTTTGACATGAGCTTCATCCGTCTTCTGCAGCAGAACGGGAAAGCAACGCTTGCGGGCAGCGGCAGCCTCACGATCACCAATAACGAGGGCGGAAGCTACGAGCTCGCTTTCACGCCGGAATACCAGAATCTGGTGAAGGACGGCGAGGAGAACGACAAGACGTTTATCCGTTCCTCCATGCCTGAATTTTCCGTTACGATTTCCAATCCGGTGATCTGCTTCAATTCCGTCAAGCCGGACAAAGACGGGCTCCTGCCTTTTACAAAGGAGGATTACAGCAGAAAATTCGGCGGCAACGTCAATTTCAATTATCTGCTGAATTCTTCGCAGGTTGTGGAACGGAACAACTACGGTGAAGAGCTGACGGAGTCCAGCAGCGTCGACTCTTATGTGACGATGGCAGTCAACCATGAAAAGCTGCTGACCTCGTGGACGAAGGATTCCGAAGTGGAGCAGACGATCGGCATTCCGTTCCTCTGCGAACTTCCGGTGCTGAAATATATTTTCGGCTATACCACGAAAAATATTGACAAGACCCATTTTTTCCTGACCGTCACCGCCGAGTTCATCCATCCTGATGCGGACATTGCGGAGCTCTCCGGCCGCATGACCTCTCTGACGGATCTTGTCCCGGCGAAGAAATAACAGAGGAGATTGAGCGATTATGAAAAGAAAAAATATGAAAAGATCGGCTGTCACGGCATTTCTCGCACTCTGCGGTTCGACACTTCTTGCCAATGAAATGCCGACCGGCAATGCAAATCCCGCGTATTCTCCGTCCATGGTGCAGGCTCAGCTCCGCCTGAACATCAGGGAAGGCACCGAAATGGTTCATTTCATCCGCGATACCAACGATCCGAAAATCATTACGAAAACTTATCTCCTGAAGCACGCCGACGCCTATGAGATTCGCCCGTATCTGCGTGAAATGGTCCAGGCGCTGCGCGTAAACTACAAGGACGGGGAAGATCCGAACCAGCCGCACAACTATTACAACATCTATCGCACCAAGAACGATATTGCGATTCCCTCCGGAGTTGAGTGCGTCAAGTTTGCCGACGGCACCGGGGCGGTCATCATCTCCGCCGAGGAATACCGTTTCAAAGACAGTCCGAACGGCATGGGGATTGATTCCATCGTTGCCCATCTGGACAAGCCCGGCATCAGAAACTCGTCCGGTCAGCCGAAATTCATCTATTTCCCCGCGAACCGTCCGGCGAGTGAACTTGAGACGATGATCAAAAATGTCGGTGCAAACGTTTCCGACGACACGGTGGAACTGATCGGCGGCAAGGACAAAGTCGCCGTGGACGGCGGACTGAACTGTCTCTTCTTCAGCACCGCTCTCTACTCCCGCAAGAATATCGAGGACATGCTGAAACTTTACGACATCCCGCATCCGGAAGTCCGCGTGAAATATATGATTTATGAAATTTACGCGGAAAACGACGGACGCCTCGGCGCCGACTTCCAGGCATGGAAGAACAATGACGGCGCGGATTTCTTCAGCACGGGCGCGAGATACCGCGACAACTGGTCTGCGGCTTTCGGCGGCGGACTTCAGCGCGGCGCCGGTTCCAACAATTCCCAGTATTTCAATTTCAATCCGAAGTGGAATACCCGTTATCTTGACTTCCTTGTCTCCAGGGGAAAAGGCAAAGTCGCCTACACCGGAGAACTTTCCGTCCGCAACAATAAAAAGGGCTCTCTTGTGAGGAACACCGGAATCGTCTATGCCAAACAGGGCGATCAGATTGATCCGGCGTTCAAGATGCAGCTCGGCAGCAACTACAGTGAAAACGGCACTGTGACGCCGGTTACGAACATGATCGACATGGGCGGAACGGCGGTTGCGGTCGTCCCCGCAAATGCTGTGGTCGGGGCGGCGAAGACAACCGACGCCAACGGCGATGTCCGTGTGACACTGACGGCGCACAACGGGGCCCGCTTCTACAAGAACGGGCAGGAATACGGGAAGAAAGTCGTGGTTTCGGACAGCGTGCAGGGAATCACGTGGGGCGAAGAGGAAAATGTTCTTTCCGACAGCGGATTCAAGATTGAGGAAGGAATCTCCAACGGCTATCAGTTCAGGATGGATGTGACGCCTTCCATTACGGCGAATGCCACGATTCTGGACGTTTCCATCACATCGAATACGCTGATGGGGTATCTTTCCGACGGCACGCCGCGGCAGTCACAGCTGGAGCCTCTGACGACCCGTATCATGATCGGCAACAGGAACAACCGTTTCGTGATCGGCGGCATTGAGAAACTGGATGTCGTGAGAGGGCAGGGCGGTATTCCGATTCTCAAGGACATTCCGCTGATCGGCTGGGCGTTTTCGACGGAAAGCGAATCCACAAAGAAATCGCAGCTGGTCGTAGTGGCGGAATGCGAAAGTGTCCGTCCCGACAGCGCGCTTCCGGAAAACATCAATTCCGATATTCAGGTCATCCGCGATGCGACCAAAGATGCCGGAAACAGCAATTCCTACGGCTATGGACAATGGGGATTCGATTCCGGAAAGAAACTGGATTTGGACACATATTAAAGAAAAAGGGCGGGGCGGCGGAATCTGCCCCGCTTGAAATAAATCAACAAAACAGGTTTTCCGGGAGATGCCCGGAAAATTGAAAAAAGGAGAAAATGGTATGTTGAAACAAACTCTCGCTGTACTGGCCGGGGCTCTTGCACTGAGTGTCTCCGCCGCAGACCTCACGATCAATGGAGTCGGGGCGTCGTTCCCCGCGCCGGTGTATCGGGTCTGGACTTACGGATTCAGCAATGTCAACAAGGACGTTCGCGTGAATTATCAGCCTCTCGGTTCCGGAGCCGGAATCAATCAGATCAAGTCGGCGACTGCAAACTTCGGCGGAACCGACAAACCGCTCAAAATCGACGAGCTCAACAAATCCGGGCTTCTTCAGTTCCCGATGCTCAGCGGCGGCGTGGTTCTGATTTACAATCTGCCGGGTGTCAAAACGAATCAGCTGAAGCTGGATCAGGCGGTTCTTGCCGATATTTTCCTCGGGAAGATCAAGAATTGGAGCGATCCGCGCATTGCGGCTCTGAATCCGGGGCTCCGTCTGCCGAAACTCAAAATCACCGTTGTGCACAGAACCGACAGCTCCGGAACAACCTATATCTTTACGGATTATCTTGCCAAGATTTCCAAGGAATGGGCGGACAAGGTCGGCGCAGGCTCTGACGTGAAGTGGCCCGCGGGTATCGGCGGAAGCAAGAACCCCGGCGTCTGCAATATGGTCAGAAAGAGCCGCGGCGCGATCGGCTATACGGAATACACGTTTGCAACGGAATACAAACTTCCGGTTGCCTCCCTGAAAAACAAAGACGGAAAATTCGTCACGGCGGACAGCGAAGCGTTTTCCGCTGCTGCCGCCCATGCCGACTGGAAAGCCGATCAGGGCTTTTACCAGATGCTGACCGATCAGCCCGGCGCGGACAGCTGGCCGATTGTCGGCGTCACCTACATTCTGATTCATCGCGACCAGAAAAATGCCGACGCCGCCAGAGCGATGCTTAAATATTTCAACTGGTGCTTCACGAGCGGGCGCGCCTCCGCCGCGAAGATGCACTATGTCCCGATGCCCGAAAATGTGGTCAAAATGATCGGCGATTACTGGAAAAACGAGATCACCGTCAACGGGCAGAAAAACGCACTTTAAGAGAAACGGATCCTGAGGTATGTTTTATCAGTTCGGAAAGAAAGAAAATATCCGGGACCGGATGTTCATGATCCTGACGCTCCTGTGCACCTTCATCCCGCTGGTGGTTGCGGCCGGATTCTTTATCCTGCTGGGGGGCAACTCGGTCGAGGCATTCCGGACATTCGGTTTCAAATTCATCCTGTCAACGCAGTGGGATCCCGTCCAGCAGCTTTACGGGGCGCTTCCCGCGATCACCGGAACGCTGGTGACAACGGTGATTGCGGTGGGCATCGCCGCCCCGCTGGGCTTCATCACGGCGCTGTTTCTCGTGAACGCGCCGAAATGGCTCGGGTATCCGCTGAGCCAGGCGCTGGATCTGCTGGCGGCGATTCCCAGCATCATTTACGGTATGTGGGGACTCTTTGTCCTGGCTCCCGTCATGCAGGATTACATCCAGCCGTTTCTGGCTGATACGCTTTACCTCGGGAAAGTTCCATTCTTCGGCGAGGATTACAACGGGTTCGGCTTCCTGACCGCCGGACTCATCCTCGCCCTGATGATTCTTCCTTATATCTGCGCCGTCATGCGCGATGTGTTCCGCATGACTCCCGCTCCGCTTCAGGAAGCCGCCTACGGGATTGGCTGTACCTCGTGGGAGGTGGCTTCGCACATCATTCTGCGCTATGGCATCCGCGGGATTTTCGGCGCAGTGTTTATCGGACTCGGACGCGCCCTCGGGGAAACGATGGCGGTCCTGTTCGTGATCGGCGGCATTGCGGAACTCCCGACTTCCCTGTTCGGGAGCGGAACCACGATTGCCGCGACTCTTGCAAACAATTTCAATGAGGCGGACGGTCTTCTCCGCAGTGTTCTTTTCGCACTCGGGCTGATCCTGATGCTGCTGTCCCTCTCTGTCCAGGCCGTCGCGCAGCTTTACCTGAAGAATATGGACAGAAAGAGAGGTGAAAAATGAGTGAGACAACTACTGTCGCCAGACGCCCGATGTTCTTCCGGAAACTTCTGAACTCGGTGATGTGGCTTCTTTCCGTGGCGGGCGTCGCGCTTGCGGTTTTCTGCATGTTGTGGATTCTCTGGTCGGTCATCAGAAACGGCGCGGGGGTGATCAGTCTGGATTTTATTTTCTGCGGGAGCAAACCTGCGGGCGAGCCTGACAACGGAGTCGGAAACGCGATCCTCGGAACCATTTTCATTACCTTGATGGCGGTTCTGATCGGAGTGCCTGCCGCATTTGCCGGGGGAATCGGGCTTGCCATTTACGGACAGAACAGCAAGCTCGGCAATCTGATCCGGTTTTCCGTCAACGTGATGATGGGGCTGCCTTCCATTCTCGCAGGTGTGTTTGTATATGCGCTGCTGGTTGTCACGACCGGGCATCGTTCGGGGCTTGCCGGATCGCTCTCCCTTGCGATCATCATGTTTCCGGTTGTCATGCGCACGACGGAGGATATGATCCTGATGGTGCCTGCGGCTGTTCATGAGTCTTCCCTCGCTCTGGGCATGACGCGCGCACGTTCCGTTCTGTGCATTGTCTGCCGGTCCATCAAAGGCGGGCTCGTGACGAGCATCCTGCTTGCCGTCGCCCGAACCGCCGGGGAGACTGCTCCCCTTCTGTTTACGGCGCTTTGGAGCGATGCCTGGCCGTGGCATTATTTCACACAGCCGACCGCGAATCTGCCTGTCCTCATCAACGAATACGCCACCAACTCTCCGAGCGAAGAGATGCACGCGATGGGATGGGGCGCCGCATTCCTGATTACGATAACATTGCTGCTGATGAACATTGTCCTCCGTTACATCTGCAGGGAGAAGAAAAATGCTTGACATGACCATTCAAAACGAAGAAAAACCGAAAATCAAAATCGCCGCGAAGAACCTCAATTTCTTTTACGGAGACCACCAGTCGCTGTTTGACAACAATCTGGAAATCCCGGAAAACCGCATCACCGCTGTGATCGGGCCCTCCGGATGCGGAAAATCCACTCATCTGAGAATTTACAACCGCATCTTTGAACTTTACCGCGAACAGCGCGTCGAAGGCGAGGTCGTCATCGACGGACAGAACATTCTTGACCGCAATGTCGATGTGCTGGAACTGCGGCGCAAAGTCGGTATGATCTTCCAGCGTCCGACCCCGTTCCCGATGTCCGTGTTCGACAATGTTGCCTACGGAATGCGGCTTCACTTCAAGCTCAGAAAAAGCGAGATCGCCGAACGGGTGGAAACGGCTCTGCGCGGCGCATCCCTCTGGGATGAAGTCAAGGACAAACTCAACGGCAGCGGACTGGCACTTTCCGGAGGACAGCAGCAGCGTCTCTGCATTGCGCGTACGATTGCCGCCGAGCCGGATATTCTTCTGCTCGACGAACCGACCTCCGCAATCGACCCCGTCGCCACGCTGAAAATCGAGGAACTGCTCCTGAAACTGCGCCAGAGGTTCACCATCGTGATCGTCACGCACAACATGCAGCAGGCATCGCGAATTTCGGACTACACCGCCTTTTTCTACAAAGGGCGCATCATAGAACATGACACGACGGCGAAGATTTTTACCAATCCATCCAATAAGAAAACGGAAGAATACATCACCGGACGTTTCGGCTGATACAAAGGAGAAATACGGAAATGAAAACACATCTTTACAAAGAGATTCGCGCTCTGGACCAGAAACTTTACTCTCAGGCTGTGGATGTTGCCGAAATGCTGGGAAATGTGGTCAAGGCGTTCTTGAACGGCAATGTGCAGGCTGCCGCGAAAACCGTTGAAAAAGACGAAGACATCGACCGGAATGAAATCATGATCGAGGAAGAGTGCCTCAAGCTGCTTGCCCTTTATCAGCCCGTCGCGGGGGATCTCCGTTACATTATCACTGTTCTGAAGGTCAATGGCGAGCTGGAACGCATCGGCGATCTTGCCGTGGACATTGCGGAGTTTACAACGGAGTCGAAGCCTGATTCCGTCGTGCCGCCGCTTCCGGTCGATTTTGAAGCCATGACCGCTTCCGTGCGCAGGATGCTGGATTCTTCGATCAAGGCGCTTTCCAGCCACAATGTCCCGCTCGCCACGGAGGTCATCATGGGGGATGATGTGATTGACGAGCTGCATGAACGTTATTCGGAACATTTTCCCGAACGTGTCCGGACTGATCCGGAACATGTCGCCGCCTATCAGGCGCTGCTCGGCGTTTCGCGGAGTCTGGAACGGATTGCGGACTGCACCACGAACATCGCCGAGGATGTGATCTATCTGGAGTCGGGGCGCATCGTGCGTCATGCCTATTCCCGCTTTTCCGGCGGCGGAGAACATTCTTCCGTAGTTGAAAAAGAACTTTGACGCATTATTTTACAGAGAAACATTTTGACTTGTTTTTAACCTTGAAAGGTTTTGCCGATGAGCAAAGAAAGAATCATGATCGTCGAGGATGAGGAATCCATTCAGGAATTGATCAAGTACAATTTGCAGAGAGAGGGATATCAGGTGCCTGTCTGCTGCGAAAACGGCGAATCCGCACTGGAAAGCGCGGCCACTTACAAGCCGGATCTGATTCTGCTTGACCTGATGCTTCCCGGAGTGGACGGGCTGACGGTCTGCAGGAATCTGAAGGCGGATCCTGTCACAAAGAATATTCCGGTCATCATGCTGACCGCGAAAAGTGAAGAAAGCGATGTCGTGATCGGGCTGGAGCTCGGCGCGGACGACTATATCACGAAACCGTTCAGCCCGAAAATCCTGACGGCGCGCATCCGCGCGGTTCTTCGTCGCATTGCCGCCCTGGAGGAGACGTCGGAGGATGAAAAGGAGCTTTCCCGCGGTCCCCTGCACATGAATGCGGCGCGCCGTTCCGCGATGTTGAACGGGCAGGAACTTGACCTTACCTGTTCCGAATTCAATATCCTTTATCATCTGGCGAAACGCCCCGGCTGGGTGTTTACCCGCAATCAGATCGTGAACGCGATCCGCGGCGACGATTATCCCGTGACGGAACGCGCCATCGACGTGCAGATTGTCGGACTCCGCCGCAAAATGGGGGAATATGGAGAATTGATCGAAACTGTCCGCGGAATCGGATACCGTTTCTCTCAGGAGCCGTAAAACATGAAAACGTTCAACTTCAAACTCTTCATTTATCTTCCTCTGATTCTTCTGCTGGCGATTGTGCTTCTGCTGTTCGCCGTTTACAAGCAGGCAGCGAATCTGGAGGACGGTTATTTTGAGACGGTTCGCAACAATCTCGCCGCGCGTGATTTCCTGATGAGCGACACCGTTGCGGAATATATCGGAAAAGGGGATCTCGACAAACTGCGCGCATACTGCAGAAAAATCTCGGAAAAAATGGACACCCGCGTTACTGTGATTGATGACAAGGGTAAAATTCTTGCCGATTCGAAAAATGATCCCCATTTCATGGAAAACCATCTGGAACGCCCTGAAGTCGCCTCCGCGCTGGAGGGGAAAGCCGCGGGAGCAACCCGGTACAGCAGCACGCTCGGAACTTATATGTCCTACTATGCCATGCCGGTCGTGGTGAATGGAAAGACCTATTGCATCCGGACGGCGGTCGGAGCCGCACGGCTCGGCGTCCTTCTGAAACAGGCGTTCCGCACGATTCTTCTCGCCGGGATCATCGGCGCTCTGGTTGCCGCGGGACTTGCTTTTTATCTGTTCCGGCTGATCACGCATCCTCTGGAGGAACTGCGCCGTGCCGCGGACCGGGTCGCGCAAGGTGATTTTGACGTGAGCCTGCCTGTCCCGAACAACGGGGAGATACGGAGCCTTGCGATTGCCCTGAACTCCATGAGCGAGGAGCTCAAAGCGAAACTGGCGAAGATCACACGTGAAAAAAATGAGCGCGATGCGATTTTGTCCAGCATGACGGAGGGAGTGATCCTCGTGAAAGGCAACGGGATCATCAAGCGCTGGAACAAGGCAGCGGAGGCGATGTTCAACTTCTCCTCCGATGGAAACCGGCTTTCCTTTGCGGCGATTGTAGGCAGTCGCGAATTAATCAAACTGGCTGAGGACGCGAAGAATTCCGACGGTGTTTTTGAGTCGGAGCTGACACTCAACATGCCGGACGGCGAACGCAGTTTCATCGCTCGCGCCGGCCGTTTGAATCTCGGTGAAAAACGCAAGCCCGGCGTGCTTCTCGTCATTACGGACATTACCGTGATCCGCAAACTGGAGGAGTTCCGTCGTGATTTCATCGCCGATGTCACGCATGAGATCAAGACGCCGCTGACCTCAATCATTGCCGCTGTCGAAACTCTGGAGAACGTCGGAGATGACAAAGAGGCGCAGAGTCGTTTCATGAAGATTATCACCCAGCAGGCCACGCGGCTGAATGCGCTGGTTCAGGACATTCTGAGCCTTTCCAATCTGGAGCACAAGCGTTTGAGCTCCACCGAGGAAATGCCGGAAATTTCGGTGGAGGGAGCCGTGCGCGAAGCCGTGGAACTTTGCCGTCCGCGCGCCGAGGCGAAAAACATCAAGCTGAATCTTGATGTCGTGGATAATGTGATGATCCGCGCCGACGCCCAGCTCCTGGAACAGGCGGTCATCAATCTGATCGACAATGCGATCAAATACAGCAATGAGGGTTCCGACGTCAAAGTTACGATGAAGCGAAGCGGCAGCAATCTGTTCCGCATTGATGTGCTTGACCATGGAATCGGGATCGCAAAGGAGCATCAGGAACGGGTGTTCGAGCGTTTCTACCGTGTGGATAAGGCGAGGAGCCGTAAACTCGGGGGGACGGGACTTGGACTGGCGATCGTGAAACATGTGGCATTGCTTCACGGCGGCAAACCGGGTCTTGTCAGCGAACCCGGAAAGGGCAGCGATTTTTATATCCAGCTGCCTTTGGAAAACAGGAAAGCGGAATAGAATAACCCTTTTCTCTTTGTGAACCTCTGCCGGACTTTGCCCCGCAGAGGTTTTTTTCTGTCGTTTCCGCAGTCAGGAAAGTCCCCTGCTGAAATTGAAGCCGGATGTTTCCTTCTCGTCCGGGACGGCATTTCTCAAATCCGTGAAACGGGAAAAACCGGGAGCATCCCATTCCAGTTTCATCGGGCGGTCCGGAAAAATGCAGGTCAGTTTCCCGTTCCTGCGCAGAAAAAAGCGGTTGTTGCGGATGTCGGAGATTTCCTGTTCTTTCTTTCTGATGGATGCCCGCGTGGAAAAAAGCCCGGGACGCCCGTAGGCATAAAGTTCCAGCGGCAGAACGGAATGTTTCCGCAATTCGGTGAGATCCTCCTTTCCCAGTTCAATCCATGCCTGCGCACCGGATGCGCCGAGTTTCCGGCATTCCCGGACTGCCAGCGAGTTGGTCAAGGGCAGGGGAAAACAGGTGCGAAGCGTTACTCCCTTGTCCTTCAGCAGTTCAAAATGAAAAAGTGAAGTGACTCTGAATATTCTGCATCCCCTGCGAATGAGACCGTCAATCTCCGATTTCAGCGCGCCGAGTTCATTTTCCGTTGTGAAATAGGGCAGTATCACTTCATCTTCAGGAGACAGTACTTCATTCCATGCCCGCGCGGTTGCCGTTCCCGTATTGTTCTTTTTGCCTTTCGGGAGAGCGGTGCAGTCCTGAAACGGTTTCAAATCCGTTTGTTTCAGATTGCAGTGGAACTGTGTAAAAATCCGGAGCGATTCTTTTCTTCTCCACGCCGGCATTTCCTCCGTGATGTTTGCTTCCGCCCACTGCCAGAATGCCCGCCGGATTTTCTTCAGTTCACTGGCGGGGACAAAAGGATTTTCCGCAATGGAAATCTCCGCTTCCCCCAGGGTGAAACGGCTGGATGCCGCTGCCGAGAATTCTTTTATGACAGACTCTTTCCTCAGCGGATTCTTTGCCGCCTCCTCCAGATGCAGCTCCATTTGCCAAAGCAGCTTTTCCGGAAAATTCTTCACTTCCGCGGATATGCCCCGCCGGGACAAGCTGATGTTCAGGTTCAGGGCGGTTTTCGCCATCGGCATGGCGGAGATTCTCTGAGTATAGTCGGAGCTGGATTCTCCTGTTTTATAAAGCAGGGAATCTTTTGTGATTTTCCTGTCTGTCCTGATAAAGCACTGCTCGCCGGAAAGTGCTTTCATGACCGGCTTGTTATGAACAAAGAGACTCAGCACGGAAAAAGTAGTTCCGTCTCCTGAATCGGAAAGTCCCTGTGCGCGGATCGTGTCGCCTACGTGCAGACGTTTTGTCAGGGACGCCGTAAAGCCGTCCGGGCGTACTGCCGTGACCTTGCCGCAGTAAAGTCCGGATCCGCCTGTTCCGTCGCGGCGGACCAGTCCCTTTGCTGATACATCCGTATAAAATCCGAGGGACAGTCTTCTTGTGTAGGTTCCCTGCAGAATGCTTTTTGCCTTTTCCATTGCCTGAGTCCGTTTTTCAGGTTCGGCATCCATAATCATGCGGTATGCGGACACGACTTTGGAAACGTAGTCCGCACGCCGCAGCCGTCCTTCTATTTTGAAGGAACAGACTCCGGCTTTTCTGAAATCCTCCAGCAGTTCGATGGCGCAGAGATCGTCGGGGGAAAAGAGAAATTCCCCATGCTTTTTCGCGATGTCTCCGGAGTCGAAATATTGTCTGCGGCAAGGCTGTTTGCATTTTCCGCGATTTCCGCTCCATCCGCCGAACCACGAGGAGAAAAGACAGGAGCCGGAGAGACAGCAGCAGAGCGCCCCGTGAACGAAAACCTCCAGTTCCAGCGGAAGGTTCTTTCCGTAATCCGTCATCTGATTGATTTCGTCCAGCGAGACCTGGCGTTCCAGAATCACGCGCTTCGCCCCTGTTTTCGCGGCAAGCTCAAGCCCGGCGGAATTGTGAATCCCCATCTGTGTCGAGGCGTGGATCGCAAGCGAGGGGAAAAAATCCCGAATCATGGAAAGAATGCCGATGTCCTGCACAATGACGGCATCCGGCCCCAGCTCCTCAAGCAGGGAGAGTTCTTCCGCCGCCGCAGGGATTTCCGACTCTTTGACGAGGGTATTGAAAGTGATATGGACTTTCTTTCCGTTTTTGTGCGCATAAGCAATAAGTTTGGACATTTCCTGCGGTGTGAAGTTCTCGGAACGGTCCCGGGCGTTGAATTTTTTCAAGCCGCAGTAAACCGCATCCGCTCCCGCGTCGAATGCGGCAAGTGCGCTTGCCATGTTTCCCGCCGGCGCCAGAAGCTCGATTTCGGATAATTTGTTTTTTCTCATTGCATTTTTCCCCGGAAGTCCCGTTTTGGGTTGTCAGGAGAGGTAATATACATTGTTTTTTGCTGAAAATACAGAGAACGGGGATGAAAAATCATAAAATGAGTGATAATTTATCAGGATAACTTGGAAGGTGCAGAAAAGAATGAAAATCAGAACAGAATTTTTCCTGTCGTGGAAATACTTCAAACCGAAACGCAGCGCCGTTTCTGTCATAACCTTGATTTCCGTGGTCGGTGTGGCGCTCGGCGTTGCCGTCCTGATCGTTGTGCTGGCAGTCATGAGCGGTTTTTCCGATAAGATGCGCGAGAAACTTCTTGATACGACTTCGCACGCGCAGATTCGTCCCAAATTCCGTTCGATGGTGATTGACGAGCCTGACCGCGTTGTGAATCTTGTGAAAGAGGCGGGGGGCGAGGCTCTTCCGACGGTGATCGCTCCGGTGCTGATGCAGAAGAACGATACATTTGTTCCGAAGGTCGTGATCGGATTCGATCCGGCGCAGACCTCGAACAAGCTGCGGGTGGATGAGGTTGTTTTCGCCGGAGAATATTCCCTGAAGCGCGGAGAGGTGATTGTCAGTTATGTGATTGCGCGCGAACTCGGATTGAATGTCGGGGACAAAATCCTGATCCATTCCTCGACGAACATTGCAAAACTGTTCAGGAAAGGGAAAGACGGCAGAATCGAATTGACGAAGGACTCCGAACTTTATCTGCCGTCCGAATTCACAATTACCGGGATTTCCAATTTCCGAAAATATGATTTCGACCGCGATTTCATTTTCATGAATCTGGATGATGCCGATGAACTTTTCTCGCTTGACTGGGGAACGGCAACGGCGGTTTACGTCTGGACCGACGATCCGTTCCATATGGATGATTTTATGGCGAAAATGGAAAAGAGCCTGAAGGAACAGGCACCGCTTTATTTCATCGAGTCCTGGCAGGAGATCAACGGGCGGATTCTGGGAGTGCTTGCCGTGGAAAAGAACATGCAGTTTTTCCTGCTGGTTTTTATTGTGCTTGTCGCCGCGTTCAGCATTACAAACACACTCATTACGCAGGTGATCCAGAAGACGCGCGAGATCGGGCTTCTGAAAGCAATGGGCGCGAGTTCCGGAACGGTAATGCGCATTTTTATTCTGCAGGGATTTTATGTCGGAGTGATCGGCACTGCCTCCGGGATTATTCTCGGAGCACTGGTTGTAATCTACCGGATGAGTATTTTGCGCGCGCTTCGTTTTGTGACGGGACAGGAGATTTTCCCGCAGGAGATTTATCTCTTTGACGAACTTCCCGCCCGTATTATTATGACCGACCTGTTGTGGATTGGAGTGATTTCCGTTCTCCTCTGCACTTTCGGCGGAGTGATTCCCGCACTGCGCGCCGCCAAACTGGATCCGTCAAAAGCATTGCGTTATGAGTGAGTTGCAGGAGTGGCAGAAATGATTTATCTGAATGCGGAAAATATATCGAAGTCTTTCAAAATAAGCTCTCACAAGGTGGAGGTGCTGAAAAGCGTTTCCCTGACTGTGGAGCAGGGCGAGTGGGTGGCGCTTCTGGGATCCTCCGGAAGCGGGAAGACAACTCTGCTGGATATCATGGGGACGATTTCCCATCCCGATTCCGGCAGTCTGCTGATCGGCGGGGTGGACGTGCTTGCGCTTTCTGCGCGGGAAACCGTAACCTTCCGGCGGCATAAGATCGGTTTTGTCTTTCAGGCATACCACATGCTGCCTGAACTCAATATCTGCGAGAACGTGATGCTTCCGTCGATGCTGGACGGCATGTCGAAAGGAGAGGCACGTGAAAAAGCGCTTGCCCTGCTCGGACGTGTGGGGCTGGCGCATCGTGTCAAACACCGGGCGAACGAACTGTCCGGCGGTGAACAGCAACGCGCGGCGATTGCACGTTCCCTGATGAATTCGCCGGAACTGCTTCTCGCGGATGAACCGACCGGGAATCTGGATTCGGTGACGGGGCAGGGAATCCTCGATATTTTTCATGAATTGCGCTCGGAGGGCGGAGTGACGATTGTCATGGTTACACATGACAAGTATGTGGCGGGGCTGGCGGACCGGACGGTAGAACTGAAAGATGGCATGCTGATATGAAAATTATTTGCATTTAATTGTTGCGGTGATATTGAAATTTCATATTTTATGTGTTAACTTCCATAAGTTCCACAGGAAAATATCAAGTTGGCAAAAAAGCAAGGAGGAGAAATGGGTGTACTGAAAGTCGGTCTGGTCGGGTGCGGAAAAATCGCGGATGCCAATCACATGCCGGAAATGCTTTCTCTCGGCAAAAATGCAGAAGTGACGGCGATGTTCGACATCAAAAAAGGCAAAGCGGAAGCTCTGGCAGGGAAGCATAAAGTGAAACCGAAGTTCTGCAGATCCCTGGATGAACTCCTGAAATCCGATGTCGACGCGGTCATCATTGCGACGCCGAACCTGTATCATTACGAACAGACTCTCCAGTGTCTGAACGCCGGCAAGCATGTCCTTGTTGAAAAACCGATGGCTTCCAGCGTGGAGGAAGCGGATGAAATGATTGATCTTGCAGAGAAAAACGGCCTGATTCTTCAGGTCAATCAGTCGCTTCGTTTCCATACGCTGTACAAAAAAATCGCGGAACTTGTGGCGGCGGGCGAGATCGGCAAGCCGCTCCATGCCCGTTGTCTGCGTGCCGCCACATCCAGCCCGGATGTCGGCTGGTCTCCGGGAGCGACATGGTTTGTCCAGAAGAAATACAAAGGCAGTCTCGTGACGGACATTGCGGTTCACATGGCCGACCTGCTTCAATGGTACTTCGGACCCGTCGACACTGTCATGTCGCAGACGACGAATCTGACGCATGAGGTGCCGGACAATGTGGTTGCCCTGTTCCGTTATAAGAACGGCGCGACGGCAACGCTGGAACTGAGCTGGACTTTCCCGATCGGCGGGAACAAGTTTGAAATTTACGGACAGAATGGCGCCATTCTGCTGACCGATGACAGCATTGAAATTCATAAGAAAGGACAGAAAAAACCGAAAGTGATCAAGTTTGCATCGCTGAAGGCGATTCCGAATTCTCATGCTGTATTTGCCTCGTCAATTGCAAAGGGCGGCAATGAAAACTGGAAAGTCGGACGCGAGGCTCTTGCGTTGTGCATGGCAATCATAGAGTCCAACAAGGAACAGAAAGCGGTGGAGCCGAGGATGCGTAAAACAAATTCCAAAACATCCGTCAAAGCCGGCGCAGTCAGGAAAGCCGCTCCTGTCAAAGCCAAAGCCGCCGCACCCGCGAAGAAAGTAGCAGTCAAAGCTGAGCCCGCGAAGAAAACTGCGACCGCCAAAGCTGCCGCACCTGCGAAGAAAGTAGCAGTCAAAGCTGCCGCACCTGCGAAGAAAACTGCGACCGCTAAAGTCGCCGCACCTGCGAAGAAAGTAGCAGTCAAAGCGGAGCCCGCGAAGAAAACTGCGACCGCCAAAGCTGCCGCACCTGCGAAGAAAGTAGCAGTCAAAGCGGAGCCCGCGAAGAAAACTGCGACCGCTAAAGTCGCCGCACCTGCGAAGAAAGTAGCAGTCAAAGCCAAAGCTGCCGCGCCTGTGAAAAAAGCCGGAAGTGCCAGGAAAAAATAACCTTTTTGCGCATATAAAAAATGCGAGGTCTGCCAGTTGTCTGCAAGCCTCGCATTTTTTTTGCCTGATCTTGTCGGATCAGAGATTGTGCCAGACGTCTTTTGCTTCGAGAGCTTTGATTCCGGCGGCGACAAGTGCTGCGATTTCAATCGTCTGAGCGGCATCAATCGGAGATTTTCCTGTTGCGAAGAAGTCCAGAATCTCCGAAAGAAGAACCGGGAAGAAATCGGAGCACTGGGGGTTGACAATCATTTTTCCCTCGTGAACCAGATTGACCGTGAACGGGGCATTGGAAGTATAAGTCAGGGATGCCCTGCGGTCGTCTCCGTATTGTATGACCATGTGTTCCACGCCGTTCGCGCCGCACTGCATGATGCGTTTTGCGCCTGTCCCGAGCACGGAAACGATCATTTCCACCTGGTGAATCGAATATTCCCAGAAGGAACTTCCTCCACCGGTTGTTTCGATATAAGTCGTGCCGGGCTGATTACGATAGGCGTTCAGTTCGGTGGAGAAACGGAGGGCGGAACTTGACATCAGCGGGGTGTTGTGCTTTGCCGCAAGTTCAAACATTGCCTCCGCATCGGCTTTTGACGGAGCGAACGGTTTGTCCACAAAGACCGGCTTACCGCTCTTCAGGGGAATTTCAGCCAGTTCGCGGTGAACTTCCGGATTGGACGGCGCAAGCACGAAAACCGCATCCGATTTTTCTACGACTTCCTCAATGCTTCCGAGCGGCGTTACACTGAAATCTTCGCACCATTTTTCAAGCGGACGCCCGTTGCGCGGAGCTTTTTCCCAGGCATAGGCAAGTTCAAATTCCGTTCCGCGTTTCGCTTCCTTGATCCATGCCGGATAATTGTTTGCGTGCCATTCGTCGATAAAGAGATCGATGAATCCGAGTTTTTTCATTTCAAGCCTCCTTTTTTTGAGTTTGATATTGTGAACTTTTCGTTGTGTTCAAGAACTTTCCCGCTGTTCCAGACGCGGTTCCGGAAGCGGGGGCGGGGGTGCGTCCGGCGTATCCATGCACTCCAGCAGATATTTCATTGCCGTGAAACCGAGCTCGCGGAATGCAAGATCGACCGAACTCAGGGGCGGATCCATCGAATGACAGAACGGTGAATTGTCGCATCCGATGATCCTGATGCTTTTCCCGATTTTCTCAGAGGCGCCGAGAGCCCGGAAACAACGGAACATTTCCAGCGCGACAAAATCGGTCCATGCGAAAATGCCGACGGTTTTACCGGCGGCTTTCCGGATGATTGTTTTCAGATCCGCCTCTTTCCACCCGTTGCCGTCATGCAGGTGCGGCAGGATTTTCTTTTCCAGCAGACAGTCCCGGAAACCGGCCTCCCGCTGTCCGCCCTGAATGTCATGCCCGCAGAACGCATGAAATTCTTCGCATCCGCTTTTGAGCAGTCCGTGTGCGGCAATGACCCCCGCGTCGTAATTGCGCAGAGAGAGATATTTCACATGCAGGTTTTCCATAGACGGCGAGTTCAGCATGACAACGGTTCCGCCGCGTTCCGTAAACCGCCTGATCTTGTCTTCAAATGCGGCGAAACTCGGCATATAGGAGATGATGCCGCAGTTGCCGTTGATGCTGACAAGATCCAGAAAGGACGCATAATCGCTGTCCTGGAGCCCGTAATAGAAATTCAGCGGAATGTTGTCTTTCAGCGCGGCGTCGGAGATTCCCATGGAAAGTGCGGCTACGGGCGCATAAGCCTGATCCGGCAGAAAGACTCCGATTGCCGGATTCTGTCCGCGGCGGAAACATGCCGCCAGACGGTTCGGGCGGTAGCCGAGACGTTTTGCGGCGTCAAGGACACGTGTTTCCGTTTTGACGGAGATCCGTTTCCGGCGTGCTTTCCCGTTGATGATGTCGGATACCGTCGCGGAGGAGAGCCCGCAATGCGCCGCAAGCTCCTTCAAGCTGATTTCCTGATGTGTTTCATTCACATTCATCGCCGTTTTTTTCTTGCCTAATCGTTTGAGCTTTTGACTTTAATATAGATGGAAAATGTGATCTGTCAAATTCTGCCTAACAATTAGGCTTGTTTCATCTGAGGCGGCAGCGACTCCTGCGGGAACGCCCGGCGGAGATAGTCCCGGAGCATCTCCGCGTCTTTGCCGCGCCCCGCGGCACGGTAGGCGAAATACAGGAAAAGATGCACGAAATGCGGCAGGTCGTAGTTTGCAGTGTCCGGAGGATGGAACGCCGCAAGCGCCCTGCCGATTTCCGCAAGTTTCTGATTGCTCAGCGGCGGCTTTCTGCTGACAAGATATGCCAGCTTGATCATCTGCATTTCAAGGGATTCTTTTCTGAAATCCGCCAGCGAATCCCGGACGGCGGGACGCTGCGCCGCGGCATACAGAAAGAGCGGATGCGCATCATGACGGTACAGAGTCGGGATCAGGGGGGACGGAAAATGGAAAGTCTGACGGAGCTGAAAACCGGAATCCTGCAGGATTTCCGCCGGCGATTCGGAAACGAGCAATGCCGGAGCAACCATGAAAATGGAGATGTCGTCGGGCATGATGTCATAAATCCCGAAACGGCTGAGCCCCAGCTGCGCGCCCCATGGCTGTATTTTTTTCTTCGGGTGCATCGACCCGTCCTCATTCAGAATGTAACGCGCTCCGACGGCTGCGGAAACCGTGTTCATCCGAATTTGCGACAGGGATTCCCTGTCGTTTTCGATGAGACGTACCAGCTGCGACCGCGGCGTATGATTCAGTCCGCAGAGAAATTGAACCGCAATGGCGCATTGCAGGAAAAGAAGTGCGGGAAATGTGTACCGTACCGCTTTCCGGGAAAGTCCCTGATGCCAGAGCAATGCCGCGAGCAGACAGAAAAACGGCAGGACGGGGACGAGGTAGCGGGGATAGGTGTAACGGACCGCCTGGCAGAAAAAGAGATGAATGGAAAACACCGTCAGCAGAGTGAAGGCGGCCAGAGGCAGTATCGCTTTGTTTTCCCTGAGGGCAGACGGTTTTCCGGCGAACAGGATAATCATGAGCGGGAAGAACAGCAGAAGCGGCCAGTCAAGAGCCGTCCCCGTATCCTGAAGCTGAAGAAGAAGGAGGCGCAGATGTCCGGAGACGGAGTCGGCGACCATGGCATAGGACGCATCGGAACCGCTTCCGGTAATCCATTTGAAATGCGGAAGAAAGGTCTCTTTTCCGATCAGCAGGTAGATGGACGCGGTTGAAATCAGGAATCCTGCAAACCACAGAAGAAACGGGAGGAGAGTCTGCGCGATTTTTCCGTGCTGCCGGAATTTCCAGATTGCAAATGCCGCGGCGGGAAGCAGATATGCCGCATAGAGCTGATCCTTGGTGCAGAACGCGCAGCCGATCAGAATGCCTGTCGCCAGAGAAAGCGGGAGGTAGAATCTTTTCCGTTCGGCAAAAGATTCCGCAAATGCCGCGCAAGTGACGGAGGCAAAAAACCAGAATGTGCACGGCATGTCCATGTTGGTTGTCTGGGAGTAGAAAAGCGAAAGAGGCAGCAGAAGAAAGGAGAGCGCCGCGCAGAGGGAGGGAAGCAGGGGAAGCGAAAGGATTCCGACGGCGAAAAAGAGGATCAGGAATGCGGTCAGGAGTTCCTGCGACGCCGTGATCCAGCGCATTGTTTCAAGGCGTGCGGACCGGTGTTCCAGGATTTGCTCGGGCGTCATTCCTTTTTCCGCGATCCGCGGCGTCAGCCAGTCCACCGTCAGATATTGCAGCGGCGGGTACTTGAATGTTTCCTTCGCCATCATTGCGCGCGCATTGAGAGACGTGTCGGGGGAGATGCCGTCTGTTTCCGGCGGCATGGTGTGCGGCAGTTCCCACGAGATCGTAAAGACATGCAGCAGGAACCAGGCAAGAAAAATAATGACGCCGCCATAAAGATGCGGATGTTTTTCCCAGTGTATCTGTTTTTTTTCTGCCGTCATGAACGAACCTGCTCCTGTTTTTTGGATAGATTACAACGATTTGCCGGAAAAATCAAGCCCGGGACGGACGTCTCCGTGTTTTTTGCGTATGTTCTTCCGGGGTGTTTGCGCGGAAAGATGAAAATTTCCGGTTCCTCTGCTTTCCCCCCGGCGGATGTTCCCGGCGTCTTTTTTGCAAAATAACTCTTTTCTCCGTTTCATAAATTGGAAAGACGGTGTATATTAAGCGACTTAATCATCATACAGAGTGGGAAATTTATGGAAGAGGAAATCAGAAAGATACTGCTTCGGCTCGGAGAGGATCCGGAGCGCGAAGGATTGAAGAAAACGCCGGAACGGGTCCGCAAAAGTCTGGAATATCTGACGCGCGGCTATCAGCAGGATCTGGAAAAAGTCATCAACGGCGCTGTTTTCGAGGTGGAGAGCCAGGATATGGTGATTGTCCGCGATATTGAATTCTACAGTATGTGCGAGCATCACATGCTGCCGTTTTTCGGAAAATGCGCCATCGGCTATATTCCGCGGGGAAAGATTTTCGGAGTCAGCAAGCTGGCGCGCATCGTCGATATGTTTGCGCGGCGTCTTCAGATACAGGAGCGGCTTTCCAATCAGATCGCCCGCACGATTTACGAGACGATTCAGCCGGAGGGCGTCGGGGTAGTGATGGAGGCGCAGCATCTGTGCATGCTGATGCGCGGCGTCCAGAAACAGAATTCCACCATGGTGACATCCGCCATGTTCGGTTCCTTCCGCAGTCAGCAGACGACGCGGATGGAATTTTTGAAACTGATTAAAAACTGAAAAATAAACAGGAGGAGCAGGTAACATGCAGTGTTTGAAGAAAATCGCTTTGACCGCCGTTTTTGCGGCGGCGATGGTTTGTTCCGCAAAAGAACTGAAGGTTTTGACGATCGGAAACAGTTTTGCCGACAGTGTGTTTCATTACCTTCCGTCCGTCGTGAAATCCGTCCCCGGCTGCAAGATCGAAATGGATCGCGCGAACATTGGCGGCTGCACTTTGGAACGCCACTGGAAGGAGCATCAGAAAGCGGAGGAGAAACCGGATTACAAACCTTACGGCTGGAGCAAGAAGAAACGTACTCTGCGGGAAATTCTGACCTCGAAGAAATGGGACGTCGTGACGATTCAGCAGGGGAGTCATCAGAGCTGGAAGCCGGAATCCTATGAACCTTATGCGGAGAATCTCATCAAGCTGATCCGCGAACTTGCGCCGCAGGCTGAAATTGTGATCCAGCAGACATGGGCGTATCGTCTTGACGACGGACGCCTGAGGAACTGGAAAATAGGACAGACGGAAATGTATGACCGCCTGACAAAGTGTTACAGCGACCTTGCGAAGAAATATCAGCTTCGCGTGATTCCGACAGGCGCCGCCGTCCAGCTGACCCGTGCAAAGACTCCCGACAGTCAGAGATTCAAAAGTTATGACCCTGCAATTCTCAGGACGTTCAAATGTCCTGATCTTCCGCCGCAGGCAGGGGACGTCGTCGGCAAGTTCTACTGGGGCAAAAACAGAAAGAGCGGCGAAATGGAAATCCGGCGGGATCCTTCCCATCTGAATGACCGCGGCGATTATCTGCAGGCGTGTCTCTGGTTTGCCGCATTGTATGACAGGAAGACTTCGGACGTCAAGTTTATCCCGAAGATGATCGGAAAAAGCGAGGCGAAGTTTCTTCAGCAGTGCGCTCAGGAAGCGCTTGACACTTTTCCGCAGGTCAAGAAATAATTCTCATGAAGGCGCTGGTTCAAAGAGTGACCGAAGGTTCCGTATCCGTTGATGGCGAGATGATCGGAAATATCGGGCAGGGACTTGTGATCCTGCTGGGCGTCACGCACGGCGATACGGAGAAGGATGCGGTCTATCTTGCCGAGAAATGCGCGAATCTGCGCATCTTCTGTGATGAAAACGGCAAGATGAACCTTTCCCTGCTGGACATAGGCGGCGGAGCACTGGTCATATCGCAGTTCACGCTTTACGGCGACTGCCGCAAGGGACGCCGCCCCGGATTCAGTGATGCCGCAGACCCCGCAGTCGCGGAGAAATTATATGAGCGTTTTGTGGAACTCATGAAACAGCAGAATGTTGCGACGGTTCAGACCGGACGCTTCGGCGCGGACATGAAGGTGAAGATTTTCAATGACGGTCCCGTGACGTTTCTGCTGGAGAGCAGGGAAGGGGTCGGCGTATGAAACGGGTTGTGATCCTCGGTTCGACCGGTTCGGTCGGGAGGAATGCCTGCCGGGTTGCAGAGGCTCTGCGCGACCGTGTGCAGGTGGTTGGCGTCGCTGCGAAATCCAATGCCGCATTGCTGGCGGCACAGGCGCGGGCGCTCGGCTGTTCCTATGCCTGCATTGCGGAGCCGGGGATGCGGGAACAGCTTTCCGCGGCTTTGCCGGGAACCTGCCGGGCGCTTGCCGGACTTGACGGAATTCTTGAGATGGTGCGCTCGGACAAGGTTGACATGATTCTCTGTTCCATTGTCGGCACCGGCGGGCTGATTCCCGTCATGGAGGCTCTCAAGGCTGGCAGGGAGATTGCGCTTGCCAGCAAGGAAGTGCTGGTCATGGCGGGTTCGGTGGTCATGCCGATGGTGAAGCAGTACAAGACGCGTCTGATTCCGGTGGACAGTGAGCACAGCGCCATTTTTCAGTGTCTCGGGAATCGTGCGCCTGTGAATGTGGAGCGCCTGATTCTTACCGCGAGCGGCGGTCCGTTCCGCAAGGCGTCGCCGAAGGAGATGAAGAATGCGACGTGGGAGCGCGCTCTGGTGCATCCGACGTGGTCGATGGGGCAGAAGGTCACGATTGACTCCGCAACCCTGATGAACAAGGCGCTGGAAATGATTGAGGCTTCTTTTCTGTTCGACTGTCCGGAGCGGCAGATTGACGTGGTGATTCATCCGCAGTCGATCGTCCATTCCATGGTCGAGTTCACAGATGGCGTGATTATGGCGCAGATGAGCGTGCCGGACATGCGTTTCCCGATTCAGTATGCGTTTACCTGTCCGGAGCGCTGCCCCGGGGGATTGGAGAAGCTGAATCTGGCGAAGATCGGCACGCTGGAATTTGAAGCGCCGGATACGGAACGTTTTCCGTCGCTGGGCTTTGCGCGCGAGGCGCTGAAAGCGGGGGGGACGATGCCGTGTGTCATGAATGCGGCGAATGAGGTGGCTTTTGAACGGTTCCGGCAAGGCGGAATCGGCTTTACCGGAATCTGGCATGTGATCGAAGAGACGATGCGGGCGCATCATACTGTGAAGAACGCCGGACTGGACGATATTCTGGAGGCGGACCGCTGGGCACGCATGAAAGCCGCATCGGTGGAGGGGAACGGATGAAGGTTGTGATCCGAAGGGCTGTGGAAAGCGATCTTCCGCCGATGGTGGAGATGCTACATGAACTTTTGTCGCTCGAAGTGGATTTTGAACCGGATCGGGCAAAGCAGATGCGCGCCCTCCGCATGATCCTGGAAAATCCGGACTGTCTGCTCCTTGCCGCCGAATGCGAAGGGAACATTGTGGGCACATGCAGTGTCCAAACTCTGATTTCCACTGCGGAGGGCGGTCTTTCGGCAATGATCGAAGATATTGTTGTAAGCCGGGAATTCCGCAGGCGCGGAATCGGGAGCCGTTTTCTTGAGGAGGCGGAACAGTGGGCGCGCGGGCGCGGAATCACCAGAATGCAGCTTTTATGCGATGAAACGAATCTGCCCGCCGGAAAATTTTATGAACGGACAGGCTGGGAGAAAAGCCATCTGATGAATTATTTTCGTTTTTTGAAATCTTTGGTTGCAAGCTGTCAAAAGTGAATTAGAGTAAACTGTCTGAAAGGAGATAATGAATGTTGGGTGATATTTTATTGAAAATCGGCGCCGTCGCCTTCATGGTGTTCTTTTTCGGCTTTTGTATTTTCATTCATGAGCTGGGGCATTTTCTTGCCGCGAAGTGGCGCGGACTGCATGTGATTGCGTTCTCCATCGGCTTCCGCAAGATATGGAGCAGGAAGATCGGCGGGGTTGAATACCGGATCGGCTGGATTCCGTTCGGCGGCTATGTGGAAATCCCGCAGGTCGATGCAAGCGGCGAGGCGCTGGATGAAGACGGCAAGCCTCTGCCGAAGGCGAAACCGCTGGACCGCATGATCGCTGTGGTCGCGGGGCCGCTGTTCAATATTCTGTTCGGTTTTGTTCTGGGGACTGTGATCTGGATTTGCGGCGTGCCGCAGGATACGCCCACCTTGAAGGAGATTGAGGTGGAGAGCATTGAGGAGAAGAGTCCCGAATACAATGCGGGTCTGCGGAAGGGCGACGTGATTTATAAATTGAACGGCGAGACTTTCGATACCACGTGGAACGGCTTCGTCAGCAAGATTCTTTTTACAATCGGCGAGGTCAGGCTCGGCGTAAAGCGCGACGGCAGAGAATTTGAAGTTTCCTACTTCCCCGCCGTCAACAGGAAAATCAGTCCGGAGGAGGGAATCGCGTATCCCTTCTTCTTCCCGAAGATTCCGGTTTACCTTTATCCGGAGAAGAATTCCCAGCTCGCGAAACTCGGTATTGAAAACGGCGACCGCCTGATTATGGTGGACGGCAGGAAAATCAACGAGGCCGGCGACTTTTCCTCAATGCTTTTGTTCGAGTGCGGCGGCAGACCGATGACGTTTACCGTTCTGCGCGACGGCAGAGAACTGGAGTTCAAAGGAGTCATGCCGACTCCCGTCAAGGATGCCGATGGTGCCGAGGGGGGCTACTTCCTGCGTATGAGCGAAAATCCGCTGCTGCGGGTGCCGAACGGGTCGCCGCTGGAAAAGGCGGGACTGAAAAAGGGCGACAGAATTGTTTCGCTGGACGGAATAAAAATCCGTGATACTGCCGACGTCCGCGCCGTCATAGACAGGACGCAGGGAAAGACGCTGAAAGTGGTTTATGAGCGCGACGGCAAGATGCAGGAGACGGACATTACCCCGGTGTATGTCAAATATTACACTTTGACGGGTGTGAACTTTGCGATGCTGACTCATCCTACGCCCTGGGCGCAGTTCGAGAATGTGATCGTCATGACATGGAAATCTCTGCGCGGCATCGGCGTCAGCATCGGAAAGAAACTGAACCTGACGGAGAAATACACTACGATTGAGCCCAAGCACATGAGCGGCCCCATCGGCATCGGCAGGTATCTTTACACGTCCGTGTATTACGGTTCCGTGATTCAGGGGCTGATGCTGGTCGTGCTGATTACGTTCAATCTCGGCTTGCTGAACCTTCTGCCGATTCCCGTGCTGGACGGCGGACATATTGTGCTGGCTTTCCTTGAGATCATTTTCCGGCGTCCGATGCCGCAGAAGATTCTGGAGCCCATCACGATTGGTTTCGTGGTGCTGCTGATCAGTTTCATGCTGTTCGTTTCTTTCTACGACGTGAAAAAGCTGGCAACACCGCTGATCCGTTCCATGGAGGAAAAAGAGGAACTGAAAACGGAAAACTTGGAGTCGCAGGATGTCAAGGCGGAGCCCGTCAAGGCAAATTAAGGTCGGTTCCGTCGTCGTCGGCGGCGGAGCTCCCGTGTCAATCCAGTCCATGACGAATACCGACACGCGGGATGCCGCGGCGACGGTGGCGCAGATTCGGGAAGTCTGTCGTGCGGGATGCCAGATCATCCGTGTGACTGTGCCTGACATGAAAGCCGTGGAAGCGCTTCATGAGATCCTTGAGAAAAGCCCCATACCGGTGATTGCGGACATTCATTTCGATTACCGTCTGGCGATCGCTTCCATCAAGGCCGGCGTCCACGCCGTCAGGATCAATCCCGGCAACATCGGCGGTTCCGACCGTGCGGAAAAAGTTGCGGAGGCGGCTGGGGAAGCGGGGGTTCCGATTCGTGTCGGTGCCAATTCCGGCAGTCTGCCGAAAGGATTGCTGGAGTCGAAAATGCGCAACGGCATGACACGTGACGATGCCATGGCGGAGTCGCTTGTCGAAGCCGCTTTCGAGCAGGTGAAAATTCTGGAAAATTTCGGATTCGACCGGATCAAGGTCTCTCTGAAAGCCAGTTCCGTTCCCGTGACGGTTGCCGCATACCGCATGTTCTCCGCCCGTTCTGATTTGCCGTTGCACCTCGGTGTGACGGAAGCCGGGACCGCGTTCCGGGGGGCGATCAAGTCCGCCGTCGGAATCGGTGCTCTTCTCCTGGACGGCATTGGAGATACGATCCGTGTCAGTCTGAGCGCTCCGCCGGTGGAGGAAATCCGTGCCGCGAAGGCGATTCTGGAAGCCGCCGGACTGCGTGCTTCGTTGCCTGAAATCGTCTCCTGCCCGACCTGCGGGCGAACCTCTTACGATTTGATTTCCCTGGTTTCCCGCGTGGAGAATTTCATTGATTCGATCAAGGCGGACGGCAGGAAAATCAATCTGCGGAAAGTGGCGGTGATGGGGTGTGCCGTGAATGGTCCCGGGGAGGCGGCGGATGCCGATATCGGCATTGCCGGCGGTGCCGCCGGAGGTGAACTTGTCCTGTTCAAATCCGGTGTGAAATTTGCGATTCTTCCGGAGGAGGAAGCTGTCCGGCTGCTTGAGCATGAGATATTGAAGTCCGTCGAGTGAATATCTTTTTATAAAAAACTGCTCGTTGCTTGAAAAAATTATTTTCTGTAATATTTTTATTAACTGCAGGCTGTTTCCAAGTGTCGGCTGAGGCTGAATTTAAGTTCGCATAATATATTTTATGTGGTGTATTTTGAGTGGAAATACCTGGGTTTGTCTGATGTTGAAGGTGGTGTTAAAAGTTATTATTCCGGCAGGGAGTTTTTGATGAATAACATAAAATATATTATGCGACATGAGCGGAAACTGGTGATCCAGATTCCATGTTATAATGAAGCTGAGACACTGGCGCTGGCAATCCGGGAGCTGCCGCGTGAAGTGCCCGGTTTTCAAAAGGTGGAATTTCTGGTGATTGATGACGGTTCGACTGATAATACGGCGGAGGTGGCGGCGGCGTGCGGAGTGGAGCATATTGTCCGGCATCATGCGAATCTCGGTCTGGCGCGGGCATTCATGAGCGGGCTTCATGCGGCTCTGTCGGCGGATGCGGATGTGATCGTCAATACGGATGCGGACAATCAATATGATGCGCGTGATATTCCCCTGCTGACACAGCCGATTCTGGACGGAAAGGCGCAGTATGTGATTGGAACCCGTCCGATTTCGGAGATCCGGCATTTTTCGCCGCTCAAGAAGATGCTTCAGAAATTCGGAAGTTTCATGGTGCGGAAATTTTCCGGCACGGTGGTGGAGGACGCTCCCAGCGGATTCCGGGCTCTTTCCCGGGAGGCTGCCTTGCGGATGAATGTCTTCAATAATTATACCTACACGCTGGAGACAATCATTCAGGCTGGTTACAAGAATCTTGGAATTCTGTGCGTGCCGATTCATGTCAATGAGGATCTTCGTCCATCTCGGCTGGTGAAAAGCATTCCGCAATATATCAAGCGTTCCGCTTTCACCATGATCCGCATTGCGATTCTTTATTATCCGTTCCGCTTTTTCATGACCCTGGGGATTGGTTGTTTCTGCATTGGTTCCATTCTTGGTTGCCGTTTCCTCTGGTATTTTTTTCAGGGTGCTGGAAGTGGAAAAATACAATCTTTGCTTTTAGCGGCACTTTTTCTGCTGACTGGGGTGATTGCCGGGATGATTGCTTTTGTCGCCGACCTGCTTGCTGTCAATCGGATGATGCTTGAAGACATACAATATACAATGAGAAGGGCAAAGCTGTTTGACGGAGAAGAAAAATGATTCGCAAAGAATCCAAGTTTCCGTTAAAGACAGTTTTACGTCTTTTGGGGTTGTTTCTTGCCATTGTCATGTTTTATTTTGTGTATCGGAATTTTTCCGGTTCATATCAGGAACTGTCGCAATCAGTAAAGAATATCAGAATTGCTCTGTTTCTTGCTGCCTCGCTGATGTATGGTGTTTCTTTTATTTTTATGGCATACTTGTGGATGTATATACAGTATGACAGAAAAGAAAACATCAGTAAGCTGGATTATATTGATATTTTCATTACCAGTGCATTTGCCCGTTACATTCCCGGTGGTATCTGGAATATTGTCGGCAAGGCTGTATGGTGCATAAAGCGCGGAGCATCTCCCTGCCGGACATCCGGAGCGATTTGCGTTGAATATCTATTTCAGATTATGTCATCACTTTTCTTTCTGCTGTTTTTTCTGCCGTTCATTTTCAAGAATTCAGCCATTGCTGGAGTTGCGGTTTTTGCTTGCGGCATTTCAGCGTTTGCATTTCTGCCTTTTTTTATCCGACTGGGATTTAAGTTGCTCTGCCGGCTTTTTAAATCCCAGTCAGAATATTCGTTGAGCAATACTGCGGTCTATGGCTTGTTTGTCGGATATATCTTAATGTGGTTCAGTGTCGGCATGGGGCTTGCAGTGCTTTGCATTTCGATAGGAGATACCAGCTTCGGGGCGGCGGCGCGTCTTGGGGTCGCCTATCCGGTTGCCTGGGTGGCTGGGTTCTTAAGTCCGACACCGAATGGGCTGGGAGTAAGAGAATATGTATTGCAGTTTTTCGGAACAGGAGCACTGGAAGCGGCACAGTTGATCGTATTGCTTGTTGCAGCGAGATGCTGGACGATTGTCGGTGAGGTATTTGCCTTTATTGGAATCAAGATATTGCGAATGACACAGATTTTATTCAAAACCGATTGTTCACCGGGGCAAGATGCTTCATCCGAAAGAGTTCTTTTTGTGTCCACTAAAAATCGTGATTATCTGCGCAATACCCAGGAGATAAAATTATTGAACAGCAGTGGACGGCGGGTAAGCCGGATTGCAAGTTCAGGCAGAAGTTATTTTGCGAGGCTGATTTATGTCTACTGGCATTTATTATTTACTTCCGCGGGAAAAATTGATCATTTCTTCTGTGGTTTTTCACCACAGCTTGTGCTGCCTTTCTGGTATTGGAAGTTTAGACACAAAAAGATTACGATTGACTTCTTCATTTCACTTTATGATACCTTTATTTCTGATCGCAAGATATTTCGGAGGAGATCTCCGGCGGCACATCTGCTTTATCGTCTGGATGTTCTCACGTTGCGCCTTGCCGATGAGATAATTTGCGATACCAGGGCGCACAGTCGTTATTTTATCAAATTTCTCAAGGCGGACAAGAATAAGATTAAAGTTCTGTATCTTGAGGCTGACAGAACCTATTATGATCCGGCACTTTATCCGAAATATGATTATGACGGAAAAATACTGAATGTTCTTTATTTCGGCTCAATTTTACCCCTTCAAGGTGTGGAAGTGATTATTGATGCGATATTGCTTCTGAAAAAGAGAACAGATATTCGTTTTATCCTTATTGGACCTTTGAAGGAGATGCAGAAGAAACGGCTTGCCTCTGCAAATGCTGTTATTTTTGATTATCTAAGTCAACGGGAACTTGCCTTTGAGATTTCACGTGCAGACCTCTGTCTTGCCGGACATTTCAATGCGGAAATAAGGAAAGCTGCACGCACTATTCCGGGAAAAGCATATATTTACAGAGCTATGAAGAAACCTGTCATTCTAGGAGATACACCGGCAAATCATGAGCTCTTTAAGGCGAATCCGGAGGAAATTATTTTCTGTCCGCGCGGAGATTCTGCCCGCCTGGCTGACAGTATTGTCAAATTCAAAGAAAAACTCCAGATAAAAAAAGAAATGGATATGGTATGAAACAGAAAATCGTTCATTGCTATGAAAAACTTGTAATGAGAGTTTCTATTGCTGCGGATCAGTTCGGAAAACTTCCCGTGGGACGGCAGTGCCTGTGGGTCTTTTTGTTCCTTTTGTTTGTTATTGTCTGCAACCTGCAGTTTATTGCAAAATCAGGGGATGCAATCCATAAGTGGTTCCTGATCCGCGTATTTCTTGAGAACGGGACGTTTCTGCCGTTGCAGCCGGATCATCATTTGCTGCGCTGGGGATTGATCTGGCCTGCTGTTGCGTTCTGCAAACTTTTCGGTTATTCCATTTATCTGTATTATCTGTATCCGATTTTATGCTATTGCGCAGGAGGGCTCGTGCTTTTTCTTCTGGCGCGGCGGATTCTCAGCGCAGCCATGGCGCCGCTTGTCGTCCTGCTGTATGCTTTTTATCCGGTCATCATCCATGAGGGGACGCAGTTTCTGCCGATGGTTCCCGCCACGGTCTGGATTTTGCTGACGCTGCTGGTGACTTTGCGTTTTATTGACGGGAAACAGCGGCAAAGCTGGCTGATGGCGGTTGCGGGGGGCTGTCTGGTGATTGCCTACGGCTGTAAGGAAACCTCCTTTTTCTGGGCGCCGGGGATATTTTTGTTTCTGGCGTTTGCTCCGGCAGAAAAATATTGTTTCCGCTGGAAAAAAGTTCATCTTACACCGGGGATGCTGCTTTTCTTCTTCTGCTGCATTGCCGGCATCGGACTGGAGACTCTGATTCTCAACGGAATTTACGGCTGCAGACTGGGACGTTATGAGCTGCTCTGCCATACGCATCTGATTGTGGAGAACCAGCCGGAAGCCCCTTCCGTCCTGGAGTATCTGTTCAGCTTCCTGCGTCAATTCCGCTGGGACGGGAAATATTACAGTTTCATTCCGCAGAATCTTTCCGTTGCGCTGGGATGTATTGCCGCGTTTGTGCTGATATGCCACGGGGATCTGAGGAGACGTTTTCTTGCCGTTGCTTTTCTGGGGGCGTATCTGTGCCACTGCTATATTATTTTCAACATTCATCCGATTGTTTATCCGGAGAGAGTCATTCACCGCTATCTGATTGCCGTGATTTCCGTCGGGATGCTGCTCTTTTGCGCGGCCCTGCCTATTTTGGCGAACTGGTGCCGGAACGGGAGGAAATGGAGATGGGCTCTTCTGCTGACTGCAATATTGCTCTGGATACTGACGAGTGCCATTTACACTGTGAACGCCAGACTGGATGACGGCAACCTGTTTCAACTGGAAAGAATGCGGCAGGTGGTTCCGGCGGCTCTGAGAGATGGCGATGCCGTCGGCGTGGTGACTGAAAGAAAAAAAGCGGAGCCGAATGCGGACGGGCGTGTTTTCCCGGATAAATGGGGACTGCTTCATCTGCGCTGCTGGGGAGAGGTGCAGATGTTTTTCAACATCGGGGAAAAGGGGTGCGTCTTTACTCCTTATGATTCCAAACGGGTTGTTGTCTGGCTGACTCCGCCGGGAAACAACCGGAAGGAGATCATACTGGATCAGTTCTCAATCGTTGACCGGGAAACAGAGTCCGACAGGTGATCGGCGCTTTGCCGTTCCGCCTTCTTTTGATGAATCTCCGCCTCGGAAGTTCAATGACGGCTGTCCGGGAGGCGCGGGAAATTCCGGGAATCCGCTTTTCCGTTCTGTCCGCAGTCGTTTCCGGACGGAGGGAGATTTTAAAATTTCCTTTTCCGGTATATATTACAGACCGCCAGAAGAAACGGAGGAGAAGAAATGAATACGCTTTTGGAATATCTGCATGAATTGAAGGAAAACCTGTCGCCCTATCCGTGGGCATACAGCGCGATTGCCGCATGTGTGCTCATCGTCATCGCATGGATTGTCAACTGGATTACGAAACGGATTCTGTTGCACGGTGTGGACCGGCTGATGCGGGCTCTGCCGTCCGGAGAGAGCGAGGAAACGCCGATAAGACTGTCCGTCATCTCGCATCTGGCGAATATTGTTCCGGCTCTTGTGCTTGCGGGGGGCGCGGCGATGATTCCCGGCATTCGCGAGACGCTTGTCGTCATCATACGCAACGTGTGTTCCGCGTTTATAGTGCTGAGTGCGGCGCTGGCGCTGGGGAAGATTCTGGATCTGGTGGACATTGCCTACCGCCGGCGTCCGGATGCGGCAAGCAAGCCGATCAAGGGGTATCTGCAGCTCTTCAAAATCTTTATCGGTGTGGTGGCAGCCATTCTGATGATTGCGGTTCTGGTGAACCGCAGTCCGCTGATCCTGCTTTCCGGGCTGGGTGCGATGGCGGCGGTTCTGATGCTGATTTTTCAGGATACGATCCTCTCTGTTGTGGCAAGCGTTCAGATCGGTTCCAACGACATGGTGCGGATCGGTGACTGGATTGAGATGCCGAGCCTTAACGCGGATGGCGACGTGATTGAAATTGCGCTTCATACGGTCAAGGTGCGGAATTGGGACAAGACCATTACCACGATTCCGATCCGCAAACTCATTACGGACTCCTTCAAGAACTGGCGCGGAATGCAGGAAATCGGCGGGCGCCGCATCAAGCGCGCGCTTTATCTTGACCAGCGCAGCGTGCGTTTTCTTGATGACGCCGAGATCAGGCGTCTGGAGGAATTTGTGCTGCTGGATGATTATCTGCAGAAGAAGCGTGAGGAATTGAGCGCCTGGAATGCGGAACTTGAAGCGAAAGGCGCCAGGCCGATCAATGAACGGCGTGTGACGAATCTGGGGACGTTCCGCGCGTATGTCGAACACTATCTGCGGAACAATCCGCACATTCGCCAGGACATGATTGTGCTGGTTCGCCAGCTCCAGCCCGGTGCGACCGGAATACCGCTGGAGATTTACTGTTTCACGAATGATACGCGCTGGATTGTTTACGAGGGCATTCAGTCTGACATATTCGACCATCTGCTGGCGATCCTGCCGACTTTTGATTTGCGTGTTTTCCAGCAGTGCAGCGATACTTCCGGCATGGTGTCGGCGTCGCCGGCACTGCTTTCCCCGCCGGCTTCGGAGAAAAAATGACCGGAACGGGCGGCGGCGCGTCGCCCGGATGCCGTTTCCCGCATAAAATTTGATTTTACGGATGAAATCGGATTTGACATCAAGTTTGAGTGATGCTATAGTCAAACTTAAACCACTCAGGTGATTTGGTTCTTTGGTTGAATTCTTTTCGGAAACAGCGGCGGATTTCCCATGGTTCCGCCGGGAGTTTCCTTAACCCTAAATAAACGGGAGACCAAGTATGAAGTTCGAGTCATCCAAAATCAGAAATTTCGTTGTGGCGGGCCACAGCGGCAGCGGTAAAACCTCTCTTTGCGACCTGATGCTCTACAAGGCGAAAGCCGTGGAGCGCCTGGGTTCCGTCGATACCAGGACAAGCGTATCGGATTTTACTCCGGATGAGCAGGAAAAAGGGTCCAGCATTTATACTTCATACATGAGCTGCGAATGGAACGGTTTTCGTTTCTTTTTCTCGGATACTCCCGGTTACGGGCCTTTTATCGGGGAGGTGATTCCCGCTTATCGCGCCAGCGGCGCGGCGCTGGTCGTGCTTGACGCCGCAAACGGACTGGAAATCGGCGCTGTCCGCGCATTCAAACTCGGGAAGGCGTTTGACATTCCGAAGCTTGCTTTTGTGAACCGTATGGATCGTGACAATGCCGACTTTTTCAAGGTTGTACAGCAGCTTCAGGAGGCATACGGCAAAAACGTCGCCGTCCCCATGACCCTGCCGGTCGGCAGCGGCGCAAAACTGGAACGTGTCGTGAGTGTGCTCGGCGATCCTGCGCAGATTCCCGGGGAGCTGAAAGACATTGCGGCGAAATGCAAGGAGATCCTGCTTGACACTGTGGCGGAAGCGGATGAAGAACTGATGGAACGCTATCTCGGCGGCGAACCGCTGACCGAGGCGGAAATTCTGCGCGGACTCCATGATGCGCTCAAGAGCGGCGCCCTGATTCCGATTTTCGCCGGAAGCGTCGCGAAGGATATCGGCGTCTGTGAAGTGATGGACGGCATCATCAATATCAGCCAGAGTCCGTTGGAACGCACGCGCGTCGCCAGCGACGGCACGATTGTAAAGCCCGCGGAGGACGGTCCCGCGGCGGCATTTGTTTTCAAGACAGTCATTGATCCGCATGTCGGGCAGTTCGCCTTTTTCCGCGTTCTTACCGGAAAGATCAGGGCGAACAGCGACATTCTGAACTTGAACAACGGCACGAAGGAGCGTCTCGGGCATCTGATTTTCCTGAACGGAAAGACTCAGATCCCGATAGAGGAGGCATGTTCCGGATGTATCTGCGGCGTGGCGAAGCTGCGGGCGACGAAAACCGGAGACACGCTCGGTGAAAACAGTCAATGTCATGTGATGTCGCCGATGGAGTTTCCCGCTCCGGTGATCTCCTATGCGATTACCGCGGCGAAGAGCGGGGAGGAGGAAAAAATCATGTCCGGTCTGCAGCGGCTGTGCGAATGCGACCCGACGCTTCATATTGCCACGAATCACGAGACGCATGAATCCATTTTCAGCGGCATGGGCGAACAGCATCTCCAGATCGCCTTGCGCCGCCTGAAAGAGCTGACCAAAACCGATGTCATCGTTTCGACGCCGAAAGTTCCCTACCGCGAGGCGATCAACGGCAGGGCGGAAGGACATTACCGCCATAAAAAACAGTCCGGCGGGCACGGTCAGTTTGCGGAAGTTTACCTGCGGATTGAGCCTTGCGAAGAGAAATTCCAGTTTGCGAATGAGGTGGTCGGCGGCGCTATCCCGAAGAACTTCATCCCGGCGGTTGAGAAAGGCGTGCTTGAGGCGATGGAGCGCGGACCGCTTGCCGGGTGCATGGTGGAAAATGTCAAGGTCACGGTTTACGACGGCAAGTTCCATGACGTCGATTCTTCCGAAATGGCGTTCAAGATTGCCGCGCGTCGCGCATTCAACGAGGCGATGGGCAAGGCAAATCCGGTTCTGCTTGAACCTGTGATGTCCGTCAGAATCATCATTCCCGGAGAATACATGGGAGACGTCACCGGACATCTGAACCATAAGCGGGGACGTATTCTTGGAATGGACGCCGAGGACGGTATGCAGGTTCTGCTGGCGGAAGTTCCGCAGGGGGAACTCGCGAAATACGCTACGGAACTGCGTTCCATGACACAGGGGCAGGGGACCTTCGAGATGTCTTTTGCACGTTATGAAATGGTGCCGCCGAATGTGGCGAACGAGATCATCGCCAAGTTCAAGGCAGAACACGGCGAAGAGGAAGACTGAGTTCTGCTTTTCCGGGTGCAGGGATGGCGGTATCCGCAAGTCCGGGACGCCGCCGTCCTGCATTTCTGTATTGAGTTCTTGCTGATCTCCGGAAATTTTATTCCGTGTCCGGTTGTCCGGCTGTCCGCAGGGCTTCATAGGCGACCTGCGCGGAAAAGCCGCGTCCCGCCAGAAAACGAAGCGCTTTCTCTCTGCGTTTGCGCGGATCGGGTTCCCGTGCTAAAGCGGATGCTTTGCGGGCGAGAGCGCCTGTCGCCGCCTCCAGCTCGCTCATGATTTTTCCGTCCTCTTTTTCCGCAAGGGTTTCTTTGATGATCTCGGAATCAATGCCTTTGGTGCGGAGTTTCTGAATTGCCTTGCGTCTGCCGCCGCCCCGTGCATAGACAGCGGCGGCGAGATTTTCCGCATACAGTTCATCGTTCAGGAACCCGTGGCGCGTGCATTCCCGAATGACCTGACTGATTTCGGAAGCGGAATATTCTTTTGCATGGAGCTTCTTTTTAAGTTCCGCCGTGGAGCAGGCGCGGAGCCCGAGAAGCTGAACCGCATATTCCATCGCTGTTTTTTTCTGTCCCATGATCCGTTCCCCTAGTCCTGACAGCGTTCCGAGAGCAGGCGTATGCCCTGCGTGAGACGCGGTCCCGGACGCAGAAGGAGATCGGGGTCGATGTCGGAGATGATCCGGTTTTCTCTCACCGCCTTCAGTTTGGTCCATGGGAGGCTTTGCCTGAGATTTTTAACCTGGGCTTCCGGAAAACCGGGCAGTAGGAGAATGTCCGGCTGATTTTTCAGAAGCCATTCAAACGAAGGATTGAAATATTCCTGCCGGATGCCGCCTGCGGTGTTGCGCTGTCCCGCAAGACGGATTACCGTATCCGGCAGAGAGCCTTTTCCCGCCGCCGTCGGCGGATTGTCCCAGATCAGGCAGAGAACATTTTTCCCGGCGGATGAGCGTGTTTTCCGCCGGAGTTCCGCCAGTTCTTTATCAAAGCGTTCCCTTTCCTTCTGCGCTTCCGCCTCGCATTTCAGCTCTTTTCCTGCGAGCGTGATCCATTCCCTGTATTCATCCGGATTGCGGCACTGCTTCAAGATCACCCTGATCCCGGCGCTGCGGAGCATTGCCGCCGCGGCAGGGGTTGCCAGGGCATTTGCAAAAACATGAGTTGGTTTCAGGACGATCACTTTTTCCGGATTCGGTTTCCCGAATTCTCCGGCGACCGGTATCTTTTTGACTCCGGCGGGATAATTGCATGCGGAGGAGCGGCCGACCAGGGAGTTTTCCTTTCCAAGCCGGCAGATCAGTTCCGTGAGGGCGGGGGCAAGTGAAACCACCCGCAATTCTTCCGCAGACAATGAAAGCGATGCAGTGAGCAACAGAAACAGAAGAAGTGTTCTCATGGGATGTTGTCCTGTTTTCCCGAAGCGGACGCCGTGCCGCCGTTATCCGCCGTAAGGCTTCGCCATTTTTTCCGGTTTGACGATATTGTCATATTCTTCCGGGGAAATGAGTCCCGCTTTGGCACAGGCTTCTCGAAGCGTCAGGTTTTCCTTATGCGCCAGTTTGGCAATCTTCGCCGCGTTGTCATATCCGATTTTCGGACTGAGCGCGGTGACGAGCATCAGGGATTTTTCGACGAGTTCCGCAATGCGCTTCCGGTCGGGTCTGAGGCCCGCGACTGCAAATTCCGTGAAATTGGAACATGAGTCGGAAAGCAGACGCACTTCGGTCAGGAGATCGAAGATCATGACGGGCTTGAAGACGTTCAGTTCAAAATTTCCCTGTGTCCCGGCGAATGAAATGGCGGTGTCCAGCCCGACAACCTGCACACAGATCATGGTCAGGGCTTCGCACTGGGTCGGATTGACTTTTCCGGGCATGATGGAGGAACCCGGCTCGTTTTCCGGCAGGGCAAGTTCTCCGATGCCGCAGCGCGGACCGCTTGCCAGCCATCGAATATCGTTTGCGATCTTCATCAGGGAACATGCTAGTGCCTTGATGGTGCCGGAGAGCGCGACAATGGCGTCATGCCCGGCGAGAAGCGCGAATTTGTTGGGGGCGGAAGTGAACGGCAGTTTCGTCAGGGAGGCGATCTCCCCGGCGGCATTTTCCGCGAATCCTTCCGGCGCATTGAGCCCGGTGCCGACTGCGGTTCCCCCGAGTGGAAGCTCGAAAATTTCCGGCAGGACGGCGGTGATCCGTTTCAGGGCGTAGTCGAGCTGCGCCACATAACCGGAGAATTCCTGCCCGAGCGTCAGGGGAACGGCGTCCTGCAGATGGGTGCGCCCGATCTTGACGATGGAATCGTATTCCCACGCCTTCTCCTCAAGAGCATCGCGCAGCTTGCTTACTGCGGGGACAAGCCTGCGGACAACGGCTTCGCCGGCGGCGATGTGCATTGCGGTCGGGAAGGTGTCGTTGGAAGACTGGGACATATTGACGTGGTCATTCGGATGTACCGGTTTTTTTGTCCCGATGACGCCTCCGAGCAGTTCGGACGCGCGGTTTGCGATGACTTCATTCAGATTCATATTGGATTGCGTTCCGCTGCCGGTCATCCAGACTTTGAGCGGAAAGTTTCCGTCGAGTTTGCCCGCGAGTATTTCGTCCGCCGCTTCGCAGATTGCATTGCCGAGTGCCGGGTCAAGGCGTTTTGCCTTCATATTGGCGATGGCGGAGGCTTTTTTCACGATTGCCAGCGCATGAATGACTTCTTCGGGGATGTAATCAATTCCGATATTGAAGTAGGTGTTGGAGCGTTGTGTCTGCGCTCCCCAGTATTTGTCGGCGGGAACCTTGATTTCCCCCATGCTGTCGCTTTCCATGCGGTATGCTGTGTCTTCCATTGTCAAATCCTTTCTTTCATCCGGTAAGATACCCTCAAAAAGGATGGAATGCAAGTCCGGAGAGGACAATCGGGCACGAGAACGCCTGAAATTGCCCTGTTCCTGAAAAAAATGAAAAAAAGATTGTTTCGGGGTATGATATTTTGAAAAGATGGATTAGTGTACGGGGTTTATGTTTTGAAATACGGAATTGGAGCGATGAGACCGAGATTTTCCAGGGAACTTGAAAAGAAAAGCGTTCAGCTTCAGCAGCGCGAACCGCCTCTGGCGGAGGCGGCGGCGCTGTGCGTGACCACGGTCATGCTGCTGCTTTTCGGGCTTGCCGTGCTGTATTCCACATCGTTCGGGATTGCTGGAGCCACCTATTTCGTGAAACAGATCATGTGGGGGTGCGTCGGCATGATCGGTTTTGGCGCGGCGCTGCTTCTGGGATACAAACGGATCTCCGACTGGAGCTGGATTCTGATGCTGGGAATCTGCATTCTGCTGGTCATCGCGCTGATGTTTTCGCCGATCAACGGCGCGCGGCGCTGGATCAGGATTCCCGGGGTGGGCAATATCCAGCCGTCGGAATACGCGAAGGTGGTTCTGTCGCTGTTTCTCGCGAAATGGTGCGCGGATCGCGTCAAGATGATCGAGGCGTTCCCGTGGAAATTCTTTTTCATAAGCTGCCTGGTGTGTGGCCCGGTGATGGGACTGGTGTTCATCGGGAAGGATCTCGGCACGACGGTGCTCCTGATGGTGGTGTTTTTCGCGATGCTGTATGCTGCCGGCGTGCGTCTGCTCTGCCTTCTGCCGTGGCCTCTGATCGGGATTCCTGCGGGATTCTACCTGATCAAATGGTTCAGCCCCTTCCGCTGGGATCGGTTGGTAACGTTTCTCAATCCCGAACAGACGCAGTCGGGCTCCGGATACCAGCTCTGGCTGTCTCTGCTGGCGCTCGGCTCGGGAAGCTGGACGGGCGTCGGATTTGCGGAGAGCCGACTCAAGCACAAGTATCTGCCGGAGGCGCATACGGACTTTATCCTTTCGATTGTCGGCGAGGAGCTCGGCTATGTCTGGATGTGCGTGGTGATCTTTGCCTATGCGATGTTTGTCTCTTTGGCGATTAGGATCAGCACGCGTGCAAGAACCCGTCAGGGAATGCTGCTGGCGTTCGGGCTCACAACATTTATCGCGGTGCAGGCGATCATCAATATCGGCGTGATTTCCGGCGCATTTCCGACCAAGGGGATGCCTGCGCCGTTCATCAGCTACGGCGGAAGCAGTCTCGTATCGTGTCTTGTCGCGACGGGACTCATTGTCAGCGTGGCGCTGGATGCCGCGTATCCCGATTACCATCTGGGGGTGGCGGCAAGAATCAGAGAGACGTTCGACAGATGGAATCCTTTTCATAAAAAGTGAGAGAGTTGAGATATGATGAAACTGGAAAGACTTGCCGTAAGCTGCGGCGGGACGGGCGGGCATTTTTATCCCGGTCTGAGCGTGGCGCGTGAACTGAACGCCGCCGGAGGCCGTGCCCTTCTGATCCTCGGCGGGAAAAATGCTCCAAAACAGGCGGAAATCGCCCGCGGGTTCGGGGTGCAGACGCTTCAGGTGGCGGCGCTGCCGCTGTCGAAAAATCCTTTGAAACTGTTCCGGTTCCTGCTGGCGTTTCTGCGCGGACGCCGCCAGTGCATTCGTGCGTTTCGCGAATTCAGACCGCAGGCTTTGCTCTGCATGGGCAGTTTTGCTTCGCTGCCGCCCGCCATTGCGGCGAAATCCATGAAAATTCCGCTGTTTCTTCATGACGGCAATGCACGTCTCGGCAAGGCGAACAAATTTCTCAGTCGTTATGCGAAAGCGCTGGGGCTCTCCTTCCCGTCGCCGGACAGTGTTCGGTGCGGATGCCCGGCGATTCTGACCGGTATGCCCTTGCGTCATGAGCTGCTGGCGGGCAAGATGGAAAAAGCCGCCGCGGTGGAGGAGATCAACCGCCGCTGGAACGTAGGTTTCAAAGCGGACGCCCCCACGCTGTTGGTGTTCGGCGGTTCTCTCGGGGCGTCGTCGCTCAACCGCGCCAGCCGGATTTCCGGGACGCTTCCCGGAGGGGATACGGTTCAGCTGATTCATCTTGCCGGTCCCGGCAAACTGGAAGAGCTGAAGCGGTATTATGAAGGAAGAAGCGGACGGAAACTTCTGCTGGAGTCTTCGCCGGACATGCATCTCTTTTATTCCGCGGCGGATATGATTGTCTGCCGGGCGGGGGGAAGCACTGTGACGGAGCTTGCCTATTTCGGAAAATATGCGGTCGTGATTCCATATCCTTACGCGGCGGAGAATCATCAGATGGACAACGCTCAATGGCTGGCGTCCTCCGGCGGGGCGCGGATTGTCCGGGATTCCGATTATACGGAGGAATGTTTCGCTGGCATTGTCCGGGACTGGCTTCAAGATCCGGAGAAATACCGGAAAATGGGGGAGAAGCTGGCGGAGATTGCAATTCCCGATGCTTCCCGGCGGATTCTGAGCATGATTGAGAATATTGTATTTGTAGCCCGTGCGGTATGAGGTGACGTGATGCATCGATTCCGCTGCGATGAACTTGCCGCTCTGGAGCCCGGAGTTTCCGTCAGGCTGGAGAAAAACGAGAGCACGCATCTTTTCAAGATACTGCGCGCCTCGGAAGGGGAGCGCTGTCTGCTGATGGACGGCAGAGGGAACATCGGAGAAGCCGAAGTTGCCGCCGGACGCACTCTGGTGCTTCGCTCCCGCACGGCTGTGCCTCCTCCGCGGGGACCTTCCGTTCACCTGTACATCGCTCCGCCGCGCCGTCAGAAAATGGATCAGATACTCAAACAGTGCACCGAGCTGGGGGTCCGGAGGATTGTTCCCGTGATCTGTGAGCGCTCCGTTTCCCTTCCCGACAATGATTCCATCAGCGGACGCTGGACGGAGCTGATGTTTGAAGCCTGCAAACAGTCCGGCAACGCCTTTGTTCCGGAGCTCTGCGGCAGTATGCGTTTCTCCGATGCGGCAAGGGATTCCCAAGCCTGCTGTGACGCAAGTTTCTACGGCGCTGTTTCCGAATGCGGGGAAGAGGACATGCCCCGCACATGCAATGCCATTGCGTGGTTCATCGGGCCGGAGGGCGGCTTTACGGAAGCCGAGGAGGAACTGATGCGCATTTCCGGCTTCCGAGGACTTCATTTCGGCAGCTGGATTCTGCGCGTGGAAACCGCCGCCGTCTGCGGAATTGCGATTCTGATGGACCGTTTTGCCGGAAAGCGGCTTTCATAGATTTTCCGCTTTCCTTTTTCCCGGGGCTCCTTTGCCTCCGCGCTCTCACCGCTGCGGAAAAAAGGCGCGGAACGGGTTTTTCTTCCGGAGAACGTTCCGCGCCTTGTGTCTGCCGGTTTTTTACTTGACCAGCGAAATTGTCTGGGCGAGGGTGTGGCTCATCCCCGGCTTGAGTTCGATGATGTCGTCACCGCAGTTGGCGGCTTCGACACAGACCATGACATGATATTCGTCATCGCGGAAGTCACTGAGGTTTTTGGATTTTTCAATCCAGGGGTTCCATACGACCGTTGCCTCGGAGCCGCTCTTTTCCACAAGAATCTTCCTGCCGAACACGGGGTCGATGATCGTAACCGCGGCATTCGATGCGTAAATGTTGTCCGTTTCGGCGGCGAAGCCGAAATCGCCTTTGCAGAGACAGCCGGGAATATTTCCACCGCCCGCGCGGTCGCAGTAGGTGGAGCCGCCGAGACCGGAGATCGTCGCCTTTTCAATTTCTCCGACCGAGAAGTAGGTGTGGAGCGCGCCGCCGAGGGAATAGGCGCTGTCCCCCTGATTGACCGTAATCAGCTTCATGGCGAGTTTTGCGCCGAAATTGACTTCAAACACGGCGTCGAGACGATGCGGTTCGCTGATGGAGAGTTCAAAGACAAGCGTATCGGAGCCGTCGCTTTCCTTCCGGACAGCCGCGACGTTCCAGAATTGAATGCGCGCAACGCCGTGCATCGGCTTTGCTGCCGGGCCGAACCACGGCCAGCAGACGGGGATGCCGCCGCGAATTGCCTTCGGCGGCTCATACACGCTGAGTTCCGATACCATGAGCAGATCCTTTTCCCCGTTCGGAACGTAGGAGAGCACATGTGCCCCGTAGGGAGATACCGCGCCTCTGCAATATTGATTTTTGATAAATGCCGCAGGCAGGGAAGACCCCTTCCATGTGCCGAAGGAGATGCTTTCCGAGCTGAATTTTCCGTTGAGTTCCGCAATCAGATTTGCCGTATCCATAATTGTTTTCCGCCTTTCTGTTTTGACTGTTGCAGGAAACTATGCCATAATTTTGAGCGAAATCAAGCCTTTTTCCCGTTTAAGTTTGGAAAAACAGCAATTATGCAATATAGTATGTGCTTACAATAAGCAGAAATGAAATACAACAACCGGATTCAGCAATGAAAAAACATATGAATATGGATCTTCTTCATGCCGCGCTCCGTGAAAGGATTCTGATTCTGGACGGCGCAATGGGGACGATGCTTCAGGCGCAGGGGCTTACGGAGGAAGATTTCCGCAGGCATCACTTCACCACTTTCAGGAAAGAACTCAAGGGCAACAACGATGTGCTCTGCATGACCTGTCCCGAAGCCGTGCTGAAGGTTCATAACGCGTATCTCGAAGCCGGTGCGGATATTATTGAAACCAATACTTTCAACTCGAACGCCGTTTCGCAGGAGGAATACGGGCTTCAGGATCTTGTTTACGAGCTGAACAAGGCCGGAGCGGCTGTTGCCCGGAAAGCGGCGGATGCCTATACCCGGCTCAATCCGGGCAAACCGCGTTTCGTGGCAGGCTCCATGGGACCGACGGGCCGTACCGCCTCCATGTCGCCGGATGTCAACAATCCCGCCATGCGCAACATCACGTTCGACGAACTTGCGGCGACCTATAAAGTCGCCGCGGCGGGGCTGATCGACGGCGGTGCGGATATTCTGCTGATCGAAACCATCTTCGACACGCTGAACTGCAAAGCGGCGATCTGCGGAATCGAATCCACGCTTCAGGAGCGCGGGCTCCGTATGCCGGTCATGATTTCCGGGACGGTCAGCGACGCCAGCGGACGCATGCTTGCCGGTCAGAATGTCGAAGCGTTTCTGATTTCTGTTTCACACACGCCCGACCTGTTGACCATCGGCTTCAACTGTGCGCTCGGCGCAGCCGAAATGCGCCCGCATATTGCGGAACTTGCGGCAAAAGCGCCGTTTATGATCAGTGCGCATCCGAATGCCGGACTGCCTGACGAGTTCGGACGCTATGCGCAGAGTCCTGAAATGATGGGAGGCATCCTCAGAGAGTTCGCGGAGTCGAATCTCCTGAACATTGTCGGCGGATGCTGCGGCACGACTCCGGCGCATATCAGGGCGATTGCGGATGCCGTGAGGGGAATTCCGGGACACCGGGTGCCGGAAGTGAAAAAGTATTTCCGGCTGAGCGGTCTTGATCCGCTGGTCGTTACGGAACACACGAATTTTGTAAATGTCGGCGAGCGGACCAATGTGGCGGGTTCCAGGAAATTTCTGAATCTCATTAAAGCCGGCAATTACGAGGAAGCCGTTCATATTGCGCGAAGCCAGGTCGAGAACGGCGCGCAGATCATTGACGTCAACATGGATGACGCAATGCTTGACTCTCCGGAGGCAATGAAAAGATTCCTGCTCTATGCAACCTCCGAACCTGATATTGCCCGTGTTCCCGTCATGATCGACTCGTCAAAGTGGGATGTCATCGAAACGGGGCTGAAATGTGTGCAGGGTAAGTGCGTGGTCAACTCGATCAGCCTCAAGGAAGGCGAGACGCCGTTTCTTGAAAAGGCACGCAGAATCAGGAGTTACGGAGCGGCGGTGCTGGTCATGGCGTTCGACGAGGAGGGACAGGCGGATACTCTGGAGCGCAGGGTTGCGGTTTGCAAACGTTCTTATCAGCTGCTGACGGAGAAGGCGGGGTTCAAGCCGGAGGACATCATCTTCGATCCGAACGTATTTGCCGTCGCCACCGGCATGAAGGAGCATGACAACTATGCAAAGGACTTCATTGATTCGGTCAAGGCGATTAAGGAGGCGATGCCGCTCTGCAGAATCAGCGGCGGCGTCAGCAATGTTTCCTTCTCATTCCGAGGCAATAATACTGTCCGCGAGGCGCTTCACAGCGTGTTTCTGTATCATGCGATCCGCAACGGCATGGATATGGGAATTGTAAATCCGGGACAGATTGCGATTTATGAAGACCTCCCGTCTGATCTTCGGGACGCTGCCGAGGATGTGATCCTGAACCGTCGTCCCGATGCGGCGGAGAAGTTGATCGAAGTTGCGGGAAAATACAGGAAAGATGCTTCCGCCGCGCAGACCGCAGCCTCTCCCGACTGGCGGAGCGAACCGCTTCAGGAGCGAATCAGCCATGCGATGCTGAAAGGCGACGATGCGTTCATCGAGTCTGACATGGACGAGGCGCTCGGAGTGTTCGGCAACCCCGTGGAAATCATCGAAGGACCTCTTATGAGCGCCATGAAACAGGTCGGGAAGCTCTTCGGCGAGGGCAAGATGTTTCTCCCGCAGGTGGTGAAGAGCGCGCGTGTGATGAAAAAGGCGGTCGGCAGACTCCTTCCCGTCATTGAGGCACGCAAAGGGAACGCGGGCGCGGCGTCCTCCAACGGAACGATCGTGATCGCGACCGTGAAAGGAGACGTGCATGACATCGGCAAGAATATTGCCGGCGTTGTGCTCCAATGCAACAACTACAAGATCATCGACCTCGGCGTTATGGTTCCCATGCAGACGATTCTGGACACTGCGGAAAAGGAAAAGGCGGATCTGATCGGTTTGAGCGGGCTTATCACGCCTTCTCTGGATGAGATGGTTGCGATTGCCGCCGAAATGGAGCGGCGCGGAATGAAGATTCCGCTGCTTCTCGGCGGGGCGACCACTTCAAAGGCGCATACGGCGGTCAAGGTCCAGCCGCAGTACAGCGGCCCGGTGGTTCACGCCCTCGACGCCTCGCAGGGAGTTCTGCTGGTGAATGCGCTGATGAATCCGGACACGCGGGAAAAGTTCATTGCCGAAATGCAGGCGGAATATGCGGCGATCCGTGCGGAATCCGAGGAGAAGCATGCTCCTCTGCTTTCGCTGGAGGATGCCCGTGCAAATGCGTTCCGTTCTGATTGGTCCGCCACGCCGAACGAAGTCCCACAGTGTCCGGGGGTGACGGATCTCTCCGATGAACCGCTGGAGGCGGTCATCCCGTATATCGACTGGGACAGGTTCCTGAATACCTGGGAAGTTGACACGGAAGCCGCCGTGCATACCCGCGAGGAGCTGATACATGACGCGCAGGCTTTGCTGGAAAAAATCCGTAGCGGAAAACTTTTCCGCTGTTCCGCCTCCGTGGGGCTTTTCCCCGCGGTTTCCGTTCAGGATGACATTGAGGTTTATGAGGATTCCCGGTGCAGGTCAGTGCTGGCGCGTCTGCCGATGCTTCGCCAGCAGTTGAAGAAGAATACTGAAATTCCGAATCTTTCCCTTGCGGATTATCTGCCGCGGAAAGGTTCCGGCTTTCACTCCTGGATGGGATTTTTCGCCGTGACATGCGCCGGAGCGGATGAGCTTGGAAAATGTTACATGGAGCAGGGCGACAATTATTCCGCGCTCCTTGTCAAAACACTTGCGGACCGTCTGGCGGAAGCATTCGCTGAATATCTGTTCCTTCGGGTTCGCCGCGAATTCTGGGGATATGCGAAGAATGAGTCTGCCGCTCTGTCCGACATGCTCCGCGGAAAGGTTCGCGGCATCCGTCCCGCGCCAGGTTATCCGGCGGCGCCGGACCATGCGCTCAAGGCGGAAATATTCCGTCTGCTGGATGTGGAAAGAAAGTTCGGAATGAAATTGACGGAAAGTTATATGATGCAGCCGGGAGCTTCGGTCTGCGGCATGTATTTTGCGCATCCGGAAGCGAAGTATTTCAGTATCGGAAAAATCGGTGACGATCAGCTTGCGGACTATGCGGAGCGTTCCGGCAGGACTCCGGAGGAGACCGCCGCGTATCTTGCATTCGCAAGGCGATGATTCCTTTTTATGACAGGAAATTGCGGGCTTTCCGGAAAATGCGGGGAATCTCCATCGACGTGAAAAACGCAATGGAGATTTTCTGTCCGGCTCCAGCCGGTGGTCAGAAGTTGAATTCAAGCTGCGTTGACTGCGTTTTTTGCGGCGGAACCGGAGCGGGGGGAGCCTGTTTTTCCAGTTCTCTCAGAATGCTTTTCAGTTCCATTTGCGATGCGAGTTCGCTGATCTTCCGGTAGTCGGGAGCATTCCGGCGGAAAGATTCCTCCGTCAGCGTGAGTCCTTCGGGAATCGTCTTATCCAGAAGAATCAATTTCTGATTCAGGCGCATGACCTCGGCGGACGCCCTGATCTTTTCGCGCAGGGATTCGCGCTTGATTTCATCCGTTCTCGCAAGCATGTCTTCGATGGATTCAAACTGATTCAAAAGTGCGGCGGCTGTTTTGGGGCCTACGCCTTCGACTCCGGGAATGTTGTCGGAACTGTCCCCGATCAATGAAAGATAATCCACGACTGCGGCAGGTTTTACACCGAATTTCGCGATGGTCTCTTGGACACCGCGCCTGGTAAAACCCTTTCCGTCATGATCCGGCACGAGCATTTCGATGCGGTCGTCAATGATCTGCGAGATGTCTTTGTCGGAGGAGACAATCAGGACTTTGCGGTCCTTGAAATTCTCCGCTGCCGCGGCGATCAGGTCATCCGCTTCCGAACCGTCCCATTCGATGATGTTCCAGCCGAATGCGCGGATCATTTCCCGTATGGTCTCAAGCTGGCTGCGGAGATCGTCCGGCATCGGGGGACGGTTCGCCTTGTAGGCGGGGGCGAGCGCCATTCTCTGCGCCGGACGTCCCTTGTCGAATACGAATGCCCCTTCATAGCCTTCGTATTCCTCTTTGAGTTTCATCAGGAGTTTCGTCATGGCGAACACCGCGTTGGTCGGGACTCCCCGGGCGGTTGTCAGTGCGCGTATTGCGTAATATCCGCGGTAAATCTGGGAATAGGAGTCGATCAGCAGAAGCGGTGCGGCCATGATTTCCTTCCTTCCGTTATTTCGCCATGTCGACGATGGACTTGTCATAGTCGGCGGGCGGAATGAATCCGAGCAGCTCCATGCAGGTTGTGGCGATGGAACTGATGCCGAGTCCCGTATTCAATGCCGGAGAATATTCTCCCTTGCTTTCCGGGTCGAAGATGAAGCAGGGAACCGGATTCAGGGAATGACTGGTCTTGCGTTTCGGGGAACCGTCCTTGCCGCACTTGACTTCGCCTTTCTTGTCATGTTCATACATGTCGTCGGCGTTGCCGTGGTCTGCGGTGACGACGAGGATGCCGCCGGCTTTTTTCACTGCATTGTAAACGCGCTCCAGGCAGATGTCGAGCGCTCCCATGGAGACCTGCACCGCCTGGTAGATTCCGGTATGGCCGACCATGTCGCCGTTGGGATAGTTGAGACGGATGAAATCAAATTTTCCGCTTTCAATCTCCTTGACGACCGCATCGGTGATTTCCGCGCACTTCATCCACGGGCGCTGCTCGAACGGAACGATGTCGGAAGGAATTTCGAGATATTCTTCATTCTCGAATTTTCCGGAGCGGTTTCCGTTGAAGAAATAGGTCACATGACCGTATTTCTGGGTTTCGCTGATTGCGAACTGCTTTATGCCGGATACGCTGAGATATTCGGCAAGCGTGCGGTCGATTTCCGGCGGATTTACCAGGAAGTTGCGGGGAATGTGGAGGTCTCCGTCATATTCCATCATTCCGGCATAAAGGACATCCGGCTTGGCACCGCGGTCGAAATGAGTGAATTCGGCTCCCTGGTCGAACGCCTGGCTGATCTCAATCGCGCGGTCTCCGCGGAAGTTGAAATAAATTACGGCGTCGCCGTCCTTGATCGGGCCGACAGGTGTCGTGCCGTCCTCGGAGATGACGAACGGCGGGAGATCCTGGTCGATTGCCCTGGTCTCCGCGCGAAGCGTCTCCACTGCCTCATGGGCGTTTTTGAACATTCTGCCTTTACCCTGCACATGGGTTTCCCAGCCTTTCCGGACCATTTCCCAGTTTGCGCCGTAGCGGTCCATCGTGATGACCATGCGTCCGCCGCCGGATGCGATCTTGAAGTCCGGCCCGAGTTCTTTCAGATAGGTTTCAAAAGGATCAATATAGTCGAGCGCCGAGGTTTCGGGGACATCGCGTCCGTCGAGAAGAATGTGGAGGCGCACTTTTGCGACGCCTTCGGCTTTGGCTCTTTCGAGCATTCCCTTGAGATGCGCGATATTGCTGTGAACATTGCCGTCGGAAAAGAGTCCGATGAAATGGAGCGTGCCGCCGTTCTTTGCCTGTGCAACGGCTTTCTTCCAGGTTTCGCCTTCAAACATTTTTCCGGAGGCGATTGCTTCGGAGACCAGTTTGGCGCCTTGTGCGAAAACACGTCCGCATCCCATGGCGTTGTGCCCGACTTCACTGTTGCCCATGTCGTCGTCACTAGGAAGACCGACTGCTGTGCCGTGCGCCTTCAGAGTGGTGAAGGGAAGTTCTTTCATGAGCTTGTGGAGGAAGGGGGTCGGAGAGTCGAGAACCGCATCGCCGTCCTTGTATTTTCCGATGCCGACGCCGTCCATAATCATCAGGACGACGGGGCCGCGTCTTTTCTGGAATTTCGGGTTGGTCTGGAGTTTTTCAAGCATGGTATCAGTCCTTTCTTGTTAAAAATATACAGACAAGTAAATTACACTCCTGTGCCGTAATATTCAAAAGGAAAAATACAATCTTTCGGAAAAAATAAGCGGGGAGGGGGACGCCGGAACGTTGAAAGGGAAGCCTGGCGGACAGGACGTTCTGCCACGTCCGCCTGTCCGGTCAGGTTTTCCTTTCCGTCTTATGATTTCGCTTACTTGAATTTTCCCCAGCCAAAAAGACTGCTGTTCTTTGACGGTTGTATGCCGCTGTTCCATTCCATGAACCGCAGATGCCTTCCCCTGTCGTTGTCATTCACGAGGAATGCGATTCGGAATGCTTCTCCGGTTTTTCCTGTGAGACCGACTGCCGCCGCGGGAATTTCAAAATGATAGGTGGTTCTGTTCCCTTTCCTGATGACGGATGCAGGGAACTTCCAGGCGGAGCCGATCATATTTGCCACGTCGGGGCTGATATGGCACCAGATTGTGGGGGAAGTCTTCCCGTTTCCGGAGACTGTGAATTCATAATGTCTGCCCTCTCGGCTGGCGATGCCGACCTGAATGCAGTCATTCCGCCAGACATAGGCGTCCTTGTCGGGCGCGCTGTGGTCATCGTCCGTGACAACGGCATCGAAGATCAGAGTCGTTCCACGCTTTCCGAGCCGGATTTCAGCGCTGAGATTTTCCGGACCGTCCCAGCGGGGCGAATTGGGATCGAACATCATTTCCCGCACCTGATCTGCCCGGTTGAGAATGATTTTCGCCTCTTCCTTTTCCGTGACGGGGAGTGCGACGGAACAGTCCAGCCCGATTTTCCCATCGAAGTATGTCATCCCGCTGCGCCCCGTCAGCTTGAGACTGCATTCCAGCGGTCTGTCGCCGAACGGCGCATCCGCGGGAATTTCCACCGGAATACGGATTTTCGCCGTATTGCCCGGAGTGAGTTGTCCTCGGTGCGTTTTTTTCGGTGCGGACAGAATAAAATGGAATGTTTCCTTATAGGGGTTGAACAGTTCCGCCTCGACGATTCCCTGTTCTCCCGGAGTGAACGCAGCGGTGCCGGTGACTCGAAGCGGAGAAGCCGCCGCAGAGAGTTTACCTGCCGGTGCGCTCAGGTAAAAGGGGAGTGTTCCTGTGTTCAGATACACGATTCCGCCTGATGGGCGAATCTCGTTCCTGTTGCCGAAGAGATCGGTCTGCGTTACGGGAGCGTCACACCGCAGCGCGAATGAGAAGGCGCCGCCCCGTGTCCAGCAGACAAAGATGTCTTCCCCGCCGCGTGTGAAACGGTAGTTCTGCAGTCTCGGCTCCAGTGCCGTCGCTTTTGCGGGAACCGTGTTGGCAAGCTGGCGGATCAGTTCATTATATGCGAGGAAAGACGGCTTGGGCTGATTGTCCACGGTTACAAGACCGAAGGAATCGTCTGCGTTGATGTATTTGTCGCCGTAGTCGTGCAGCATGAACCAGATGTAAAATTCCGATTTGCGGCTTTTTGTCAGAGTGATCTTCTTGACCAGTTCGGCAGCCTGAAGACGGAACATGTCAGGATGGGAGTAGTAGGAACGCGCTCCCGCTTCGGAGTTCCCATACGGTTTGTCTGCACCGGCTTCCGCCAGCCAGCCGTCAAGTGTTTTTAGGCTGTTCAGGTGTGCCGCATATCCTTCGTGTCCATGGTAACAGGCAACATCGTAGAAATCTTTGTTTTCCTGGAACATCCGCCTTGCAAATTCCTTGTTGGCACGGGCGTGGTTGATGACCACGCCGCCTGTTGCGACCTTCACGTTCGGCGCGTGTTGTTTGATGATCGGATAGAAAATGCGCTGTGATGCAAGATAATCATCGGTGCTTCGCTCGCGGAAATAACCGAGATTCGGCTCATTGAACCATTCAAAGTAGCGGATTCCGGGATTGCGTCCCATGAACTTTGCCAGCCTGGTCATGTGCCTGGAAAAGTTTTCCCTGTTGGACGCGAACGGATTTCCTGTCCAGCCGGGAACATCACCCGCATAGGAAAATACCAGATCGATTCCCGCATCGAAGTGCGGCTGATACATTTTCTGGTATTGTTCATAGCCGAAGTCGGTAAAGGGGACTTCCTCAAGTTGGCGCCCGATTGCATTGCCACGGATGATGTCGATGCCGAGCTGTTTCATCCAGCCGACGTGAAGTTCCTCCTCATACCGGAAATTGCGCAGTCCCTGATCTTCGACGCCGAACCACATCGGCTGGGTGTTGAGGCGTTTGCCGTTCGGTTTGAAGACTCCGAACCAACCGGTGAAATGTTGTTTTGCCAGGGAATTGCGAACCGTCACCTCCGTCCGGTAGGGGCCTTTTCTGGAGAAACTGCCCACGTCGAAGGCGATCCGCTCCATATCATACGCGCTGATTTTCAGTTTTTTCTCTGCGGAAAAGAGTTTCCTGTCCATGATGTCGTAAACAGCAATCTGCACAATGTTTTCGACCGGACGGTTCCAGTTGTTGCGGATGCGGTATTCCTGCCGGACAGGCTGATTCAAGTCGTAAGCCAGTTTCCTGTACTCCGGATGGATTGTGATCGCGCCGTTTCCGCCGGACTGATCGATTACAAAACAGAGATCATCCAGCAGGACTCTGCCTTTGCCCGGTTTCCCGCCGTGAAACCAGAGTCCCCGGATAGAAACCGGAAAGATCAGCGCATCGAAATTTTCCACGGTTTTTGCATTCAGTTCCAGCCGATAGCGTTTCCATGTGTTCCCGGAGAGTTTCACCGGCAGCGTTTTGAATCTTGCCTTGTCCGAACGGTCCATGAGTTCAAACAGAATTTCACACTCGTATCCCTGCGGATTTGCATCAAACTCAATCGCTTCGGCGACGGCGGGATTTTTGTAGACCGCATTTTTCTCAAAGAAGATACGGCCGCCGGAACGGATGAAATCGTAATCAATCATGCCGCTTCCTCCATCGTCACGCGACGGCTCCGGTCCCGCTCCGAACCCGAGCTGATACGGCAATACGTTGTGTCCCCGGCGCATTCCCGCGAGCGGCCATCCCATCCAGCTTGAATAATCGGAAAAGTCATCCAGCATCAGCCGTCCCCGCTTTTCCGACGGTATCGGCTGCATTTTTACTGCGCCTGTCACAAGAAACGGCGAAACATCGACCAGCTTGTTCCACGGGGAAAGATTTGCGCCTCCGAAGCGTTTCGCATTTTTCCATCCGGAATCGTCGAACGAGGCAGCCGTCCAGTTCTCCGGCAGCCCGGTGGCACATTTCCAGTCCACGCCGGAATTGACAGCGATCAGTCCTTTGTCTGTGAAGATTTCAAAACGGCAGAGCAATCCGGCTTCCCCGCGTCCGTTCCGCGCGCGAACCGTAATTACATTTTTGCCCTGCCGGATGAGTTTTGATACATCATACCGGTTGAATTTCAACCAGCCGGGAAATGGTTTCTCCGGCTGTCCGTTGATCTGAATTTCCGCACCGTCATCCGCCAGCACCATCAGCTGCGCCGACTTGACCGGGCTGTTTACCTCGAACGTTTTCCTGAACGCGCGGACAGAATTCGGCTGCGGTTTTTCCGGATACCAGATCCAGCTCGCGTTTCCTGCCGTCAGAGTTCCGGCAGCAGCCAGGAGCACGACGGCGACAAGTGTTTTCAGTACGTAGCGGTGGAGCAGAGGATTACGCATTCGGTTATTCCGGTTCTCCAGCCGGAATGCTGCGCTTTGAAGATAAGACATTTCATTCTCCTGTTTTGGTCTTGATTATGGGAATTTCCAGTATTCGATGTTTTCTGCCGGAGATATGATTCCGGGAGATTGCATTTTACCGGGTATCCCAGGTATATTCCCTGCTCAGGATGCCCCACGAGGCAAATCTGATTTTTACGGAACGCCCATCCACTGTTAATGCGTTGGTGCTTCGATTGTGGCGGAAATTTCGCGGAATGCGTTCCGGTTTTTTCGTAACTTCATTTTCACTTCCGAGAAACATGATGTCGCTGTGTCCGTCCATCAGGTAAACTGTCCTGGAAGGCGATTTGAGGTTGTCGATTTTCCGCCAGAAATTATAGTCGGAATGAAGTCCCGGGGCTCCCGGAACGGTAATATCGCATGCGTAGCTGATCCGTGCACCGCGATCGGAATGAAAAAAGCGTATTTCATTGTTTTCCGTTTCTGCAGTCCACTCTATGGGGCCGACTGGACAGAAGTAAGTTTTTCCGGAGGGCAGGTAGCGTGAGAGATCATGATACCAATAATAGTACCATTTGCCTTCAAAGCGCCAGTTGTGCTGTCCGCTTACCAGCCAGCCGCCGTAGTCGTTGGCGTAGAACTGCAGTCCGGTGCCCAGAGATCTTTCATTGTTCATGCAGACTGCCCCCTTGGCGTTCTCGCGCGCTTTGTTCAGTGCCGGAAGCAGCATGGCGGCGAGAACCGCAATGATTGCTATAACAACCAGAAGTTCAATTAATGAGAAATTTCTCTGTCTTTCTCCTTTTTGCCGTTTTTGTTCGTGTCTCTGCTGCATTTTCCGCTCCTCACTCTAAAATTTTATGAATATTTCAAGCTCTCTCTTTCAGTAAAACTCCCTAAATTCCAATTCAACTCTCGGCAGCATACAGAGGTCGGAAAGATTCCCGCATGACAATTTCTTCCGGAATGAAGCTCTTTCTTACCCCCGGTTTGCCGTTCAGATTTTCCAGAATGATGGATGCCGCCCTGTCGCCGATCTTTTCCATGGGGATGGATACTGACGCCAGCGGCGGATTCAGATACTCCAGAAAACTGCTGTTGTTCCAGCCGATGACCGACATGCCGCCGGGAACCGGAATTTTCATTTTTGCCAGAAATTTCATCATCTGACATGCAAGACGGTCGTCCGAACTGAGAACCAGTGTGAAGTCATTGACCCGGTTCTTGAAAATCCCGGTGACTGATTCGATGGTGAGATCATCGGCTGTCAGTACCTCGCACGTATCCGCGGCGCCGGAGTCTTCAATGGCTTTCAGAAATCCTTTTTCCCGCTGTCTGAGCCCGATGCTGTCCCAGCGGAAGGTCAGAAATGCGATTCTGCGGTGTCCCCGACGGATACATTCCCTTGTCAACCCGTAAGCTGCCTGATAGTCATCTCCTTTGACGAATGAGATCAATTCATGCGCCGTTTCTTCCAGAGAAACCACGGGGATTCCATTTTTGATGCTTTCGATAAAATGATCTTCACAGAGGGTGGTCGGCTGGACTATGATGCCGTCCACTCTGCGCAGCATCAGATTTTTGAAGATCTTGCGCTCTTTTTCCAGACTGCCTTCGGTGTTGCAGAGGATTACATTGTATGCTTCGCCGAGTCCGTTTTCCACCGCTCGGACGATTCCATGCCAGAAATCATTGTCGATATTGTGCACTACGACTGCCACGTTATTGGTCTTTCCCAGCCGGAAATTCCGTGCCTGTTCATTTCGCCTGAATCCCGCCTTGACTGCAAATTCGTTGATGCGGCGGCGGGTTTTCAAGGCGATCCGGCTGTCGTCATTCAATGCCAGCGACACCGTTGCCGGGGAGACCTGCAGTTTTTCTGCTATATCATAGATAGTCATATCGGATTCTCCTGTTTAAATCGATTGAAAATCAGGAATAAATCAAATTTTATATTAAATCGATTTAATTTTAAATTATAAGTCAAAAACCTGGAATTGTCAATACCCATTCTGATAAAAAACAGCTTTTTTTGAAGGATTTCCGTAAAACGCCTTTCGGTTATCTCGTTCCGAAACCGGAAAACGGACTCTTCATATCGTATTCAATGTTCCGCCAGCTTGAAAATGGAGACGATGTCATGCGTCTGCGCCGGGAAGGAGCTGTCGGCGGAATTTCTTCTCTCCATTCCGGAACAGGATTCCACTTCTGTCTTCCCCTGGCTTTTGCCGCTTTCCTACGGCGGCCTGAGTGATTCCGGAACAGTCCCCCGTTCTTTTTTCAGATAATTTTTCTTTTTTCTCTTGAAATTGCCAACGTTGGCAACTATAATAAATGAAGCAGTTGAAAATTTTTTTTGAAAATATTTTAACGGAAGTTTCAAAAACAGGAAGGAAGGGTTTTCCAAAATGTCAAGAAAGAAGTATGTACAGGTGGGAACCGGCGGACGCTGTTCCATGTATCTGAATGCGCTCTGCGGCGATTTCAAGGATGTCGGAGAGCTGGTCGGCCTCTGCGACACAAATCAGATACGCATGGATTACTGGAATAATTTTCTCCAGAAGAAATACGGCATTGCGCCGCTTCCTACTTACAAGGCGCAGGATTTCGACCGGATGATCGCGGAGCTCAAGCCGGACAAGGTCATCGTGACAAGCATGGACCGCACACACCACAAATACATCTGCCGCGCCATGGAGCTCGGCTGTGATGTCGTCACCGAGAAACCCATGACCATCGACGCGGAAAAGTGCCAGCAGATCATCGACACCAAAAAACGCACCGGCAGGGATGTGATCGTCACATTCAACTACCGTTATTCTCCGCGCAACACCAAGGTGAAGGAGATCATCAAGAGCGGCATGGTCGGCGAGATTACCAGCATTCACTTCGAGTGGCTGCTTTCCACGAGTCACGGCGCGGACTATTTCCGCCGCTGGCATCGCAATAAAAACAACTCCGGCGGACTTCTCGTCCACAAGTCCACGCACCACTTCGACCTTGTCAACTGGTGGATCGACTCCTATCCGGAAACTGTTTTCGCGATGGGCGACCTGAAGTTCTACGGCAAGGAAAATGCGGAAAAACGCGGCATTACGGAATTTTATTCCCGTGCCAGAGGCAGCAAGATTGCGGAAAAGGATCCTTTTGCGCTGCATGTTTCCGAAAATGATGAAATGCTGATGGGACTTTACTATAACGCGGAAAAGGAAGACAGCTATTATCGCGACCAGAGTGTTTTCAGCGACGGCATTTCCATTGAAGACAATATGGGCGTGATGGTTCGTTATGCCAACAAGGCGGTCATGACCTATTCCCTCTGCGCGCATTGTCCGTGGGAGGGATACCGTGTCGCGTTCAACGGGACGAAGGGCAGACTGGAATTCAATGTCGTGGAAGTCGCCGACCTTTCCTGGAGCGAAGACTTCAACAAGGACTTCGGAATGCATTCCACCGGTGGCGACCGCATCACCCATGTGCCGGAGATCATCTTCCAGCCGCATTGGGGCAAGCCGCAGGAAATCACGTATGAACAGGGAGAAGGCGGACACGGCGGCGGCGATCCGAAGCTGTTGTCCGATGTATTCCGCGGAGCTTCCGACGATCCACTGGGACATGCGGCGGGGTATATCGACGGAGCCCGTTCCATTCTGACCGGCATTGCCGGCAATCTGTCCATGAAAACGGGGCTTCCCGTCAGGGTGAAAGATCTCGTACAGTTCTGAGCGGAATGGATTTGAAGAAACGGACGGCGGCTGAATGGTCGTCCGTCCGTTTTTTGTACAGGAACGAATTTAAATTCCAGAAGAAATAAAATCGTTGCCGGTCATGTCCGGCTTCATGACCGGCAACGATACAATAACCTTGAAATCTGTTTTTTTCAACCATTTTTCGTGAAAAGAATAAAGATTTTCCGGTTCCGGCGATATTTCTGAAGCTGTTTTCCCGACGTCCGCAAGCTGCTCCCGGAATTTTTTTTGAAATATTTTGTCTTTCCCTATTGACAAATTCCGAATTTTGCATATAATCTATGAAGTAACGATAATTCAAAAGGTGAAAGATGGCAGCGACATTGAAGGAAATAGCAAATCGCGCGGGTGTCTCAGTCATGGCGGTATCCGCCGTGATGAACAAGACGACCAGCACGCGTGTTTCCGAAAAGAAACGGGCTGTGATTGAGCAGATTGCGAAGGAGATGGGATACCGCTCCAATGTCGTTGCGCGCACCTTGCGCGGCGGGAAAAGCCGGATGATTGGAATCCTGATTGATTCTTGTGCGCCGCCGTGGCTTTACAGCATCCTCCGGCATATTGAAGCGGAAGCGACACGTAGCGGCTACCGCATTCTGATTTCCGAAGGACATGATTCCGTGGACAATCTGGTCGCCGCCTATGAAAAGTTTGAGCAGTATGGAGTGGACGGGGTGATCTGTCTGGCGTATGACTATCCCGGACAGCAGGAAAAATTCCGCGAACATTTCGGAGACAAGAACAATATTCTGCTGGTGGGTTCCTATGACGAGTCGATGCTGCCGCAGATTTATCTTGATCTGGAACCTGCGTGGCTTGAAGCCGTCCGCTATTTCCGTTCGCATGGAAGGAAAAGAGTCGGCGGGATCATTGCCGATCTGCCGGTCTGGTGCCAGCAGGTGCGTATTTCGCTTTTCCGGAAAATCTGCCGGGATCTGGAGATTCCGGAGTATCTGTGGCATCAGAGATTCCATATAGAGCCTGAGCTTTATGCGGGAGAGGCGGATCGCTGCGTGCGTGAGTTCATCCGCCCGAACGGACTGGATGCGATTCTGGCGCATTCGGATGTCTTCGGGGCGTTTCTGATCTCCGGTCTGGCGCGGAACGGACTGCGGGTGCCGGAGGACGTCGCGGTGATCGTGGATGACAGCCGTGATTTTTTTGCCGCGCTCCAGCCGCCTCTCGCCTGCATCGACCATGATGAAAAAGCGATCGGAACGCAGGCGGTTCGTGTGATGTTGAAAATGCTCCGGGAAGAGCCGGTGGAGCACCGGACGCTGATTCCGTGCCATTTGATTTTGCGGGAATCAGCCGGATGAATTTACAATAAAATTATGTGATAATGAAAAATCAGGAGGAAGAAGTGATGTTTCAGAGAAAACAAATGCCGGGGCTCCATGCCCTGAACTGTTTCCGGGAAAATATACGGACCGGCTGCATGAGGCGGAACAGGACATGTTTTACATTGATAGAACTTATGATTGTCATTGCAATCATCGTCATTTTGGCAGGTCTGCTGCTTCCCGCGCTCCACAAGGCAAGAATGGCGGCGCTGAGGACAAGCTGCATGAACAATCTGAAGCAGTTCGGAGTGGCGGTTCATCAATATGGAAGTGATTACGATAATTTCGTCTGCCCGACTTTGACACAGCTGGATACGACGGATCCGACAACTTTTGATCTGCTGCTGGTATATCTGGGGGGAGGGGAATGGGATTACACGAAACGCGGGAATCCCAAATTGCTTTACTGTCCGGCTGTGGAAAAGAAAAGCATAATCAATGTTGTGGAAGGAATTACTTATATTTATACCGGGCGTATGAAAATGGATGCCGGTGTGAGCTATCAATATAAAATTGCAAAAATTGACAGATGCCCGAAGCCGAGTGAAATGGTATTGATGATGGACGGGAAGTCTTTTGTCTGGCCGGGAAATGGGATTTTTTGTGATATTGATTTCGACGCGAATCAGGTGATGAGCAGTCCTGCGCTGGATGTTTCCCGGCATAACTGGTCTCTCAACGGACTCCATGTTGCCGGGCATGTCAGCGCGGAACGGTTGATCGCCATGCCGCCCACGGTGATATGGGAAAAGTATATGTATATCACTGCCGGCTATACCAGAGAATGGCAATAATACAGCTCAATTGAAAATATGGAAAGGAAAAAAGAATGAAAAAACAAATCCTGGGTCTGCTGGCGGCACTGCTGGCATTCGCCGCCCATGCCGGGTATGTAATTGTTGTATCTCCGGATGCGATTCCGGCGGAACGGAATGCGGCTTTGGAACTTCAGAAGCATCTCGCCATGACCGGGGGAGGCTTCGATGTCCCGATTGTTGCTGAACCGGTTGCCGGGAAGCGCAGCATTTTTGTCGGAAAACGGGTTCAGGAGACACTGAAGCCGGATGAAATCATTCTCACCGGAAGCAATGGCGATATTGTCCTGACGGGAGACCGTCCCCGCGGGACCTTATATGCAGTCTATACCTATCTGGAAGAATATCTGGGATTCCGGTTCTGGACAGCCAGTGAAACGCATGTTCCGAAAACCGTTCTGAAAGAGCTGCCCGTTCCCAATCTGCGTTATGCACCGGTTTTTTATTACAGAGACACCAATTACATTGAAGCGCAGCGCATTCCGTCTCTGGCAGTGAAATTCAAACTGAACGGACATTTCAATCCGATTCCCCCGGAACTGGGCGGACACCTGACTTTCGGAGGCATGGTTCACACATTTGATCTGTTCATACCGGCCACACGTTATTATGCCGCGCATCCGGAATGGTTCAGTCTGCGGGGAAAACAGCGTGTCGGTGGCGGTCAGACCGGGCAGCTGTGCCTGACGAATCCGGATATGCGGCGTGAATTTGTGAAGAACTGCCGGGAAATGCTTGCAAAGGATCCTACGATCAAAATTCTTTCCGTCAGCCAGAACGACAACATGTTCTACTGTGAATGTCCCTCATGCGCCGCCATTGACGCCAGAGAGGGGAGTCACTCCGGTTCCCTGATTGATTTCGTGAATTACGTTGCTGACGCGCTTCGCCGGGAATTTCCGCAGGTGCAGTTTGAGACACTGGCGTATCAGTACAGCCGGAAGCCTCCGCGCCATCTGCGCCCGTCTCCCAATGTCATGATCCGTCTTTGCCCGATCGAAGCCGATTACAGTCATCCGCTGAATTCGGATGCCAATGCCGATTTCCGTGATGATCTGCTTCGCTGGAAAGAGATTGCGCCGCAGCTGGCGATCTGGAATTATGTTACGAACTTCACCTGCTATCTTCACCCGCATCCGAACATGAGCTCATGGGGGGAAGACACCCGTTTCTTTGCGGAGAACCGCGTGCGTGCCGTCTTCAACCAGGCGGAGACCACGAAGATCGGTCCGTGGGTTGACATGCGCGCCTGGATTATCGGAAAGCTCCTCTGGAATCCCTATCAGGACATGAATCAGCTGATCAATACATTCCTGAAAGGGTATTATGGCGCCGCCGCGCCGATACTTCGCCGGCAGTATGATCTGTTGGATGCTACGCTGGCAAAGTCGGGTAAAAAATTGCCATGTATGCCGAAAGGGGGCACATCGGCGTGGCTGCCGTTTGAGACACTGCTGAAGTTGCGTGAAATGCATCAGGAGGCATTGCATACAGCGAAAGATGATCCCGTATTGACGGAGCGGCTTGAGCGGCTTGGAGTTTGTTATGATTTCGATTTGCTGGAACGCAGCAACGAGGAAGTGGAAGGCAAGGTTTCCCTGGAAGAACGTCGCCGGACTTTTGACCGGGTGAAGGCTGTCGTGGACAGGACTGCTACAATCGTCTGTGCTGAAGTGGTTCCGATTGAATCCTCTTTGAAACAGATTCAATACCGGCTGGGGAATTACCGTATCAAACATTCCGGAAAGATCCCGGAGTTCTGCCGGAATCTGCCGGCTGATCGCTGGATGGAACTTCCTGCACAGGAAATGTGGCTTTTTGAACCGGGAAAATTGACGGAGCGGAAACCGGATGCCAGTGCCGCTTCCGGAGAATCAATCCGTCTTTCCTGTCATGCCTATGTCTGGATGGTGCAGTGCTGGGTGCCTGCGACCTGGGATGGACGCCGGGGACGGTTGTATGCGGCATTGAACGGGAAGAATCTTCCTGTGAATGGTGATGCACTTCAGATAGGCCTCTATGACAGAGTGACGAAGAAGGATGTGGTGCACATTATCAAGTCTGCACAAATAAAGGAAAAAGATTATCATCTGGTGGATGCGGGAACTTTTGATTTCACAAAAAATCAGACGATCTATCTTGCGCCGGTCGTACCGGCTTCCAATCCCGGTTTCGTCTGGATTGATCGCTTCATTTGTGTGCTTGAACCGGCGGATTCACCGGAAAAAACCGGCAAATGATATTGTGCTCCGGAATTCCGGAGCCGGGATTCCGGAAGATAAATGAACATGAAAATGAAAAAGCGGCGGGCTCCGGAGAGACCGCCGCTTTTGATGTACGAATTTCAGGACTTAGAAATTCTCCTCGCGGGGACCGCCGAAGCCGCCGCGTCTTTCACCGCGGGGACCGCCGAAACCGCCGCGTCTTTCACCGCGGGGGCCTCCGCCGAAACCGCCACGTCTCTCGCCGCGAGGTCTGTCCTCACGGGGACGGGCTTCATTCACAACAAGTGCACGGCCGCCCTGCATTGTGCCGTTGAGACCTTCGATCGCAGCGTTGGCCTCGCCTGCTTCGGGCATTTCGACGAAACCGAAACCTTTGGCACGGCCGGTCTCGCGATCAGTTACAAGACGGACGCTAGTCACGTTTCCGTAAGCCGCGAAAGCTGCTTTGAGTTCATCTGCTGACATTGCGTACGGCATGTTACCGACATAGATATTCATGTTGGATACCTTTTCCGGACATAAAAATGTCCTGCTGCTGACCCTTCAAATTTTCTTTTAACAAATCGCCACTGTTGGAAAGAGCCGGGTCAGGAAGGGTGTGACTGAACTTGCCGGAATCAACGGGTGGAGTTATCTTATAGCCGACCACAGGCTTTAAGAACAGAAATGATGACCGCGAAGGAACAGCAGGCGTGTCAGTAATACGAGATATGCGGATAGAAATCAAATAAGCCTCAGAAAAATGGGTTCCTTTTATTGTCTGAACATTAAGGTAATGCGTTTATTGTGGATTACAAATCAAAAAACGAAAAAATTTCACTTTTTTATTTGTAACGTAATGCGTCAGTGAAACTTTCAAATACGGCAAATACAGTGCGCCTGCGCCGGAATAGTGTTATCCTTTCCTGGCGCAGTGTTTTTTCAACCTGCCGATTTGCCATCAATTTACGCTTTTACCGGCGATGAAGCGCTGTATGTCGTCAAAGACTTTACGCTGAACCGGACGCTCAAGCGAATAGAAAAAGCCGTGTTCCGCGTTCTTATAGACTTTCCACTGTGATGGAATACCGAGACTGTTGTGCTCCCTGACGAGTTTAAGAGTCATGGACGAGGGGAACATGTGCTCGTTTTCCGCTTCCAGAAACAGCAGCGGCGGATTGTCCCTGCGAATATATCTGCGCAGAGAAAGCGCCTGAAAACGTTTGGGATCCGTCTCATACATGCATCCTGCGGCAAAAAACTGCATGGCGTGCCAGATATGAGGGAAGATATCCTGCCAGGGTTCGAAAACAACCGGCGTGGACTGCAGGAACCCGCACGAGGGTTTGACCCATTCATTCCGGAGTTCGCAGTGTTCGCCGCATTCCCCGGGAGCGGCGCAGAGAAGCAATGAGGCGAGATGCGCGCCTGCCGAGGTGCCGAATACCGCGATCTTCTGCGGACGGCCCATTGTCTTCAGGAGGGACACGAAACGGTCGTAGGATTCGCGGATGTCCTGAAGCTGGTCGAAAGCCGTGACGCCGGGGCTGTCGCTGAATCTGACGGGACCGGGCAGCCGGTAGTCGGTGGAAGCGCAGATATAGCCGAGTTCATTGTACTTTTCCATGATCTGGTGGAATCCGGTTCTGCTTCCGGCATTCCAGCCGCCCCCGTGAACAAAAAACAACGCGGTATCCTGTGTGGCGGTTTCCGGCAGGAAAAGATCGAAAACCCTGCCGCAGATCAGAGGCGAGTCGAGATAATAAGATTGGAACTCATGTTTCATGGTATTCTCCTTTTTTTTAGAGAGTGGTTTCAGCACAGTTTTCCCCGTTTGTTTCACGCAGACGGAATGAATTGTAAACGACGACGCATGAGAGCAGGAAAAGGAAGGTGAAAACGACAAGATAGGAATTCCTGCCGTAAATGTGAACACTGTCCTTGAGCACAGGCGGGAAGAGATCCATCAGGATTCCGGTGAGACTGCCCAGGATTGCGACTGTAATATACGCATAGAAATTCATGAAGCTGACGGAGACTCCTACCACATTCGGGAGATTCGTCTCCCGGAGCAGGGAAATCGTGACAGGCGCGACATTCGCCGTAATGGTCAAGGTGCAGAAGAACAGGGCGATCCATTGAGTGCGGCAGTCAAACCCGATTGCCAGCAGCAGAGCGAGAAAGGACAGAATACAGCCCAGTCCTGCGGTCCGGACGAAGACCCTGCGCCGGTTGCCGAGGAGACGGCTCAGAGAGGCGGCGAAGAAACTGGACACCGCAGAGAGCACTCCCATGAGGGAGAGAATCCATGCCGCGCGGACTTCTCCCATGAAGCAGAAATCCTCCAGAAATTTCTTGCCGATGACCGTCTGGAGTACATAGTACAGCCCGAAATTGATCCCGGAAAACAGAAACAGACTGCGGTTGTGGCGGCGTTTGAGCAATTCCAGAAACGGGGTGAAACTGAAAGGAACATTCTGAATCGCCGGCATTTTCAATGTGAATTTGATTCCGACAAAGATCAGGTAAGCCAGAAAGGTTGCCGCGGCTATGATCTTCAGCATCATGCGCCAGCCGACAATCTGCACTCCGGCAATGAAAGGAGCATTCGCCATAATTCCGCCTGTGTAGCCGATCAGAACCAGAAGTCCGAGCATTACCGTGAAATTTCTGGTAAAAGTCCGGGCGGTTTCCTTGACCAGGCTCAGGTAGACGGCGCTGGCTCCGAATCCGACAATCGCTCTGCTGAAATAGAGCATGAAGAGAGAGTCCGAAAAGGGGAATACCGCGGAACCGATACAGAACAGGAGTGCTCCCGTTGCGATGACTCTGCATCCTCCGAAGCGGTCCACCAGAAGCCCGATGACCAGTTGGTTCAGAGCGTAGACATACATGAATGCCGAGCCGAGATTTGTGACATAGACGGCAGAAACATTCAGGCTTTTCTGAAGCTCGTCAAAGATGGAACCGGGAATGGCGACTCTCTGGACGTTGGCGAAGAAATAAAGAACGGAACCGCAGAGAAGAAGAATCCATAGGCGGAACTTCCGGTGGACCAGCGTATTCAATTTTTCCAAAATCTCCCGAATTATATCTGTGGATATTCCGTTTTTCTCTTCTGCCGCTGTCGTTTCCCCGCAAAGCTCCTCCGCAGGAGAGCCTGTCGCGGCAGCTTGTTATACTTTACTCTTGTCCTGCCGGTGATTCAAGCGATAATTTCAGTTTCTTTGCTGTTTGTAAAACATTTATTGCGGCGGTATATTGCGCTTCTGCAAAAAAACGGGGTGTCTGAAATGTGGTTTGCATTGAAAATCATTTTATATCTGCTGGCCGCGGGGGGAATCCTCGCATGGTGCGCCTGTTCCTGGAGGAAAAGCCGGCAACTGTTGGGCAGGTATCTGCGCTCGCTTCCCGCGGAGGAGGTGCAGGAACTGGCGGACCGTGCCGACAGTTCTTATGAACAGGCGTTGTATCTCGCCGGGAAAAGCGGGCGGACATACTGTTCTGCGTCGTTTTATCCGGAACGTCCGGACCGCATCGCCGACTGTTTTCAACGCTTGAACACGGTTCTGGATGAACCGCTGCCCGCGGAGGTTGCCTCCCATGTGGCAACGGTTTACAGGGCGATGGAGAATGACACTTTGGCTGCATACACCCTGAACGGCAGATACCGGGGCGGGGCGGTGACGCTGATTGTGACAGTCCGTTCGGAAAAAGAGAGTCTTTCCGGGACTTACGCGCTGGAGCCTGCGACTGGCAATCTGAATGCCGACGACTGGGTGCAGAAGCCCGCAGTTACATTTTTCTGTGCAGATCGGGAACTGATTGAGCAGATGAAATCTTGAAAAGGGTCTGACCGCTGTCATATTATGAAAAGAGACTTGCCGCCGGTGCGGGAATTTGGCAGGGGTGCCGGAATTTCCACACCGTTTTCAGCATCATACAGGAAGGAAAATACAATGTTGCAGGATTTCATAACAGATTTCCCGGGAACGCACAGCAGCTGGAACGGTTATGCGCGCTATGATTTCAAACTTGACGGGGTGGACTGTATTCTCGTCAAACCGAATGTTCCGGAAGCGGACGGGCGTCCGTGGTATCATCGGGCGCGTTTTTTCGGCGCGTTTCCGTTTGCGGATCTGGCTCTGCTGGAACGCGGATGGTGCGTGACATCCACGGATGTCGCGGATCTGTATGGTTCTCCCGAAGCGGTGCGCCGTCTGAACCGCTTTTACGATTTCATGGTTTCCAGAGGTTATCACAGGGGGGCGGTGGTCGCGGGATACAGCCGCGGCGGACTGATTGCTTACAACTGGGCGGAAAAATATCCGGAAAAGGTTGCCTGCCTCTATCTTGACAATGCGGTCTGCGACTTTAAAAGCTGGCCGGGAGGGCAGGGGAAAGTCCGGCGTTACGAGGAGGAATGGCAGAGGTGCATGAAGGCTTACGGTTTTGCTTCTGAACAGGAGGCGTTGGATTACAGGGACAATCCGCTGGATCATCTGGATGTGATCGCAAAGGCGGAAATACCGGTGCTTCATGTGACCGCGATGAAGGATACGGTCGTGCCCGCCGCGGAAAACGGCGAAATTGCGGTGAAGCGCCTGAAAGAACTCGGCGGAGTCGTCGAGGTGATCCGCAAGCCGGACGCCGACCATCATCCGCACAGCCTGGAGGATCCCCGCCCGATTGTGGATTTTATTGAAAGACACCTCATTGTTCCGCCCCGGCATGGCGGCAGGGCTTCGTAATTGGACGAAAAACATTTCTTTCGCGGGGGAAGGAGCCGCGGCACGATGCGGACTTTACGGAAAGTATCTCCGAATGAAAAAAATAAATAAAAAAATATTTTTTTATGAAAAGGATGCTTGCAAAATCGGAATAAGATGTTATAGTTACTGCTTCGTGCGTGTTTAGTCAAGAGTCGCGTCTTGACTGCATTCCAAAACTCGTGCGCGTGATGTGCTCCTGGAACAGGGGCGGAACCAGTTAAGTATTATGGAATAAAAATCTTAAATTTGAGGCTGCACTTATGAAAGTCAGGGCGTCCATCAAACGCAGGTGCGAATCCTGCCAGATAATCAAACGCAAAGGCACGGTTCGCGTTGTATGTTCACGCAATCCGCGTCACAAACAGAAACAAGGTTAAATCGGAGAACCCAAGAGACATGCCTAGAATCATAGGAGTTGACATCCCGGGGAACAAGCGCATCGAATACGCCCTCCGGTACATCTACGGAATCGGACCCGCTGTCGCAGCGGAGCTTGTGAAACGCGCAAAAATCAAGCCTGGCACCAAAGCCAACCAGATAACAGACGAGAACATCGCGACCATTACGACGATGCTCCAGAATGAGTTTGTGGTCGAAGGCGACCTCAGACGTTCTCTCGCACAGGACATCAGACGTCTTCAGGCGATCAACTGCTATCGCGGAACACGTCACCGCAAGAATCTGCCCTGCCGTGGTCAGCGCACCCGCACCAATGCCCGTACGAGAAAGGGCAAGAAAGTGACCGTCGGTGCTATCCGTGACAAAACGCAGAGAAAGATCGAGAAGAGCGGCAATCCTGCTCCTGCCGCTCCCGCAGGCAAGAAATAAGTCGGCGGCTTAATCTGTTATCATTCAACACAATCAACCGAAAGGCTTTGTAAATACCATGGCTGACGAAAAAAAGGAAACAGCTCCCGTCGCTGCAAACACGGAAGCTGCCGCCGCAGCGGAGACCGCCAAGGCTCCTGCCGCGGATGTTAAGCGCAAGAAAGGCGGACGTTACGTCCCCTCCGGAATCGCTTTTATTCTGGCTACATTCAATAATACAAAAGTAACCTTCACCGACCTGCACGGCAATGTGCTCTGCTGGTCCACCTCCGGCAAGAACGGATTCAAAGGCTCGAGGAAAAGTACGGCTTACGCCGCTCAGGTTGTGGCAGCTGACGCCGCAAAGAAAGCCGAGGCTCTCGGGATGAAGGAAGTGGAAGTCCGGATCAACGGACCGGGCGCCGGAAGAGAATCTGCTGTCAGAGGCATTGCTTCCATCGGTATGGAAATCAATGCGATCAAGGACATCACTCCTGTTCCGCACAACGGATGCAGACCTCCGAAAAGACGCCGTGTCTGATGTGATGTATCCCGGGCATGGTCTGCCGCCGTGTCCGGTATGATAAACCCCGGACTTTTAACCCGAAAATACTTGGAGGATTATACCAGATGGCTGCTGTATCCGGATTTCCGATGCCTCAATCCCTTGTGATGGAGGAACATACTGCTACAGACACTTATGCCAAGTTCATTGCGGCTCCTTTTCAGAGCGGTTTTGGACATACGATAGGCAACTCCCTGCGCAGGGTCTTGCTTTCATCTCTTGAGGGTTCCGCTATCTCCGCCGTAAGAATCGAAGGCGTTTCCCATGAGTTTACGACTCTGCCGAACGTCGCCGAGGATATTACGGAGATCATCCTGAACCTGAAAAAGGTAAAACTGAATCTTCATACGGATCCGCCGAAGACTCTTGAGATCAAGAAAAGTGTGGCGGGCCCGGTCACTGCCGGCGATATTATCACCGACGGAACCGTTGAAGTGCTCAACCCCGATCAGGTCATCTGCACGCTTGACAAAGATGTCCCTTTCCGGGCCGAGATTGAAATTTCCAGAGGCAGGGGCTGGTGCCCCGCTGAAAAGAACAAACTGCCGACGCATCCCTATGGAACGATTCTCGTCGATTGTCTTTTCAGCCCTGTGACCCATGTCCGTTATCAGGTCGGCGCTGCCCGTGTCGGTGAAGAGACGGAAATGGACAGCTTGACTCTTGAAATCTATACCGATGGAAGAATTTCCCCGAAGGATGCCTTGGAGAAAGCGGCAAAGATTCTCAAGGATCATCTGCGTCCCTTCCTGGGAAGCCAGATGACGGAAGATGATGCGCTTGCCGCAATCAGCGAAGAAGAGCAGAAATTGTTCCGCATTCTTTCTCAGGATGTCGAAGTGCTTGATCTCTCCGTGAGAGCCATGAACTGCCTGAACAATGCGAATATCAAGCTGCTTGGTGAACTTTGCATGAAGACAGAGTCCCGTATGCTCAAATTCCGCAACTTCGGTAAGAAGTCCCTTGACGAAATCAAGGAAAAGCTGTCTGAGAACAATCTGTCTCTCGGCATGACTTTCAGTGAAGAACTCAGTAATGCAATTCAGGCCGAAGCCGACCGCGCGAAGGCCGTTAAGAAAGAGGAGGCGTAATAGCTATGCGTCATCTTAGAAAAGTGGCGAAACTCGGCCGTAACTGCGGCCATAGAAAGGCATTGCTTGTCAACATGGCATGCAGCCTGATTGAACATGAACAGATCGAAACGACTGTGAACCGTGCAAAAGAGGTCCGCAGACTCGTGGACAGACTCATTACATACGGCAAGAAGGGCGGAGAGCACAATCGTCGTCTTGCAATTGCCAGAATCAAGGATAATACGCCTTCCGACAAGGCGCAGACCAAGAAAGCTGTCATTACGAAGCTCTTCGGCGATCTTGCCGCACGTTTCGCCGAGAGAAACGGCGGTTATACCAGAATCATCCGCACCGGCAAACGCATTGGCGACGCTGCCGACGCATGTATTCTTCAGTTTGTCGAAGCCGGTGCTCCCGCTTCCAGGAAGAAAGCTGCCGCTCCGGTCGAAGTGAAAGCTGAGGCTCCCGCAGAGGAAGCGAAAGCAGACGCTCCCGCGGAAGAGGTAAAGGCATAATCGGATTTTTCAGATTGTCCCCTCTGAACCCTGTCATGGAAACATGGCGGGGTTTTTTATATATGCGGCACGAACTGTCTGCGAAAGCCAGAGGTGTCCGCCGTGAGGAGGATTCTTGAAAGAAGGCAGCAGTAAAATCCCGGTTGACGGACGGAAACCGCATATAAGGATAGACTGGGTGGACGAGTCTGCCCGACAAAACAATGTCCAATACTGACCGAATCTTGTGGTGTAAATGCGGCAGATATATCGGCAGAGGTCATGAAGCCGCCAAAGCGGGAAGGTCCGAACCGTAACAGTTCTTTCTACTTGATTTATTTCCCCGCAGGATTTTCATCCTGTATATTCTGTATGGCGGTAGCTGGGCGTGCATACTCGGCTATGGTGCTGGTCGGTACCAGGCACAGGCATATTTCCACGACAAAATGGGGATTCTTCAGTATATGAGCACTTGCAAACTTTACGGAGGCGGTATAAGATTAAGATGCCAAGTCACGTATGTCATCTGTAACCGCTCAGAAACAAAATGAGCGCAAAATTGCGGACACTACCGGATCATCAGCTGAAGGTTCTATTTTTTTGATTAGGTATACAGTTCCATCATCTTTCATTAATATTTTATCTGAATGCTTTGAATTGGGATTTATCTCTAAAATTCCCCACTGAGTTTTCTTGTCATTGAAGCTGACGATTTGGAAAACATCTAAAGGAGATACGTTCTCTCCATAAGTTTTTTTAAAGAAAACTTCCCACCACTTAGCACCTTGATAGTGTAGTTTTTTGGATTTTAAAAAGTTCTTGAAAGTATCCATATCAGGTAAATACTGTTTATCTTTAAAAAAATTATTAAGCTCATAAGCATGAATTCTTAGTAAATAAATTCTTGTGTACCATATCTTTTCTTTTTCAGGTGCGGGGGCCCCTAATTGTGGTAAAATAAAACCAAGCATTATTAATAGAGCAAATATAACGGAACCGATGATCAAAAATGTCTTTTTCATGCTCTTCCCCTTTATGGTTTCAAACTTTTAAAGTGGTTCGGGATATTTTTTTCTAAAATCTTATGCGCTTCCCCCCTCCAGCTGGACAATTTTTTATTGAAAGATTGATGCAAGGTCCTTAGAATTACTATATTACACTGTTTGCCGATTGCAAGTCCCGAAACAGACTTTGTCCGGAGTTTGATATTGCAGAGCCGAATAAACCCGGTTGGAACTGCAAAACTTCACATAATGCTGTAGCTCGAAGCGGAACTGCGGCAAGCTGACGTGCCCTTCGAGCTTTATTACAACGTCCGCCGGAAGCGCTCCATCTTTGCATTATCCAAACAACGTCCGTCCATGCTGATCCGAATGCCATGAGTCCGGAGTTCTGTCGTAAACTCCAAGCGAATCCTTCCCCCTGACCAGAACTGAAAATCTTGCAGAGCAAATTCTCAAGAAATATGAAAAATCCTCACAATGGATTAAACAATAAACCAGGATCATCAGTTGAAAGTGCTATTTTTTTGATTAGATATACACTTCCATCATCTTTTATTAATATTTTGTTTGAATGCTTTGAATTGGGATCTACCTCTAAAATTCCCCACTGAGTTTTCTTGTCATTGAAGCTGACGATTTGGAAAACATCTAAAGGAGATACGTTCTCTCCATAAGCTTTTTTAAATTCACTCCTCCATTGATCAGCAGTTTGATAGGTTAATTTTGTACTCAAAATTTTTTTAAAATTATCCATATCTGGTAAATGTTGTTCGTCTTTTAAATAATTATTAAGCACATTAGCATAAACGTCTAGCAGAACAATTCTTGTGTACCATATAATTTTTTCTTCAGACAATGGTGCATTCAGTAGTGGTAAAATAAAACCAAGCATTATTAATAGAGCAAATATAACGGAACCGATGATCAAAAATGTCTTTTTCATGCTCTTTCCCTTTATGGTTTCAAACTTTTAAAGTGGTTCGGGATATTTTATTCTAAAGTCTTATGCGCTTGGGAATGCCTCCTCGTATTTTGTTTGCTGTAATTATTATAACCTTTAATATTGCCATGCTCATCACGTGATGTGTGAGAGGGACAATAAGTATCGACCAGAGTATGCGCTGTTTCTCCTAATTTATGACCTTCTTCGCATGGATCTTTTCTGAAATCATTTACGGCATTCGCCAATCTCTCACCCATTAGGGAAAAGAATAACAGATTGGAATACAGGAAAATTCTGTCTGCATTGGGGAGACTGCGCCATTTTCAGCAAGTTTTTCATTCCTGCCACTCCTTAGAATAGAGATTTTTATTTTGTAAATCCACCACCCGAAAATGAATCTACATCCGGCGTCATCGAACACTGTCAAATTCTCTATACCACATTATACCCTGAAACAATGAAAAAAGCAATGGCAATTCAATAAATTATGACTTTTTTTCTTTTTGAAGTTTTTCCCGTTCTCGTGCATAAACCTTTATTCTTAAAAACCAGGAACATATTCAAATTAAAAGCCGGAAACTAAACTCATAAGAGTTTTCTTGCAAAGCTCAATGCTAGTGCAACGTTGTTTACCAGTATCTCAGCCTAGAATTTCTCCTCTTTATTTGGAAAAAAATCATCTGGACTATTATTAGTTCTAAATATCAAACTCATCACCACCAAATAAGCATATAAAATACTACATGCTAAAAAAGAAAAAGCAATAATAGTAAATACCCAGTTCGCAGTTCCATCAAAATTCGTTGAAACTACAATAAAAAAAAGAAAAATAAAATAAAGAAAAATTATAACGGAGATCCGAGGAGGATTCAAATAAAATATATTAATAGTTGAATAGGTTAATATAGTTGCCATCATAACCAAAAAAATATTTACACCTATACAAAGCCAATTTGCTGCACCATAGTCAACTTGCAAATCAATACTCAACAAAGAAGATGATGCCAAATATAACCCAAAAGCCAAAATTACAAATACTCTTGTAAGTCTTATGAAACTTAAAGATAAAATAAAAAAAATCAATTCATGAAAAAAAACAGCAAAAAACAATAATGCCTCATGCCGAACCACTACTGCTAATATTGACATCATCAAAAATAATATTGCTACCACAGAAAATACGAAAATATTTTTCAAACGCTCAAAACGATAACTTGGGATAATACGTAATAAAAATAAAAACAATACTAACAATGACATTACAATATTATAAAACCAATTGAAAATGCCATTGTTAATGCAAAAAAATAATGCAGAAATACCAATGCTAAAAATAATATAAAGATTCATATTGCTGCGCTTCCCCCCTTCCATCTGGACAATTTTTTATTGAAAGCTTGATGCAAGGTCCTTAGAATTACTATATTACACTGTTTGCCGATTGCAAGTGCAGAAACAGGCTTTGTCCGGAATTTGATCTTGCAGAGCCGAATAAACCCGGTTGGAACTGTAAAACTTCACATGATGTGGGATGTCGAACGGCATGTATGGCGGTGTGAGAGGACGAACGCTCAAATAATGAGCTCCCCCTTATTCGATTGTGCATCCCGTGTACACAAAAAAACCGGATCATATTCTGATCCGGTTTTCTGAAAACAGCCGCAGGATTCTTACTGAGCGGCGACAACCTGAAGATCTGCAAGTTTGACCTGCTGACCGAGCTGCCGGCTGAGTGCCTGTTCGATCGCTTCATTGCTCATGTCGTCCATCTTGACTGCGACCATTTTGGAGCGGTCAATGGAGTCAATGGAGGCACTGTTCATCGCTTTGACTTCCGCTTTTGTGTAATACATGGTCTTGTTGCTGTAATCCAGCACAATCGCTACGACTCCGGGGATGATTCCGAAGAGAAGACCGCAGCAGTCGAGGACCAGAACAGCCGGGTCAATCTGGGCTGAAGCCGGTTTCCCTTTTCGTTCTCCATAGAAGAGTGTGCCGCATGCCGTAAGCTGAAGCATGAGGACTCCCGCGAGAGCGACCAACATTGATTTTCTGAACATTCCTGTTCTCCTTTTATGGTTTCAGTTTATTGTAATATGGTAACTGGATGCCTTAACTTTAGCACCCTTTGCGGTATTTTCAAGAGACCGCATCAAAAAACTTTATTGTATCCTTACGGTTCCGGAGTCTTTCCCGCACTTCAGGCGCCCGGAATCTGCCCGGTCATCTGCGGTGCGGCAAGGAACCGGCGGATTCCGTCCGGTTTGCGGAGCGTTGCAGAAAGAGACCGCGTCATGTGCAGTCCGGCGAAGAAGGAAACTTCCGCCGGACTGTGTTTCGCCCGCCGCAATCAGTGAATGCAGGGCGTTATCTTTTCAATCTGAATCGGCAGAGTCTGCTTCAGTTCCAGTGCCTCGATCGCTTTCTGAGCCAGATAGGTGGCGCGGAAACCGGCGAGTTCGTCGCAAGGGGACGGAGTGTCGTTCTGAATTGACTTGACAAACGCATCCAGCATGGCGTAATGTCCTTTGTCAACCATGAAGGGCACCTCGTTTTCCAGGGTTTTGCTGTTGGCGCTGCCGCCCACGCGTTGCCTGTATTTTTCCTGGTAGGCGGCAAACCCTTCCGCTTTTCCCGCAAAGGGGTCATACTGCATCGGGAAATATTCCGGTTCGTTCTGCGGCATTCCGTAATAATTGTTTTCCACAAAGAAGAGAGACCGGAAGAGTGCCGCATTGTGCGTGACTTCATAGAGCTCTTTCGGGAAATCAAAAGTGCCGGAACAGGAGAAGTCGAGGGTCATGTTCGCGCCCCCGTCAAAGCGCAGATGAATTCCGTGTGACAGGCGCGATGAACCCCATGCCGTAATTTCGCAGGGCAGCTGCGGGGCAAAGAACCAGCATGCGAGATCCAGCCAGTGAACGCTTTCACCGATAATCTCGCCGCCGCCGGTGAGCGGGTCCAGGTGCCCCAGCCCATAGGAGGAACTTTCGTCCTGAATCCGGATCAGCAGGTGGGGAAGATTTTCCTCGGGGAGCATTTCCCGCTGTTTTTCGATATAGCGCCACGGGTTATGCACGGGTTTTTCCGCATGTGCAAGCCATTTTCTGCGCAGTGCCTGCATCGCAGGCGACATTCTGCGGTTGAGATCAATGCAAAGTTTGATGCCGTTCCGCCGTACGGCTCTCATGATGAGATAAGCCTCTTTGTCATACATCGCCATCGGCTTTTCGCAGAAGATGTGTTTTCCCGCCTTTGCCGCCGCTTCGATGATCGGCAGATGCGCTTCATGCGTCGTGGCGATCTTGATCATGTCCACTTCGGGATCGTTGATGATTTCCATGAAATCAGCCGTCACGTTGGGAACCTGAAACTGTTCCGCCGCACTTCGGGCTTTTTCCGGATTTACGTCACATGCCCATTTCAATGTCACATCCGGATGCTTTGTCATGTTTGGAAAATCCTGCCCCCAGGCGAATTTTCCACACCCGATCTGGGCGGCAGTTAGAGTTTTCTTCATGATGAACTTCACTTCCTGTTATTGTTGATTGTCTTTGAGATTTGCCGCAAAAGCTCCTTTTGAAACAACATGATGTAATTATAATCCGGAAATCGGAAAAGAGAATACGCAGACTTTATCTTTTTATCCGTATTTGCCCGAATTGCCGCCGCCGGAATGAGACGGAAAAAATACAACGGCAAAAAAAACGGCGGGGAATGAACCGGGAAAAGACTGAGCAATGAGAACGTGCGAAGTACAAAAAAAAAGCCATATTTTTCAGCGGATGAAAAATATGGCGGAAGCGACGGGGCTCGAACCCGCAACATCCACCGTGACAGGGTGGCACTCTAACCAATTGAGCTACGCCTCCGCGTTTCTCGCGATGCCCTTAATGTATGTCATGATTTCGATATTTCAAGCCGAATTCCGAAAAAAACTTCAATTTTTTCATTTTTCAGGGAAAAACCTGCCGTTTCCGGATTGAATAAATCGCATTTTGATATTAAAGTTATATTTTACGGAGATTTTTGATGGCTAGACACAGACTCAAAAAACGGGATTTCCGCAGTCCGAGGACCTATTATGACGTCCGGCTTGATCTGCATGGCATGTTTTCCGAAGAGGCCATGCGGGAAGTGGAAAGAACGATTGCCTCCAATCCCGGATGCAGTATCCTGGTGATCCATGGACATGGAACCGGGGTTCTCAGGAATGCCGTCCGGAGGGCGCTTCAGGCTCATCGCCTGCCGATGGTTCGGGATTATGTTTTCGGAGAAGACATCAATGCGCCGGGACTGGACGGCGTGACGGTCATCTATACTTGAAAGTCAGGAGGAAGATCAGATGGAACATGATACTTTATGCGCCAGCATTCAGGAACTGGTGAGCGTTATGAAAAAACTGCGTGCGCCGGACGGGTGCCCGTGGGACCGCAAGCAGACACATGAATCGCTGATGCCGTTCATCATGGAGGAGTGCGGCGAGTTTCTGGACGCGGTTGCGGCGAAGGACGACGCCAACATGCGCGAGGAGCTCGGAGATGTTCTCATGCACATTGTCCTGCACTCTGTCATGGCGGAGGAACGCGGCAAGTTTACATTTACGGATGTTGTGCGTGACATTACGGCGAAGATGAAGCATCGGCACCCGCACGTGTTTTCCGATGAGAAAGTCAGCGGCGCGGAGGAGGTTGTCGGGCTCTGGGAAAAGGTCAAGGCGCAGGAGAAAAATCATGCGCCCGATGAAAATGCGTCGGCTCTGGACGGGGTTCCCATGCACTGTCCGGCTTTGCTTCAGGCGGAGAAACTTCAGAAGAAAGCCGCAAAACTCGGTTTCGACTGGTCAAGGCCGGAAGAGATCGTCGACAAGATTCAGGAGGAACTGGACGAGTTGAAAGAAGCCATGAAATCGGGGGATGAGCTCCATATTGACGAAGAGCTCGGCGATCTTCTCTTTGCCGCGAGCAATCTTGCCCGTTTCCGCAAACGCCGGTCGGGGGAACTTCTGCTTGCCGCCGCGAACAAGAAGTTCAAGACCCGTTTCATGTTCATGGAACAAGAGCTTGCGGCGCAGGGGAAAAAGTTTGAGGACTGCAATATCGACGAGCTGGAAGTTCTCTGGCGGAAAGCCAAAGGGAAACCGGAAACGGCTTGAAGAAAGCGGAGCTACTGCGCGGATGTTTCAAACAGCGGGGCTTTGCTTTTGAAAAAATCGTAATAAATTCTGACATTTTCCAGTTCCTGCCATTCTCTGGAAACCACCGGATCGGAGTCCAGATCGTAAATTCTGGCTCCGCGGATGGAAAGCAGGAAAGGGGAGTGGGTTGCAATGATGAACTGGTCGTCGCAGAGAACGGATTGCTCCAGAAAATGAACCAGCTCCAGCTGCCGCGCCGGGGCGAGACTGTTTTCCGGTTCATCAAGCAGATACAGGCTGTCGGTTCCAATTGTTTCCGTGAAATATTGAAATGCGCTTTCTCCGTTTGAGCGTGTTTTCACATTGTCTTCCACCCGCTTTGCGACGAAACGGGAAGGGGTTTTGCGGTGGGCGTCGCAGTAATCTGCAAAAAGCGGGAGGTCATCCAGTGAATTCATCCGGACGGTTCTGTTTTTCCTGTGCCAGTATTCCCGGAGTTTCAGCTCCCGTCTGCTGTCGGTTTTTTCATTTTCCCTGCGGCGCTGTAAAAGCATCTGAAATACATCATCGCTTGCAATGAACCTGCTTTCCGGCGGCGGAGCGGCAGCGGCGCCTTGTTCTTCCGCGGCAAAGGCGGCTGTGCACTTTTCGACGAAAGTGTCAAAAAAGGCTGAACGGTTGAACGGGGCGTTTCTTCTGAGTTTCAACTTTTCCGCAATGACATTCAATATCGTAGTCTTGCCGCTGCCGTTTCCTCCGTACAGGATCGTAACGGGCGAGAAAGACAGCGGAGGGATATGCCCCTTGAACAGCCCGAACGGATACCTTGTCGTATAACAGGTCATCTGCGCTTTGGGATTGTACGTGAAAAAACTGAATTCCGCATCTTCCGATGGCAGTGAAAAATATTCCAGATACACCTGCATGAAAAACTCCTTTTCTGTCAATATATTTTCCAGACGGGAAAAGTCAAGAAGTCCTTTCTGCCGGAACGGGAAAGATCAGGGACATCCGCTCATGATATGTGCGTCGAGAAGCGAGGCGGCTTTCCCGTAATCCCGCTCAAGGACCGCATCGACAAGTTTCAGGCGTTCTCTGGAAAGAGCGGACTGTTTTTCGTCATAATTGCGGTAGCTGCGGTAAGGCAGTGTCTGCGTGAACAGCTGCCGGAGAATTGATTTCACATAACGGTTGGCGCAGTGTTCCGAGATCAGCGCATGGAGTTTTGCATCGGCGTCCAGAGAGTTTCTGCGCATTTCCTCCTGAGTCCCTTTTTTGCGGAGGAGGAGTTTCAGTTCCGCGAGCTTTTTCTCGGGAATCCGGAGAATGGAGCTTTCCAGCGCGATCCGTTCCAGGCGGCTCCGGCATTCAAACAGTTCACGAATCGCCTGTGAATCGAGATTGCAGACTTGACAGCCCCGTTTCGGCAGAGGCTGGACGAGTCCTTCCCCCATCAGTTTTGAAATTGCGTCGCGGACGGGGGTGCGGCTAATTCCGAATTCTCCGCAGAGCATCTCTTCCGTCAGGCGCGTCCCCGCGGGATATTTGCCGGAAATGATCTTCTTTACCAGTTTGTTATATGCCTGTTCGGACAATGATATTTTTTTCAGCATCGGCAAATCCTCCCGAAAATATGGAAAATGGTTTGACAAATCGTATTTTAAAGTATACTGTATACAATAATCCGAATCGTAAATTATGCAAATTTGAATCTGAAAATAACCGGAAAAGATTTTTTCAGGAGTTGAAAAGTGAGAAGTTCATGGCGTGATTTCACCGTCCCGAACAAGGAATTCTATCATCCGTTCCGGATTCATCCGTATGCGGATGGCTCCGACGAGGATCGGACTCTTTACCTGACGGTGCCGAAAGACCGGAAAGATGTCCCGCTGGTCATATTTTTTCACGGCGGCGGAATGACCGGAGGCGAGAGAGAGTGTCCTGCGCAGATTTATAACGGCGAATATGCCGTGGCGGAACCTCGCTACCGTCTTTCCCCCGCGGCAAAGGCTCCGGCGCAGATCGAGGACGCCGCGCGTGCCGTTGCATGGTGCTTTGAACATGCGGGGGAATACGGCATCGACCGGAACAGGATTTTTGTCGGGGGAATGTCGGCGGGGGCGTATCTTGCGGCAATTTCGGTCATGAACCCGAAGTTCCTTGCGCCGTACGGACTGCATTACAGAATGATTGCAGGACTTCTGCTGATCAGCGGGCAGATGACGACGCACTTTCACATCAAGGCGGATCTGGGACGCGACAACGGGCCTTACAATCCGCTGATTGATGAATATGCTCCGCTGGGAAATCTTGCCGCCGATCTTCCGCCGGTTCTGATGGTGACTGGTGAATCCGGACTTGATATGCCGGCGCGTCCGGAGGAGAACGCTTTCATGGCGGCAAGCCTGAAAGCGATCGGGCATAAACATGTCCGCTGTTATTCGCTTCCCGGGCATCATCACGGAGCCGCGCTGGACAGCTGCGATTTTCTCGTCATGGCTTTTATCAATGAAGTTCTCAACAAGAAGGAATCATGCAATGAGTGAATTTTCGGATCTCAGGCTGTTTGAAAAAATCAGACAGGGGAAAACAATCCGCGTATGCGCATTCGGCTCGTCCAATACGGAACGGTTCGACACCGGAATGCACTGGTTCGACTATGTGGAACTCGGATTCAAGAACACTTTCGGCGGAGGCGTCGGACAGTTCATCAATACGGGAATCAGCGGCAACACGTCCAGTCAGATGCTGGAACGTTTCGGAAGGGATGTCGCCCCTTGGGCTCCGGATCTGACGATCATCACCTGCGGCGGCAATGATTCCAGTCCGTCGCGCAATATTTCCGAGGAACTTTTCCGCGATAATCTCCGTGAGCTTGCCCGGCGTTTGACCGGTCTTGGCGGAGAAGTCATGTTCCAGACCTATTACGGTTGCGATCTGGAACATCTGGAACCTGCACATGCAGAGGCGATTCCCCGTTACATGCGGATCATCCGCGAAACCGCGGCGGAGCTGAAGTGTCATGTCAACGACAATTATGCCCGCTGGGAACGTCTGCGGCTGTATGCGCCGGAGGTTTACCGTCTTCTGATGCGCGACTTCATGCATGTCAATCAATACGGCAACATGGTGATCGGGCTTGATCTCATGCGCCGGTTCGGTTTCAGGCTCGCTGAAGACAAGCGCGATTTCTGCCGGACCGGATTGATTGCGCAGTGTGCGATGGATGTTCTGGAAGAAAGGGAAAAATAATGGATGCCGTTTTATGGTTTTATATTGTCTGTCCGATGATCGGTTTCATCGGAATGATGTCCGGCGGATACTGGGGTGTGGGCTGCGGCTGGTTTGTTGTTCCCGCCATGCTGATTATCGGATTCGATCCGATTCAGGCGGTCGGCATCGGGCTGCTTCAGATGGTGCCTTCCACGATTCTGACGGTTTCGAGGCAGGCGTCCCAGATCGGGTGGACGAAGGGCGCGCCGGGATTTTCCCTTGCTCTTCCGATCGGCGCCGGAGCCGCGATTACCTCTCTGTTCGGCAAAACAATCAATGCAAAGCTCACTGCCGTGATCGGGGATGCGCGCTGGCTTCAGTGGATGCTGATTGTGATTATCGCAGTCATCATCTGCCAGACGCTTTGCAGCAGGACGGCGTGTTACAACGACAAGATGCCGCAGATCGGCGCCGCGGAAAGCCGGATTGCATTTGTGATGGGGCTGGTTACGGGAATTATGTCCTCCTTGCTCGGCATCGGCGGAGGACTCCTGATCCGGCCGCTCCTGACTTCCGGGTGCAAGGTGCCGGAATATTACACGAGCCGTATTGTAAGGCTGCTGGTTCTTGTCACAACGGTCACGGGCGGTATGACTTATCTGCTTGCCCGCGACGGTTTTGACTGGACAGTGTTCATGGTTTCCATGGCGGTTGCACTCGGAGGCGTCTTCGGTTTTCCCCTGGGGGCGAAACTGCATACAATTGTCTATGACAACGGTTACGCGCAGCATATCCATAAAAGTTTTGCCGTAGTCGCGATTGCAGTTCTTGCGAATACTCTGCTGAACATGTACGGACATGCGGGAGTCAGCCGTTACCTGATGCTGACGATTGCCGCTGGACTTATCATTTACCTTGCCTGGTTCGCCTTTTACGTAGAGAGGAACCCCCGGGCGCATTGAACCTATTTCGACAGGAGTTTCAGCCCCACGATTCCGGAAAGAATCAGGACCAGGCATAAGATCCGCGGAAGAGATGCCGAATCATGAAAGAGGATGATTCCGGCGATTACAGTTCCGACCGCCCCGATTCCGGTCCAGATGGCATAGGCGGTTCCCATGGGAAGCGTCTTTACGGACAATGCCAGCAGAAACACGCTCAGCGCCATGGTGCCGGCTGTGAAGACGGACGGCCAAAGACGGGTGAAACCATGAGAATATTTGAGTCCGACGGCCCAGCAAACTTCAAAAAGCCCTGCCAGCAGCAGATAAATCCAGTTCATTTTTCATCCTGCAATTTACGGGGTCGTCCCCGGTGATTCTGTCGGCAGGGTCGTCCCTGCCGGGCATATACTATAACCGGGCGGACGGAAATTGCAAGTGTCCTGTCTGTTTTTATACGACCGGCCGGAACACCGCCCTGCCGTGGACCATGTCCAGAGAATCCAGCACCAGATAGATGAAGTTGCCGATCTTGTATTCCGCATGTCCGCGCGAGGCTTTGAGCTTGCGCGATTTCCGGTTGTAACGCAGTTCCCCGGAAAGATACTTCGACGGGACGAATCCGTAAATGCCCAGATCCGTAATATCGCAGAGCAGACCGTTCGAGCTGATTTTTGAAATGACGCCTTCATAGGTCGCGACCTGTTCCCCGTCGATTCCCCGCATGCGCAGATAATGAATCTTGAGACGGTCGTTTGCCTCGAAATAGGCTTCGTCGTTCCGTTCTTCCCTGATACTGCATTCGGATGCAATTGACGCCATGGTCTTTTTTGATTTCAACGTTTTGTTGGTGTCCGCCGCCCAGAGCTGACGATGCACGATCAGATCGGGATAACGCCGGATCGGGCTTGTGAAATGGGCATAGCGGTATTTGCCGAGTCCGTAATGAAGCGCGTTCTCCTCCAGATAGGAGGCACGGGGGAGGGAACGCAGAAAGTTGGAAATGATGACTGGCTTTCGGTGATCGTCCGGCAGATTTTCCAGAAATTTGCAGCAGTTTGTCCGGTTCGTCAGATCGCCGGTGCGGATATGGAAGGATTTTTCCATGAAGAAGGAAAATTCAGCCATTTTTTCCGGGTCTGGTTCAGGATGGATACGGAAAATTCCGGGAATCCTGCGCTCGATCAGCTCATTTGCCACGGCGGAATTTGCGGCGAGCATGCACTCTTCAACGATCTGATCCGCTTCACGCTGCACTTTGCGTTCTATTCCGGTGATCTGCTTTGTCGCTTCGTCGCAGAGAACACGGATTTCACTGGTTTCAATTGCCAGGTATTCTTCGGTTTCCCGGCGCAGTCTGCGCATTTTCCGCGTAATGTCGATCAGCTTTGTCAGATTGCGTCTGACGTTTGCCTTCCATTCTTTCGGGGCGGATTCCGGGTCTGCGATGAATGCCTGCACCTGATCGAAATTCATCCGGTATTTGACGTGGATCACGGAGTGGAACCGTTCCGATTTCAGTATTTTCCCGTCGGATTCCCGGATTGTGAAGATGACGGAGTGCGCATTGGAGTCACGGTTCGCCTTGAGGCTGATCTGTTCCGTGAGTTTTTTCGGCAGCATCGGCAGGAACATGCCCGGAAGGTAGGAGGAGAAACAGCGCCTGCCGGCTTCTTTGTCGAACTTTGAACCGGCGCGGATCCATGCGGCGACATCAGAGATATGGACGCCCAGCTTCAATTCACCTTTGTTTTCGCCTTTTTCGATGGAAATTGCGTCGTCGAAATCCTTTGCGTCATGCGGATCAATCGTGACGCAGAACAGTTTCGTCAAGTCGCGGCGTTCAATTTCCTGCGGCTTGATCTTTTCCGCGGCTTTGTTGTCCGCCTCGGTGTATGGGGGGCAGAGCTGAAACTCGGAGGCGACGGCACGCAGATCGCAGTCGATTTCTCCCGCCTTTCCATAGACTTCCTCCACGCTTCCGCGCAGGGCTTCGGTATGTTTTGCCCCGTTTTCCAGCAGACGCACTTTGACCCAGTCGCCGCGTTTCGCGCCTTTCAGGGACCCGCTGAGCTTGATGTCGGCAATGAAATGGCTGTCCAGCGGTTTGAGCATCCGTTCAGAGATAATGCTTCCCGTGATGAACCTGCGTTCCCGTTCCGCAATTTCGGCGATACGTCCGACGGGGCCGCGCTCGTCCCGGTTTTCATGGAGGATTTCCACCTTGACCTTATCCCCGTGCAGCGCTCCGTTTACATGTTTCGGAGCAATGAAAATATCCTTGCCGGAATGGTTGTCCGGAGTCACGAATCCGAATCCGCCGGCATTGGCGGAAAATTTTCCGGTTATGATTTCCGGCTGTTCTCTTTTCTGTCTTTTCGCCTGTTTCTCCCGGGATTTTTCTGCTTTTTTTCTGCTCATCTTTCCCACTCCTTATGAAATTGACGCGGTTGCGGCTCAAAAGCGGTCTGAAAGGATGCAAAGGACAAAAAGGACGCATTGCCGGTCTTTCCTGTCCTTCAAATCCTTTCAAGCGGCTTTTCCTTCGGTTTTCATACCAATATGCCCTCTTATTTGTTGAAAATCAAATAAAAAACTTTGCTTAATGATATTTTCCGTGTTATTTTATTAAGACAGTGATCCGTTTTAATTGCGAGGTGAGAAATTTTATGGCTACTATGAAAAAACCGACAGTTTCCCTTTTCCGTAAGATGAAAAACGAGGGGAGGAAGATCGTAATGCTGACCGCGTATGATGCGCCGACTGCAAAACTTGCGCAGGAATGCGGGATTGACATGATTCTTGTGGGCGATTCTCTCGGCATGGCGGTTCTCGGTTATCAGAATACGCTTCAGGTCACGCTGGAACAGTCGCTTCATCACTGCGCGGCGGTCCGCCGCGGCGCTCCGGATGCGTTTATCGTCGGCGACATGCCGTTCATGACCTGCCACGCGAGCGAGACGGAAGCTCTTAAAAATGCGGCGCGTTATCTGCAGGAGGCACAGTGCGATGCTGTCAAAATCGAAGGCGACGCCGCGCTCGCCCCGACTGTGGAACGCATGGTTCATGCGGGGATTCCGGTGATGGGGCATATCGGACTTCTGCCTCAGCATATCAAAACTTCCGGTGTCTACCGCGTGACCGGCAGGAAGGAGGAGGAAGCCGAGCGCATCATTGCGGACGCGAAGGCGATGGAGGCGGCGGGTGTGTTTGCAATGGTGCTTGAGTGCATGCCTGCCGAGCTGGGGAAGCAGATCACGGAGGCGGTCGGCGTTCCCACGATCGGAATCGGGGCGGGGGTGCATTGTTCCGGTCAGGTTCAGGTGGTCAATGACCTGCTCGGTCTTTTTACGGATTTCCAGCCGAAGCATTCCCGGCGTTATGCCAATCTTACCGATGAAATCCGCCGCGCTTTCACGGAATATGCCTCCGATGTGCGGGAACAGAAATTTCCCGGTCCGGAAAACTCATTCTGAGGAGGAGCGCCTGTCGTTCCGGGACGGATGAGCCGGGGCTGCAATCCGAAGGTTTGCCGCTTTTTTCCGGAACTTCATTTGCATGAAGCTCAAAACGTGTTAGATTAACAGGCAAGGGAATAACAATGGAAAGGAACTTCTATGGCAATCCATCCAACCGCTGTTGTATCTCCGAATGCGGAGATCGGGAAAAATGTAGAGATCGGACCTTATGCCATCATTGATGATGATGTGAGAATCGGTGACGACTGCTTTATTGACGCGCATGTCAAAATCGGACAGTATACGACGATCGGCCCCCGCTGCCGGATTTATTTCGGCGCATTTGTCGGAGCGGAACCGCAGGATCACAGATTTTACAAGGGCATCCAGTCTTATACGGAAATCGGCTCGGATACCGTGATCCGGGAGTATGTGACGATTCACAGACCGCCTTTCGAGTTCCTGAAAACGACGATCGGCAATCATGTGCTGCTGATGGCGTTCGTCCATATCGGGCATGATGTCATTATCGGCGACAGAGTCACGATTGCAAACAACACCGCGCTTTCCGGTCATGTTCAGGTGGGACCGGGCGCCGTATTCAGCGGCTGCGTCCTGGTGCATCAGTTCTGCCGTATCGGCGCTCTTGCGATGGTCGGCCCGACCGCCCATGTGGGACAGGATATTCCGCCGTTCTGCATGTTGCGCGAAACGAATTTCATCACAGGCCCCAATACAATCGGGCTCCGCCGGGCGGGAATGAGCAATGAACAGCGTCTGGCTATCCGCCGGGCGATCCGGACTTTCTTCTTCGAGGGGCTTAATGCCAAAAACGCGCTGGAGCAGATCGAACGCGGCGAAAACGTATTGCCGGAAGTTCACATGTTCGTGAACTTCATCAAGGAGTCGCACCGCGGAATCATGCCGGGCAACCCGAAGTTCGTCGGGATTTCCGATGAACAGCGTGATTTGATTGAGTCGCAGACGACCTGATTCTTTGAACTGAAACACGTTTCCATACAAGCAATTCAGGACAAACCGGCGGGCAGACTTTGAGTTTCAAGGTTTTCCCGCCGTTTTTCTGTCCGGTGCATATTTTATCCGCGTCGACGGCATCGGGATGTTCTGCGTCTGCCGATTTTCATCCGGAAAAAGCGGAATCTCCCGATGCACGCATGGCACGGCTTCTCTTTGCCGTCTCTGTCTGCATTCCGCTTTTCGCGCTCACTTCCGCTGCCCTGTTTCTTTGAAAAAATACGGCAAAAACATTTGATTATTATAATAATCAGCATAAAGTATGCCATGACGCAGAAAGAGCATTCAATACTACCGGCGGGCATACATGGAAATGAAAAAGACAGGGACGATTTGGGAGAGGATTGCGCACAGACCTTGCATTTTCTTGTTTTGCGGCTGCACTTTGCTGCTTTTCCTGTTCTGCATTTCCTTCTGGGAGCCGCTGTCCTACTCCGGCATTGAAAAACTCCGTCTTTTCCTGCGTCGGGAGATGAATCATGAGGTTTATTACTACTATTATTCCAAACTGAGATTTTTGTTTGATACCGCATTCTTTCTTGGAGTCTGTCTGATCGGTTTGTTCTTTGTTCTCCGTTATGCGCCGGAGCACTTGATTGCGCGTGCGAAGAAAATCATGGGAATGGAGGAATACGGCGGCGGAACTTTTCTGATTCCAGTCATGATTTTCGCTTTTGGAATTTTTTTCAGAATTGAGAATTATCTGACACACACCTACTGGTGCGATACTTTGGCGGTGGCGTCGGCAGTGGCGCAGACCCCCTTTTCCAGTTTGCTGACTCAGACCCTGCCCAATGCGCAATCCGCCCCGCCGCTTTTTCTGCTGCTGCTGAAATTTTCCGGTGAAGTGTTTTCCTATGATGAACTGGTCGTAGTGTTCCCTGTCTGCCTGGCAAGCATTCTTTCTCTGTTTTATTTTTACAAGTTGCTGAAACTCCTGTTTCCCGCCGGGGTGGTTCTGCCGCTGTTCTTTTTATTTTCCTGCAACACTTCATTGATTTATTACGCGGGAGAACTGAAACCGTACTCTTTTGATGTTCTCTTTTCCGTTGTCCTGCTTTATTATGCCCTGCAGTTGAAGGACGCTTTTTCCATGAGCTGCTGCCGGAAGGCGATCCTGGCGGGCGGCCTGGCAATTTTGTGTTCCAATGCGATGTTTTTCGTGGTTCCTGCTTTGGGGGGAATTCTTTTCTTTTATTACCTGTGCCATGAGGATCGAAGAAAAAGAATGGCTCCGATAATTCTGCTGAACGCGATATGGGGAGCGCTCTTGCTGTTATGCCTGGCGCTTGCTCTGAAAACAGTTCCGCGGGGAATGTTTTCTTTTCATGCGCCATTTTTTGCACCGGTTCCCTGCAGCGTCGGGAATGTGCAATGGTATCTCCGTTTATTTCAAAATATATTCTGTTTTCCATACGCTCTTTCCATCCGGTATTTTCCCTTTTACTTGCTGCCTCTTGTCCTTGCTCTTGCCGGCGCATGGCGGCTGTGGCGGTATGACAGATGGAAATGCCTGCTTGTTTCCGTTCCCCTGCTGCTGACCTGGCTGGCGTCTCTGCTGAAGCATTACCCCATTGACAGCGGCGAAAATGTCATTTATGCAAGACTGATTCTTTTCACAACTCCTTTTGTGTATCTGCTGGCTGCTTCCGGGGTGAACTGGATGATGCGGAAACAGCGTTATGTCTGTCATGTTCTGCTTTTCTGCTTCATCGGCATGAATCTTTTCATCCTTCTTTTCACCTTTCACATAACATGGGCGATTGATCCCCTGTATCAAATTCTGGAGGAGAACCGGAAAAAGGGGGATGTCATCTATGCCAATGCCGGGGGGAAAGCTGCCGTTTATCTTTTTTCGGATAAGCGGATTTCCCTTCATGACATTTGCGATCTGCCTTACGAGGAGAGCGATCTCGGCACATGCAGTTCAAGCCCGGTCTTCATGGCTCCCGGGAAATACTGGGTTCTGCTGTGCCATACTGCCGATGCGGACAAGTTTCTGGGCGCGCTTCGGGAAGACAAGCCCCGTTTCTGGAAGTCGGCGGGCGGCACGCTGATTTATTTTGAACGCGGACAGAGGCAGGACTGAGATCGGGAAAATCATGCGCTGGCACGTTGGATGAACTTTGTATCAAAGCTCTTTCTGACAATCTTCATGCTCTTGGAGCGGATGATGGATATGACTGCGTGGTTCAGTTCTTCGATCGGATGGGCGACTGTGCTCAGCGCGGGATAGATCATGTGCCCGCTGTTGTCATCGTCAAACCCCACCACCGCGATCCGTTCCGGAATCGGAATGTGGTGTGCCGCGGCATAGTTCATGAATCCGAGCGCCATCCTGTCCGTGTCGAAAAAGACCGCGTCCGCGCCGGAATCCATGATCCGGGGACCGAGCTCCATGCCGTCCTTGAAATTGGAACGGCATTTGATCCGGATGAATTCCGGACGTTCCGAAAGCGCCGTCTCCTCGAATGCCGCGGCAAGCCCGGAGTCGCGTGTGCCGACGTCGCCGCAGCGCAGAATCTTCTTGCGTCCGCTTCGGATCAGGTGGATGATTGCGGAACGGATTCCGGTCGAACGGTTGATATTCAGCGTATGGCATCCTTCGACCCCTTTCTGGTCGATGAAGATCGCGGTTAGCTGGGACTGGGAGAGAATGTCCACGATTTCCGTGGAGACATTTTCCGTGACCGACGGCATCACCACCACATGGTTTGTCACGCCGGACCATTCCGCAAGCATGTGCCGGATATTTTCCGGATTGCAGTCAAGGCGTCCGATCAGGGGATAATATCCGCAGGCTTCAAGCTGCATTACAAGGTCGTGCAGCTTTTTCACGCTGACTTCCTGCATCATGTTCGCGCAGATGATCCCGACGATGTTCGTGCGGCTCAGCCGCAGATTGCGCGCCGCCATATTCGGGATGTAATGATGCCTGCGTGCCAGTTCCAGAATCAGATCGCGTTTCTCCGGAATCACGTGCGCCTGTCCCTTCAGCACACGGCTCACGGTGCGGATCGAAAGTCCGGAAAGCTCGGCCAGCTGTTTGAGTGTGATGCCTGCCATACGTTCCCTTTACAGCGTCACGCCGTCCTTGAAGATCGCGATCTCTTCGTAGGAATGTTCTTCATTTTTTGCGGGCCTGCCGGATGCCGTATCCAGAACGAGCCGGTAGAAATCCCTGTCTATCGCGGCGGATTCTTTTCCCGACTCGACAAGCTGTCCGGCATTGAAGTCGATCCAGTGGGGCTTTTTTTCCACCAGTGCCGTGTTGGAAGCGATTTTCAGAGTCGGAACCACACCGCCGAACGGTGTCCCGCGCCCGGTTGTGAAGAGGACAATATGAGCTCCTGCGGCGCTTAACAGTGTCGTTGCCACCATGTCGTTGCCGGGACCGTTCAGCAGGTTCAGCCCCCGGACTTTGACCGTTTCGCCCATATCCAGCACATCGACCACTGTTCCGGCGCCGCCTTTCTGCGTGCAGCCGAGGGACTTGTCTTCCAGCGTGGAGATGCCGCCCGCTTTATTGCCGGGAGACGGATTTTCATAGATGGTCTGCCCGTAACGGGTGAAATAATTTTTGAAGTCATTGATCATCTTCACGCATTTTTCAAACACTTCCGGCGTGATGCAGCGGTTCATCAGGAGTGTTTCCGCACCGAACATTTCCGGCACCTCGCTCAATATGCTGGTGCCGCCGGAAGCGGTCAGGCGGTCCGAGAAACGCCCCACAAGCGCATTCGCGGTAATGCCGGAAAGTCCGTCCGAACCGCCGCATTTGAGCCCGACAACGAGTTCGGAGACCGGGATTTTCACACGCCGGTCGTTCTTTGCGTTTTCAATGAGCTCGTCAATCATTCTCATGCCGGTTTCAAACTCATCTTCCTCTTCCTGCGCAACCATGAACCGGACACGTTTCTCATCGTGCGCGCCGACCTCTTTCTTGAATTCGGCAATCGTGTTGTTTTCACAGCCGAGGCCCGTGACGAGAACACCGCCGGCATTGGGATGTCTTACAAAATCGGCGAGAATCCTGCGCGTCAGCGCGTGATCCGCTCCCAGCTGGGAACAGCCGTAAGGATGGGGCAGGGCGATGACACGTTCCACGGCTCCGGCGGGCAGTTTTTTATTTGCCGCCTTCGCCAGATTCTCCGCAAGCGTATTGACGCAGCCGACTGTCGGGATGATCCAGATGTTGTTGCGGATTCCCGCGCGTCCATCGAAACGGCGGTATCCCATGAAAAAGTCCTCATGACCGTTGCGCGGCGCCTTGGAGAGATCGGGATGATATTCATAATTCAGGACGCCGTCAAGACGTGTCCTGATGTTGTGCGTATGCACTTTCTCCCCTGCGGCGATGTCGGCTTTCGCCGTGCCGATGGGCATACCGTATTTGACGATGTTTTCACCGGCAGTGATCGGGCGCAGGGCAAATTTGTGTCCGCGTCCGATGTCTTCGCGGAGAGTCACTCCGGCATTTTCGCCAGCCTTGAGGTCTTCAAGCGCGACGGCGACGTTGTCGGCGGGATGTATCTGAATGAAACGCATGTGCCACCTCAGAGAATTGTCCTGACGGCGCTGCGGATACCGTCTTTGCAGATGAGCTCAAGTTTTGCGGTTGCGAATTCCGCAAGTCCGGGAACCGTGTTGAGATCCATACCCCAGAACTCCTGGTTCCCGAGGACGGACGCGACCAGTTTTGCCGTATCGCCGTCCGCCTTGAACCGGGCTGTGGCGTCCGCAAAGAAACGGAGCACATCTTCGGAGTCCGCCACGGGATAGGTTCTGCCGTCCACCGACCCTTCCGCGGCACCGTCTTTGAGCTCAAGCATATAGAACCGGATCAGGGCGGCGAGAGAGAATGCGAGCACTTCAGGCAGTCTGCCTTTCATCTGCACGTAGTCAAGCAGACTCGGCATGACGCGGACCTTCCACTTGGAAACGGAGTTCAGGGAGATCGAAAGCAGCCGGTGCTGGGCGAAAGGATTCTTGAACCGTTCGATCACGGAATCGGCGAAGAAACGTTTTTCCTCTTCGGGAAGCTGAACCGTGTGGAAAATCTCGTCGTTGATCGCCTTGCAGACCATCCTGCCGAAGTCGGGATCGTTCATCATCTCGTCCACGAAGGTGAGCCCGCCGAGGCTTGCGGCGAGAACATCTGCCGTATGGGCGCCGTTCAGGAAACGGACTTTTCTTGTGCGGTAGGGTGTCTGATTGTCGGTAATCACGACCTGAAGCCCGGCATCAATGAGCGGCAGTTCCTTCGAGAGAGACTGCGGACCTTCGATCACGAAGAAATGGAAAATCTCGCCGCAGTCGATCAGATTGTCGCTGTAACCGAGTTCCGCTTCGATTTTTGCGGCTTCGGCGCGCGGGTAGCCGGCAACAATGCGGTCCACCAGGGTATTGACAAACAGATTGGACTCATTGATCCATGCGGTGAATTCCGCTGGCAGATTCCAGTCTTCCGCATACTTCAGAATGCACGTTTTCAGGTTTGTGCCGTTCTTGTCAATGAGTTCGCAGGGGATCAGGATCAGTCCCTTGTCCGCCGCGCCGTTGAATGCTTTGAAACGCTCATACAGCAGACTTGTGAGTTTTGCCGGATAGGTATGCTGGCATGTTCCGGGCGTATAGGGCTCCGGCTTGTATTCGATTCCCGCTTCGGTCGTGTTGGAAAAGAGGAAGCGGAGGTCTTTTCCGCAGGCGCAGGCGACGGTCTCTGCCCACTGGGTGTAGGGGTTCAGACAGCCTTTGACGCATTCAATGATTTCGCGGTTTTCCTCGACTTTCCCGTTCGCCACGCCGCGCAGAATCAGAGTGTACAGACCGTCCTGCGCATTGATCATGTCGCCCATTCCTTTTTCGAGCGGCTGGACAAGCTGCACCATGCCGTTGAATTTTCCCTGCTTGTTCATTTCATGGATCATCCAGTCGATGAATGCACGCAGAAAGTTGCCTTCGCCGAACTGCATGACTTTTACCGGAAATGTCGTATCTTTTGTGCGTCTAAGAAGAGCCATTTTTCCAAATCTCCCTCGAAGTAAGTTAAAAAGTGATGGTTGTCAAAATCATGTTTACTATATTTGCCATCGTTGGCAATGTCAAGGCGCAAAACCGTTTTTTTTCTCTTTTTCCGGAAAAAAGGGAGGATTTCACCCCCTCCGCTTTCTTCACGGGGGCAGACGGAAATGCACCGGCGGTTCTGCATGGCGGATGTTGCATTTGCCGCATCCGGCTGGCAGGGATTCCCAGAGGGAAAGCCGGAGGCTGAACACGAGGCAATATCTGCTTTTTCCGTAATCATCTGCGCGGTCTGCCGGCAGAGTTTGCCTTGCAAAGTTTTTGTGAAGTGCTATTTTACCTTCGGCGGAGAAGAAGATTTTTCGATCGTTTCAGTAAAAGCGGAAGCTGTTAATTGCCGAACATGGAGGGAGATTTGCGGAATGAGAATATTCAGTTTCAGGCGTCCGGCGGGGGATGATGCGGAACCTGTATGGTGCGTCAGGGGGGCGATGTCCGTTTTCTATTTTCTGGTGGGGATTTATTTTATTTATGTGACAGTCCGTTACCTGACTGTGAAGGCAGACGGCGACTATATGTCCGCATTCTGGTTTATTCACGGACCGGTGCATGAGATCGGTCATTTTTTCTTTTCACCCAGGTATTTTCCTATGGTGATCCATTTGCTTGCGGGAACGGTATTTCAGATTCTGACTCCGGTGATATGCGGAATCCAGTTCGTCCTGCGCCAGGAGTTTCCCCCGCTGGCAGTTCTGCTCGGCTGGTTCGGCTTTGCCGTTCTGGATGCTTCCGTCTATATGAAGGACGCCCGGCGACTGGAACTTCCGCTGGTTTCTCCTTTTTCCGGCGGAGGAGAGATCATTCATGACTGGAACTGGCTGTTCGATTATTTCGGCTGTCTGCATCAAGCCGACCGGATTGCCGGCATTACTGCTTTTTTCGGTTATCTGTTTGCTGTTCTTTCCATACTGCTGATCTTTTTCATGCTGATACGGGGACTCCTGTGGAAAAACACGGAATCCGCTGCAAACGGCGGGAATGGCGGGGAATAACCGGAAACGGTGTCCGTTGAATGAAGAACAATCCGAACAGGGGGGACACGGTTCCTCCTCAGAAAATGTTCCCCTGCAGATATGCCTCCCATTCCGCCCGCAGTTCTTCCTGAGTCTGCCCGGAACCGGAAAACACGTCTTCCCGCCGGTGATCGTGCCCCTTGATTTCTTTACGGTCCGTTCCTTTGGGGACGATGCACCAGAACGTGCAGTCCTGGTAATGCCGCCGCAGTTCTGACGGCGGATTGCTGCACCATACCGGCGGGTCAAAACCGGGTTTTCCAAGCTGGAATTCAAATTCTTCCGCAGAGTTCCAGCCGTTTCTGGGAATTTCCAGTTCTGCCAGTCCCCTGCTGTTCGTCTTGCCGTAGAGCATTTTGCCGGACCGCTTGTCGCGGAATGCGATCAGCACATCGGATTCCGGCTGTCCGGTCACGGCGTTAATGACGCACCAGCGGTCACATGGATACAATTTCCCGCCGGTGCTGCATCCTCCGGAGAGAAGAAGAAAGAAAAACAGTGCCGGAAGAAAGGCGGCGCTCCGGAAAAAACTGTTTGACAGAAGTGTTGTTTTCTGATCCTGCATGACAAACCCTCCCTTTACCGTTGACGACACCCTTTGCAAATCCGCAAAATAATATAACCCGCACAGTCTGTATGTCAAACGGGAAATCCCGGATCATCGGGTCGGGACTTTTGAATTTGTCTTTTATGGGGAATTACGGGAGCAGACATTCACGCGGAAAGAACGGAACTTTTTCCTGCTTTCCGCTCCCGGCATTTCATTACAGGTAGCTTCGGCACCACTCCGTTACAAAATGACGATTCTGCTTTTCGGTTCTGTCGCCGACTGTCTCATGAAATGAATGCGGTGCTGCATGACCGTCTGCGAACAGGTAATTGGAACTGCTGCCATGACGTTTTTTCGCGATATGCTCCTCCCACTCCGCCACGGGGCACATGCTGTGGTAGCACTGATGACCGTATGCCGCCCCGTTGTCGTCTTCGCCTCGTTCGGACAGAAGCACATAGAACGACGCCTGTTTCAGGGTGTCGCGTTTGTGCCCGAATGTGAACATTGCGTTGATGATGTAGCTTTGCACCGCATCGTGCATGTGGTCTTCATGACGTGTTCCCTCCTGAAATTCCGGATCGGCTTTGCATTTCAAATATGCCGTTTTGCAGTTGTAGTGAACGATCAGCGGAGTGTACCATTGCGTTTCGTCGTGAGCGTGTCCGTCGGATTCCGCTTCCGGATGTGAATGTTCCGCTTCCGCCGCTTCTCCGGCAAATGTGCCTGTGTGAATCTGCGGAAACATGCCGTTGCTGTCATCCGCATAGGAGTTGAGGGCAAGATAGGTCTGTCTGTGATTGTTCAGGCATGCAATTGCATTTGCCTTGTTTCCTGCACGATTCAACGCCGGAAGCAGCATTGCCGCAAGAATCGCAATGACCGCAATCACGATGAGGAGCTCGACAAGGGTGAAAATCTTCATTCCCGATCCGGGGGAAAGAGTGTCCGGACCTGGAACACGGAATCGGGAAGGAGCGGGAAAACTCCTCAACAGGAACGGGTGCGGATGGACTGTATCTTCCGCCGGAAACTGTTCAGCGGCGGAGGGAAGATGTGCAATGAAAGGAAATGATTTCATGTTTATCACTTTCTGAAATTGAGACAGGAAAATACGCTGCGAATTCTTCCGGAAAACAGGCGGAATTCAGGCTGGACAACTCAACAGACGGTATGGAATCTTCTGCATTCCGGAACATCCGTCTGATTATGATGCGTTTCTTTTTTCAGAAAACGGGCGGTGCCCTGGGGGAATGTTCCCGGAAAATCGGGGAATGACATTGCCGCACGGGAAAATCAAGATTCCGGAGCGGTTTTCCGCAAGGAAGGGAGAGACAGAATGACGGCATTTCATCGGATTGAAGCAGTCCAAGACAGACGGCGCATACGGTCTGCGGCGAAACATGGCGCGCTGCGGACAATTCCTGCTTTTCATGAGAAACGCATGTGTGATGGAGCAGGGGGTGCCAGATGCCGCTGAATGCAAACAGCAGAACCGCTCCCAGCAGAGAACAATAAGATGGAGTCAGACGTTTTTGCTTCATGGTATTATAAAGTAATACCCGAATGAGGAAATGCAACATCCGGAAAAGTTTTTTCATGAATTTTTCTCCGGGGGGCTGTCCGCAGCGCATCATGCTTCGCCGTGAAGCAGTGCGGTTCATGAGAATCTGCGTCGGTTTTTCCGCCAGTCCGCGGGGCGCGGCGACAGTCTTCCGTTACCGGGAACGGCGGAATTCTCCGGGGGTGACTCCCCTGTATTTTTTATACAGACGTGAAAAATAATAGCGGTCCTGAATTCCGACCAGTTCGGCGACTTCTCCGATGCTGAGTTCGGGACGTTCTTTCAGCAGTTGTTCCGCACGTGCCAGACGCTTTTCTATGACCAGTTTCTTGAAACTCTTTGCGGAGCGGTTCTGAAGAAAATGCGAAATGGTGGAAACGCTGCGCCCCAGATGGCGTGCAACAGCCGATATTTTCAGGGGAGAAGTCATATTGTCCTCAATGTAGCGGACAATCGCACGGTAAAGATGATCTCCCCCCATTGTGACCAGTTCACGGCGGACAATGTAATCGACCAGCAGCTCCATCAGTCCGATCAGGTTTTCCATGCCTTCGGCGGAAAGATACGGCAGGTCGCGGAAAGCCTTTTTCAGTTCTGAAACTTCTCTTTTGTCACGTGCTTTTTCCGCCAGATCGGGAGGCAGACTTTCCGTGCTCCGGAACTGTCCGAACATGACATATCCGAGCAGTTTGCCGTCGGAAATCACCGGCATGATCGCCTCCCATAAGTGCGCGTGGCAGAGGTAGGACTGGCATCTGCCTGTCGCCCTGCTCAATGCCTGTTTTTCCTGATCCAGCCTGAGGCAGCGTTCAAGAGAAAAGAATTTATTCTGCATCAGCTGGCAGAAACGGCAGTTCCCCTCGCTTCGCCCCTGCCGGAGAACCTGTCCCTGCGGACCGTAGAACATGACGTGGATGCGCATTACGGAGGCAAAGTTGTCAAGCAGTTTCTGCACTTCGTTGTGAAGAATCAGATCAAGAGAAAAATTGTTGTCCGCGGACGGCATTTCCGTTTCTCCTTTTGACAAAAAAACTGCATATTTGCAGAAAAGTCCATTTATTTGCCTGTTAATCTATTTACGAAAAGCGATTTTTCAAGTATAATTATGCACAGTCGGAAAAATTTCTTGGCTGAAACATCCAAAAACAGGAGAAGGATCATGGACAAAGTCAGAATCGGTCTCATCGGACTGGGCTTCATGGGAAGCACGCATTTCAGAATTTACGAGGCAATGAAGGATGCGCAGATTGTCGCTCTTGCCGATGTCGATGCGAACAAGCGCAAAGGCGATATTTCCAAAGTCGTCGGCAACATCGGCAATGCCGACAATTCCCAGCCGTTGAATATGGAAGGCATCAAAACCTATGAATCCGGTTTCGATCTCATCAATGACCCGGATGTGGATGTGGTCGACATCTGCTGCCCGACTCCGGACCATGCCGCTTATATTGTCGCCGCTCTCAAGGCGGGGAAACATGTTTTTGCGGAAAAGCCCTTCGCGCGCAATCTCGAGCAGGCGGAAGAGATTGCGGAGGCCTACAGGAACGCGAAAACGTTCCTGAACTTCGGCATGTGCGTCCGCGCCTGGCCCGAATACCGTTATGCCTATGAGCAGTTCAAAGCCGGAAAATACGGCAAACTCCGTTCCGCAACCTTCCGCCGTCTCTCTCCGGACATCGCCGGAAACGCATGGGACAACTGGTTCATGGACGGCAAACGTTCCGGCGGTGCGCTTCTCGACATGCACCTTCATGACACCGACGCGGTCCGTTACTTCTTCGGACGCCCGAAAGCCGTGACGTCCGTCGGCGTGACCGGCGGTGTCAGCAAAGGCGGCGTGGACCATGTCATTTCTTTCTATCATTACGACGACGGCACTCTTGTCGAGGCGGAAGGTTCCTGGATGGCTTCCAGAACGACGCCGTTTGAAATGACGTTCCAGATCATCTGCGAGAAAGCCACCATCCGTCTGATGGCGGAAGGCTTCAAAGTTTACTGGACAGACGGCAGAATCGAAACACCGGAAGTGGAAGCCACAACCGGATGGCACGTCGAACTCGCCTACTTCGTCGACTGCGTCAAGAACGGCATCAAGCCTGACAAATATCAGGATTTTGAATCCGTGCTCGACGGCTTCAAGATCAACGCCGCCGAACAGGAAGCGGTAGACAGCGGGAAACGTGTCGAGATCAAATACTGAGGAGGTTTTTCATGTATAAAGCGTTGAATTATTGGGTGTTCGGCGGGTTCGACGGAAAAAAGACCCCGTATGAGTTCATCGACTGGGCGGCGGAAAAAGGACTTGACGGCGTCGAACTGACCGTCGGCGATGCGCTTTCTCCGGATATTACCGAAGAGGAATGCAGGAAAATCGCAAAGTATGCGGCGGAGAAGAAAATCGGTCTGCGTTCCCTCGCGACCGGTGCCGGATGGGGCTGCTATCTCGGCGCGGCGGATGAAACCGAACGCAGGAATGCAATCGAATTCGTCAAAAAATACCTTCAGATTGGAGCATGGATCGGTGCGGAGACCGTCCTCGTCGTTCCCGGCGCAACCCGTGTCGCATGGGACCCGAGCCGTCCTGTCCTGACCTATAAAACAGTCTGGGAGCAGACCACGAAATCCGTCAAGGAGCTTGTTCCGGTTGCGGAAAAGCTGAAAGTCAATCTCGCCCTTGAAAACGTCTGGAACCGTTTCCTGATTTCTCCTATGGAATGGAAATTCTTTCTGGATCAGTTCAAATCCGAATACGTCGGCATCTATTTCGACGTCGGCAACGCCTGCCTGAACTGCCGTCCGCAGGATTTCCCGGAAATTCTCGGAAGCTATATCAAGGCGGTGCATCTCAAGAACTTCGAGGAAACCGACTGCGGCGGCGGGCTTCACAATTTCGGCGACGACCTGCTCAAAGGTGTTGTCGATTTCAAGGCTGTGTTCGCCGAACTGGATAAAATCGGCTACAAGGGACCGTTCACGGTTGAAATGATCCCGTTCTGCCGTCTGCCGGATCTGGTGCTGCCGGATCAGGCGCTTGCAGACAAGATGGCGGTTCAGCTTGCCGGTCTCTGAGGATTCCTGAACAGCAGCAGTCCCCGGTTGTGTTTCACTCCATTCGCAACCGGGGACTGTTTTATGCTCTTGTTCTGCGGGAAAACGGCATTACTCGTAGCGCAGAGCTTCAATCGGGTCAAGTTTCGAGGCTTTCCATGCCGGATAGAAACCGAAAACAATGCCGACTGCCGCCGACACCAGAACCGCCGCAATCATTCCGCCGGGACTGGGTTCAATCGGCCATCCCAGCTGGTATTTGACCATCATGGCGGCGCCGCGGCCGAGAAGGATGCCGACCAGTCCGCCGACGAGGCAGAGCAGGATGGACTCCACAAGAAACTGCTTCAGAATATCGCGGGAGCGCGCACCGACCGCCATGCGCAGTCCGATTTCCCGCGTGCGTTCCGTGACGGACACCAGCATGATGTTCATGATGCCCACACCGCCGACCGCCAGGGAAATCATTGCCACGACCAGCAGCAGATTGGTCATCAGAGTTGATGTGCTGTTCAGCGTCTTCATGAATTCGGCAAAGTTGCGGACATGGAAATCATCCTCCTTGTCGGGGCCGATCCGGTGCCGTTCCCGCAGAAGATTTGTAACCTCGTCAATCGCGTCATTGACCTTTTCCGGAACAGACGCTGTCAGCATGATCTGATCGACCTGAGTGAATTTCGGTGTATGAAGCGTGTCGGTTTCAAAGTTTTCCGCCTGTTCCGGATAGAAGGCAACTCCCTCTGCCGAATACAGGGCGCTGGGGGAGGTGGTCGCCTCACTGGTTGTGTTCGTCGGATCTCCTGTCTTCAAGCCCGTCACCCGCAGACGGATGGTGGTCCATGGCGCGACGATGATGTCGTCTTCATCGAATCCCATCATATTTGCGCCTTTTGACTGAAGGACGCCGATCACCGTGAACGTCACGTTCTGAATGCGGATTTCCGAGTCAACGGGAGAATTGCCGCCGAAAAGCTCCTGCACGATCTTCGTGCCGACGACACAGACTCTGGCACGTGTATCGACTTCCCGCTGCGTGAAGATGCGCCCCTCCGTCACGCCCCAGTCCCGAATGTCGAAATAATCCGGTGCCGAGCCGACGATCGTGTTCGGCATCCAGTTTTTATTTCCGGCGATCACCTGCGTCGAGGATGCCCGGACGATCGGCACCGCCTTGTCGACGGTATGGCATTCCGCGAGAATCGCATTGCAGTCCTCCGGAGTGAGCGACATGCTGTTGCCCATACCCTGCCGTACTCCGCCGGGCACACGCGGCGCGCCGGGAAGCACCATAATGGAATTCGCGCCCATTTTTTCAATGGATGTCCGGATTGCCGTGGAAGAGCCGTTGCCGATTTCCATCATGGCGATCACGGCGGCAATGCCGATCACAATGCCGAGTGCGGTCAGCAGGGCGCGCGTCGGGTTGCGCCGGAGCGCCTTTAAGGCGACCTCTATGGTTCTCAGTAATGACATCTTATTCACCTCCGTATGCGCCGCTGACCAGGAGCCCGTCGTGAATATGAATTGTTCTCCTGGCATAGTCGGCGACTTCCTTCGCGTGCGTGACGAGAATAATCGTAATCCCCTCCTGATTGAGTTCTTCAAAAATTTTCATCACGTCCACGCTGGTCTTGGAATCCAGATTTCCCGTCGGTTCATCGGCGAACAGAACCGGCGGACGGTTGATCAGAGCACGGGCGATCGCGACACGCTGCTGCTGTCCGCCGGAAAGCTGTGACGGATAGTGATTCATTCTTTCGCCGAGCCCCACCCGTTTCAGCATGGCACGTCCGCGTTCCTGCGCCTCTTTGGTGGAAAGCGAACCGGCAGTATAGAACAGCGGCATGATGACGTTTTCCAGCGCACTGGTCCGCGGCAGAAGATTGAAACTCTGGAATACAAACCCGATGTGTTTGTTCCGCACCTGCGCCCGCTTGTCTCCGGAAAGAGAGCCGACTTCCTGTCCTTCGAGGAAATACTCGCCGGTTGTCGGGCGGTCCAGACACCCCAGGATGTTCATGAGCGTGCTTTTCCCGGATCCCGATGCTCCCATCAGGGCGACATATTCTCCTTTCTCGATATTCATGGTGATGCCTTTCAGGACAGGCACGTCAATTTCACCGAGAAAATAGGTCTTTGTTATGGATTTCAGTTCAATGAGGCTCATTTTTTCTTCTGGTTCCTTCTGTGAGGCGGTGTGGGCAGGAACGGACTGGCGGAATTGCTTCCCGCATTCTGAATGGTCTTGACCGTTTCCTTGCCGGTTACGTATACGAGCCCCTCCCTGAGTGTGTCGGCAATGATCTCCGTTTCCGTGCCGGTATTGAGGCCCGTTCTGACCTTTAACGGTTTGAGGACTTCGTTTTCAACGGTCCAGATGGTGCGTTCGCCTTTCACCGGAGTTTCATTCAGGACGGACTGGTATTCCGGCTTGAGATCGGCCGCGTCGGGGGTGAACCGGAGCGCGGCGTTGGGAACGGCAAACGCATTTTCGCGCTTGTCCAGAACGAACTTGACATTGGCGGTCAGGTAGGGCAGCAGAGTGCCGTCGGAATTGTCGGTGCCGACCTCCACAACGTATGTGACGACGTTCTGCGACATGGTGGCGTTGAGCCGGATTTTCTGCACTTCGCCTTTGAATTCGCGTCCCTGGAAGGCGTCCACCGTGAAGATGACCGGCTGACCGACTTTTATCATGCCGACATCGGCCTCGTTGACGGACACCCAGATCTGCATTCTTTTGAGGTCTTTGGCGATCAGGAACAGGCTCGGGGCGCTCATGCTTGAAACAACGGTCTGCCCGATGCTGACCCGGCGGTCGATGATGACGCCGTCCACCGGCGATTTGATCGTGCAGTAGCCGAGATTGCGGGCTGCCCGCTCCTGCGCCGCATTTGCCGCCGCAAGGGAGGCCTCCGCCTGCGCCAGGCTTGCCTTTTGAACGGCAAGATCCGCCACAGCGGCGTCGTAATCCGCTTTGGCACTGTCATACGTCGTTTTCGCTATGGCGTTGGTCGGATAAAGCTGCTGTGCGCGTGTCCATTCCTGCAAAGCAAGTTTGCATTTCGCTTCGGACTGCTGGATGTTGGCTTTTGCGCTTTGAATCGCCGCCTTTGCCTGGAGCTGTTCCGCTTCGGCTGATTTCAGCTCCGCGGCATACAGGGAATCGTCGATTAACGCAAGAATGTCGCCGTTTCTGATGACGGAGCCGTAATCGACGCTTTTGCCGGCTGTATCCTTTCCGAACTGGGCAATCATCCCCTGAACCTGCGCGCCGACGTTCACCAGCTCTTCCGGTTCCACGGTGCCTGTTGCACTGATCGTGCGCATCAGTTCCGTTTTTTCAAGAGAATCTGTCCGGAAGACGGTTTTCTCTCCTGTGTCGGCGTAGCTTCGGTATCCCCATACAGCCAGAGCGACGATGGCGGCGACAATGAGAAACAGAATGACGAGTTTGATAGTTGCTTTCATAAATGATCCCATCCTTTATTTTACAACGGTTATGCTTCTGTAACGTGCAATGTTCCTGTTTTATTGTGCGGTCATTGAAAAAAACAGGAAAAAATGGAGAAACCGGAATCTGGAGGGGCGGAGAGGATGAATCCGGTTTCCTGTTCTCCCGCTCCTGTCGGAAGGAGGAGCCGTTCTGCGAATCGGATTACCAGTCGCGCAGACGGTCGCAGACCTGTTTCAGGGCATCGCGGATGGGGATTTCCGGGTCGCAGGTTTCCAGATTGACATATCCCCGGTATCCGCTTTCCCGGATTGCTTTCCAGGTCGCGGCAAAATCAATATTGCCTTTTCCGATCAGCGCAAGGGTGTAATAGCGCCCGTCGCGTTTGCGGTCGGCTCCCGGGACCGGCTTGTCGGTGACGAGCCAGTCTTTGAAATGGATATGGACTACGTAATCCTGAACCTTGCGGTAGGACTCCGCATCGTTTTCCGCAGTGGCGACATTGCCGTTGTCGAAAGTGAGGCAGAGTCCCGGAACCGCATTCAGGACTTCCAGCGCTTCCTCTGCGGTGACAATCGGGCTTCGGTCCAGGGCTGTGCTTTCAAAGGTGAGAGTAATTCCCGCCTTCCTGGCAATCGGGAGCATCTCCCGATATTGTTCAATCCAGAGCCTCCGGTCTTCCGCCTGTGTCATGATGCGCTTATGCGCAAACGGCGGAATCATCATGACCGGAGCTCCCAGGGTGACAGCGTCTTCCACGGCGCGTTTGAATTCATCCATGGCATTGGGGGATTCTTCAATGAAACCGCGGATCAGCGGCGTGTGCGCCGCAACGGGAAGCCCGGCGTCGTCGCAGCGTTTCCGGAGTTCTTCCGCCGGAGTGCCATGGGTAGTGACCCAGTCGATTGCGGACATGCCGCAGTCAAGCGCCGTCTGAATGATCTCCGCAGGCGTGAATTTCCCTTCCATCATCATGGACATCATACATAAATTCATATAACAACTCCCTTCCGTTATTGGACAGATTCCGGAAAGTAGTTTAATTCCCCCCCGCCGTTTTTGCAAATGACGGGAGAGGATATTGCGGAAAATTAAAAGGGCGGGGACGGGCTTGATCTCTTTATTTTCCGGAAATCTTTCTCTTTTCCACTTGACAATAGTATTACTTTGTATTACGTTTCCGGTCTGTGAACCCATGGAGGCTTTTATGAGCGAAAAGAAACAGGCTGTCATCACCTTCAAGGCGGAAGGAGAAATGCTTGCCGCCCTGAACAAGATACCGAACAAGTCGGAGTTCATCCGCGCTGCGGTGCTGAACGCGCTTGATGAAACGTGTCCGTTCTGCGGCGGCGCCGGATTCCTGAATGAGAAACAGCGGCGGCACTGGAAGACGTTTGCCAAGTTCCATACTCTGAAGAGATGCAGAAAATGCGATGGACTCGAAATTGAGTGCCGCGACCATGAACATGACGTTAAGGAGGAGTGCTGCCGATGAGAAGTTTCATTGTTTCCTGTTTCCTGCTGTTTGCGGGAGCTGTCTGCGGTGCGGCGGAACCGCTGAATGTCTACTGCACCACGTTTCCGCTTTATCTGCTGACGCGGAATGTCACGCAGGGATGCAACAACGTCAACACGGAACTTGTCATTCCGCCGGGAACGGGATGTCCGCATGATTACGCGCTGACTCCGCGCGACATGCGCAGGCTCGGCGCGAAAAACATGGTGCTTGTCCGCAACGGTCTTGGACTGGATGATTTTATTCTGAATCCGCTCCGGAAAATGAATCCGGACGCCAGAACAGTGGATACGTCGGAAGGGATTCCGGCACTGGAACTTGCGGAGGAGTGCAGTCATGCCGCCTGTCATGGGCATCACCGCGGCAGGAAAAATCCGCATCTTTTTGCAAGTCCGTTTGAAGCCGTCGGAATCGTGGCGAATATCGCCCGGGGGCTTGCGTCTGCCGATCCGGCGAATGCGGCCTCCTACAGGGCGAATGCGGAGGCCTATACCGCAAAACTCCGCAGACTCTGCGATGAATTTACAGCCGCCGCGCGGAAATACCGTTTCAGCGACCGGAAAATTGTAACTCAGCATGGCGTTTTCGACTATCTGGCGCACAATCTGAATCTGCCGATTGCGGCAACGATCATGGGGGGACCCGAATCCGGAGTCACGGCTTCGGAAATGGCGGATCTTGTGAAGAAGCTCAAGGGAAGCGGGATAGACGTCATTTATACGGAACCCCAGTATCCTTCGCGTGTCGCACGCACGATCGCCCGGGAATGCGGCATCCCGCTTGCGGAACTTGACCCCGTGGCAAACGGTCCGGCGGACGCCCCGCTGGACTATTATGAAAAGACCATGAAGAAAAATCTTGAAATTCTCGGAAAGACTCTGGACAAATGAATTCGGAAGAAGACAAATGCCATTGCGGAAGCCATGTTGCGGTCAGGATACGCGACTTAAATGTCCGGATCGGTGCGGTTTCGATTCTGGAAGATGTTTCCGCGGAAATTCCGCGCGGCATGTGCACCGCGATCGTGGGTCCGAACGGAGCGGGGAAAACCACTCTTACCAAAGCGCTGCTTGAGGACATCCCCTACAACGGCAGAATTGAATTCGGAGATGCTTCAGGAAATTTTTCGCGCAGGAAACCGCGTTTCGGCTATGTCCCGCAGAAGTTGATTTTCGACCGTGACATGCCTTTGACCGTAACTGAGTTTCTTGCGGGCGGACTGGTCCGGCGTCCCGTTTTTTTCGGCATTTCAAAGGCGTTCCGCCGGCAATGCGCGGAGTATCTGACCGAGGTGGAATGCGGGCATCTTGCGGAGCGGAGCCTCGGAGCCCTTTCCGGCGGCGAACTCCAGCGGGTTCTGCTGGCGCAGGCGCTGATGCAGAATCCTGAGATACTGATCCTCGACGAACCCGCCGCGGGAGTTGACTTCAAGGGGGAGCAACTCTGCTGCGAACTGCTGGAAAAGTTCCGGCGGAAGCTCGGATTTACGCAGGTGATGGTCAGTCATGACCTTTCGATGGTTGCCGCACATGCGGAACATGTGATCTGCATCAATAAAAAGGTGTATGCCGAAGGGGTGCCGGAGGAGGTTCTTACCTCGGACGCATTGTCCGCGACGTTCGGTCTTCACATGGGAATGGTGAAATATGACAAACATGGAGTCGGTTGCAGATTATGCTCGAAACAGTAATTGATTTCTTATGCGGCATTGTCGGAATGCTGCCGTTTGAATGTATGAAGCTGCGTTTCATGCAGGAGGCTTTTCTCGGGGTTCTGCTGACGGCGCCTCTGGCTGCCGCCGCCGGAATTCAGGTGGTGAATTTCCGCATGTCTTTTTTTTCGGACGCGATCGGGCATTCCGCTTTTGCCGGTGTGGCGCTCGGACTCATTTTCGGGCTCAGCCCCGACCTGACGATGCCGCTGCTGGCACTGGCGATCGGTGTCGGAATCATGGCGATGAAGCAGCGTTCCTCGCTCTCCTCGGATACGGTGATCGGCGTCTTCTTCTCCGCGGTTGTGGCGTTCGGGCTTGCCCTTGTGAGCCGCAATCCGAATGTGGCAAGAGACATGCAGGTGTTTCTTTACGGGGATATTCTGACTGTCACGCACAATGACCTCCTGTATCTGTTTCTGCTGTTCTGCGCATTCTTCCTTTTTCAGATTTTTGCCTACAACCGCCTGAATGCGATCGGGCTTCATGAGCAGCTGGCGCGTACCCACAGGGTGCACACCGCCTTTTACCAGTATACTTATGTGGCGCTGTTGTCGCTGGTTGTGATTTTTTCCGTAAAATCCGCCGGAGTGCTTCTCGTGACCGCGCTTCTGATCGTCCCCGCCGCCGCGGCACGCAATTTGTCGAAAAGTTCCGGGATGATGTTCTGGATTTCCATCATAATTGGTGTATGTTCCGGTATATCGGGTCTTCTGATCTCCGCCCAGCCGTGGGCGGAAACGGCGTCCGGTGCGACCATTGTGCTGTGTGCATGTGTCATTTTCTGCATCAGTCTGCTGTTCGGAATCTTGAAACCAAAAAAATCTTAAGACGGAGATTTTGCCATGTTTGATAAACTGTTACTTGCAGGCGGCGCACTTCTTGCGCTGGGTGTCTGTTCCTCCTGCTCGACTGCGGCAACGGAGGAACAGGAGAGTCCGGAGTGTCGGAAGCAGGCTGTTCAGGAAGTGAAAAAATCCGGCAGGGAGATTTATTTTCAGGCTGTGAAAACACAGGAGGCGGAGAAACGTGCCGCGCTTCTGAAAGAGGCGTTCGAGACTCTGCAGGAAGAAGCCGACAGGAATGATCTGGAATCCGCGCTTCTCCTTGCCTGCATGTATGACCTGGGGCAGGGCGTGAAACAGGACGGCATTTCCGCGGCGAAATATTACCGGATTGCCGCGGACGGCGGACTGAAAAAAGGGAAAATCGCACTGGCGCGCTTCTGGCACCGCAACGAGATGTTTCTGGATGACGCCGCAAAACAGATCGAAAGCATTCCCGATTATCAGAAAGATCCGGACTGTCTGCTGGTGCTTGGTATGATCCGCTATGCGCAGTATCAGTATGCGGACGGATTTCAGTATCTGCTCAAGGCATATCAGAACGCGGGGCGCAACTTCATGATCCGTGAGAGCGTTTGGAAGGTGATTCATTCCGCATTCCTCGACTTTTACAGAAACCGGAATTATGATGCGGCTCTTGCCGAACTGGACAAGGAGACAAAGCTGAATCCGAAGCATCCGGCGATTCCTTACTGCCGCGGGCTTGTCGCCATGAAGAAGGAACAGCGCAAGGAGGCGGAAGCCTATTTCAATGAGGCGCTCCGTCTGAATCCGGCTGATCCGTTCTTCTATCGCGAAAGAGCGTTTCTCCATGCGATGAACGGGAAGAAGGAGGAGGCGCTGGATGACATCAAGGTGGCGATTGCGGTATCCGGCAATGCCGTGGAATTTATCCGGGGGCGGATTGAGCTCTATTATCTGCTGAAGGATATGGACGGGCTTGTCCAGTATGCCTCCGGGCTTCTCAAACAGGACGGGAATGATGTCTTTGCCCGCATATCGAGGGCGGGCGCTTACATGCTGCAGCGCAACTACGAAAAGGCTTATCTGGACTATAAAAAGCTCTCGGAGACGTCTGACATGGCGGATCTTCCCGAGGTGCAGGAGGGACTGGCAGTTGCCAGCTCGCACCTCGATAAACTTGACGATGCGGAGAAGGCTTATGAAAAACTGCTGAAGAAAGACGCCACGCCGGTGACGCAGATCAATCTTGCGGAACTGTACATCGTCCGGGGAAAATATGCGGAGGCTCTGAAACTTCTTGATTCAGATACGCTGCTCCGTTCCGCCGACAAAGCCATGAAGTGCATTTCCAGTTACCTGGCGGCATCCGCCCGGCTCGCCTCCGGCGGAAATGCGGAGGAAGCCATGAAGACTTTTTACGGGCTTCTGCCGCAGTTCAAGCAGGGAGCGGAGGATATGGACTGGGATACCGCGCTGTTTGAGAAATGGCTCAGGACCGCAAAACTTCCCCCGGGCGCCGGAGAGAAGATCGCGGACATGACCAGACGTGCGGGGGAAACATTCCGGCTGAAGTGAGTTCCATGTTCAGAATTACGACATTCAGTGACTACCGGGAATACTCGCCGGCGGCGCGGCGGAGGATTTTTGCGCATCTCAAGGAGGAATCTTATGACGCGGTCCGTTTCCGGATTGACCGCGCCATGACGGAAGTCTCGCTCCGTCGTTACGACGACTCTTTCATGGACTCCTTTTTCGCGGATGCCGCCGCCGCGGGGATCAAGGTGGTTCCCGCGGTTTCCTTCCATACGCCCCCATGGGCGGGAGAGACGGAGTCCTCCTTTGACGAACCGGAGACCTGGCGAAGTGTCCGGCTTTTTCTTGCGCACGTGATAAGCCGTCTCTGCAAACGGCAGGAGCTTGCGTTTTTCCAGATTCTTTTCAAGCCGGAGAAGAATCCGGGTTCGGACTCCATGTTCCGGAGTTACCTGACGGGAAAATATCGTTCGCTGGAGGAACTGAACCGCACCCTCTGCACGTGTTACCATGCCCCGGAAGACATTTCCGTGAAAGACGCCGCTCTGTTCGGTATCCGCATGAAAACGGAACTGCGGCTTTTCCAGCACTGGAATTATGAAAGAAAACTTGCTGACCTCAGAAATACTGTCGGCGACGTCTCCTTTCAGGCGCTGGAACATGCGGTTTTCGTCTCCCGCAAGCCGGAGCTGCCGGACACGCTTTCCGCGTTGACTTTGCTTCACGAGGCGGCTGAGTCGGGGAAGGCATATCAGCTTCACCTGAATTCTGTTTCGGAAACGGCGGATGCGGAATTTGCGCTTTGCGCGTATGCCTGCGGAGCTTCCGCCGTTGAATACAGGGACTGCTGCAAAGTTCCGGCGCCTCTGCAGCTTCCTCCGGAGCCTGTCCGGCGGATTGCAGCGGATCAGGAACTCCTTTCCTTTCTGGGAAAATACCGCAATCTGCGTGACGGACTGTCTGTGTCCGCGGAAACCGGACTGTATCAGAGCCTTGCCACTCAGTCTCTTTATAAAGCGTTTGAGCTTCCGAAGGATCTGCATAAACGCTCTTTCCGGTCCTGGGGCAGGGCGTTGGCCGCTTCTTCCATACCCTACCGGATTACGGGCGGCGGCATGGAATTTCCGCCGGGACTGAAGCTGATGATTCTGCCCGCCGCTGCCGCTCTGGAGGAACAGGAGACGGAGCGTCTGCTTGATTTTGCACTGAAAGGCGGCGTATTGTTCTGCGAAGGAGAGTGCGGGCATTACGACGGAGTCGGTGCCTGCCTTGACCCGGAGCGTCGCTTTGTCGCGGAAGCAACCGGTGTCATGGAACAGCCGGAACGGATCCGGCTGGCGAATAAGCGTGTGAAATACAGTTTCGGCAAAGAGACGTTTTTCTTGAATGCCGGAGAAATTCTGACTCCGTATATTCCCGTGAAAAAGTTTTCGGAAACTGTGACTGCGCTGAACAGCGGAGCCGATCTGATAACCCGTGTGAAATACGGCAAAGGGAAAATCATTCTCTGCGCGCCGTATTTTTCTGCGCTCTATCAGGAAAAACGGAATGCCGAACTTGAAAAATTCGTCCAGCGTCTTTGCGCTTCGGCGGAAGTCAGCCCCCCGGTGCGGATTCTGAAGATGCCGGGAAATGCGATTCCCTGCCTGAAACTTTTGAGCGGCGGAGGGCATCGGATGCTGTTTGTGTTTCTTCCTGCCATGACTTCCAGATGCGAATTGGAATTTCCGGCAGGGTTCTGGGAGAAGCGTATGCTGACAGACCTTTACGGCGGCGGCAGATTCCGCGTGACGCAGAACGGCACCGCCCAGAGGCTGAAGCTGAAACCGCCTCATAAAAAGGTAGTTGTTCTTTATGAATGACGACAGTTCATTCCGGAACCTGACTGCGCGATTTGACTGCGTGCCGCGGCTGCCGAATGCGGCTGTTGCGCCGGAGCGGGAAGAAATCGAAAAAAAAACGCTTGGAAATCTTGAAAGTTTCCGGATGGGTGTTATATTTATGTTTCTTGATTCACGTATACATTGGAATGATGTATTGAACAGGTAAATTTTAATACGCAACGTATATGAGGTGTAATAATGAGCAACGTTTGTGAAATCTGTGGAAAGAAGAAGTTCTACGGTTCCAGAATCATCCGTAGAGGTCTTGCAAAGAAAAAAGGCGGTATCGGTATGCACGTGGTGAAGGTTTCTCCGCGTATTTTCGAGCCCAACATCCAGTCTGTCAGAGTGGATGACAACGGAACAACCAAAAGAATGAAAGTCTGCACAGCCTGCATCCGCAGCGGCAAGGTGAAAAAGGCCTGCTGAGATATTTTCCTTCTTCCGCTCATATACCTGCGGTCATGAATTCAGAGAGCCCGGAGCATGTATGGTTCCGGGTTCTTTTTTTTGGTGATTTTTACTTTTTCTCCTGTTGCATTGCGGGAAATATGAATTAAATTCCGACTTAGGGCTGATTTGCTCGAACAACATAAGGAGCGGTTATGAAATTCAACAAAAAGAAGGTCCTGACTGTTTCAGGAATCGTATTGGGCGTGATCGCAGTTCTGCTTGTGATCGTCTATTTCTCTCTTTCCCTGATTTTGAAGAGCAGTGTGCAGACGTTCGGCAGCATGGTCATGGGGGTGCCGGTAACGGTGGACAGCATTGCCCTGGAACCTTTCAAAGGCGCCTTGCGGATTAACAACCTGGTGGTCGGCAATCCGGAGGGATATTCCAGTCCCCATGCCTTCAAACTCGGAAAATTTGAGGTCGTTATCGTGCCTTCGTCCCTGTTCAGCGGAGACAAGATGGTGATTGACAAACTCGCAATCGAGGGCGTGGAGCTGAACATGGAGACGAATTTCCTGCGCAGCAACTTGTCGGAGATTCAGGATAACATTGATAAGTTTTCCAATCCCGGTTCCAATGCGCCGAAAGACGGGAAACAGGCGGAAGATGTCAAAAAAGTCCAGGCGGAGTCCAATCCGCTGCAGATCAACCGGATTGATCTTTCCGACATCAAGGTTTATACGATTCTCAAGGGACGCGAGGACACCAGAGTCATTCCTCTGATCGCGCCTCCTGTCCATCTCCGGAATCTCGGCACGGAACCGGAAGGCATTACATCGTCGGAAGTGATGAGCAAAGTCATGGCGTCCCTTCTTCTCAGTGCGGGCAAAGCCATCGGAGACGGCGCGCTCAGTGCCGGGCAGGTTCTTGGTGACGGCGCAACGAGTCTCTCGGACGGCGCGGGCGATCTCGGCAAGGCTGCCGCCGGGCTTCTGAAAGGCTTGACGGGCGGCGGAGATGAAGAGAAGAAAAAATGAATTTCCGCATGATATGCTGAAGAAAAAGAGCCGCCGGACATGGTCGGCTCTTTTTTTGCTTGCATTCGGATGCGCTGCATTTATATTACATTGACGATCAATGAAGCATCGTTTCAAAAAAGGGAGTTGATGATGAAAAGTCTTTGGGTTGCACTCGGAAGTTTTGCTGTTGTCGTGATTCTTGCCGCTCTGGTGATTGTTTCCGTTCGGAACGGTCTGATCCAGCGGGATGAAAATGTCAAGGCGCAATGGAGCCAGATTGAAACTCAGCTTCAGCGCCGCAGTGATCTGATTCCGAATCTGGTGAATACGGTGAAGGGATATGCAAAGCACGAAGAGAAGATTTTTACGGAGATTGCCGATGCGCGCTCACGTCTGCTTGCTGCTGAAACTCCGGAAGGCGCAGGGGAGGCGGATGCGGCACTGAAAGGCGCGCTCGGGCGTCTGCTTGTCGTCGCGGAAGCCTATCCGAATCTGATGGCGAACGAAAACTTTGCGCGCCTTCAGGATGAGCTTGCCGGCACGGAAAACCGGATTGCCGTGGCGCGCACTCGTTACAATGAGACGGTTCGTGATTTCAATAGTGCGATCCGCAAGTTTCCCGGCTCCATGTTTGCCGCCGGGCTTGGTCTGGAGCGTGCGGAATTCTTTGAAGCTCCCGCGGGCCGTGCCGCCGTGGAAAAGGTTCCCGCAGTCAACTTTTAAGGTGCTGCCATGAAACGTCTTTTCCTGTTTCTTGCTTTCGCCGTATTGCCCCTCATGGCTGCGGATTTTGTGGTTCCCCGGCATACTTCATGGGTTGTGGATGAAGCCGGAATTTTTTCCAAAGCGGGAAAAAACAGGATTCTCGATGCAATTCAGCAACTTGAAAAAGCGACGGACGGCGGTCAGATGGCGGTCGTTGCATTGAAGCACCTGAACGGGATTTCGATTGAAGAAGCCGGAATCAGGATCGCGGATGCCTGGAAAGTCGGCAACAAGGGAAAAGATGACGGTGCAATTCTGATTATTGTTCCCTCGGAACGCCGGATGCGTCTTGAAATCGGTTACGGCTGGGAGGGAAACATCAACGATGCAAGAGCCGGAGACATCATTCGCGGACTGCAGCCATTTTTCCGCGCGGAACGTTATGCCGATGGAGCCGTGTATGCCGTCGGGCAGGTTCAGAAACTGGTTACAGGAACTGCGCCGGAGAATCTGCCGAAACCTCCCTCCGCTTCGGTTTCCGCGAAGGGGAAGAACACGATTACCGATTATCTCATTGTCGCAGCCGTTGTCGTTGTTTCTCTTTTTCTGTCTGGTGGACGCTCCGGCGGCGCTTCCGGCGGAAGTTCCGGCGGCGGATTTTTCCGCGGCGGATTTTCCGGCGGAAGGGGAGGGCGTTTCGGTGGCGGCGGCGCCTCCGGGCGCTGGTGAATTTCCCTCTCATTGTTTTCAATGTTTTTCCTTGAAACGGCGTTGAGCCGGAAGAATGCGCGGGCATTCTTCCTTGAACCGTAGGACTTCCCCCCTGCCGTGTTTCTGCGGCATTCCCGGGCATTTTGTTTTGTACTTTTTCCGCTTGATTTTTACTGTTTCGGATATTATATTTCAATATAAGGGAAATAAAATTTTATTATTGATGAATTTTTACCGGTGCATGAAAACATGATTCAGTCTTTTTCACGTTGCATGGATATTCTTAAGATTGTGGCGGACTCTCCCGACGGAGTCAGACTTGCGGATATTGCCAGGGGGATGAAGCTGAAATATACCACGGTTTACAATCTGGTGAATTCCATGATGAGGGAAGGGATGATTTGCCGCGGGAAGGAACATGTTCTGCTGCCGGGTCCGATGGTGACGGAGCTTCACAGGCGGCGGAGACATGGCGAGCTGATCCGCCATGCCCGCGCTGTCATGCTGTCCTTGATTGAACGGTATCCGGAGGCGGACTTGACCTATTCCCGTTTTACGGGAGCCCAGATAACGGCTTTTTTGAACCGGTCTCAGGATTTGAAGGGAGACATCCGCGCCGCGGAAAGCGTCCTGCCGCCGTACCGGACTGTTGCCGGGCTTGTGTTTCTTGCGTTCCTGCCGGAAGAGGAAGCCGCGGTTCTCCGGGCTGATTTTCCGTTTTCGGAGCGCAGCCGCGGCGACTGGGGAACGGAACATGCGCTGGAGGAGGCTGTCCGCCTGTGCCGGGAACGGCGGTATGCGCGTCTGCCGTTTGATCCTCCGGAAATGAGCCGGATCGGGATTCCGATGTTTCACAAGGGGAGGCTGTCCGGAGCTTTGACCTGCACCTGCCTGCATCTTGGGGTGGAAGAAGAGAAGAGACTTTTGAACGAACTGATGGGACTGTCCGACGTGGTTCTTGAGGAGCCGGCTTCGGAAAGTCTTTTTCTGCGGGCTTGAAAGAAACCATTTAACATGAGGGTGAATCATATGGATTTTACAGTCGGTTATGATGTGGCGGTTGTCGGGGGAGGTGTTGCCGGAATTGCCGCGGCGATCCAGTCCGCGAGATGCGGGAAAAAAACTGTCCTGATCGAAAAGACAATTCTTCTCGGGGGGCTTGCAACGAGCGGGCTTGTTTACATTTATCTTCCGCTTTGCGACGGCAGCGGGCACCAGGCGACCTGCGGCATCAGCGAGGAGCTTTTGCGCAACAGCATCCAATATGGACCGGGGAATATTCCCCGGAATTGGAGGCAGGAGAAAAACGCTCCCGAGCGGAGACGCCTGATGTGCCGTTTTTCTCCGGCGTCCTTCATGCTTTCGCTGGAGGAACTGCTCCGCGGAGAAAATGTGGACATCTGGTATGATACGCTGGTCTGCGGCGCGGAGGTCGTGGACAAAAAGGTAACTGCCCTGATTGTGGAAAATGAGAGCGGACGCGGCAGGATCGAGGCGAAATCCATTGTGGATGCCAGCGGAACCGGTGTGGCAATGCGCCGTGCTGGTGTGCCCTGCCTGACCGAAGACAATTATCTGACGATGTGGGCTATGCAGTATCAGTCGGATGCGGAGGACATGGATTTCGGAAAAAATATTTCCGTTTATACCATAACCACAAGCACACTGGATCAGGAAACGCGGCTGGCGGCATCCCCGGAACTTCTTGAACGGATGTATGGGAAATGTTCCGGGAAAGAGTATCACGACCTTATCACATACCGCGGACTTACAGGCAGATCCGTTTCCCGCTTTGTGCAGGAAAGTCACAGGATTCTGCTGGAAACTTACAAAATGCGCTATGAAGGCGGAAAATACACCCGCATGGATTGTTATCCGGTCAAATTGCCGTTGATGCCGCAGTTCCGGAAAATTTACTGTGTGGATGGCGAATATGTATTGAATACGGGGGAAAATGCGAAATACTTTGAAGATTCCGTCGGATTGCTTGCCGACTGGCGCAAATCCGGCTCGGAATATGTCTGGGAAGTGCCGTTCCGGACGTTTTATGCGAAGAAAAAGACTGGCGGAATCATTGCCGCCGGACGCTGCACCGCGGCGCAGGGGGATGCCTGGGAAATCACGCGCGTCATTCCGAGCGCCGCCATGACCGGACAGGTTGCCGGACTTGCCGCATCAATGTCCATCGATGCCGGAAAGGAGATCTGGGAACTTGATGTCCATAAAGTTCAGGAACAACTGCGTTCGCTCGGATTCCCCATTCACCGTTCCGATATCGGCATTTAAGTCCGCGCAGGAAAAGCGTCCGCCGGTCCGGAGGCGTTCTGAAGCCTTCGACCGTGCCGGGAGCGCAAAGAAAAATCCCCGCTTTCTCAAGGAAAGGCGGGGATTTTTTGCTGTACCGGGAAAAGAGCCGGCGATGAGGCTTACTCGCCTTCCAATGTATCGAAGAACTCCTTGACCGGGAAAATCCTTGTGGTTGCCCCGATATTGCATCCGGTCATGTAGAGACCGTTTTCCGTGTCGCCGCGCCATGTGGCAAGAAGGGCGCGCGCGATGCAGAAGAGCGATTTTGCCGGATTGCAGGAACGCAGACAGCGGTATGGACAGGTGAATTTTTCACGGTTTCCGCTGAGAACACGCTGGACAAGCGGGGTTTTCAAAACGCGGACCGGCAGTCCGACGGGACTTTTGATTACGACAACGTCTTCCGGTTTTGCATCGACGAAAACCTGTTTGCTTTCTCTTGCGATGCCCGCTTCCTCGGTCGTGATGAAATAGGTGCCGATCTGAACGCCGTCGAATCCCATTTTCAGGAACTTCTCAATATCCCCGCGGCATGCGACTTCCTCTGCGGCGATGAACGGAATATCAAGTTCATAACGGACGGCGACCTCTTTGACTTCCGCAAGAAGTTTGTCCAGAGAACAGGTTTCAGGATGTTCGATCATATCAAGCGTGAAACCCAGGTGCCCGCCGCATTTCGGTCCTTCGATAATGACAGCATCCGGCTTGCGGTCATACTTGCGGAGCCATGTTTTGACCACGACCTCGAAGGCACGGCCGCTGGAAATCACCGGGATCAGAGCAATATCGGCATCTCCGACATATTCCGGCAGAGGCAGGGGCAGACCCGCTCCGGAAATGATGTAATCCACGCCTTCCGCCACTGCCGTCCGGACGATTTCCTCGTAATTGGAGAGAGCGACCATGACATTGACGCCGAGTGGTTTCCTGCCTTCCGCGAGTTCTCTTGCCTTGCGGATTTCAAGTGCGAAATTTTCATTGCACTCTTCCACAAATCTGATCTTGCCCCGTTCGACATCGCCGATGCCGACGCTGGCGATCGTTCCGTATCCGCCGTTTTTGATGACCGCCGATGCAAGTTCGGCCATTCCGATGCGCACGCCCATTCCCGCCTGGATCACGGGATATTTGCTTTCAAGATTTCTTATTTTCAGTGATGGAAGTTTCATATCTGCATTCAGTATTATTTTTTCCAGATCCCGTTCGCGGCCCATCCGCGGAAAAAATCTGAAAGTGTGAATTAATTAACAATAGCATAATATTGTTTTTTTTCAAGTTGTCATGGATGAAATGAAACCATAAATATTTTTCTGGGATTCATTTTGCGGCACAGGTGGAAAAAACGGCTGCCGTCTGCTGTTCCGGCTTCAGTCTGTTTGAGTTTTCACAAATGAAAGAAAGCGCCGGGATAAACGGAGGAAAACAGGTTTCCCCGGACGTGTCTCCCCGGCGGCATATTTCCCTGCTTTGCATTGATCCGGCAAACCGCCGTCCGTAAGATGAACTGCGGGAATGCGGCGTTTCAAAGCGGCTGCGGCAGTCGTTGTTGTGGAAAGGCAATGGCTCCTCTTCGACTTATCATGATTCTCCGTGCGGGAAATTTGAAGTGGTTGAGTTTCACTTCTGATGGAGATGTAATTTCGGCGAGATATAGATTCTGCGTGCGGCGCTGCCTCGGGAGTTCAGGCGGCGCAGACACTCTTCCGCCGCGGCTTCCCCTGCGGACGGCCAGTCAATGGCAATGGTGTTGGCGGGCTGAAAGTCCGGCGTGATCAGGCTTTTGCCGTCGATGCTCAGAACCGCGGGGTTGTCCGCAAGATGTTTTTTGTGTTTCCGGAAGTATTCCTGTGCATAGGCTTCATGATGAGTGCCGCTGACGAACAGATAACCGCAGTTCGGGACGATTTTACATTTGCAGAAGTTCCGGGAGTCGATGACTTCGTGTTCTCTGCCCCATTCCATCTGGAAAAGCCTGGTGCGGATCCGGTGTACCGGCATATCGGCGGAGATGATCTTGACATGACGGATGCCGAGACTGCGGAAATGTTCTGACGCGATGGCTGCGGCATGGAACGGATCCAGTGTCACCGTGGAAAACTGCCCGTCCAGGGAGCTGTGCATTTCAAGCCCCACACCCGGAAGATGTTTCGGGAGATAACTCAGGTCATAGGTGTCATAACAGCCGAGAAAGACCAGTGCATCGCGGTTTTGAAAAATCGAATCGTCATAGTTCTGCTTCAACTGTTCGTACGGATGGAAAAGAAGGTGGAGCTGCCAGCCGTATTCCGCCGCCATGCATTGAAAGCCCTGCATGGCGTAGGAACAGTAACTGGACCTGAAATTCTTTTCAAAGAGAATGACGGAAATGTTGCAGGAAACGTTGTGCGTTTTCCCGCGGGGCTTGACATAGGTGCCGGAGCCGTGGCGGAATTCAAGAATGTCCCGCTCGCAAAGTTCCTGCAGACTTCTGCGCGCGGTGCTCGGCGTTAAATGGAATTGATCCGCGAGTTTGCGCAGGGGAGGCAGACGATCCCCCGCGGCGAAATTGCCTCCGGCGATCATGGCTTCGATGTATCCTGTCAGTTTTGCTGTCCGCAATCGGTTGTCAGACATACCCGCTTGTTCTCCCGAGTGATTTGAATTGTTTCTTTTCCGCCTTCACTATTATAACCGAAAATGAAGTTGTCGTCAATGGCAATATACGGGAAAAGGCGGAAATAACTGTTTCACAGTGTTTCATCTGCACCGCGGGGAAAGCCCCGGTGCAGTCTTCCTTGTTTTTTGTCTGACCGCAGAACATTGGAGGATTTCATTTTGCCTTTCCGGCGTCCGGCCGCCTTTGAGCGGTCGGCGCGACTTGAAAAAATATTCATATTTCACAAGTGTCGCCCTTGCATAAAGGAAGTTCCGCGGTATTTGTAATAAATACAGAATTTTTAACCAGTTAAAGGCTAGAGAAAATGAGTTATGAAAATCCTCCGGCTGATTTCCGGCCGGTTCCTTTCTGGAGTTGGAATGACCATCTGGACATTTCCGAACTTCGTCGTCAGATCAGGGAAATGCACGCTGCCGGCATCGGCGGCTTTTTCATGCACGCCCGTTCCGGACTGCGCACGCAATATTTTTCCCGGGAATGGTTTGAAGCTGTTCAGGCGTGCATCGAAGAAGCGGGAAAGCGGGGCATGGAACCGTGGCTTTACGATGAAAACGGATGGCCGAGCGGTTTCGGCAACGGCGGGGTGAACGGGCTCGGAGAAAAATACCAGCAGAAATATCTGCGCATGACGAAGGGGACGGCGCCTCACAATCTGATCTGCCGGTCCGGGGAGATGAGTTTTTACTATGACGTCAATCCCTATTATGTGGACACGCTGGACGCCTCGGTCACGGCTGAATTCATCAAACAGGTTTATCAGGTTTACAGGGATACCCTGCCGCCGGAAGTCTGGCGCAGCGTGAAAGGCTTTTTCACCGATGAGCCGCAAATATCCCGGAAAGGAATCCCGTGGTCGCTGACTTTGCCCGGGGAATATGAAAAGGCATACGGGCGCGATCTTTTCGCGGATCTGCCCGGGCTGTTTACGGAAATTCCGGGATACCGCAGCATAAGAGTCCGTTACTGGGGACTTGTGACACGTCTTTTCATGAACCACTTTCTCAAGCCGATTCATGACTGGTGCGACGCCAACGGCGTGCTGCTGACTGGGCATCATGTGCTTGAGGAGACCTATTACAGCCAGCTTGTTTCCAATGGCGCGATTATGCCGCAGTATCAGTATTACCATATTCCGGGTGTGGACTGGCTGGGGCGCAGCGCTCCGAATGCGGTCGCTCTGATCCAGCTTCTTTCCGCCGCGGCACAGACCGGTAAAAAGCGTCTGCTTGCGGAAACGTTCGCCTGCTGCGGCTGGAATGTGAGCTTTCAGGACTTGAAATGGATTTATCAGCTTCAGATGGTGCGCGGTGTGAATTTCCTCTGCCAGCATCTGGAGGGGTATTCCCTGCGCGGTCTGCGCAAGCGGGATTATCCCGCTTCGCTTTTCCAGCATCAGCCCTGGTGGCGTGAATACCATTATTACAATGATTATGTCTCCCGGGTCGGACGCCTCCTTGCGGAGGGAGAGCTGGAGTGTCCCGTTCTAGTGCTCCATGGACAATCCACCGCATGGATTGAATATGACGACGGGGACAACGGCGCATTGGATCGTTATTCCGATGCCCTTGCCGTATTGACCCGTGAACTTGAGAAACGCCAGATTAACTGTCACTACGGCGATGAAACCCTGATAGGGCAGCATGGCAGTGTGAGCGGCAGGGATTTTGTGATCGGCAGACAGAAATACCAGGTCGTGATCTTCCCGCAGCTGAGCAATATTTCCGCAAAGGAGAAGACCCTTCTGCTTGAATTCTGCGCGAACGGGGGAACCCTGCTCGGCGTCCGCGATTCCTCGGAACATCCGTTTACCGTGGATGGCGAAACGGATCCGGAAGCGGCAGTGCTTCTGGAGAAATGCCGCTGGTTTGCCTCCGAAGCGGAACTGTCGGAGTATCTGCGTGAAACCTGTTCGCTTTGCAGAGTCACCGGCGAGGCGGAGGAAATTGTCTGCACAAAACGCCGTTTCGCAGATTGGGAAGGAGCCCCCGCGGAACTGTTCTATCTGGTCAACCAGAGCAGCGGTGAGAAGGCAGAAGTCCGCATTGAGTTCAAGGGACAGGTGATTTCCCGCTTTGACGCGGCAAGCGGCGGATTCCTGCCGTTCCCTGTCTGCGCTTCCGTATTGGAACATGAGTTTGAACCGGGCGGCGATCTGCTGCTGATGGTTCGTCCGGAGGGCGGCTGTCTGCCGCGCTCGAAGGCTCTTGACGCCGCTTTTGACCTGAAGCTCCTGACTCCGAATACTTTGACGCTGGATACCTGCCGCTGTTATGCGGACGGTGAACTGCTGGCGGAAAAAATAGAAACAATCAGTCTGATGCCGGAACTCCTGAAACGGGAGCGTCCTGTGGACTTGAAGCTGGAATTTTCATTTGAGATTGATTCCTCGTTCGATGTCCGCCGTCCGCTCCATCTGGTGATTGAGAATCCGGAGCAGTATCGAATCTTCCTGAATGATTCTCCGATTGAGGCGAAGGTGGATGGAACTCTGTTTGACCATGCCTTCAAGACGATACTGCTTCCTGCCTGCCGGAACGGGAGGAACACGATCCGCCTGGAAACTCATTTCGAGCAGAACCCGGAAGTATATGAAATGCTCCGCCGCGGACGCTGCTTCGAGTCGGAAGGCAATAAGATCACGTTTGACATGGAACTGGAGTCGATTTATATTGCCGGAGACTTTGCCGTGAGAAATCAGGGGACGACCGAGCCGTTGCCGAAAAATGCGGAACGTATTTCCGGACCGTTTGTCATTACGGAACCCGCTGCCGTAGTTTCCGGCGGCAATCTCCAGCAGGACGGTCTCTGCTTCTTCGCGGGAAGGGTGCTTCTGAAACAGCGCTTTGATCTTGACAGAACCGATTATTCTGTTTTGAACTGCGGGGAGCTTTTTGCCAATGCCGCGGAAATCCGTCTGAACGGCAGGACGCTCGGCACTCTGCTGTGGCGTCCGTACCGTGTCGCGGTTCCTCCGGGAGTCCTGAAAGAGAAGGACAATGTTCTGGAGATTGAGCTTGCCGGAAATCTGCGCAATCTTCTGGGGCCGCATCATCTGGAGGAAGGGGAGTGTTTCGGAGTCGGTCCGTACAGCTTCTTCCGGCATGAGGATTATCTCGGGCACCGGCCGCTGCCGTGGAATGACGCCTACTGTATTGTACGCTTCGGGCTGGAAGGGCTGTCTCTCTCCTGAGTCTGCGGGATGGCGGATTCTCCCCGGCTGCGCGGTCTGCCTGCGCGATTTTTCCGGATGCCCCGCATGTGTTTCGCATCGGGGCTGTTCCTGGCATGTGCGCCGGCGGAAGCGCGGTCTGCTTTCAAGACGGGGAAAGGTTGCGGGCATTTTTCCTGCGCCCGTCAGCGCAGTCCCGGGAGATGAATGCAATGCCCGCAGGTTCCTGATTCCTTCCGACCCCGGTTATGAATCAATTTGTTTATGCTTTGGAGCACGGAAAAGAGGAATATGACAGGTATTTCAGAAGATGGCGGAAATGAAAAACGGCGCTTGATCTGGTTGTCGGTGAATTCCTCCTATTCCCACTCCTCGCTGGCACTGCCGCTGCTTCATGCCGCATGCGGAAAAATACCCGGCTGGGAATGGATTCCGCTGGAAACGACCGTTGCGGATGATCCATCGGAAACAGCGGCACGTCTGAACGGGCTGCGGGGATGTCTGCTCTGCACAACCCTGTATCTGTTTAACAGAAACATGGTAATGGAGGTTTTGCAGCGTTTTCATGCTCTCAACCCCGTCTGCCATATCGCAGTCGGCGGACCGGAATGTCTGGGGGACGGCGCGGAGCATCTGCTTGCCCGGTATCCCTTCATCCATACCGTGTTCCGGGGGGAAGGCGAAGGGCTGCTCCCGGACTTCCTGAACAGCTTTCCGCCTCGGGGAGTTCAGATCATCCCGGAAAAAGGCAATGCCGTTTATGAGGAATGGGGAACGGCTCCGCCGCCCGTTGAAGACGATTTCTTCCGGACGGATAAGCCGTTCATACAGGTGGAAACTTCGCGAGGCTGTCCGATGGGCTGTCTCTACTGCACCAGCGGCAGGACAAAGCTGCGTTTCAAAAGTCCGGACGCGGTCATGAAGGAACTGACAGCGCTGCGCCGGCGTGGAGTCAGAGAAGTCCGCCTTCTCGACCGCACCTTCAACTGTCCGCAGACACGGGGGGCAGAACTTCTGCGTCTTTTCAGAAACAGCTTTCCGGAAATGCGTTTTCATCTTGAGATTCATCCCCAGTTTCTGAACGCCGAACTGCGAGAGGAGCTGCGGGCGGCTCTTCCGGGGCAGCTTCATATTGAGGCGGGAATTCAATGTCTGGCGGAGAACGTGCAAAATGCAATCGGGCGCCGGAGCCGTCCCGGGGATGCGCTGGACGGTTTGCGTTTTCTCTGTTCCTGCCCGAATTTCGAGACCCATGCCGATCTGCTTGCCGGTCTGCCGGAACAGTCCCCGGAGCAGCTTTTTCTCGATGTCTCCAGCCTGATGGAAGCCGGCGCCGCCGAAATCCAGTTGGAAGTGCTCAAGGTGCTGCCGGGAACTCCATTGCGTGCGCGGGCGGAGGAGCTCGGACTGATTTTTGCACCGAAACCGCCTTATGACGTCATGAAGACAAACACCATGTCGACGGAAGACATTCTCCTGGCGCGGAAGTTGTCGCGTCTGCTTGATCTTACTTACAATCACCCCGCACTGCGTCCGGTTCTCCGCGCCATCCTTGCCGGAAAACCGGATTTCCTGCCGGGATTCCTGCAGTTCTTCCTGTTAAACGGACTTGACCTGAAACGTCTCTTCGATTTGAAAAAACGGTTTCTGCTTTTGCAGGAGTTTCTTTCCGGGGAAAATTGCAGGACCGCAGCGGAAGAGCTGGCATTTCAGTGGCTTCGTTCCGGTTATCCGCCGGAAGCATGTCCCGGCATGAAGGCAGTCAAAACAGGAAAACCGCCGGAAACGGCGCTTCTTCTTGAAGGCGATCCCGCATCTGCAGAGGAACGGGAGACAAAATACTGGCTTCTGCCCGGCAGAAGAGCGGCGTTCTATTTTGCATTCCACCGGAAATATGCCGCAAACCGTCCTGCCGCCGTCTGGAAACTGGCTTCCCCGTCATGACGCGGGATCAACGGAGCAGACGCTTTTGCATTCGATCTGTGATGTTCTCAAGGGAAAAATCAGCCGGGCGTGAAATACGGAAAGCGCAGGGCGGAGGTATCTGCCTTTCCCGCTTGATTCGTATGCCGTTGCGGAGTATGTTACCGTGTCGGCATGAAAAAGGCGGGAAACAAATTTGAAATCATGAGGAAATATGGAACTGGCGAACCTTCTTCCGGAACAATGGCGGCTTCTGCTGTCGGACGCCCTGAACACGGAATCATTCAGACAGCTTGAACTCTTCCTGAATCGGGAATACCGGGAACAGGAGATTTTCCCGCCGCGGGAGAATCTATTTCATGCGTTCCGCCTGACGCCGCCCGATCAGGTCAAAGTCGTAATTCTCGGGCAAGACCCGTATCATGACAACGGGCAGGCGCACGGGCTTGCCTTCTCCGTGCTCCCCGGTGTCAAACTTCCTCCGTCTCTGCGCAATATCTTCAAGGAACTGGAGACAGACGTCGGAATTCCGGTTCCGGAAAGCGGTTCTCTGGAATCCTGGGCAGAGCAGGGGGTATTGCTTCTCAATACGGTGCTGACCGTGCGGGCACATGCCGCAAATTCCCATAAAAAACGCGGCTGGGAGGCATTCACGGATTCCGTGATCCGGACGGTCAATGGTTTTGACCGCCCCGTCATCTTCGTTCTCTGGGGCGATCCGGCACAGAGAAAAGCCGGATTCATTGACCGGACGCGGCACAAAATCATCGCTTCGGCACATCCGTCGCCCCTTTCCGCCTATCGCGGATTTTTCGGCAGCCGCCCCTTTTCCGCAATCAATGCCTTTCTGCGGGAACAGGGCGTGAAAGAAATCTGCTGGGATACCCGGAGCGGCAAGGAGGAATACCGGGAAGTTCCCTTGTTCTGATCGCATCCTGCCTTTTCTGCTGCCGGCGTCTTTCATGTCACGCCTGATCTGCAAGCCGGCATTGCCGGGATTTTCCCCTGACAATGAATCGGCTTCGGACTGTTCCATCTTACAGCACATTCAGAAGCCCGTGCAGGACTTGCAGCCCTGCACGGGCGATGCCTTTGGCTTCGGAGCAGTTCATTCAAAGACGATAAAGGGAAAGGCGTCCGGATTCTTTCCGGAGCCGAGCCCCGGTGCAAGATGAATCCAGCCGTCGCGTCCTTCCCCGTCGTTGTCGTTGACGAGAAGATTGAAACGGATTCCCTTCCGCAGTTCTTCCGGAGCTGTCCGGATTGCGGCAAGCGGAATTTGAAGACGGTACTCAGTCCGGTCATTTTCCCGTGATGTTTCCAGCTTCATTTCCGCCGCACACTGTTCCGTTTGAATTCCGTTCGGTGCGGAGAACACAAATACTTCATTTCCGCCGGAGTTCAGACGGGATATTCCGATTTCCCAGAAGCCGTTTTGCGACGGCAGTTTCAGGGCAAGCTGAATGTTGTCCCCCTTCCATGCGTTGGAGCCGGATTCCGGTTGATGATGTTTGTCGTCCCGGACCGCGGCACGGAGAATCAGATTGTTTTCCTGAAGCTGGAGCCATGCTTTGACACTGAGATCCTGCGGTCCCTGCCAGACCCTGTGACGGAGGACGGGATCCGCCTGCGCAAATGAAACGGTCTGCCCGACGTCATGCAGATCGAAATCGGGAGAACGCTGCTCCATCGGGGCGGCGGGGATCAGGACAGCCGGATTGACGGGGATTTGCAGTAGTCCCTTCCAGCCCGAACCGCTTTCCCCGCAGTGCAGGAGAATCGGCGCGGGATGCCGGGAAAGCGGTTCGGCGGCAAGCTGGATGCTTACCGGCAGAGCTTTCGCAGTTCCCGGCGGCAGAGTAATTGTCCGTTCGCCGACGGTATCGCGGGCTCCTTTCGGCAAATTGTCGGGGCGGAGACGGAAGGTCAGCTGCTTTTCCGTCGGATTGGAAAGTTTCACCGTGAAGCGGAACGGACGCCCGGGAACGGCGGTTCCGATGTCCGAGGCATTCACAAGCGGAGCAACGGGAACCGTTTGCGATGAACCGGAAAATTGCAGGATACGCGGCTCCGGCGATACCGGGGCGATGACGATCCCGTTATGGACGGCAAGCGGAGTTTCATTTCCCATGAGATCAATCATGGAGGCGGAAACCGCATCGGTGCGGAATGCCAGGAGCATGGAGGCGAGCCCCGATTCATCCCAGAGAGGAATCAGCGTCTTGCCTTTTCCGGAGAACAGGAACATCCTGAGATTCGGTTCGGTTTCAGGCTGGCTGAGATACGTCATCCCGCGGAAATTCCCGGCAAGCATGTTGTAGACGGAATAAACTGGTTTGGGCTGAAAGTCATTGGTCATCATACCGTAGTGATGTTCTGCATCGGACGGGTCGATGCCGTCGTTGCGCAGGTCATACCAGGAATATCCGATTGCCCCGCGGGACCAGGAGAACAGCAGTTTCTTGAACAGGGTGATCGCCTGATGCCGTTCCGCGCCATGCATGGAGGCAACAGCCGTCTCGTTGGAGTACCAGGGGACGTTTGTGCCGGTCTGCCGCCGCATGGGGAGAAATTTATGGTCAATGAGATCCGCATACGACTGGAAAGAGCCGTGTTCATGGATGGCATGGACTGCGAAAAACCCTTTTGCCAGGTTCAGGTAGTCTCGATGAAAAGTCTTGCTCTTGCGTCCGGGATGGTCAGACATTGTGGCAAATCCTCCGCTCATGACAATTGCTTCGGGGACATGCCGTTTCAGTTCCTGAAACGCGGCTTTCTGGAGCCCGACGTATTCCTCCAGCGTCATTCTGTTGAATCCTTTCAGATCCGGCTCATTCCACACTTCCCAGTAACGGATTCTGCCGCGGTAGCGTTCCGCCATCGTGCGGATGTAGGTTGTCCATGCGGCATCCTCCGGTTTGGAACGTGCCCAGTCAAGCCAGTTTGCGGATTTCTGCGCCTCCGGAGCTGCCGCCCATTTCGGGCAGAAGCCGAAAATCGCCTGAAGCTCCATCCCGTAGCCCCCGTAGGTTTCGACAAGTTCATCCATGATTGTGAAGTTCCATTGATCCCTTTCCGGCTGAATGCCGCCCCATTCGACGCCTGTCCGCACGACTTTGGCACCGCAGAGTGCCGCCGCCAGATATTCCCGTTTCCGATCTTCCGGCGACCAGCGCTGGGTATGCGTGCAGACTCCGAACAGAAATCCGGAAGCCCGCTCCGGAGTCGGTCCCGCGGGATCAAGGTAGGCAAAGGAACGCCGAAGATTCGTGCCTCCTTTTTCGCTCGCCTCGGTGATCCGGCATTCGACATCCCAGTGTCCCAGTTTCTCCGGGCGCTTTTCCGGAAACAGGAGAACACTTTCACCGGGTGCAAGACGGCGTTTGTACTGATTGGTCAGGACATCCCCGTGAAAATGGCGCATGGCGAGGTGAAAAGTAAAATCGCCCGGAACCGCTGCCGTATTGGTGAAGCGATATGCCAGGGTGGTTTCATGTCCGCGCTTGAGAACAGGAATTGCAAGCCCGGTTTCCAGCTCGAACCGGACTGCTTCGGAGCGCGTCAGGCTTGTCTTGAAGGAACTGTCATGAAAACGCAGAGTGCCGTTACCCGTTTTCCGTTCCATTTCAAGCTGTTCAACCCGAAACGGCGGTTTGCCGTCTTTCATCAGAATGTCAAGAGGAAATGTCAGGCACTCCCTTTTATTGGAAATAAGTTGAGCCGGAGTCCGGAATGTCTTGCCGGCGGCATCCCGGAAGACCCATGAGACTGCCGCTTCCAGATCAGTGGCTTCCACATCCAGAATCAATGCGGTAGGGATTCCGGCAAGAGGAAAAAAATTTTTGCGTTCCGAGATTGCCGCCTTTCCCTTGAGCTTGCCGACCGTAAGCGTCCAATGTGCCGTTGCCGGAACCGTCGTTCAGAATCAGCACCTCGAAATCACCGAACGACTGCCGCAAAAGAGATTTCACCAGACATTCCGTATACTTCCCGCAACGGCAGACAGGCACAATCACGGAGAAGAATGAATGTTCCATCGCAAGTGTCCTATCTGTTTCAGGGTATATTCAGAAAAATACTGAAACAGGAGTCTAACACTCCTTTTTCAAAATTCAACCTGTTCCCCGTAGAGAACGTCCGGAGGAACTTTCAGACTTCCGTCAGAAGAAAAATTGCCGATTCGGATTTTAACTCCAGCGAAATAAGCCCGCCGTCTTCTTTGCCGCAGTCAAACGGGGCATCACCGGACTCGTCCAGACACGATATCCTGAATCTGCGTCCCTCCGCGCCTTTCATTTTGAGCCGGACCGTTTTTGCGGGACACCGGTATGCGCTGATCAGCGCCGCCGCTTTGCCGTCCGCATTCATTCCGGCAAGAACCGTGACATTCTTTTCAGGGGAAACGGCTTCCACACGGTGGGGATGTTCCAGCATTCGCGCAAAGGCGTGCAGGGCGTAATAGGTCTTGAGAAAAACGCCGTAAGCGTCATAAATCCCCCAGATGACACTGGCGGTATAAAAACCGCCCAACGTCAACGGGGAATCCTGCCATGAGGTCAGAACCGCCGTCGTGAACGCGGCGCTCTCGGCGTCGGAAAGACGGGCGCGGGCTTTGGCGGAACATTCCCATGTCGGCGCATAATGCCACTCGTTCAAATGAAGCTCGGTTTCGGTGAACCCGAAACGGTCAAGCACCTTGCGCACGCGGGCGGGCTCATCGACAATCTCTTCAAGACAGGTCGGGTAACAGTGCCATGAATAGAAATCAAGGGGAGCGTTTTCCTTCCGGCAGTATTCCAGAAAATCATCCGTATATTTCAACGGCGCATCGTACTGAACCGGACAGCTCAATGCGGGGCCTCCCACTTTCACATAGGAGAAACGCTCTTTGATCCGTTTCGCGGCGCGCGCATACAGCTCATAATACAGTTTGTCGTCACCGCTCCACATGTGCGGTTTGGCATTGGGTTCGTTCCAGATTTCCCAGTAGACGATTTTCCATGAATAACCGTTCGCCCAGCCTTCGTTGTAATGGCGTATGATGTTGATGCAGACTGTGATCCATCGGTCGAAATCCTCCGGGGGGAATGCATAATAATTCTGAAGCGAATGCTCGATGCTTGTGCCGAGACGGTAGACGACCTGCGTTCCCAACCCGAGACAGTTGCGGATGTAGTCGTCCGTCTGTTTGAAGTAGTAGTTACGCGGATCGTTCTCATTCGCCTCCCAGTTTCCGAAAATATGCTGAATATCCACCAGTCGCATCCCCGGATTGTCCAGCGGGACATCGTGCAGGCGCGCATAAGGAATTTTCAGCGCCCGGTATGCCTCATTCATGTTCCGGTTCTTCTGATTGTGAAGTTTCGGGGCGAGATTGACTCCGTTCAATGCGCGGATTTCGCCCATCCCGACATTGAAATCAATATGCAGATCCATTTGTCACCTCAGTGTAATGGAATGTTTCCTGACCATGACAACACGTTCCACAAAGACTGCGTTTTCGCCTTTTCCGCCGTAAAGCGGCCCCTGATATTTCAGACTCAGATAGACATCATATTCGGCCCCTAGCATCGTTTTTGAGAGATCGACCAGAGGCATCTGGATTTCCCACCTGGAAAGCAGGTAAATATAGCTGAACCCTTTCGGAACCTTCACTGTAAAAAGCTTATACCACTGGTAACGTCCCACGCTTCCGGCATTCTCTTTCGGGCTGATGCTGCGCTTCACAGGAATTTTCTTTTCCCGGTACAAATACATTCCGGCATTGAACGGGTTTTCTTTCCGCTCGGGCGAAGTAAGAAATCTGACAGCCATGCCGGATTCGGCGGCGGGGTCTTTCACGACTTTCAGACTTTTGTTGTGCAGTTGCATTTTATCGGCAGTGAAATCCCAGACGTCTTCCGGCGGCAAACCTGCGAAACGGGCGGGCAGTCTGCTTTCCATCGGAAGCATCGCTAGACCGTCCAGCTCTTTGTTCATCGCGTCCGAATGCTGCCGGAAGACCGCCGGATTCAGTTTACGCAGGTATGCCGGGTAGATTTTCCGGATGCGCGCGGCAATCTTTTTCCGGTCGAACGGAAATTCCGCGGAATCACCGCTGGACTCACGGAATTCCTTGTAAAGACGCTGAACCGCGGCAAGCGTAAACCGATCAAGAGAAAGACGCGCCTCCGCCACTCGCTGGGATTTTACGGGATCGCCCGCCGCACATTCCGCCGCCTTGTCAAAAAATCCATGGCACGCCTCCACGACTTCAAACGTCAGATAATTGAAAGCATTGATTCCCGCCATAATTCCCATTGCACGGCACTTTTCACGGGCGGACTCCGCGATCATCCGCCGCGCCTTGAGAATCCACTCCCCCGCCTCCGGACCGTAATAACCGTCCATGAAAATCTTCAGCAGAGCCCTGCCGTCCGCTTCCGGATTCTCCGCCAGCTTCGCCTCCATCCATACTTTCAGTGCATACATATCCGCGATATGGCTGTCCTCATGTTCAAAGAAGAAATAGCGGATTCCGTTTTCATAGAATTGCCGGACATCATTCGCCATAAACTGTTCATTGGGGAGCGGATATCCATGAACCTGATACGTAATGCCGTAAATCCACACATAAAGTTCCGGAGACAGCCCCTTCCATTTCCGGACGTTGTCGAGATACTCTCTGTTGGATGCCGTGTCCAGTGGAATCGCCATGCATTTCGGCGTATAACAGAATCTGATCAGGACATTGCTTTCCGGGCGAAGCGTTTTCGGCGGCTTGACCGTGTTGGTGTATGCTGTGGTTGAAATCAGAATATCCGGGCGGAATTTTCCGATCTCCCGCGCCATTCCGTTGACAAACGCAATCAATGTCCCGGCATCGGACTTCTCCTGGCTGTTCAGTGCCCGGCACTCCGCGCATTCACAGGAAAAACCAACATCGTTGGGGCTGACGTCATAAATCCGGGGAACCGGATTACCCTTTGCTTTCGCCGCGGATTCATCGGCAAGGATCCGTTTCTTCAAACGGGCAAGAAATTCACGCCGCATTCCTTCATTGGAAAGGCATAGCTGACCGAGCTTCCCCGGCTGGCGTTTTCCCTGAAAAACCGCAAAATATTCAGGATGCTCCTCAGCAAGTGACTTCGGAAGATACAGGTTAAACGTATGTACAAAATAGGGGCCTCCGAAATTGCAGGAACTGCCGCCGTAAAGCGTGGATATTCCAAGGTCGCCGTTACGGTTGAGGCGGTTCCTTGCCGCCCATTTTCCTCCGTCCGGCAGTACGGCATGGTCACGGTAAATGTCGCGCTGAATGGCAGGAAACTCAAACCGGATGTCCAGGGCCGGAAGCTCCAGACGGCGTTTTTCCGGCACGAACTCCTCCGCCGGAGTCCACCAGCGTATCCCGATCTGATTCTCCAGAAACGCATAGACGCCATAAAGCGTGCCGGACTGTCCGCCGCCTGCAATGAAAAGATCACTGCCGGAACTCCTGATTACATAGGCGTCGGTCTTCAATGCCCTGCCGTCGATCCCTGCCGCCCGCGTCTCCGGCGTATCGCCGAGCAGAATCCTGTTGATCGCCCTGCCGCCGATTTTCAGCTCGCCGTCCACTGTGCGTTTCAGGTAAGAACGCAGTTCCTGAGCGGCGGTTTTTTCGGATGGCAAAGGTTTCGCAGGCAGAGTGATTTCCAGTGCGCACAACGACGCACCCATCAGCAGAAGAAGAGAGGAAAAAAAAATTTTCATTTGTACAATTTCCTGTTTGTCATGATGTTTTATTTGAATCCCGTTTACCGGGTTCCTTCCCGATAGAAATACCGGTCATACGCCGTATTGCCGCGCATTGCCTCGGGAATCTGAAGTGATCCCGCATGACCGTCAACGAACAGATAATTCGCCTTGTTTTTTCCGTGCCTGTCGAGGCTGATATGATCGTTCTGACTCGCCCAACTGGAATAGTAACTGCTTGCTTTCCGCTGTTCGTGCAAAGCCGTGCACTCAGATGGGCGCTTGACTGCATTGCTTTTATAAAGTTTGAATTCACCGATCGTCGCATTGCCAAGACTAAGCATCCGGTTGTAAGATAATGTCAACGCAATCCAACCGTTTTTAAATGTGTTGGTGACAGACCCCAGTGCCCATTCTCCGTTGCGCGGGGGAACAGACGGGCAATGAAGAAGTTTCGGGATAACATCAGTATCTTTTTTGTTAAGGCTGTACTGCACAACACGAAACCACAAGCAGGGATTAAACTGTTGATCTTGATTCCAGCTCACACCGGGCATGTAGCCGTAGTAATCGTCCTCATACATTTTTTCCAGAGTGCCCAACTGCTTCAAGTTGTTTACACAGGAAATCTCCCGCGCCTTCTCCTTCGCCTTGCTCAATGCCGGAAGAAGCATTGCCGCAAGGATTGCGATGATCGCAATTACGATTAAAAGTTCGATCAATGTGAAATTTTTACGAACCGGCATCATATCGATCCTCCATATTTATTGTTTTTTGCCGTGGATTCTCTTATGATCAATTCTCCGACCAGACGGGAGATTTCCGTCCGTCCCTGATGATGGAATAAAGATTCTCAAATCCCAGGCAACCTGTTTCGTAATAAGGTTCTCTGATCGTCGTCAGGGACGGTGAAGCCAGTTCCGCTCCCAGATTGCCGAATCCGATCACGGAAAATGCATCGGGAACAAAGATCCTTCGGTGATAAAGATACTGAAGCAGACTCAATGCCAGAGGGTCGTTCACACAGAAAACCGCATCGGGGTTCGCCTCCACCACCGCTTCATGCACACCGTGATGAGAACTGCCGTCCTCTAAAATACAGGGCGGCAACCCGTTTTTCTCCATAATATTCAAATATCCCTGAATGCGCTGTCCGGCAACCACCGATTGCTGTCCCAGGCAGATGATCTTCCTGTGCCCGAGCGAAACCAGATAATTTACGGCAACCTCTGCGGAACCTTCCTGATCAAAAAAGCCTTTCCGATTGACATCCAGACCGGAGACGGGTATCCCGTATTGAAAGAAACCGGGATTCACCTGCGCTTTTTCCTCCGGTTCCAACGTCATGACCACGATCCCGCTTACACGGTATTCCACCGCGGTCATAAGCGCCTGATTCAGCGTGCAGTTCTCACTCAGGGAGATTAGACTGATGGAGTAGCCATACTTTGCCGCGGTTTCGGAATAACCTCGGATGATCGGCATCATAAAGTCGGAGAAATGTGCAATGATGGCAATGACTTTGCTTTTGCCCTTGACAAGCGACTGCACAAGCTCATTGCGGACATATCCCAGTTTCTCGGCGGTCCGCTTTACCTTTTCCACGACTTCCGTTGAAATTTTCAGATCTCGCTCATGCCGTCCGTTCAGTACAAAAGAAACCGTTGTCCGGCTTACTCCGGCTTCCGCCGCAATCTCTTTCATACTGATCATAAGACAATCCCCTTTTTCTCGTTAACTTATGTTAATTATAATCAAAAAAAAGCGAAAGCGCAAGGGGGATTTTCAAAAAAAGCAAAAAAAACTTGTGAAAAAATAACATTGTGAGAAAATAGTTTCGCGGAGGACAGAAAGCAAACAGGGCAAGTAAAACAGAGATCAGACCGGGAATTCTTTATTGCTCATTTGCAATACAGATTAACGCGGCGTTGATTCCGCCGAAAGCGAAAGAATTTTTCAGGAAAACATCAATTCTGCATTCCCGCGGAGTTCTGACATGATCCACCCCGGAACACTCTTCCGCAACAGTTTCCAGATTCAAGGTCGGCAGCAGAATGCCGCGTTTCATCATTTCCAGCGCGGCAATGGTTTCGATCACCCCCGAAGCGCCGAGCGTATGCCCCAGGCCGCCCTTGAGACTGCTCACGGGAACCGCATCCGTTCCGAAAAAGTCACGGAGAGCTTTTGCCTCCTCCGCATCGCCCTGTCTTGTCGCAGTCGCATGGGCGCTGATGTAATCCGTAGAATCCGAAGCGATTCCGGCGTCACGGAAGGCGAGCGCCAGGCAGCGCCGGATCGAGGACGCATCGGACTGGCTGATTTGCGAACCGCATCCGCAGGTGGCATATCCGGCAATCTCAGCTAGGATTTCCGCGCCGCGTTTCCTTGCATGTTCATACTCTTCCAGAACAAGAATTCCCGCACCTTCTCCGCAGACCAGTCCCGTTCTTTCCGCATCGAACGGACGGGAAGAACGTTCCGGGGCGTTTTCATCTGCCGAAGCCCCCGCATAAAGCAGGTCGAAGGAGCCCGTCACTTCCTGCGAAAGCTCATCCGCACCGCCGCAGATCATCATATCCTGCGTGCCGTACGCGATCAGGCTGCGCGCCGTTCCGACCGCCTGAAGCCCCGAAGCGCACGCAGCCGACGCGGACTGGACGCACCCCGTGATGTTCAGCAGGTTCGCCACATTGAAAGACGCGGTATGCGAGGCGCATTTGAAAAACTGGGCGGCGGGCATATCCGCCATTCCGTGTTCCAGGAGAATCATGCGGAACGCCTCCGCAATGCTTTTGGAGCTGCCCATTGTGGAACCGATCACACAGCCGCAACCGCCGCCGGATACAGCTTCCGGTTCAAGCCCGGATTCCTCAAGCGCCTGCATTGCCGCAAGAGAAGCGAAAATACTCAAATCGCCCATGGAGCGCCGGAACTGGCGGGGAATTTTCTTCTTTGCCGCCTCGTCGAGCACAACCGGAGCTCCGGGAGAATATCCGCCGTTCAGGTTTCTGCCCCACTCCTCCATGCGCCGGACCGCGGATCTGCCGTTCAAAAGACTCTCAAACAGTTCCGTGCGCGACATGCCGAGCGCCGACACGACGCCTGTTCCCGTAATGACGACTCTCCGTCTTCCGTTCATGAATTCCACCCCGGCATTTTCCTGTAAGTCTCCTCGCCGATGAGTTTGCGCCAGATGACGAACGCGGAAAGCATCGCGCCCATCGCTCCCGGCAGAAGCGCACTCTGCCCGAGCACATAAAAGTTGCGTATGGGAAGCCTGCCGAACAGATTGTGCTGTTCCATCCGCTGGCGGATTCCGTATGCGGAACCGAACGGAGAGAGATAGTCGCGGTAGGTCAGCATGGAAGCAGTCTCCGCCGGTTTCAGATGTCCCTCAAACTGAGGGTAGACCTGCAGAACTTTCTCCATGATTTTCCGTGCTTTCGCCTGCTTGTAGGCAAGATAGGACGGCGGACGGTTCCGATGCGTCGTGTTCTCCCACTCGCGCGTTTCTTCCGGAAACACGGTTTCAAAGGCAGTCAGAGTCTGGCGCTGTCCGCCCCCGGATGCCGTTTCCCATGTCAGCATGACGGCGGTCGCTGTCGCTTCCGGATGTCCGCCGGAAAGGATCATTTCAACATCCGGCACGGAAAAACAGGAGGAAAGTTCCTGATGAAACTCCGGAACCGGCGGGTCAAGGGTGCAGAACACCGTAAAAAATCCGCAGGTCTCCCTGAATTCCCCGATGCGCTGCCTGAAATCTTCGGACTGCACGGACTGCGGCAGAAACTTTGCAATACTGCAAGGATGAATCGTCATGAAACAGTTTTCGAATGACACTTCGGCGCCGTTGGTGAGCCGCATCTTGTGACAGCGTTTCCTTTCCAGGTCAAGACACGCCTCCATTGTGGTTCCTGTCAAAATCGTGATTCCGAGTTTCCGCGCTTTCCGCAGAAACGCCTCGACGAAAGCCCCGCCGCCGCCTTTGACGCGAACCAGATCGTCAAGCAGTCCATAGCTGACACGGCAATGGTTTGCAAGAGAAATCTCAGAAGGCGGAGTTCCGTGGCAGGTTGCAAAACCCGCCAGAACGGTCCGCAGCTCTCCCGATACGCCGAGCGAATCCAGATAATCCGCAAGGGAAATGAAATCCTCGTCGAGCGGCTGTGCCGCGGTAAATCCGCCGGGGGCGTGCAGATCGAACAGAGCGGTATTGTCGTAAACTCTTTTTTCCGTCTCGAAATAACGGCGGATTTTCTCCTCTTCCCCGGGGAACTCCCCGCACAGATAGGCGCATGCGCGTTCGCGTCCGCGCGAAATCCGCAGTTTTCTGCCGCCGAGAATGATGTTCGTGTCGATGGGAATACATTCGAGTTCATGCTCAAATCCCAGCATACGGATCATGTCTCCCATACATCCGGTAAAATTCGTGGTGAAATGGAAGCCCGTGTCAAAAGGAACCGAGTTCCGGCGGAACCGCTGCATGCTGCCGCCGACGACATCGCTTTTTTCCAGAAGCAGAACCCTGCGTCCGGTTCCGGCAAGCAGCAGGGAGATCGTCATGCCGGCGACGCCGCTTCCCACTACAAGATCGTCATACTGCAAATTCATGTCAGAAGCCCGCCGTTGACCGCGATCACCTGTCCGTGGAGATACGTGCTGTCCGGAGAACAGAGAAAACTGATGACTCCCGCGACTTCCTCCGGTGTTCCGAACCGTCTCAGCGGAATCATCGGAAGAATCTGCTCCTTCGGAAGCTCCGCGGTCATGTCCGTTTCAATCACGCCCGGTGAAACCGCATTCACGAGAATGCCCTTGCGCCCGACTTCACGCGCCAGGGATTTGACTGCCGCGGCAAGTCCCGCCTTGGACGCCGCATAGTTGACCTGCCCCGCCTGTCCGCTCTGCCCCGAGGCGCTCGTAATGACAATGATGCGTCCGCTCCGGCGCGCGATCATTCCGAACAGAAGCGGCTGAACCGTATGATAGAACCCGTCGAGATTGGTATGAATCACGCTGTCCCACTCTTCCGGAGACATGAAGACGAACATATTGTCACGCGCGATTCCCGCATTGTAGACAACGACGTCCGGCGCGGAGTCCCCGAACAGTTCCGTCATTTTCTCTGAAGTCCGGACACGGTCGGCAACATCGAAGACAGCGCCTTGAAAGACTCGTCCGCATGCCTCGACTCCCTTCCGGGTTTCCTCAAGGGCTTCCAGGGAACTCCTGCATGTGCCGATGATGTCAAAACCATCCTTTGCCAGACGCAGCGCCGCCGCTTTGCCGATTCCCCGGCTGGCACCGGTGATGAGAGCTGTCTTCGTCATTTCGCACCGTTTCCGGAAACGGATTTCAGCATGTTCGGATATTTCTCCAGAACGATCTCGTCAGTCATGTTCTTGTTGAGAAACATGGCGGAAGCCGTTACCAGAGCCGGCAGATACCGCGGCAGGTTCGGGCGTTTTGAAATGCAGAACGCCTCTCCATGCCAGACCTGGTTCCGCGTTCCCGCCTGTACCGCATTCAGAGAAACAGTGGTTCTGGTTTTCCTGCCGCCCGGGTTCTCTTCCTTGTAGGAATAGAGAACGATAAGATCCGCCTGATCTTCGGCGGACGCCTCTTTCAGACCCAGATGCCGGATTGCATTGACGATATATTTTCTGCACTGTCCGGAAAGCGCATCGGCCGCCACGGATTCATCGGCGGCAACCCATACCCGGGGTCCCGGAATGACCAGTCCGGTCGCTTTTGCATTGACCGCCGCCACTTTCACCGTATTGCCGTCTGCCATGCTGCCGCATCCGGCGGCGGAAAACAGCGCCGCCAGAATGAGTGCGGAAGCGGAAAGCATCTTCCCGCATTTTTTTGCAATTGCCATAACAGTTCCTTCCTTGTTGAGTTTTTCCGTCAGGGATCAATGTATTCACAATATGCGATTTTTTCAAGTATGTATCATAAGATTGATGAGGCTTCAGCCGAAAAGCGGATGCCCGATGTTCTTCCGTCTCGCAGCGGTTTCTTGACGGGAATCAGCAGCCGCAAAGCAATATGAAGCATGAAAATGATGCTTTCCCATTGAAAAAATCCTGACAGGCTGTATCTTATATAGTTTATCTAAATTATTGGAAAGGATATTTGAGAATGAGCGAAGAAAACGTTCAGCATACTCCCGAGCAGAAGCCCGAGGACATTTTCGCGCAGCGCGCGGCAAAGGTTCAGGAGCTTGCCGCCGCAGGTATTCCGCCCTTCGGAAGACGCTTCGACAATGTGCAGATGACTGCGGATGTCAGGCAAAACTTCAAGCCGGAAGCGGAAAAGCAGGAGGAAGTTACGATCGCAGGCCGCATGACGGCATTCCGCGCCATGGGCAAATCCATTTTCGCGGACATCAAAGACTCTTCCGGCAGAATGCAGATTTACGTTCAGCGCGACCAGATCGGGGAAGATGATTTCAAGGTCTTCAAGAAACTTGATCTCGGCGACATCATCGGCGTGACCGGCGAACCTTTCACGACGCGCACCGGCGAGCTTACGGTCAAAGTGCACAAGTTCACTCTCCTCAGCAAATCCCTGCGGCCTCTCCCCGAGAAATTCCACGGACTCACCGACATTGAACAGAGATACCGCCAGCGCTACCTGGATCTGATTACGAACGACGACAGCCGCAGAGTTTTCATGCAGCGTTTCGCAATTCTTTCCGAGATACGCAAGTTCCTTGCTTCCAAAGGATTCCTTGAAGTCGAGACGCCGATGCTCCAGCCGATCCCCGGCGGTGCAAACGCAAATCCGTTCAAGACATTCTATGAAGCGCTCAACAGCCCGATGTACATGCGAATCGCTCCCGAACTTTATCTCAAGCGGCTGCTGGTCGGCGGGTTTGAAAGAGTGTTCGAGCTGAACCGCAACTTCCGCAACGAGGGGATCGACCGCAGACACAATCCCGAGTTCACCATGCTGGAAATCTATCAGGCATACGGCGACTGCCGTTCCATGATGGATCTCATCGAGGAGATGGTCACGACGATCGCCATGAATCTGTTCGGGACGCTGGAAATTCAGCATCCCGGCGGAAAGGTCATCAATCTGGCGCGCCCCTGGCGCCGCGCTCCCTATCGCGACCTTATCAAAGAGCGGGCGGGTGCGGACTGGTTTGAACTGACCAAAGAGCAGAAAGCCGCAAAAGCCAGGGAAATGGGGCTTACGATCACGACCGAAATGGAAGAACGCGACATCACGCATGAAATCTATGAAAAACTGATCGAACAGACTCTGATCCAGCCGACCTTTGTAACGCGCCTGCCTGCGTATCTTGTCCCGCTGGCAAAAGCCTGCGAGGACGATCCGACTGTGGTCGATGTCTATGAGCTTGAGATCAACGGGCAGGAGATTTCCCCCGGATATTCCGAACTCAACGATCCGATCGAACAGCGCAAGCGTTTTGTCGAGCAGGCGGTTCACGACGGAAAGGATCTTGCAATGGCGATTGACGAGGACTTCCTTACCGCGATGGAACACGGAATGCCTCCCGCGGGCGGTCTCGGACTCGGCGTTGACCGTCTGATCATGCTTCTTACGGGTGCGGAATCCATCCGCGATGTTCTGCTTTTCCCGCAAATGCGTCTGAAGCAGTGACAAATATCATAAGATCATAAAAAAAACGGGTCTCCGGTTTTGTTTCGGAGACCCGTTTTTATATTTTACAGGCGGAACTTTATTCCCACAGCAGGAGGAGCGGCCATTTGTGGGGACGGTTGAAGCAGCCTTTGCTGTCCTCGTCAAGAGTCAGTGCCGAGGTCATGCGTTTTTCTTTTTTTGCGGCAGGATCGTCGACATTCGGCGCGAAAAGCCCGAATCCCATGACATAACCTTTCTGCATTCTCGCCGGAAGCAGATATTTTGCAGGGAAGAATACACGGTAAGTGTACCCGTCCGCATTTCTTGTGAATGTCGATGGAATATCTTCCGCGACTGTATTTTTCTGCGGCGCCGCGGTTCCGAGTCCGAGCTGCTGATCTACAAGATGGGCGCGATATACGCAGGCGGAGGTTCCCGCGTGATTCGGGAAGATTCCGTATTCGTAATCGTTTTCATCATAGCCCTGTTTCTGCTTGGAGCGTGCATCGGCGAATGTGTCGATGTAAACCTGCAGGCAGTCGTTGTTCCAGCGTTCCGCCATGCGGGGATATTCTTCATGCACGAACTTCCGGTCTTTGACATTGACTTCGAGGAAAAGCCCCTGTGTATTCCACGCCATACGGAAGGAACCGTCTGTTTCTTTCTGCTTCCCGGTGTACTTCGTGAAAGTGACGGCGGGGAGCTTTGCCCAGTCGATTTCGGAAAGCGTGAGCCCGTCTTTGACCTTCCGGCAGCAGAATCCGTCGAAAGAACTGTCCGCCTTGAACTGCGATTGTCCGGTTTTGAATTCAACAGGGATCTGCTGATGTGTGATTTCCGTATCTTTCAGCGGAATGGGAAGGGGCAGAGACAGGGAGCCGGAAGAACTTCCTTTCACCGTGATGCCGTGTCCGTTCAGGGTGCCGGCAAGATCACGGGAAACGAGATTTTCCACCGTGATTTTCATTTCCGCCGGAGAGACCGGACGGGATGAAACCAGAACCGGGGTGATGCCGTCTCCCGATACGAGAGAGGCGTTTTCGAGCGCTTTGATCATGTCCGCAAGTGTGCCGGGTTTTCCTCGGAGGAAAAGCGGAAAGGATGTAACGGGGAATGTGATCTTTCCCTGCGGAACGGCTCTCGGGTGGTTCATCAGATCGAAGGCTCCTTCGAGCGCTGCGCCGAAATCCGCTTCCGCAACGGGAGCGTCGACTTTGCCGGAATCAACCCGCTCCTGATGGCACCAGAGTGCCGCGACGGGGCGTTTCCGTTCATCCTCGAAGATGTAGCAGCGTATGAACGGAGCGAACCGCACTTCTTTTCTGAACCGCGAGTTGCCGAGCAGGTTGCCGAGCGTGTTGGAGACGATCTGCGATGCAAACGGCGTCAGGTAAAGATCCATGTCGAAATTGTTCATCGCGCCGGATTGAACCGAGAAGATGCGGTCCGAGTATTTCAGTGCCATGAGCCAGCTCCGGGCGCGCCATGCCGCCGAAAGCTTTTCGGTCCATCCCATATCGTAAGAGATTGCACCGTTGTGCCAGCTCCGCGGAGTGCCCTGCCAGCTTGAGGATTCCGTTCCCCACTGGGGGATGTTGTAGGCTCCCCAGTGCATCATTTCCGGGAAAAAGACGGGAGTGTCTTTGTATCCGTTTCTGTCCAGCATGGCAAGGAAAGTCCGGATATCGGCATCCAGATCGGGATTTTCCGGTGAGAAGCGGTAGGGGTGAATTCCTATGACATCGAATTTCACGCCGATGCGGTTGCACTCTTTCAGCAGGAGCTCCGTTTCGGCAATGCCCCCGCCGGGATTCATGTTGCACGGCGCATCCTGATAGACTTTTGCCTGCGGATTGCCCTGCCTGACTCCGTCCGCACATGCCTTCAATAGACGGGCGAATACCTTTACCGTTGCTTCCGGCGATGCGTCTTTGCTCCACCATTCGTCAGGAAATTTCGCCTTGATTTCTCCATAGAAACACCAGAGTTTAATCCACGGGTGGGCTTTTGCCACTGTTTTTGCCGCTTCGGTCAGTTTTGCGAGATATGCGTCCGTCAGAACGCCGCCGGCATCCAGCTTGAAGTCGCGGATCAGATATTCCGGATCCTCCGGAAATTTCCCATAGCCGACTGATCCTGTCGGCAGAATTCCGAATCCGATCAGTTTGCGCGTATCGGGATCGCTGATTAATGTCCCCACGGAACTGTCAGTGGGTTCCACTCCGTAGGAGCGGTAGGTGTCCGATACGATTTTCGACCAGTTGAACAGGTGATTTTTGGCGCCGAGTCCAACTTTGCGGTAGCGTTCGAGGTAATCAAGCAGATTGTAACGTTGTTCCAAATGTCCGTAATCTTCAGCGAAGAAGTTCTTTAAAGCATGTTTGTTTTCCAGAAAATCGCAGACGGTCAGACGGTGGAAATCAAAACTTTTCCTGCCGTCGGCGAGTTCATAATCCGTACGGATGACGAAAATGCCTTTGCCGAGTTTTCCATCAAAAGGCAGGGAAATGACTGCGCTGCCAGTGTGATCTGCGGTAAAGGCAAGTTCCGTCCGCAGGATTTCCTCATTATAGAAATTTTTTACCTTTACGACTGCCTTTCCTTTTGCGCCGGGAATAGTGACAAGTTTCATCTTTGCATTGATTTTTTCTTTTGCGGAGATGAAATTGTCGGGTGCCGAGGTCAAGAGCCGACCTTCCACGGGTTTTGTTTCAAACGGTGTCGCCTGGTTTCCGGATTCAAGCTGGAGACCGTCCAGCCAGACGTAACCGGTCCCGTCCGGACTGTCTGCATTGATGTTAAGATTGACCGGCATGGAAACCTTCGTTTCAAAGGTGAAATGATAACGCCGCCAATCTTTTCCCGGTGAGACGGTCAGATGCGCCAGTCCGGCATACATGCTTCCGGTGGAAAAGTGGGAGATCCAGACATTGACCCTCTGTCCCGCGCGCGTTCCTTTCGCATAAAAGCTGCAGGTATAGATTCCGGGCGGTACGATGACGGGTGGTCCGGTGAGATTCCCCGCATTCGTCAGGGCGCGATAATCGGTATCCGGTTTGTAAAGAGTGTGAATTCTGAGAGAGGATTTTCCGAACAGGGCATTTCCCTCGTCAATCACATACGGTTTTGTCCGCCATTTTTCGGGAGAATAGCCGGTTCCGTATACGTGGGCACTCCGGTAGCCATGAAAGCCCTGTTCAAAAGACGGATTTCCCTGCAGGTTTTTTGAGGACCGGTCCGGCAGGGAGAGATTTTCCAGTGCCTTGAAATCAATTCCCGCCGCCGTATCCGTGGTTACTTTTTTTTTATGCCCTGCCGGATGTCGAGAAAAACCGTCAGATGACGGGTCTTCTTATTGTCCACGAAATTGAAGCGCAGACCGTCTTTGATCGCCCATGAATTGAACAGATCAATATCAGGTTTTACCGCAGTAATGGAAAAAGTCTTGCCCGGATCGTCCGGCAGAAAAACGACTTTGAATTCTTTCGGGCGGTATTCTCCGCAGATGATGCCGGAAACCGCTTCCGTGGGAAGCATTGTTTTTTTGCCGTTCAGCGTGATGCTTTTTCCTCCGCCTGTCTTATAGGGCATCATGAAGAACAGGGAGTGCCCTTCCAGAGCCAGGTTCTGATCTTCCGACGGAGTCCATTGAATGTCGATTTTGATCAGGCCGTCCGGCAGGAGTTCGACCTGCTGTTTGCACGCTTCCCACGAGGGGTAATCACCGATCTTCATGAAAGTATCGGCATAAAACGTATTGCCCGATTTCCTGAAAGATGACTTTTCCTGGTCCGCGAACCAGCGGCCGCATTCAATCCAGTATGGTTTCTTTATTGCTTTGTCTTCGCCTGTGAAATAGTAGAAAAAGCGTCCCAGCATCTCGCCGTCGCAGGTCAGAGTCATGCCGCTGTTGTTCTGCAGATCCAGCCTCTTGTTGCCGCAGACGATCGCATTGCCTTCAATTCTGGGAACCAGCGTCTGCACCTGGTCGGCAGATGCTTTTTCTGTCGGGGCGAATTCCGCTTTTCCCGATGGCAGCGGCATTTGTTCTGCCGCTCCGAGCGACAGCGCCGCAACTGACAGCAGGGTTAACATTTTCTTCATAATACCTCCTGTGGTTAATTATGTTTTTGTTTGGAAATGAATTCCGTTTCAATTCAATGATTATCCTGGAAAACCTGTCCGTTATCCTCCGGGTTTTCACTTCGCTTTTCCAGATCGGCAAAAAGACGATAGGTGTCATACGCGCCGCCGATCATGAACCAGACCGTGGAAATGATTCCGACGATTCCCGGGATGAGCAGGGATGTGATGTAGAATTTGATTGTCCACCATTCCTTCGACCAGGGACTGACCGCGTTCCAGATGACGATCATTAAAAATGCGATGCCGATCTGGTATATGATCGAATATCCGAAGACCGAATAGGCGATGATCTTGTCGCCGCGGGTGTATTCCGGCGTGATGCCGATCAATTTGCTGAAAATATTTCTTGGCGTCCACGGTTCCGCCGGCACTTCCGGGGTGTCCGCATATGCGCCGCGATGCAGAAGCCGTTCCAGATTGTAAGGTTTGTAAGTCAGGTAAGAACCGGCAATATATCCGCCGACGGAAAGTGCCATGGAGATGAAATAAATCTCAAAGGAGTTGATCGGGAATTTTACCGGATCCATGGTCCAGGCGATCCAGGGGTGGAAGGGAGCGGAAATTGTTTCCAGAAAACTGTTCATGGTCTCCACTGCGCCCCACTGTTCCAGCAGCGGATAGATGCTTTTTGCCCAGTTGCGCTGAAAAATCAGTCCGAGCATGGAAAATCCGGAGCCGAAGAAAATGGCACACCATGCTCCGGTGAGGTTGCCGAAACGGCTGTAAAGGCCGAAGACCATGATCGGCCCCGCGCCGCCAAGCCAGATTGCGCACATGATCGTCGTAAACATATTGATGTAGTCCAGCTGTGCGAAAAAGATGGAAACGATCAGGAAAAAGAGGGCAACGCCTGCGGAGGAGAGACGCAGATACAGCAGATGTTTCTCCTGCGGCAGACGTCCCTTGAACATGGGCAGCACCACATCCTGCATCAAGGTCGAAGCGGCATTGAAAATGCGGCTGTCGTCCGTGGAAATCAGAAGCATTATCATCAGCAGACAGAAAAGTCCGAACATTCCGGCGGGGAAAATTTTGCTGATGACCGAAGGCATCATCATCTGCTGATAAAGCGAGCGGTACTTCTGGAACTGGTAACGTCCTTCGGGAGTGTCGCCGAGCGTGTCTCTCACCGCATTGAAATAGGGGGTGTCGAGGTTCTGCTGCTGAGACATGGGGGTCTGGAACATTTCCGGTGTCACCGCGGCGGGGATTTTGCGTATTTCCGCAAGCACCTTCTCCCGGACGGCCGCATCGGGCACGGCTTCCTGCAGGACTTTTGCCGAAAGACTTTGCCGGATAGCCGTATTGGAGATTCCGAACCGGTTGTTCGTATTGGAGAAATGGGAACTTGTCATGAAGGTGATGACGATGATCGCCAGCAGGAGGATCATGACCCATGCCATGCCGTTCCGCCATGCGCCGAGCACGCCGGCCATTTTCTGTTCATGCGGGGTTCTTCCGGCTCCGCTGGTGTCATTGCCGATCCAGCCGGCCCGGTTCAGGATGGAGCCGAGAAGTGTGACGATCAAAGCGAATACGTTGAAATCCCGCAGTTGTGAAATATCATACGGATTCATGAAACTCTGTCCGGGAGCCCGGTTCCACATGACCGGTGCGATATCGCCCGACCAGGAGAAATTCAGGATGATGTAACCTACGATGATGACGAAGATCGGATAGCAGAGAAGTCCCTGGAAGCAGTCCGTCACCAGCAGGGAAATGCGCCCGCCTGGCCAGATGATGACCAGAGCCAGAAACAGACAGAGTGAAACAATGATGACATAGCAGGGCAGGTTGATGCCGCAGATCATAATTCTGTGCGGAAGTCCGAGATAGTAGATGAAGAAGTTTGCTGCGACAGCGGGTCCGATGGCATTGGTGACCATTTCAGCAAAAGTCCGGAGCGACGCACAGAATATGCGGAAGAACTTGCTGCCGTAACGCAGTTCAAGGAACTGCCCCAGAGAGAGGCAGCGTGTTTCGCGCCAGCGATACATACAGAAACCGGTCAGTGCCATGAAGATTCCCACGGGCGCCGTCATGGCTGCCCAGAATCCGACTGCAAAACCCGTCTGGTAATTTTGTTCTGCTCCCGCAACCAGAGTGATGACCGACAACGCCGCTGCCAAGTCTCCGACAGATAGCACATACCGCCCTGCAACGCGCCCCGCCGCAAGAAAATCTGCCACGCTTCTCGCATATTTACGCGAATAGACTGCCATGCCTATGACAAAGCATAATGGAATAATTACAATTATCCAGTCAATCCAGCTCATTTCTGTTATCCGCCCTTAAAGGTTTTGAAATACGGTCCATTTTGCCGCAGCAGAATCTACTGTCGGGTCAATCATGAACATGGCGCCCCGCACATCCTTGTATTGCACACTGTTTACGTGTCCGTCAGCATAGAGAAGATTGCTGGCGTTACCGTGAGCGTTCAGTAAAATGGCAGTTCCCGGAATACTGGTGTTTCCAGCGGGTTTGATATGGAGTGCGAATCCGGAGTAGTCTTTGAAATAATTGTGTACGGAACGCTCTGTAAGCCACTGTCTTTCCGCAAGTGCAACTAAAACGGAAGGCCGTTTGATTTCGGAAACATTGCAGCCGAGATATTGGGCTGTTGTTCCTCCGAGGCCGCCGCCGCACCAGTATGCGTTGGAGTTGATATTGTAGGACTGGGAATCTCTCCCCGTCTTATGAATTCCCGATGTCAACGGCTGGTAGGTCGGGCACCGCAGCTGATGAAGACGCGGGTTGTCGGAGCCCACGGAAACGCTTCTGTATTTTGTGTAACCCAGCTCATCGAGCAGGTCGCTCCACTGCCCGACACTCTGATTGACATCTCCTCCGGTGTTCAAATTGCCGCCTCTCATATACCATCCCTTGTAATCATCGGTGTAATTATGGAAAACAAGCCCGTACTGTTTCTCCATATTGACGCATGAAATGCGTTTTGCCGTCTCTCTTGCCTTGTTCAACGCAGGCAGGAGCATTCCCGCAAGAATGGCGATGATCGCTATTACGATCAGCAATTCTATTAATGTAAAAAGACGTTTATGCCTGCTGATTGTTTTACTTTTACTGCCCATGATGCCTCCTTTTGTTGTTTTCAATTGATGTTCCTGATTGTTTGTCCGGGAAGCAATGCCGGAAAAAGTTCCTCCCGGAAAGTCCCTGAAGTTTCTTTACTGAAAATACGTTGTTCAAACCAGTTTCCGATCAGGTCTTCCATCGGCTGCCTGAAGTCGATGGAATCCGGTTCGAGCCCGTGGAAGAAGCGGGGATCGCTTTTGCCGTAAACAAGACACGAGACATCTTCCGGAACACGGACTCCGTGCTGATCCAGAGCTTCCATCACGTTGCGTGCAAGGGTGAAGGAAAAATAGAGCATGGTATATTGGAACGGGGTTTTCTTGCTCAGCATTTCCGTGAAGTCATGGAAAGTGCAGATGTCGCATACCGAGTCGCTTGCCGGAGAAAGGAGCTCTTCCCGGACATGATAATAGGTGAATCCGGGATTTTTGTGCACGTGCAGTCTTTCTTTCGAATCCCGGTGGACAAACAGGATTTTCCGGTGTCCAGCGCCGGATGCCGCATGGACAACCTGATGCGCTTCATTCCGTTTATTCAGAAAGATACTGTCCTGCTCCTGCTCTTTTTCTCTCGTCAGGAGCAAAAGCGGGACCTTGCTTCCGGCAAACGCCTCCGCATATTTCCTGCTGTCTTTTCCTGCGTAATTCTCCCAGATGACGCCGTCCAGATTGCGCGCCTGTTCCACCAGACGGCGCGGCTGTCTGGAATCCGGGCGGAAGAGCAGTTCAAGATACATTCCGTATTTTTCCACGGCATCCGCTATCATGACGGAAAACTGATTCAACGCCGGTTCACCGCTTTCGCGTATTGTCCCGATGGTCTTCTGCGGATAAGAGAATCCGGCAATATACTTGGGGTTGACATAAGTGCCCATGCCGCGGCGGGTTACCAGAATCCGGTCGTCCACAAGCGCCTTGAGTGCGCCGCGGACAGTCACCCGGCTGACATGAAACAGCTCGCACAGTTCGTTCTCAGAAGGAATCCTGACATTCCCTCCTTCTGATTTGAGGACGAGATTGTAGATATAAGATCTGACTTTGATGTATTCCGGTACCGGCTTCATTGTCTCTCCAATAATACAACATATACATGTTTCTGTTCTAATAATACAATATAAACATGTTGTTGTCAAGGGCGGGAAGTGAAAAAAAGATCTTTTTTCCGGAGAGACTGAGCAATGGCGGTTCTTCGGACGTTCTGTCGGAAAACGGAAGAAGAGGGCTGTTACGGGAAAGAATGGAGCGCAAACGGAAAACGCCGGACCGCTGTCAAAGTGTTTGACTGTGCCGGCAGAGGCGGACTTTGGAAGCCCGTTCCGCCGCTTTCCGCCGGGGAACGGGGGGTTGCATTTTTCACCATCGGGGAGTATATTGTCCGAAAAGGGGGGAGAACGATGACACCGACATTGGAACAGTTTTTATTCGTATTCGGTCTGACTCTGTTTGCCGGATTGTCCACTGGCATTGGCGGTCTGATCGCTTTTTTCACCGGAAAAAACAGCGATTCCGGGACTTTTCTTTCCGCATCGCTTGGATTCTCCGCAGGGGTGATGGTCTATATCTCGCTTGTGGAGCTGATGGCGCAGGCGCGGAACGGTCTGGCGGAGGTCTATGGACAGCCTGGCGGCGGGTTGTTCGCCGTCGGAGCGTTTGCTTTCGGGCTTCTTGTGACGTTCCTCATCGACAAGATGATACCGGAGGTGGAGAATCCGCATCATGTCCGCAGCAATGACGAGGTGGAACATGCCGAGCATGCGGCACGGGACGAGCGGGCAAAATTCGGGCGCGCCGGAGTGTTGTTTGCGCTTGCCATCGGCATTCACAACTTCCCGGAAGGTCTTGCGACCTTTGCCGCCGGACTCTCCGGAACGGAGCTTGGAATTCCGATCGCCATTGCCATCGCCCTCCATAACATTCCCGAGGGGATTGCCGTCGCCGTGCCGATTCTCTATGCGACGGGCAGCCGGAAAAAAGCATTGCTTTACTCGCTTCTTTCCGGTCTTGCCGAGCCCGCAGGTGCCTTGATCGGATTCTTTTTCCTCCTGCCGTTCCTGACTCCGACGCTGCTTGCCGTTCTGTTCGGGATCGTTGCCGGAGTCATGATCTACATCTCGTTCGATGAACTGCTTCCGATGGCGGAGACTTACGGCAGGCATCACATTGCACTTGGCGGGGTGCTCGCCGGAATGCTGTTCATCGGCGCCGGACTGGAGTTTCTGTGATCCGCCGCGATTTTCTATTCCGGAAAACCGGTCCGACGGCAGTTCATTCCGCATTCTGCCGACGTCAGTTTTGTCTGTGTGCCTTGACTCGCAGCCGGACGTAATCCGCGTGCCATTGTCCGTTGATGAAGGAGATTTTCCGCAGACGTGCAACGGTTGCTTCAAAAATTTCCAAGTGGAGTTCCCGGGGGACTTCAGCAAGCATGTTGACCGGGAACATGTTGAGAAAATTCATCATTCCGTCTTCGCCTTCCAGTATGGTGTCACGCGGAAACTGGAGCGCATAATCGACGGTGAAACCGGCTTTTTCCAGAATCACGGCATACTCGCCCATGCTTCGGAAATAGAACACGGGAACAGGCGTAAAGCCCCGCTTTGAAATTTCTTCGCGCAATGCGCCGAGGATTTTTTCGTTGCAGTGCGCTCCGCCGAATTCCAGCACAAAACGTCCGCCCGGTTTCAATGCCCGCCGGACATGTTCCGCGACTTTCCGCTGATCGGGGATCCAGTGCATGACGGCATTGGAAAATACGGCGTCGAATTCCCCGTCGAACGCCAGTTCCTCCGCTTTTCCGCAGACAAACCGGATGCCGGGATATTTTACGCGTGCCTTTTCGAGCATTGTCTCGGAAGGGTCAAGCCCGATCACATCCGCCCCGGATTCCGCGATCATTGCCGTCAGGTCGCCGGTGCCGCATCCGAGGTCGAGGATGCGTTCGCCGTGACGCGGTTCCAGAAGCCGCACGACATCTTCCCCGTATTTGGAGACGAATGCGTGTTTCCCGTCATACAGTTCAGAATTCCAGTTGTTTATTTTCATACAGACCTCCTGCGGTTGGATTTCGCATATTATACATGGGAAAACGCTTTTTTCAAATATCGGACACCGTGAGATGAATACCAAAAAACTGCCGTCACAGTTTCCGCCGCACGGCAGTTTTTCCGGACGGGAAGCCCTTATTTGTCCGGCAGTGCCGTTTCCGTGATTCCGCTGCCTGAATTTTTATATCTTTGAAGACGGAAAGATTGCCGGGAGACATCGGCAATCCGGATTTGCTCAGGCTTATGATGCGGAACGGCGCACAGTTTGCGGTTCCTGGCTCCGGAGCCGCGGCGGACAAAGGAAAAGAATGTATGCAAGGTCTGTTTTTCCCCTGTCTGGCGGTGCAGATAAAATGAACAAAATTTAATGCGGCATCCCACTGTCTTTGCGCAATGCGCATGGTATATTACCGATCTGCAATGCAATTTAATGAAGAGGAACGTTCCCATGCCGCCACGTTTTGACACACCGAAAGCCGCCCGGTTAAGCTGGTCGGAGCAGCGGGTGCTACTTCAGGCTTTTCTACGTTATTATTCCAGACAGAAGAGACTTCTGGTACCGGTTCTGATTGCGTCTGTTCTGACTCCGGCTGCGGTATCCGCCGCGCCGCTTCTTGTGCTGAAGGCTCTGAACGACTATCTTCCCGCCCGCGAAATTACCATGCTGGCACTCTGCCTTTCCGGGGTGGTGCTGCTGCCGTTGTTCAGTGCCGCCTGCGAGTATGTGAGCGCCCGCTGGGGAACGGTCATGGGATACAGGATGGAAGCCGAGATGCGGCACGATCTGTTTGAACACCTCCAGACGCTCCCATTTTCTTACTTTGATCGGGAACGAACCGGCGCAATCATGTCCCGGCTCACCAATGATCTTACTGTGGTGGCGGCTTTGGCTTACCGGGCGCCGGAATGTATTTTTTCCGCAATTCTGCGTTTCGGTCTTGGGCTCGGCATCATGCTGTGGATCAACTGGCGCCTGGCCCTCTTCGCGCTTTTGCCCGCGCCGCTGTTGCTGCTGTGGTTTCACATTTTTCAGAACCGTCTGCGACATTCGCATACCGGAGTCCGGCAGGCTTTGGCGGAGCTCAATGTCTGTGTGGAAAATTCAATCAAAGGAATCCGTGAGACGCAGAGCTTCACCAATGAAAATGTCCGGCTCGGCTGTTTTGATCTCAAAAACAAGCTGCTGCTGAAATCACAGGAGACGCTCCGCGGCATATTCGCCCGTTTTCATGCGGGGATGCGCCTTCTGCTGATCGGGTATCCCCAGCTGTTCATCGCGATCGGCGTCGTATTGGCTGTGTTCGGGCTGGCGGATACGGCGGAGCTGCTTGTGTTTTTCATGTATTCCCATTCGATCACTCATCCTCTGATGATGATGGTCGATCTGGTCGATCAGTATCAGCAGGGAATGGTTGCATTTGAACGTTTCAGAAAAGTGATGGAAACGGTGCCGGAGATCCGGGACCAGCCAGGCGTCACGGAAAAATGTCCTCCGGCGCTGCGCGGGGAACTTGAAATCAGCGATCTGCATTTCAGCTATGAACCCGTGAAATCCGGAGAACCGGAAGTTCTCAACGGGATTTCCCTGCATATTGCCCCCGGGGAAAAGATTGCGCTTGTAGGGGAATCCGGGGCGGGGAAGAGCACTCTTGCCGCCTTGATTCCGCGCTTCTACGAGGCCGTTTCCGGAAGTATCCGCCTTGACGGCAGAGATGTCCGGGAATATCCGCTTGAATATCTGAGGCGCAATATCGGCATCGTCAGCCAGAGTCCTTTTCTGTTCGACACGACTCTGTATGAAAACATCCGTTTCGGCAGGGCGGATGCAACGGCGGAGGAAATCAGGGAAGCCGCGCGCCTGGCAAACATTCATGACTTCATCAGCGGGCTGCCGGAACAGTACAACACTTCATGCGGAGAGAACGGGGTGCGTCTTTCCGGCGGACAGCGCCAGCGGATTGCTATCGCCCGTGTATTTCTGAAAAATCCTCCCCTCCTGATTCTTGACGAGGCGACCAGCGCGCTGGACAACGAGTCGGAGGCGCTGGTTCAGGACGCATTCGGTCAGCTGTGCCGGAATCGGACCACCATCGTGATCGCGCACCGTTTGTCCACGGTGCGCAATGCCGCACGAATCTGCTGTTTGAAGAAAGGGCGCATCGTGGAGGAGGGAACACATTCCGCCCTTCTCGAAAGGCGCGGTTACTACCGGCGGCTTTATGACAGGCATCTGTTTCAAGACCTGCCGGAATCCTGATGATTTGCTTCTCCCGGGCGCGCCGGAAAAACGGTGCGGCGTGCTTCCGGCTGGAACTGACGGTTTCGGATTCTGTCACCGGGGCGTGAATTGTTTCCGTCGGCGGAACAAGACAAATCCCAGCGTAATTGCCGCCGCGGTCAGGAGTTCCGACAACGGCAGAGCAAGCCAGATCCCCTTTGTCCCCATTGCTGCCGGGAGCAGAAGAAAGCACGGAATCAGAAAGACAAAACCGCGCATCAGCGCGAAGAATGTCGCGTGCCTCACCTGTTCCACACTTTGATAATAGCCGATTACCGAAAGATTGAAGACGAAGAACAGAAAGCCGGTTCCGTAATAAGGAAAGCCGTTTACGGCAATTTGCGCCGCGATATTGTCGAGACTCAGAAACATGCCGACAAGCAGTTCCGGAAACATCGTGAACGCCGCGGTGGAAATCATGCCGCTGACAAGAGCCGCCGTCATCGACACCCGGAAAGCCGCCTTCACCCGTTCTTTCCTTCCCATGCCGAAATTGTAACTGATGATGGGCTGCGCGGACTGAGCCACGGCGTTGCCTGTCATGAAGACAAATGGCAGATAGTAGCAGCTCACCCCGAATGCGCTTACGCCGTCGTCTCCCAGGTAACGCATGAAAACATGATTGCCGACGAACATCAGCACAGCCATGGCAGCCTCTCCCAGCATTCCGGAGGAGCCGATTTTGCACTGAATGCCGAGATCCCGGAAGAAAAACCGCACTCCTTTTCCATTGAGACGGAGACGATGCAGTCTGACGCTGCGGGCGCGGAATGCCAGATAATGGAAAGCGACTGCGGCGCCTGCCAGACAGCTCAGCGTGGTGGCGAACGCCGCTCCCATGAGCCCCCAGCCGAACGGAAAAATGAACAGCCAGTCGAGAAACACATTCAGCAATGCCGCGACGATGCTGCACCACATGCCGAGCTTCGGCGCGCCGTCCAGACGCAAGGCAAACATGGACACGGCAATCCACAGTTCAAACACCAGGGACGGAGCAAACCATACAAGGTAATCCGTCACCAGGGGGAGCAGATGGTCGGAAGAACCGAGAAGACGGGCGGCCTTCTGCGGAAAGATCAGTATGAGCGCCATCGGAAGCAGAGTCACGGCAGTGACGGACAGCAGGGAATGCGTAATGCTGGAACGTGTCAGTTTCCGTTTTCCCCTGGACAGGTAAATTGATGCCGTGACGGAACCGCCGATCCCGACCATCAGCCCCGCGCCCGTCAGGATCATCAGCAGGGGAATGCAGATATTGACGGCGGCGATGCCGTCGCTTCCTACGCCATGTCCTATGAAAATGCCGTCTATGGTGGTTACGGCGGACACGCTCACCATCCCCAGCAGGGTGGGGAAAAACAGTTTCCTGAATATGGCGGAAACATTGCCTTTTTCAAAATCAATCTCATGCTGTTTCATATCAAAGCCTGTGTTTCAAATGAAATTGTGATGTTGTGAAGTTGCGGGCGGAGTCCTGTCCCGCCGGAAAATGCAGCTGCGGAAAGACCGGTTCTTTCTATGTGTTCATCTCAAATTCTCCTTGACGTTTCGTTAAGACTGCTGTATTATAAGATGTACAGTTACTTGACAGCAAGGAGCGGAATATGAAAAATCTGAATTTTTTTTCGATCAGTGAATTCTCCGGGATTTGCGGCATCAGCCGGAAGGCACTGATCTTCTATGACAGAATCGGCCTGTTTTCCCCCGCCTGGACCGATGAAAACGGATACCGTTATTATTCCCATCGGCAGATCTCTCTGATTACGGTCATCAACACTCTGACGGAACTCGGAATGCCGCTCAGGGAGATCAGGGAAAACATCGGAGGCCTTACACCGTGGAAGTGCAGGGACTTGCTTGAGCGGCAGCGCGGCATTCTCAGACATAAGCTCGAACATTTGAAGGCATTGCAGGATATGGTCGGAATGCGCCTGGAACAGCTGGAACGCGGGATTGCCGGAATCAATGCCGGCGGACCGGAGATGAGAATCATTGAACAGCCGGATGCACAGCCTCTTTTCCGGAGCGAACCGATCCGTTACCCGAAGACGGACATTCCGGACAAGGTGATGGTCGATTTCTACAATCAATGCGAGCAATGCGGCATTCCTTTCGGATATTCCGTGGGGTATCTTGTCCGTCATGACGATGTGACAGGGCGGAACAGAAACATTGCCTCCCGCATCTGGTTCCGGCTGCGCAATGCAAAACATGCGAATGCGTTCATGCCTCCTGGCAAATATGCCGTGGCGTATGCTTCAGGCGACTACGGCAGGACGGACTACATTTATTCGAGTCTGCTGCGGTTCATTGAAAAGAACGGCTGTTCCGTGACCGGGGATTCGTATGAGGAGTATCTTCTGGATGAGATGACTACCGCGGACCCGGAAAAATATCTGCTCCAGATCGCTGTCCGGGTCGGATGCCCTGAATGAAAAGCCGATGTTTCCATATATCATAAGGAAAACAGGCAGATGGCTGACGCCTTGATCTTCGACCTCCGAAAGCATGATGCCGTTCTTGCATGCGATATTGCGGACGAAGTTGATTCCTCTTATGCGGATGATCTGAAAAAACTGCGGAGGCGAATCCGGCGCCTGGTTCCGTCGCTTCCTACGCCTTTCAATGTGAAGACGGGTGAATCGCGGCTGATTGGCATTTCCCGGCAAAGTCCCGTTCCGTTCACGGGTGCCGCGGCAGGATGTTTTTTCACGATTCATGGGATACGCCGTTTGTTTCCTCGTGGTTTGGGGTTATATTATGCTGTGTCATTAACCTCGATCAGGAAAGGATGAGAGAATGCTGAAATTCAGGACTGCAATTACGGCGTTTGCCTTCATACTGCTGTCTGCCGGCGTCGCATGCCGTACCGACTATACCGACTGCGCCGCGGAAAAGGCGCGGGCCTACGCCTTGGAACGCACCAAGGATCTTACGGAACCCCAGCGCAATTTCATCCGTTATGCCACGCCTGAAATATGGGAGGACGAAATTTTTCCCTACCGGCCGATGACTTTTGAGGAGTATGCGCATCTGCCGCGCAATCTGGAGGACGACGAACCGATCAAGGCGCCGTATCACGACTTCATGGCGTCTTCCTTTGTCTGGAATCCGCCGGGGCTCGGTTATTCTGTCGTGGTCATCGGGTCCGGGGAACGTTCCATGCAGTTCTGGAAACCGCTGAAGGTTGTCTACAAGACGACTCTGCCCATCGACAAGGCATACAAAAGTGCGCGGACCGCCGCCGTCATGTATGTGATGAACAACATGCTTTATCTGTCCCGCACCGAGCGGAACCGGGTGCGGTTCTCCGAAGCGGAAGTTGTGCGGACGGATTTCAACATGAAATATATGCAGAAACGCGACAAGATTGACGATTCCGCATGGGAATCCTATCTGAACAGTCTTTCGGAGGACAAGGAGAAAATCCAATATTCCCTGATCTGGAAGGGGGACGACTCCAACCATTTCATCGTGATTGCCGGTTTCGGCGGCGACACCCTTGAAGGATGGTCGCCCATGAGCGGAATGTATCTGGACAAGGAACGTCTGGACCGCTTCATCGTAAAGAATGCGCCCGTCGTCACGGACAGCGAAGAGGACGACTCCGCAGCCGACAGCGGGAACGGGAAAGCGGAACCGTCCGCGGAAAAAACAGAAACGGAGAAAAAATGAGAAGTATGACTGGATTCGGGCGCGGCGAGGCGTCCGGTGCGGACGGGGCTTTGACATTCCGTGTGGAGATTTCTTCCGTGAACCGCAAGCAGTTTGAACTGAAATTCAATCTGCCGCGTGACATGGTTTCCTGCGAAGGGATGATCCGCCAGGCTGTTGCGGCACGGATCAGCCGCGGGGCGCTGACTCTCCGCGTCGAGGTCATTTCGGCAAAAAACACTTCTGTCGGCGCAACGCTGAGCATCAACCGGGCGAATGTCCGGGCGCTGGTGGATCAGGCGCTGGATCTCAATGCCGAGTTTGATCTCGGCGGCGGGCTGAGCCTTTCCGAGATGCTTCTTGTTCCCGGAATCGTGGATCAGGTTTCCCCTGATTTTTCCCGGCCGGAAAATACGGCGGTGCTGCTTCAGGCATGTTCGAATGCGCTGGACAAACTGATCGAAATGCGTGAAACCGAAGGGGAGAATCTCAGGAAAACGCTGGTTTCCAAGATAGAGCATCTTTCGGAAACCGTCAACCAAATCGAACCGCTGGTGAAGGAACTTCCCATTCAGCAGCGTGACAGGCTGATGCAGAAACTGAAAGATGCCGGGCTTGAGATCGACTTGAACGATGACCGGGTCCTGCGTGAACTGGTGATTTTTGCCGACAAATGCGATGTTTCCGAAGAAATCACGCGCCTGCGCAGCCATTTCAGTCACTATCTTTCCTTCCTGAACAACAAAGGAGATTCCCTCGGCAGGAATATGGACTTCCTGACACAGGAAATTTTCCGCGAGATCAACACCCTCGGAAACAAAGCGGCGTCCGTGGAAGTTTCTCCGCTGATCGTCCAGCTCAAAACCGAAGTGGAACAGATCCGCGAGCAGATCCAGAATATAGAATAGGAGTTTCTCATGACAGACTGCAATAGAGGAAATGCCCTGTGCGGCAGCCGCATTTCCACGGAATATATTGATGATCTGGTGGAAAAAATATGCCAGACCTATTCAGACGGCAACGGTGTAAATCACAGCGAGGGCAACAATCTGCCGCGCGAGTCGGAGATTCTCGCGATTCTCCGCGACCTTTTCGAGATCGTGTTCCCCGGTTTCGGAGAGCGGGAGCCGCAGTCCCTCAACAACCTGAGATATTCCGTCGGCGAGATCGTCTCCCGCTGTTATCATGAACTGCGCGATGTGATTTTCCGTTCATTCCGCTACAACTGCGATATTTTCACCAAGCCCGGCTGCGACTGTCTGCGCGAAGCAGAGGAGGCGGCGCTCTACCTGCTGTCCTCGCTCCCGGAAATCCGCGTACGCATGAAACTTGACATTCAGGCGGCATTCGACGGCGATCCCGCGGCGAAAACACTGGATGAAATCGTCCTGAGCTACCCCGGAATCAAAGCAATCACGATCCAGCGTATTGCGCATCGCCTGTATGAGAAGAAAGTGCCGCTGATTCCCCGTATGCTGGGCGAGTATGCACACCGTATCACAGGAATCGACATTCACCCCGGAGCGCGTCTGGGGCGCGGTATTTTCATTGACCACGGAACCGGCGTCGTGATCGGCGAAACCGCCGAAATCGGTTCCGGCGTGAAGATCTACCAGGGAGTTACTCTCGGGGCGCTCTCCTTCCCGAAAGACGCCTGCGGAAAGATTATCAAGGGCAACAAGCGCCATCCGACGATCGAGGACAATGTGACAATCTATGCCGGCGCCACAATTCTCGGTGCAGTCACCATCGGGCATGACGCGATTATCGGCGGCAATGTCTGGATCACGGATAATGTGGAACCGGGAACGAAAATTTCCATTTCCCCGCCGCAGCTCACGATTTCAAGACCGAATCCGAAAAACGACACAGTCTCCTCCTGGGATCTGCTTTCCGAAACGACGAGAAAGGAAATGCTGGATTCCGCGGAGGCGGTTCTGGCGAAATCCATCCGCGTGAAAAAGAGCGAAACGGCATTGCTGATTTACGACAGGACGACGGTCAACATCGCCCGCGCATTCACGGAGGCGGCGGGAAAGCTGGGGCTGCTTCTGACCCCGCGCATGATCGAGATTACCGCGCGCAACGGCGCCGACCCGGATGCGGAAACGATTGAAATGATGATGCACCACAATGTTGTGATCGGTGCGACTTCCAATTCCCTGACGCATTGTGCCGCAATGACCCGCGCCCGCAGGAACGGGACGCGCGGCTGCACGCTGCCCGGCATTACGGACGATATTTTTGCCCGTTCGATGAAGGTGGAGCCCGAACAGCTCCGCGCCGACGGCAACCGGTGGATTGCCTGTTTCCCTGAAAAACATCACAAGGTGCGGGTGGTGACGAAGCTCGGAACCGACATCGCCTTTGAAGTCGGGCTTGTCCCTTATAAAAACGACGACGCCATGTACTCGGACCGGGGCAATGTCGGCAACATTCCCGCCGGCGAGGCTTACGGTGTGCCGAATCCCGGTACGGCAAACGGAAAAATCGTTGTGGATGCTTCCATCGGCAGTTTGCCGTGGAAGGAGGGCGATGAACCCTGCACTGTCGTGGTCAGGGACGGCGCCGCCTGCGGCTTTGAAGGAAAACGCGGCAGGGCTTTGGAAAAACAGCTCGCCGCCGTGGGGGAGAAAGGATTCATTCTTGCGGAATTCGGAATCGGTACAAATCCGTTCCTCAAGATCAGCGGCAATCTGCTGGAGGATGAAAAAGTCAAAGGGACAGTCCATCTTGCATTCGGCAACAGCCTGGGCATGGGGGGAGACAACGATGTGCCGGTTCATATCGACTGCATGGTTCGCAATCCCGATGTGTACATTGACGGGCGCAAGGTAATGGAAGAGGGAAACTGGAGGATCTGAGCATGTCTGCGATCGGAAAAAATCTGGAGGAAATCAGGGGAAAGATTGAGGAAGCCGCCCGGAAGGCGGGTCGTCCCTCGGATTCGGTGCGTCTGCTGGCTGTTTCCAAAACGTTTCCGGCGGAGGATGTGAAAAGCGCCTATGATGCCGGGCAGCGCATGTTCGGTGAGAACCGTGTGCAGGAGCTGGAGGCCAAGGCGCCGCTTCTGCCGCAGGATATTGAATGGCACCTGATCGGGCATCTGCAGTCCAATAAGGCCGCCAAGGCTGTGGAGTATGCTTCCTGGATTCACTCTGTCGATTCCGGCAGACTGCTTGCCCTGATTGAGAAAGCGGCGGAAAAACGCGGTAAAACCATGAACATTCTGCTGGAAGTCAATATTTCCGGCGAAGAGTCCAAGTTCGGACTGCGGGATTATGCGGAAATTCTTGAGATCGCGGAGAACGCGCGGAAAATGCCGCATATCCGTCTGCGGGGGCTTATGACCATGGCGGAAATTGATGCCGATGAAAAGCGTCTGCATGAAACTTTTTCCGGATTGCGCGCCATGCGCGACCGCCTGGAAAAAGAACTCGGCGTCGGGCTTCCCGAACTTTCGATGGGGATGAGTTCCGATTTCACCGAAGCAATCGCCGAAGGCGCCACGGTCGTCCGTATCGGGACAGCGATTTTCGGTCGGCGCTGACGGCATCGCATCCAGAAGTTTTCTGCGTGTGCCAGTCGGGATGTTTGGCACATGAATGAAACTTCATACAGCAGATCATTACGGATATTCGCGCCATCGGCAGGAGTCATGAAGTGTTTTGAAATACTCCGCGGGGCAGACCGCAACTCTCTTCTCACTTTTCCGGATTTTGCCTTGAAAAGCGGAGTTGAAACTGTAATGTATCTGAATCGGCGGGGAAAGTGTTTGGAACAACGGAAAGGCGGTTCATGGTATTGCTTCGGAATTTTTTCAGAAAAGGCTGGTATGTGCCGGCGGGATTGCTGCTTGCGGCTCTCTTCTATAATCCCGGGCTGTTCGTGCATCCGGTCACACCCCGCTACATGCTGGCGATATCCTCCGGCAGCATGGCTTTCCTTGCTCTGGCACTGATGCTTTTTGATTTCAGGAGAGTTGCCCGCGCGGTCTCCTCCATGAAACAGGGGGCGCTGTTGGCGCTGGGGATTTTCTTCTGCATCGCCGCCGGACACTTTTTCCTGAACGGGCGCTACCCTTTTGATGCGCTGGGAGAAAGTCTGGTCTGGATTCTTCTGCCGCTGGCGGGATATGTCTATCGTGATTCCTTTCGTTTTCTTCTGCCGCGTTTTCTTGCTCTGCTCGGACTGTGGGATCTGGTGGTTTCGGGGATTCAGTATCACTCCGGTCTCCTGGTTTTCGGAATTGTCGGCAATACCAACTGGAACGCGCTGCTTCTTCTGATTTCTCTGCCGTTTCTTGTGTGGCAGCTGATGGAGCTGCTGCGCGGATTTCATGTTTCCGCATTGCCTTCGCTTCTGGCGGCGGGGTGTGTTTCCGCGTATGGATTGTGGATTTTCTGCGCTTGTGCTTCGCGCGGAGCTTCGGCAGCTCTGGTGCTGGCGGGGCTGGTGTTTCTGTTTATGCGCCTGACCGCCCGGGGACGGCGTCGGCTGCGTTATTGCCTTCTTGCCGTTCTGCTGTTCGGTCTGCTTTACCTGATCGGTCCCGGTTCCGATCTGTTTCGCAAGTTCGCAGACCGGGAAGACCGTCTGGTTTTCTACCGGGCAACGCTGGGACTGATCGCTGAAAATCCCCTGTTCGGCGTTGGCGGCGTTTCCTTTGAAAATGAGTTTGTCCGTTTCAAGCCGGAGGATTATTTCACCCGGATGCGGAATGCGCCGAGAACCAATCATCCCCATAACGACATTCTGTTCATGATGGCTTCCTTCGGCATTCCGGGATGGCTTGCATGGGCGTGGCTCGTTCTGTTTCCGTTGTACTGCGTTGTCAGAAACGGTTCTGGTGGGCTTTCCGGAGAAAAGAAGCTCATGCTTTTTGCGTTTTTGTGTCTTTTGTTTCATGCCCAGCTGGATCTGATCTTTGTTGTCTGGCCTTTGAATCTGATTGCCCTGTGGCTGCTGGGGCTGTTCTGGAAAGACGCATTTTTCGAGGGGGAAAGGTCTGCCGGACTGCAATATCCGGCGGCATACCGCATGATAGCGGGGGGGGCGGGCGTTGTGATTTTGTTCTGGACGGCGTTTTCCGCCGCCCGTTCCGTCTACGCCTCCTGCACTGCAAATATGATTCACGATCCCGCAATGAAATTGTCCGCGAAGCTCGAACGCATCAGCCGTTCCCTTCGTTTTGCCCCGCATGAATACAAGCCGAATTATACGCTGATGATTGCGGCGGACAAGCTGGGATCTCCGGAACTGTCTCTTGCCGCGGCGGACGCTCTGATCGGTTCTTATATTGAGAACTACGCGCATGTTTACGGATACCGTGGCGGTGCGCTTGTGAAACTCGGCCGTTATGACGAGGCATTCGAGGCATATCTGAAAGAGGCGGAGAATTATCCTTTAAGCATGATTCCGGTTTACAATCTTGCGAGCATCTCCAAATTGACCGGACACCCGGAACGGATCCCGAAAATAGAAGAGGAGCTGTTCCGGCGGATGAAAATCCAGAACGTGACCCCAGCACAGATTCCGCTGATTCTGAGAAATCCCGACTACGACCGGGCTCCCTGGGATATTCCCGTCCAATACGGCGGCATGGGCGGTTATCCGGAAAAACGGTGAATTCAAATGCGGATCGAAGATGCAGGAACCGGAATGAACCCTGCCTGCAAATGGAATCCCTATCTGCGGAACAGTCTGTCCGCCAGCTCCCAGTAGTGTTGCCAGTCTTCCAGAGTCTGGTCATGCTTTCCGGTTCTCAGGTGATAGCTGATTTCGCCGGTGACAGGTTTGTCGGGCGGCGGCATGGTGTCCGTGCCGAGCCCTTTCGCTCCGAAGAGACGGTAGACCTCCGCCGCATGGACTCCGGAAAGGAACTCGCCTTTGGGATCCGCCCACAAGTCTTCCGTCGCGCTTGCAATGCAGACCGGGCGCGGGGCGATCAGAGAGATCAGCCAGTGCTGGTCGAACGGCATTCCCGCCTCGTTTTGAATATATTCTGCAAACCGGCTGACGAACCAGTAGGGGAATGAGGAAAGGATGATTTCCACATTCTCCCCGATGCAGCGCTTGAACAGAGCCGCTCCGCCGCAGCCGGAATCGTTGGAGATCACCAGCCGGAAACGCGGATCGTTTGCGCCAGCCCAGAGTGCGGTTTTGCCCAGACGGGAGTGCCCGTGCACCATTGCTTTCGCGGCATTGACCATCGGTTCCCGTTCCAGACAGTCCAGCATACGGCTGAGCCCCCATGCCCAGGCGCTGATGGCGGAACTGTGCTCGTGAATCTCTTCCGGTGTCTGATCGGGATAAAACAGTCCGTAAATGCTGTGATGCCAGCTTGCATTGTCGTTGCGATCAGGGAAAATATCGTGATAGCAAACGGTTGCGGAAGCGTAACCGCGCCGGATGGTTTCTCTGAACTGCCAGCGGTGAACCTGGGATGCGTGTCCTTCCGGATGAACGATTTCACCGGATATTCTTCTGCCCGTCATCCGGACGTCCTTTTCGTCCGTGGCGGCATGATTGCCCTTGAAGTTGAGCCCGAGAAAGACCGGAACCGGCGCTTTGGCGTTTTTCGGGATGTAAAGCAGCATTACGAAGGAGCGGCTTTTCCCATTGTTCATGGCTAAGTTCAGGCGGATTTCTTTGCGGATCGCAGTTCCGTCGAGAGCGTCTTCCTTGACGGACAGGGTTTCAAACCACATCTTGTCCGGGCGCGGCGGAATCTGCCCGTAGACTTCTCTTTTATACAGTTCCAGTATTTCCGGCCGTCGCCGGTTTGCCCACTCATAAGCGGTGGAAACGCGCCCTCCGCCGTTTTTGTCCAGTGGGGAAGGCAGGGTGTAGGCGGGTATCCTGGATTCATCATAATTGATGTCTTTCATGATCTCCTCACGCGGCCTCGGCATTTTCTTCTCCTGTTTCGTTTGTCGTGTTGTCCGGAATGCCGTTAAAGATACATGTGTCTTCTTTGGATTTCCAGCGGCGGAGGTTTCATTTTTTTCTTTTTCCTGTCCCGCAAGATCCAGAAACATGAGTGCGGACAGGATAACGGCGGTATGGTATTTCATTTTCTGCTCCCTGGTCTGTTATTCTCTGCTGACTGAACTATAACATGGAACCTGCCATTTGCAAGCGATGCGGAGCAGACAGCCTGTCCGTTTTCCCGGATTGCGCCGTGATTTCTTTCCCCGTTTCAGTTTTTTTTGAGCGTGAACTGTCCATGATCCGTGGAATTAGCATATTCTAATTTGCATTTGCGCATTTTCTGCTCTATATTATGAGAAGAGGGATAGAACAAATAAACAGAAGGAGTCGTCTTATGAAACATTTTTTCATTTGTCTGCTGGGAATGATGGTGATGGGAAGTGTCTGGGCGGATACTTTTTTTGCTCTTGAAAAGATACCGCCGGTGCTGGACACTGTGATAAAGCCGAATCAGGATATTGACCTGAAACTGGAGGAGAACTGTTCTACCGGATATACATGGGTCGCTTCTTACGATGCCCGTGTCTGTTCTGTTTCCATTGAGCACAAACGCCCGGAATATGCCGTGCAGGGCGGGGCTGGAGGCTATGCGAAAATCGAGATAGAGTCCATCGCTGCCAAGTCATTCTCGGTAACTCTCAATTACATTGATCCCAATGTTACGAATGCGGTTCCGTCAAAAACGATGAAAGTGAATGTAACCGTTTCCGATTCCCGTGCTTCCTCTGCTGTTCCGGCGCCGTCCGGTGCGGCGGCTGCGCCTGTGGCGGCTCTGCCGGATTCCACGGGAAAGATTCCGGTGCTGATTGACGATCAGAGTTTCCGGTTTGATGCGGTTCCCGCGGCACTTCAGGTGACATTGTGGACTGGAAAGGACATTGATTTTGATCTGGAGGAAAAACCGGACGAGAATCTTGTCTGGCGTGTCGGCAAGTATGATGCTTCTGTCTGCCGCGTGGAGCTTGAACATGACCGCGGCGGAGTCCTGGAGCGTGCCAAGGCGGAGATTGAAATCGAGGCGGTCGCGCCGGGTACGACTGTGGTCGAACTCATTGCCGGTTCCGGGGCGAATGCAAAGGTGCTTCGCTGTTCTGTCACCGTAAAGTAATGCCGCGGACTCCGCCTCTGCTGAAAGGATGAGGCGTTGCCGAGAATCTGGTGAGGGCGTCGGGGAGTCCCGGCGCCCTTTTCCGTTTTACTGTTGCCCGGAAGGAATTTGATTGTCCGCGAGGATTTCCGGTTTGTTGCGCATGCTGTCGGCTTCCGTGATTTTACGGATGACTTTGCACGGAGATCCTGCGGCGAATGACATCGGCGGAATGTCGCGGGTGACTACGCTTCCGGCGCCGATTACGCAGCCGTCGCCGATTGTGACTCCCGGGCAGACCACGACATTGGCTCCGAACCAGCAGTCGTTTCCTATGACGACCGGTTTTGCGTAGCAGAGGTGTCTGGGATTTCCGTCCTTGTCGAGCAGGATGCGCCGCTCATCCGGGAGCATCGGATGGATGGGCGTCACGATCGTCACATTCGGACCGAAATTGTTGTCGTCGCCGATTGTGACCGGGGCGTCATCCTGAATGGTCAGATTGTAGTTGAAAAAACAGCGTTTGCCGATTCTGGTATGTTTTCCGTAATGGAAGAATACGGGGCCCTGCATAAAGCTGCCTTCCCCGAATTCCTTGAGAATCAGCTGCGCCAGGCTCTGCCGCAGTTCCGTATCGTCTTCGGCGGTCCGGCTGTACTGTGCGCTCAGTTTGTGGGAACGCAGTTTGATTGCCCGCAGTTCCGGATCGCCCGGACAGAAAAGAATGCCTTTGAAAATTTTTTCTTCTTCTTTCATGAAAACCTCCTGAAAAGTGTTGGTCACGGCATGTGATACATGACCGGATCAGTCTTCTGTTGTTTCACACAATGCAATATAATACAGTTTGTCTGCGTTGTCAATCATTCCCGACCGGTCAATGAGGCATTGTCTGAGCCGGTTGATTTTTGCGGAAGTGGCGGTATATTTCCGTTTTACAGCATTCGGACACAGGAAAGGCGGTGCATATGGCGGAATGGAACTCTGAGCAGTATTTGAAATTTGAAAAGGAACGGAGCCGTGCCGCGGTTGACCTTGCAAATGCAATCCGGCTTGAAGCGCCGAAAAGAATTCTTGACGTCGGCTGCGGTCCCGGGAACAGCACCGGAGTGCTTGCGGAACGCTTCCCCGGAGCGCATATTCTGGGGATTGACAATTCGCGGAATATGATTGACGCCGCATGCAGAGATTATCCGTCGCTTGAGTTCCGGCTGTTTGATGCGTCCGGCGACCTCTCCGCGCTTGGAAATGGATACGACGTCGTCTTTTCAAATGCCTGTATCCAGTGGATTCCGGACCATCCGCGGCTGCTGCGCAGGATGATGGACTTGCTGACTCCTGGCGGCGTCATGGCGGTGCAAGTTCCCGATCATTTCGAGGCTCCGGTTCACCGGATGATCCGCGAGGTGATTGCGGAACCCGAATGGAAGGCGCTGCTGCCTGTGCAGCGTGTCCAGTATACTCTGCATCCCGACGAATATTTCGATCTGCTCGCGGAACTTTCCCCGGAGTTTTATCTGTGGAGAACGACTTATTATCAGCGTATGCCGTCCCACCGTTCATTGCTTGAGTGGTACCGGGGAACTGGTCTGCGTCCTTATCTTGCGCAGCTTTCCGGAGAGAAAAGGGATGCGTTTGAAGCGGAGATTCTGCGGCGGATTGCGGAACAGTATCCGGTTCGGGCGAACGGCGAGATTATTTTTCATTTTCCGCGTGTCTTCTTTACCACAGTGCGCGGATGACGCATATCCGGGGGAAATGAATTGCGCCAGCGCCCTTCGTTGGTTGGCGATGTGTTGCCTCCGGCTGTTAAACGGCGTTGCTGTTTCCTGTCCGGTTCCGGCATCTGCCGCTCAAACCTGAAGCCGAAGCCTGCCTATGATGCTTATCGGACGCTTACACGGCTTTGCCCGTCCGGTTCGACGGTTCCGCGGCTCAGTCGGAAAGACGGCGTCTGGATTGCGGACTGGAAACGGCCTGACGGCACTGGTGTGCTGGCAGTCTGGACGGAGTTCGGTTCCCGGAAAATCAGACTTCGCACAGTCGGGAAAGTGTCAGATGCGTTTGATTATCTGGGGAAGAAACTGGCTTTGCCGCAGGATGAGTTTACCGCCACACCCGGAATTGTATATTTTTCGGGGGCGGGGTTGACTCCGGAATAAGAACGAAGCCATTCCTCTTTCTCCCGCAAAGGGAGAGGGCGCAAATACTGCGTTTCCATTCTTAACGGGCAGGGACAACGGCTGTATCCTGAGCGGTCAGGCGGTCTTTCAGCCCGGACTGGCGAATGGTGAGGCGCTCCAGAGCTGTTGCGATCTGCGGGGGATTCGCCCACAGGACAACCCGTTCCTCCGCCCGCGTGATTGCCGTATAGAGCAGTTCCCGTGTAAGAATCGGAGTGTCGTGGTCGGGCAGGATGACGAGCACATTCTGAAATCCGGAACCCTGGGATTTGTGAATCGTCATGGCGAAAACCGGTTCGTGTTCCGGCAGTTCCGCCGGGAGGAACGAGCGGAAGCGTTCCGGTTCCCGAGGATCGGGGAAGTAAACGCGGAGCTGTCCTGCGGACGACCGCCAGACCATGCCGATATCGCCGTTGTAAAGTCCGCTTTCCGGGTGGTTGCGAGTAATCATCAGCGGCAGTCCGCAGGAAAACGCATCGGTCATCCGCAAACGGGAACGGATCGCCGCATTGACGGCAATCGTTCCATGCGGCCCGTTTCTGAGCGCACATAGGATTTTGAACCGTTCGATCATGCCGAATGCCCTGCGCATGGCGTCGTCTCCGCCGCAGTCGGCAAGAGCTCGCAGATCGGAAAGCGCATAGTTTCGCTCCTCACCCCTGAACCGGATACGGGGCGCTGTGATCTCGCGGACAAGCGCGTGCTCGAATGCGGTGCGGGGCAGGGGAACTGTTTTGAAATCGGGAGCGCCGCTGTGAACGACTGTCGCCGCGACTTTCCGGAGTTCCCCTTCCGAAGCGATGTCGCGGATTGCGGCACTGATCGCGCAGATCGTCGGCGCATTGGCGGAACGGTGATTCCTGACAAGTTCCGCGATATTCCCCGAGAGGGGAAGGGCATCGGAGACAGCGGGAAAGTTCCATGACGTTTGGGCGCGGAAGGCTTTCGCGGCAGACGGGAACATGACGTTGCGGGCGCCGCAGGCGCAGATGTCCGCAAGAACCGCGCCGGCGTCCACCGAGGCGAGCTGATCCTTGTCTCCGAGCAATACGACTTTTGCATCGGGGCGGACCGCCTGCATGAGTTTTGCCATCAGGGAAAGTGAGACCATGGAGGCTTCATCGACGACGATCAGCCCGGCGCGCAGAGGATTTTTCTCATTGTGCCGGAATTGTGTCGTGCCGGGGATGGGACGCAGCAGGGAGTGGATCGTGCCGCACGGGATCAGCGCAAGTTTGTCTTTGATTCCCTGACTGCAGGACAGCCCGGCGATGCCCTGCGCCACCGATTCGCGCAGCCGCGCCTGTGCCTTGCCAGTCGGCGCGCACAATGCGATTTCCAGTTCCGGATTGCGTTCCAGTTCCAGTGCGAGAAGCGCCGCCGCGACCGTGGTTTTCCCGGTTCCGGGTCCCCCTGTGATGATGGAAAAACGGTTGTGAAAGGCGAGAAATACGGCGGACTGCTGATAATCGATTTCTGCTTTTTCCGCAGTTTTTTTGAAATAGGGGGAAAGCTCCGCGAGTCTTCCCGGAGGAAGCGGAGTGACTTCCGGCGGCTCCGTGCAGCGTCTGCGGATTTCTCCCGCAAGCTGTTTTTCATACCGGAAATAACGGTTGAGGTAAAGCCGGTGCGCATTGTCCATGACAAGCGGCGTTTCCGGGGATTCCGTTTCGGGATGGAATGCCATGACTTTGGAGAAACCGCTTTCACGCAGAACCTTCAGCCATGCGTCCAGCGGCGGCAGGACAACACTGGGCTGTTCCTCCTGCGGATCGGGGTCGGGATATTCCGGAAAGGATCTGCCCGCATAAAGATTGAGGTCGCAGCAGCTGTTGCCCGCGCGGACTGCGAACGAGGCAAGTGCCGCCGCGGCGAACAGTTCCGGGCTCCGGGAATGTGTCCTGCGGAGAATGAAATCCGCAAAAACAAGGTCAATGGCGGCGAATGCGTTTTCGCCGGTCAGTTTTTTCAGTTCGTCAAGCGTCATGTCATTATCCTATCAGTTGTTCGAGCTGCATGAGAAGTGCAAACGGCGGACGGTCCCGGTAGATGCCGCTGCCCGGTTTTTCCGGAGTGACGCCGCGCAGAAACAGGTAGTAGACTCCTCCGAAGTACTTTTCATGATCCTGTTCCGTGAAGGTTCCGTTTTTGAGCCGGAGAAACTTGACCAGCGCGACGGAATAGATCAGGTATTGGAGGAAGTAAAAATGTTTCAGCATGGCGGAATGGATGCCTTCGCGCAGGAAACTCTGCGGCGTTCCTCCGAGACGGTTGGACTTCCAGTCGATGATGTAGAAGCGCCCACGGAGACGGAACACGAGGTCGATGAATCCGTTCAGAAATCCGCCGGAAATGAATCCGTGGAGGGAGTCCCATGCGGCTTCGCCGAGCTTTTCCCCGATGTAGGGTTCCAGAACCGTGCGAAGCTGATCGACGCGGAATCCCTTGCGGAACCTGTAATGAAACTCCATCTCGCTGATCCTGTCCTCCGGGGGGATTTCCGACAGCGTGAAGCATTGTCCGTCCGCATCTGTCAGCGGCGCGGCAAGCACATTGCCTATCATTTCCGCGGTAAGAGCGATCCGCTCCTCCTTGCGTGCATCGTCCCTCAGGAGCCCGCAAAGGGAGAGTTTCTCTTCAATCAGTTCGTTCAGTCTTTTTTCATGATCGGTGAAATCCACCCTTTCAAGAATTTCATGCCATGCGTTGCCGGTCTGCGCGCCGCCGGGAATCGAAAAGATTCCGGTCATTTTGTGCTCAGGTGGAGCGTCTTCCTCTTCACTGTCATAATCAGACGGCGCATCTCCGCCGTGAGGAGTCAGACCCGAGTAGCTTGTGATGTGCCATGCGTAGTCGATTTTTCCGTTCCAGTCCGGCAGACTCAGGGATTCCGCTTCTTCCTGTTTTCCTGTATAGGGGGGCAGAAACTCTGTTTCCGGAACCGGTTCCGTCAGCCAGTCCGGGGGGATGGAGTTCAGGGCGGATTCCTGCGAGAGATTCAGCCGGTTCCGCAGTTCCCCGGGCTCCGGCAGCGCGGAGAGGGTGCGCATTCGGAACAGCCAGTCCAGTGCGGAGGTTCTGCTCTGGCAGGCGCCCCAGTAGATGTGGCAGTAGTATTTTGCCCGTGTGATTGCAACATAGGCGAGGCGCAGGAGCTCCTGGAGACGTTCCGCGGACGCAAGCGCCTCCGACTCCGGCGAGCCCGTGAAATCCCGTTCGATGCTGCCGTCCGGCAGATGGTAGTTCTCTGCGAATTTCTCAGCATTCCAGGTGAACAGCGTCGGCAGCAGGACCAGCGGGAATTCCAGTCCCTTGCTCTTGTGAACGGTCATGATCGTGACAGCCGCGCGGTCGGTCTCCAGAAGAATCTCGTATTCTTCCTTTTTGTCGCGCATCCGTCCGGACCGCTGGCGTTTCAGGAAACTGAGAGTGCCGGGAACCGAGAGGCGGCGTGTGCTGATTTCATTGTGAAGGATTTCGCGCAGATGAAGCAGATCCGTCAATTTGCGTTCTCCGAGATTCTTTTTCAGAATGCGCTCGCGCACGTTGAACTCCTCCAGGAGATCGTGGAACATTTCGACGAATGAGGCGTTTTCCCAGCGTTTCAGCAGAGACCCGAATTTTTCCTGAATTCCGTCCAACGGCACATCTTCCGGAATCCCGCCGCCGTCGAGGTGCATCTCGACCAGTTCAGGGATTTCATATCCGATCAGATCCGTGTTCATTGCGCGGATTGCCAGCCGGGCATCGGCGGGGGCTGCAATTGCGCTCAGAACCGTTTCCAGCTCTTCCGCCGCGACGGAATCGAAGACATTGCCCGATTTTGCAATGACCGACGGGATATGATATTCCGCAAGTGCCTCCTGAACCCGTCTGCTTTCCGTGGCAGTGAAGACCAGCACCGCGAAATCTCCGGGTGCGACTCCCTGCGATTCCCGGTCCGGCAGACGGATCGCGGGATCGTCAAGCATCTTTCTGATCTGTCTGGCGCAGAGCCGGATGGTGCGGTCTGCCAGCTGTGCGGGGGTCGGTTCCTTCGCATCGGCGGGAAGCCAGGTGAATCTGAGCGGAGCGGATACCTCTTTGTCGTGGCGGAGAATGCCCGCGCGCTGTTTTCCGGAGCTGTCCGCCGGAGCCTGAATTTCCGCAAATGTGATATTGGGATCGGCAAACGGAAACGGATGGTCATGGAAGACTGCGTTGACCGCGCGGATGACCGGCGCGGATGACCGGAAGTTCTGGATCAGCCCGTATTTTCTGCCGTTATGGAGCGCAAGGCACTCCCGTTCCGCCTTGCGGTAGGTCGCAATGTCGCCGCCTCGGAATGCGTAGATTGCCTGCCGCGGATCTCCGACCATGAAGAGCGCGGGCTCCTGGCGGCAGGCGAACAGACGGTGGAAAATGTCATACTGAACCGGATCGGTGTCCTGGAATTCATCCACGACTGCCGCTTTGTATTTTTTCCGGATTGCCGGGGCGAGAAGCCCGTTTTCGTCAAGAATGCCGTCGTGGACTCTCCGCAGGAGATCGTCGAATGTCTGGAAGTTGTCTCTGCGTTTTTTCCGTTCAAATTCATGTTTAACGTATTCCAGCGCCGCAAACAGAATGGTGTCGGAATATGCCTGAAGCTCCGTATGCAGTTCATCGTTCTTTGTGAAAAACGGATGCTTCAGATGATCTTCCAGCTGAATGCGGAACTTGACCTTGACATTCTGCCGGAGCTGTTCCGTCGCAAAGCGCGCCAGGGTAGCCGGAACCTGATACAGACTGCCTCTCTTTTTCCAGGAAAGCAGAAGCCGTTCGGCTTCGGCACAGTCTTCCGGGTAATATCCCTTCTTCATGATCTCGCCGAATCCGGTCAGGAGTCCCGGTTCCAGCAGTGCGGCGGTTTCATCGAGCAGTCCGGAAATCCGTTCCATGATGGGAGAGGTGTCGCAGGGTTTCCGGGCGCGGGTTCTGATGCGCAGTTCGGGGCGTGAGAGCAGTGCGCATATTGTCCTGAAATGGAGATCGGGCGTGAAGCGGGTATAATCCTGCAGCGCTGCGCGCAGTTCGCCGCGGTCGGGCGCATAGAATTCCTTTCGGTAGAAATCCGTCAGCAGGTCAAGGATGATCTCGTCTTCATCCTTCCGGATGACCGTGTTGAACAGCAGACCGCTTTCAAAGGCGTTTTCCGTCAGCATACGCTGGCAGAATCCGTGAATCGTGGAGATTGTGCTGCTGTCGAAATCGATGAAGGCGTTTTTCAGGCGGCGAGCCAGCGTTTCCCCGGAGGCATTCCGTGCCGCGTGTTCCATGATTGCCTGAATCCGGGGACGCTCTTTTTCCGGGATTTCGATGCCCGTCGCATAATCCAGCGCATTGCGGAGCATGTCGCGGATTCTGGAGCGCAGTTCGGCGGTTGCCGCTTCGGTGAAGGTGACGACGAGAATGCCGCTGATCGGGATGTCCTGTTCCAGAATGAGGCGCAGGACGAGATTCTGGATATTGTAGGTCTTGCCTGTTCCCGCCGCCGCCTCGATCATGCAGACGCCGTTCAGGGGACAGGTTGTGGAGTCCAGTACAGGAATATCAGGATTCATACTTCACCTCCTGAAGCAGGAACGGGCGGAAGACCGTCCGGGCAAGCGCCGCGAATTCCGCCGTGAATTCCGGCGAATCGAAATCGGACGGAGCGAACAGCAGTGCAACCGCCCTGTCGTTTGCGCAGTCTCCGAAAGAAATGCCGCGCTGGGGAATGACCGTGTAAAACGCCTTCCGCGCAAGATTGAGATTTCCGTTATTCGACGCATACGCGAACGCGGCTTCTTTGAAAAACGGCAGAACCTGGGTCTGTCCCCTGCGGTAGAGCTCCAGCAGTTCCGCGAGTCGTTCCGAGGCTTCCGCGCTCTCCATTTCGTTCAACTGCAAGATGCGCCGTTCTTTCTGATCCCACGCAAAAGACCGCGCTTCCGTTCCTCTGCACGCGGAGAGAAGCAGATGGCGCAGATACCAGCGGACTGCGTCGCCGCCGTTGAAGTCCGTATAACGGCAGTGGAAATATGTGACTCCGTCCCCGGCGAGTGGAATTTCTCCCGTGAGTTCGGTCTGTCCCGACCGGACTTTCATCGGGACCGGCTTCGAGGATTCCAAAAGCCGCCGCCATTTCTCCGGCAGGGTTTGAATTTTTTCCACTGCGGAGCGGAAGGTCTTCCTGCCGAGCGAACTGACCGGCAGACGGTTTGTTCTGCTTAAAATATGATACTGTTCCTCCAATGGAATGCCGGACTGCGTCCATTGCCCGACGTCCTGTCCGAGCCTGTAAGCATCCAGCGCGTCCAGTGCGAGCGGTTCGTCGTCCTCCTGTTCCTCCGGGGAAGAGCTGAGCTCCCCGAGATACAGCCCCGCCATGTTTTTGAGATAATAAGCCTGGGGAGCGCAGAAAAAATCCTCCAGTTCGCGCAAGGGGAGGGAGTCCGGCAGGGGTGGTGCTTCCCGGGGGGTCAGACGCTCCAGCAACCGTGGCGGGTCTTCAACTCCGCGGCTTGTTTCCGCCAATGCTTTTGCCGCTTTGAAATCGGATTCGGAAAAGGAGTGTTTTTCGGGGTCTTTTCCGTTGAAATAATCGAAATCGAATGCCTGAAGCCTGTGTTCGGTTTCAATGCGTTTCCGGTCGATTTCAAATGCCGACAGCAGACAGTCGATCAGCTCTCCCAGCGGAACGGCGGGGGGAAACTCATCGTCTCCCCGGTTGTTTCTGCCCCGGTAGAAAAAGAGGAGCCGTTCCCTTGCTGCAAGAATGGATTCCAGAAACAGGTAACGGTCTTCCAGGTTCGGGGAACGGTCGAGCCGGCGCATTTCCTTTGTGATGAGGTTGAATCCCGGCGTAATGTCCCTGCGTGGAAACGCTCCGTCGTTCAATCCGAGAATCGCCACGACTTTCATGGGAATGCTCCGCATCGGGATCAGCGAGCAGAAGGTGATTCTTCCCCGCAGGAACGGTTCGGAGGCATTCAACTCTCCGAAGCCGTTTTCCAGAAGATGCAGAATCAGTTCCGGAGAAAGCGTTTCCCGCAGTTCCAGCTGCGCTGCATAGTTTGCGAATTTGCCGAGCGTGCCGCGAATGGCGGCGAGTTCCAGATAGAACTCATTGTCGTTGAGGAAAAATTCGTCGAGAATGCCGTTGAGCAGTTCGCACCATTCGGCAAGCGTCCGCTTTCTTCCGAACTGTTCCCGCAGAGAAAAAAGCGCCTGGGCAAACTGGATGAACGCCCCCAGAATTTCCGCATCTCCGCCTTCCGCGGCATCCAGGGAGATAATCTCCTCCCGTCCCTGTTCCGCCTCGTCGCGGAGAACCGCATACCCGAGCAGAAGACGGTCCAGCCCCTGTTCCCATGAATATTCCTCGAAACCGACGGAACAGAGTTCCTCGCGGTTTTCCGCATTGACGCCCCAGCGGATTCCCGCCTTCGCCGTCCATTGGCGCAGACGGCTGAGATCTGCTGTTTCCAGATTCCATTTGTTTCGGAGCGCGGGGTGTTCCAGGAGGTCGAATACGGCGGAGACCTCATACTTGCTTTTCCAGAGTTTGAGGAGGGAAAGGAATACAGCCGCGGTCCGGTTGCTGTTTCTGATGCTGCGGTCGGAAAACGCATAACAGTTCCGGAGTGCTCCGGTTCCGAAAACCGCGTTGACATACGGTTCGTATGCGGAGATGTCCGGCGCCATCACAATGATGTCGTGCGGCTGGATGGAACGGTCCTGAAGCAGCGCCATCAGCCGGTCGTGCAGAACTTCGACTTCACGCAGCGGACTGTGGCAGTTGTGAACTGTAATGGAACGGTCGTCCGACGCCGCGGGGAGGGGCGGTTCCGCAAAATCGTTTTTTATGCCGCGTCCCCTTGCCGTATTGTCCAGAATGTCCTGCTGCAGCGCGGTCAGCATCGTGTAACTTTCTTCCCGGAACGGTTCAAAGCAGGTGATTTCCCGGGTCACATTCAGTTCCGGCAGTTCCATCATCAGACGGAAGAAATCGCGTCCCTGCGTGCCCATGGAGGCGAGCAGAGGATTGCCGTCCATCAGCGATTCCCGTTCGATTCCCGTTTTTTTCGCGATCCTGCCCGCCTGACGGCTGCTGAGAATTTCACTCCAGTAGCCGGCGCAGGGATTCAGATAGAAGAAGTGAACGTCGCGGAATTCCGAAAGTTTGACGAAGAACTGAAGAAACACCGGCGCCATTGCGCTGATGCCGAAGACGGAGATCCGCTTCGGCGCGGCATCCTCCGGAATTGTCTTCAGGGAAAGAAAGTCGTTGAAATAACGGTCTATGCTTTTTCCGCTTCCCGCGAGTTCCAGATAAAGACGCTCCTGCCAGCCGTTTCCGCCGTTCCGCCTCCACCCGTCGAGCATGTCGCCGTGATAAATCTGGTATTGGTCGAACAGTTCGGCGACTTTGACTGCAAGCTGGTATTTTTTCAGATCCGGTTCTCCCGTATCGCGCGAAAAATAACCAGTGAGTTCGGGGAATGCCTGAAGATGATCCGAAAATATATGGAAAATACGCCATGCCATCACTTCTTTCGAGAGATGCCGCAACGATTTGTGAAAATCGGGAAAGGCTTTTTCCAGTACCGATTCAATGAATTTATTCAGGAACGGGAAGTTCAGATTCGCCGCCAGCGGAACCGATTTCGCAACTTCCAGCTTGAGCCATGCCGCCATGCCCTGCGTCTGGATCACGACCGTTTCCGGCGTCAGCCATGCCGCCTCGTCCGTCTGCTGCGCGTAGACCTCTTCCCGGAAGAGCTCCGCGAGTTTTTCCAACTTGTTTCCTGTGTAAAGATAAAATCCCATCTTCATTCCCGGCGTTTGATTCTGTTCCGGTATAAATAGCGGAATTTTCAAATAAATTCAAGTGTTTTTGCACTTGTTTCCCGATTTTATTCTTTTTTGAAGCTGGCATTTTGCGGATGAGGGTGATACAATACAGGGGAGAACAACAGCAAACTTGAAGATTGGGGCATCTTATGGATCAGATTTTTTATATCGCGGCGCGCTCTCAGGAGAAAAACGGAGGCATTTACGGCTACGGTCAGAATGACGACCATACCTGCGAACAGGTGTTTTTCACTCCGCTGAGGGGCGCTTCCTATCTGGCTTATTCCCCGAAACGGCGCTATCTGTATGCCGTATATAAGGAGGGAACGGTCAACAAAGTCGCGTCTTATGACCTTTCCGATGACTCGACTCTGGTTTTTATGAATAATGTAGAAACGCACGCGGAGTCAAGCTGCCACATTACGACTGATCCCGCGTGCCGCTATCTTTACTGCGCCAATTACATCAGCGGCAATCTGAATGAGTTCAAGCTGGAAAACGGTTCTTTCACCAGCGAGGGACGCATGATCGCGTATTCCGGCAAACTCGGTCCGAACAGGAGACGCCAGGAGCATACCCATGCCCACTGTGTCCGTTTCACGCCGGACTGCAATTTCCTGTGCCTGGTGGATCTCGGGCTGGATGAAGTCCTGCTGTTCCGTTTTTCGCCGGAAAAGGGGATTGAGAACACGCCGGCGTTCCGGTATCGCGGAATTGCCGGTTCGGGACCGCGGCATATCCTTTTTGCTCCGGACGGCAGACACGCATGGCTCGCGAACGAGGTGGACAATACGGTATCCGTTCTGGAATACGCCGATGGAACCTTGAAGCATGTTTCCACATTGTCGACGCTTCCGGCGGATCTGAAATTCGAGGGGGAGACGAAAGTTGCGGCGCTGAGGCTCTCCCCGAACGGGAAACATCTGCTCGTCAGCAACCGGGGGTATGATTCCATTGCCTGCTACCATGTGGCTCCGGATGCTTCGCTGACTCTCTATGATATTGTCAGCAGCTGCGGAAACGGACCGCGCGATTTTAATTTTCTTCCGTGCGGATGCAGGGTTGCCGTATGCAACGAACTTTCCGGAAACGTGACTTTTTTCCGATATGATCCCGAAAGCGGAAAGCTGGCTTATCTGCTCGGCGAGGACGTCAAAGTGCCCGGCCCGCTGTGCGTAATCTGAAGATGGTGATAATTAACAATGAGAGGGGAAGGGATTTATGAAAAAGGGAGTGCTGATTGCGCTGTATGCTGTCGGAGTTGTTTTATCCTGTCTTGCGGGAGAACAGGATAAAACAGCAATTGAAAAGGAGAAACAGCGGATAGAACAGGAAAAAAAGGCGTTGGACAGCGGGCAGAAACAGAAGGAGTGCAATATTGATCCGGAAAAGCAGAAATCCGACTGCGCTGTTTCCACATCAAAGATCAAACAGGACCAGGCGGATGATCCTGATGAGTTGCAGATTGAGGTCGTGCCGCGTAAGCAGAAACAATCGACATTGAGTCTTTTCGGAGTGAACATTGCTTCCAACATTGCGCTTGGCATTCCAGTCTCCACTTCCGTACTGCATGGAAACAAACTTACCGTCTATGATGGATTGATCGGGATTACAATCATTGGCACTCCGCAGGAACACTTCGTCGGCGGGTGGGCGAACAGTTTCCTTTTTGAATCTTATCGGGGAAAAAATATTTACGGCATGTTTACCGGATTGAATGGACGTGTGCATGATTCTTACGGATTGATGGTTTCCGCCCTGAACCGTGCCGCGGATGCTTATGGCATTCAAATCAGTGCATTCAGAAATGTAACTTCCGGGAGGGGCGGCGGTTTGAGCATCGCTTTTGAAAATGAGGGGGCAGCATATTGTGGATTGCAGATTGGATTCATGAACTCGATCGGCGAAGCGAAGTTGAATCGGAACAAGAAAGCGGAATCCGCGGCAGTACCTGAGTCCGGAAGTTTTGTCGCACAAATCGGCGGAACCAACATCAACAATCGGCGCCGGGATTTTTCCTTTCAAGTGGGCATTTTCAATACATCAGGCGGCGGCGCTTTCCAGATCGGGCTTCTGAATCATGCGGAGAATGCGTGGATTCCGTGGTTCCCGATCATCAATTTCAGTGGCTTTTCCGCGGAAGACACGGATTCGTGTCCATCCAGTGCCGCAAAATAAAACAGCCCTCCGCCGTTGTGACGAAGGGCTGCTGCCATTGCTTTTCCGGCGGTTAATCTCTTCTGCCGAAAATGCGGAGAAGGTAGAGGAAAAGATTGATGAAGTCCAGATACAGCGTCAGCGCGCCGAGGACCGCGATCTTCCTGACGGTTTCGGAATCATCGGTTCCCGCCGTAAGATACATCTGTTTGATCTTCTGCGCATCATAGGCAGTCAGACCGACGAAGATCAGGACGCCTACATAAGTTACGATCCAGTAGAGCGTTGAATTTGCCCAGAACATGTTCACGATCGAAGCGATGATGAGTCCGATCAATGCCATGAAGAGCAGGTTCCCCATGCTGGTCAGATCCTTTTTCGTCATGGTGCCGATGAGCGCCATGACACCGAACGTGCCGGCAGTCACGGCGAATGTCGCTGCGATCGACCCGATCGAATATGCGATGAAAATGAACGACAGAGTAATTCCGTTCAGCACTGAGTATGCGATGAACAGCGCAGTTGCAGTCGACGCCTGCATTTTGTTGATGCCCGCCGAGATCCACATCACCAGACCGAGTTCCGCTAAAAGCAGGATCAGGAAAAGTCCTTTGTTCTGGAATATGAGTCTGCTGAGTTCGGCGGATGTGCCCACCGCCCATGCCGTGACGCCGCTGACCAGCAGCGCAAACGTCATCCACCAATACACATTTGCGAGACAAGCCGCCAGCGCTGAGGATGTACGGCTTCCAACCTGATAGTTTTCCTCATACATAGATGAAACTCCTTCTTTTGTTCTTGATTACCCATCATGACTGCCGGGTTTTCACCCGCTGACAGAACCCGGATTTTTCTTCCGGTTTCATTATTCATGGAGAAAATATAACTTCATACTTGAATAAATCAAATTGGGAATTAAATTTATACCCTTCTATCAGGATAAAAGATGAATACATTGCGAAAAAGCTGGCTCGAAGAAGATGATGAACACCTGTTGCGCGAATGCGTGCAGGATTTTCATAAAGCCTCGGGGAACGGCGGACAGAAGGTCAATAAGACCTCTTCCGCAGTCAGGCTTGTTCATGTCCCCAGCGGCGTTTCCGTTTCCGAGTCGGGAAGCCGGAGCCAGATGCAGAACCGTTCCAACGCGCTGAAGAAACTGCGGCTCCGCATTGCAATGACTGTCCGTTGCGAAGTTGACGGAGATTGTCCCGTCGCCGACCCGTTTTACATTCCTTCCCTCAATAACATCCGTGCTTATGCTCCGTGGCTTGCCGTGCTGGTGGATTACCTGGCTCTGGATGCGTGGGACGTCAGGATGACTGCGGAACGGTATGGAGTCAGTCCATCCAGACTTGTTAAAATCATATTCAGGGATGCGGATCTGTGGCAGGAGCTCAATCGGAAGAGAACTGCCGCCGGACTCGCTCCGCTCAAGGGAAACAAATGAAAATATCAGTGGAAAATCTTACGCTTAACGTCAAGGGACTTCCCGCGACCATTGATCATGAGCTTCAACGTTACATTGCCACGCGGTGCGGAATCAAGGCTTCCGATGTTCTCGGATATAAAATTCTCAAGCGCAGTATTGACGCCCGCCATAAGCCGGAACTGAAACTGATTTACTCTCTTGTCGCAACCATTAAGGATGGCGCGGAGGCGGTCTATCCGCTGGTTCCGGCACCGGCTGAAATGGATAACGGCACTCCGAACTTCGAGTGCAGAAACGGACTTGTGAATCCGCTGGTGATCGGCTCCGGCCCCGCCGGGCTTTTCTGCGCGCTGATTCTTGCGCAGGCGGGATGCAAACCCGTCATTCTGGAACGCGGCAAGGACGTGGACAGCCGTCATGAGGACATTGCCGACTTTTACGCCACGCGCAAGCTGGACGAAGAGAGCAACTTCCTGTTCGGGGAAGGCGGCGCGGGAACATGGTCCGACGGGAAACTTTATACCAGGGTCCGCGACGGGCGCATCGGCTATGTCCTTGATACCTTCATCAAATTCGGCGCTCCCCGCGAGATCGGTTATTTCAGCCATCCGCATATCGGTTCCGACAAACTCCCCCTGCTGATTTCCGCAATTCGCGACGAGATCATTGCGCTTGGCGGGGAATTCAGATGGAGCACCCGTGCCGAGACGATTCTCGTGAAGGACAATGTCTGCCGGGGGGTTGTTCTTGCAAACGGCGAAACGCTGGAAGCTCCCGCGGTTGTTTCTGCATGCGGACACAGCGCGCGGAAATTCATTCTGAATCTCGTGAACGCGGGAGTCCGGGCGTCTTTGAAGGGATTTCAGGTCGGATGCCGGATTGAGCATCCGCAGGAGTTCATCAACCGTCTCCGTTACGGCATGAGGAAAGCTCCGCCTGCACTGGGAAGCGCGGAATACAGCTTCACGTCGAAACCCTCTGCAAACGGTTCCATCGCCGGCGCGACGACGTTCTGCATGTGTCCCGGCGGCGAACTGATTCCCGCAACGTCGGACACCGGACGTCTTTCCACAAACGGCATGAGCAATTCCGACCGCGACGGTTTCTTTGCAAATGCGGCGATTGTGACCGCGCAGGATCTTTCGCAGTTCAGAACCCCCGCGGAGGCGTTCGCGTTTCTCGACCTGCTGGAAAGGAAGACTTTCGAGGCGGGCGGAGGCGACTATACATGTCCTGCGCAGAATGCGGAGGATTTCATGCGGGGAACGGTCGGAGAGCTTCCCGATGATGGTTCCTACGGGCTGGGACTGCGCAAGTTCCGTGTGGATTCCCTGCTTCCTGAGGGCTCGAAACGTGCAATCCGGCGGGCGATAAAGCATATCGACAACGTGGTTCCCGGTTATATTGACAACGGCGTTGTGGTCGGGCTGGAAACCCGTGTGTCCAGCCCGGTCCGGTTTGAACGCAATCCGGAGACGCAGGAGACTTCCGTTGCCGGATTCTATGCCGCGGGCGAGGGGGCGGGCATGGCGGGCGGCATCATGTCCTCCGCCGTGGACGGAATCCGCATTGCCGAAGCCATGCTCAAGAAGTGATGGAAGCAATGGGGCGGAAGAAACGGGGAGTCCGCGGCTGCGGCTGCCGCATTGTCTCCGGATAGGAAAAAGTTATGAATGCCCCATGATTTCAAATTGCAAAAAAGAGAAGACTATGGTATATTCCCTGCATTGCATGGAAACCAAAACAATAATATGAGGTATGAAAATGACGACAGCCATCGGTGATACGCTTGCCCGGTACAAAATTATTCCCGTTCTGGTTCTGGAGGATCTTGAAAGCGGGCTCAGAAGATGCGAGATGCTTTGTGAGTGCGGACTGCCTGTGGCGGAGATAACATTCCGCACAAAAGCGGCGGAATCCGTTATCCGCGAGGCTTCCAGACGTTTTCCCGAAATGTTCATCGGTGCGGGAACGGTTCTGAATACCGCCGATCTGCACCGGGCGTTCGATGCCGGCGCGAAGTTCGCCGTCGCTCCCGGATTCAATCCCACGGTGGTCCGCGAGGCGATGAAAAACGGCTATGCGTTCGCCCCCGGAATCTGCACCCCGTCTGAAATCGAGCAGGCATACGAACTCGGCTGCCGCTTCTTCAAGTTCTTCCCCGCGGAGGCGGCGGGCGGCGTCAAGATGCTCAAGTCCATTGCAGCTCCTTATAAACATCTCGGAATCAAATTCATGCCTACCGGCGGCGTCACGATCGACAATGCGGCGGAGTGGCTTGCGGTTCCCGAGGTTTCCGCCGCGGGCGGCACGTGGCTGAACAAGGCGGATGCCGAGGGCATCAGAAAAGCCGTGGCGCTTGCAAAGTCTCTTTGATGAACTGACAATCAAACCGGAGAACGTTTCATGTTTGGGAAAAAAGAAAAAATCAAAGTCGGAGTTGTCGGCGTCGGTGTCCTGGGGCATCATCATACCAGACTCTATAAAGCGAATCCGGACGCCGAGCTGATCGGTGTCTATGACGTTTCTCCGGGAGCCGCCGCGGATGTCGGCAGGGAATACGGCGTTCCCGCATTCGACACGGTTGCGGCGCTCGCTGAAAAATGCGATGCCCTCACTGTTGCCGTTCCCGCGACGGGCCATTACGAGACGGCGATGCCGCTTATCGAAATGGGAAAGCACATCCTGATGGAAAAGCCGATTGCGGCGACTGTCGAAGAGGCGCGCGCGATGGTGAAAGCCGCGGAGATGCGCAATCTGGTGTTTGGAGTGGGGCACGTGGAACGCTTCAACGCCGCGATGGACTTTCTGGAAAAGAACCGTTCCAATACGCTCTTCATCGAAGCGCACCGTCTTGCGAAATACCCGCCGCCGCGCCCCGGGCTGCACCGCCGCGGCACGGAAGTCAGCGTTGTGCTTGACCTGATGATCCATGATCTTGACCTCGTGCTTACAATGGTCGGCAGCGATGTGGAACGTTTCGACGCCGTCGGAATGCCGGTCCTGAGCAAAACCGAGGATATTGCGAATGTCCGCATCAAATTCAAAAACGGAACTGTCGCCAATGTGACGGCGAGCCGCGTCAGTACCGAGCCCATGCGCAAATTCCGTGTTTTCCAGACCGATTCCTATATTTCCATGGATTATGCCAAAAGCACCGGAAAAATCATCCGTAAAAGTTTTCTCGGCGTCGCCAGCAAACATGTCAACCTCTGTGAAAAGAATGCGCTCGCAGCGGAAATCAATGATTTCGTGCAGGCTGTCAGGAAGACCAAGAAAGGACCCATGATCGTTCAGCCGCGCGTGACCGGCGCTCAGGGACTGCGCGCTCTCGAGCTGGCTGTGGCGATCACGGAGGAGATCGACGCTTACAACAGAAAATACGATCTCTATCGTTTCAGAAAATAAGAGCTCTGCTCCATATGGACACGTTTACACTGGAAACTCCGGGCAAAGTCAATCTGTTTCTGAAGGTTGCGGGCAGACGCCCCGATTCCTATCATGAGATTGAAACTCTGTTTTTCCCGATGGAAAAGATTGCGGATTCCGTTTCCCTTCTCTTTACCGAACAGCCGGGAATCCGTGTTTTCTGCGGAGCTTCCGGCGTGCCTTCCGATGAATCCAACATCTGCTGGAAAGCCGCGGAACTCTATCTGAAGACCGCGGGACTGGAAACCGGAGTGGAAATCTCCATCGGCAAAAGGATTCCTGTTGCGGGGGGAATGGGCGGAGGCAGTTCCGATGCTGCCGCGGTTCTGCTGCTGATGCAGAGAAAATTCGGCGCTTTGGATGGTGACGCGGTTCACCGGATCGCCGGGAAAATCGGCGCGGACGTTCCGTTTTTCCTGAATCCGGTTCCTTCGATTGGACGCGGCGTAGGGGAGCTTCTGGAGGAAGTATCGGATATTCCGCGCTCTTTGCCGCTTCTGATTGCCGCGCCGGCGTTTCCCGTGAGTGCTTCGTGGAGCTATCGTCATCTGAATCATGCCGCTGCGATGAAAGATACGCGGACTCTGGATTCGCTTCTGGATGCGCTGCGCGAAGGGGATTTTCTGCGTGCAGCGTCTTGTCTGCGGAATGATCTGGAGTATGCCGTCATGGAGAAATTCCCGCTGCTGGAACTTTTGAAGAGGGAACTCGCCTTCGGCGGAAGCCGGGTTATGGTGAGCGGAAGCGGGCCTTCTCTGTTTGTTTTTTATGAGAGCTTCGAGGCGCGGGAACGGGTCTGGGAGCATGTGAATGCAAGAATCGGAAAATACGCAGTAAAACTGCTGAAAGCATAACAAAAGGATCTGTAAAATGAGTGAAAGCGCTCCTAAAGTCGTAATCGAGACAACCCTCGGTTCCATCACCCTTGAACTTTTTGCCAAAGATACGCCCATTACGGTGGAAAATTTTCTTTCCTACGTGAAATCCGGGCATTATGTCAGGACAATTTTCCATAGAGTCATTCCGGGATTCATGATCCAGGGGGGCGGGCTGACTGCCGAAATGGAACAGAAGCCGACGCAGGCGCCGATTAAGAATGAAGCGGCGAACGGCGGTTCCAACAAGCGCGGAACCATTGCCATGGCCCGTACCGGTGTCATTGACAGTGCCACCTGTCAGTTCTTCATCAATACGGTTGACAATGATTTCCTGGATCATCAGGACAACTCCCCGCGCGGTTTCGGTTACTGTGTTTTCGGGCATGTCGTGGAAGGTATGGATGTGGTTGACAAAATAGAAAAAGTTGCAACCTGTTCCAGAGCCGGACACGATGATGTCCCTGTCGAAACCGTGACGATTATTCGCGCCGCACAGGTGGAATGATTCCAGATTGCGAGATTGCGAGATAGCAAGATAGCGAGGTAGCGAGACTTGATTCAGATAGCGAGACTTGATTCAGATAGCGAGATAGCGAGAGGGCAAGATTGCGAAGTGGCGAGAGGGCAAGAGTACAAGGTTGCAAGAGGGATAGTTGGTGGCTAATGGTTAATGGGGAGTGGTCTATAGGCGGTTAAAAACAAGGCAAAGGAACAGTAGACATTTACACTAAACACTAACAACTCACTAATCACTGAACACCAAGCCACTAACAACTGAAAAATGGTTGCAAGACAGTAGGCGATGGCTGCTTAAAAGCTGGGAAAGAACAGTAGACATTTCCACTGAACACTAGCCACTATCTCGCAACCTCGCAGCCTCGCAATCTCGCTACCTGAATCAAGTCTCGCTATCTTGCAATCTTGCAATCTTGCCTCTCGCCCTCTCGCAACCTCGCAATCAGAATCAAGTCTCGCAATCTCGCAACCTTGCAATCTTGCAATCTTGCCCTCTCGCGTTCCTCTCTTTTGATTTTTTCCGTTTTCCCTCTTGACAATATTCCGGAGTGGATTATAATAATAGGTGTCACGTGTTACCAGGTGACTGTTGCCGATGTGCAAAACAATAATCAAAAACGGAGAAACGAAATGTTGAAGTTCGGAATCATCGGAGCCGGCCGGCTTGGAAGTGTTCATGCCGGCAACATCGTCCAGTTGAAGACACTGGCAGGAATTGATGCCCAGGTCGCAGCAGTTTACGATCCGAAAGAATCCGCCGCAAAGGACATGCACGAAAAATACGGGGCAGTCATCTGTTCCGGGCCGGAAGAGCTTGCCGGGATTCCGGATCTGGATGCGGTTGTCATAGCTTCGCCAACTTACTGCCATCAGGAGGGAATCCGTGCCGCAGTCACCGCAGACAAGCATATCTTCTGCGAGAAACCGCTCTGCCGCGATCTGAAGAACTCACTCGAAATGCTTGAACTCGTCAAAAAGTCCAAAAAGTTTTTTGCGATCGGTTTTGTCCGCCGTGCCATGGCGAAGACCAGAAAATGCAAGGAGCTGCTTGATTCCGGGCTGATCGGCAGAATCCGCTTCTGCAATGTGGATCTCCCCCTGGGGATGTATCGCCGGGAATATGGCGACTGGTTTACGGATTTCGATAAATGCGGCGGTGTCATTGTGGATATGCTTGCGCATCATGTCGACCTTGCCAACTGGTTCTTCGGGAAGCCGGAGAGAGTTTATGCGGACGGCATGCTTCTGGATCCGGCTCAGAAAAACCCTTCCGATATGGTCGATGGCATCATTACCTATAAAAACGGTGTGATCTGCAATATGTTCTGCACATGGCAGAGATTCGGGCGCTCCAATGAGCTGATGGAAATCTACGGGGAGAAAGGCTGTCTGAGCCTGAGCGGAGCCGAGACGGTCGCTTACTGTCCGCTTGGCGGGGAAAAACAGGAGATCGGCGTGGAAAACGCGGCAGATGCGGGGATCGGTGTGGAAGAGGTCAAGGTCGCTTCCGGCTATACGCAGGAGATCATTGACTTCGCCCGCAACATTCTCGGTGAAAAGGTCGAAATGCCCGGTGTTCAGGACGGTTTCAACTCCATTGAAATTGCCCTCGGCATGATTGAATCCGTCAAAAACAAGCAGGTTTACAAGTTCTGATTCATTTCCTGTCAGGTTATTGAATAAAACCGGGTTTCCGAAAGGAGCCCGGTTTTTCTATTTCGGAATATGAAAGCCGCGTTGCCGAACCGCTTTCACAAAAAAATCCCCTCTCTGCCGTATTTGCATGAGAGGGGAAAACCGCATTGAGAAAGATTACTGCTGCTGCGGAGCGGGGGGCGTCTTCTCCTGACTGCCGCTCTCCTGAATCTTTCCGAGATAACCGGGGAGATCGATTCCAGCCAGTCCGGCGACATCATGAAGCGGAGGGATGCTCTGCACCATGCCGCTGAGGAAATTGGCTGTGGAGTTCTTGCCGTTGACCTGCTGTCCGCCATCCCAGACGGTGACTTTGTCGATCTTGATGTTTTTGATTGCTTCGGTCTGGAGCTTGACAAGTTCTTCCAGTTTTTCGATGAGGAGCATTTTTCCTGCGGCGTCGGCGTTGCCGTTGCAGGAGGCGATGATCTGCTGGTATCCTTCCCCTTTCGCTTTGAGGATTTCATAATTGCCGCGGGCTTCTGCCTCAAGTTTCGCATAAATGGCATCGGCTTCGCCCTTGGCTTCGCATCTGCGTCTTTCGGCTTCCGCTTCCGCCTGGATGACAACCTGTTCTTTGTCGATTTCGGCGTGGACAAGGGTTTCCGCTTTCTGCTTTTCCATTTCCATCTTTGCACGTGCGACCTGGGCAAGCATTTCCGCTTCGTAATCCGCCTGTTTGATCTTGGCTTCCGCAATGCGTTTTGCGGCTTCCGCCTGACGGTAGGCGTCGGCTTCGTTTTCCACCCTTGTGGCGTTGGACTTCGCAATCTCGATGGCGGAAACGTTTTCGCCTTCGATTGCAAGGGCTTCCGCCTGTTTGATGGCGATACGGCGTTCCTTGTCGGCATTGGCTTCCCCGATCTGCGCCTGTGCTTCGGCTTCCTTGATGGCGATGCGGCGCTGCTTGTCGGCGTCGGCTTCTCCGGACTGCGCCTGCGCTTCCGCCTGGGTTACGGCGATGCGGCGTTCCCGGTCGGCATTGGCTTCTCCCGCCTGTGCTTCGGCTTCCGCCTGGGATACCGCGATACGCTGCGCCTTGCGCGCTTCGGCTTCTCCGATTCCGCCCTTGCGCTCTTCTTCCGCGACTTCGATACGCGCCTTGTTGATGGCTTCCGACGCCGCGCGTTTTCCAATTGCGTCAATGTATCCGCTTTCGTCGGTGATGTCGGTGATGTTGACGTTCAGGAGCAGGAGTCCGATCTTGTTGAGTTCCTCCGCGACGTTCTGTTCGATGCTGCGCAGGAATGTTTCGCGGTCGGAGTTGATCTGTTCAATCGTCATGGATGCGATCACCAGGCGCAGCTGACCGAAGATGATGTCTTTTGCCAGTTCTCCGATGGCGTCCGGCTGGAGTCCCAGCAGACGGTTTGCCGCGTTGCCCATGAGCGTTTCATCCGTGCTGACGCCGACCGTAAAGACCGACGGCACATTGATGCGGATGTTCTGTTTGCAGAGCGCGTTGCGCAGGTTCACCTCAAGCTGGATCGGGCGCAGGGAGAGAAAACCGTAGTCCTGGACGACCGGCCAGATGAAAGCGGTGCCGCCGTGGATGCAGCGTGCCGCATGTTTCGTTGTCTTGTCCTTGTGAAATACCTGTGACCCGTAAATGACCATAATCCGGTCGGACGGACATTTTTTGATCCGGGCGAGGACTCCGATGAAAACGGCGAACGCCACAAATACGATGATGACGATGAGCAGAATTGCACCGCCTCCGATCTGCTGGGCTGCGAGGAATGGAACAAATTCCATATACGACTCCTTATTTTATGTTATTGTTTGGGACTTCTGACATCACTTCTTTTTTTACAAGAAAACGTCTGCCGTCGAGAGGCTTGACCACGACAATCGGCGTTCCCGTCGGAAGCGGTTCCTCCGCAACTGCCTGAAGTTCATGTGTGGCGCCGCCGATGGAGACGATGATTTTTCCCGCTTCCACGTTGCCGCCGGGAATGCCGAGGTAGACGGTTCCGGTTCTGCCGGTGAAATCCCCGGCTGCGACATTGCCGCTGTACTGCAGACGCATCATGAAATAGAGGATGGAAGCGGTGAGCAGCATCGTGATGAAGCCGCAGAGCAGCGCGAGGAAAAAACCTGCGATTCCCTTGCTTCCCCAGATGACGCCGCCCCAGCCGAAGACCGTCAGGAAGGCAAGCACGGAGCGCAGCGAGAAAAGTTTGAAGTCGAGATAGCCCGTGTCCGCATGGTCCAGAATGGAACCGTCCGCGTCAAAGTCGGGATTGTCGATGCCGCCGAGCCCGAACAGACTTAAAAGGCAGGTGACTCCGAAGAAAATCGTCCCGAGAATGGCGAGGATCCAGTACATCATCATCGCCTGGGCGCCCGCAAGAAAATTGCCGACATTGCTCAGAATGGTGTCAATCATTCTACTCTCCCTTTGTTAGAATCATCAGCCATTTCCGCTGTTGAAAAGTAGCATAGTGCCAGTTTTGCATTTTTTCAAGTGCGGAACATAAAATAAACTGCGCCGACGAGGCAGAGGCCCGCCCAGATGAAATCCAGCTTGAATCCTTCTTTCATGTAGAGGATGGAAAACGGCACGAATACGGAAAGGGTGATGACCTCCTGCAATATTTTGAGCTGGGCAAGTGACAGCTGGGTGTAGCCGATCCGGTTTGCCGGAACCTGAATCATGTATTCAAAAAATGCGATTCCCCAGCTTGCGAGCGCCGCGACGAACCACGGTTTCGAGGACATGTTCCTGAGGTGCGCATACCATGCGAAGGTCATGAACAGATTGGAGCAGGTCAGCAGAAGAACAGTTTTGATGATGACAGCCATGATGGATTTTGTCTCCCTTGATTTTCAACGTGGGTAAATATTGTCATTTTTACGTGAAAATCAAGTAATCAGCTTGAGATAATGAAGAAAATGTGGTAAATTAACAAGCTGTATGAAACAGATGATTTTAAAATGAAGGATTTTGCGTATGGCTCTGGATGAACTGCGGAAAAAAATCGATTCGATTGATGCGGAAATCGTAAAACTTCTCAATGAGCGTTATCAGACCGTGATCGAGGTCGGACGGCATAAAAAGAACTCCTCCGGCGTTTTTTATGTGCCGGAACGGGAAAAAATCGTATTTGAGAAAGTCGCCGCGCTGAATCAGGGACCGATGAGCCAGACGACTCTGAAGGCGGTCTACCGCGAGATCATGTCCGGCGCGCTTGCCCTCGAACATCCGCTGAACATCGCATATCTGGGACCGGAAGGCACATTCACCCATCTGGCGGCGGTTTCCAAATTCGGGCACAGCGTCGCCTACGTCCCGAAAGGCAATATCGACGACATCTTCGCGGACGTTCACAACGGACGCGCCGACTACGGATGCGTTCCCGTCGAGAATTCGACCGAGGGCGTGGTTTCCCATACCCTTGACATTTTTGTGAACTCCGATGCGAAAATCTGCGCGGAGATCAACCTGCGGGTGCATCATTCCCTGCTGTCGAAGTTCCCGATGAAGTCGATCAGGAAACTTTACAGCCATGTGCAGTCCCTCAGCCAGTGCCGCGCGTGGATCAGCGAATATCTGCCGGATGTTGAGGTTCACGAGTGTTCCAGCAACTCCCGTGCCGCCGCGACCGCCGCGCAGGAACCCGACTCCGCCGCGATCGCAGGGGCGTTCGCCGGTGAGATTTACGGACTGAACATCCTTGCCCAGAACATCGAGGACAACCCGAACAACACGACCCGTTTTCTGGTTCTCGGCAATCAGATGCCGCTGCCGACGGGCAACGACAAAACGTCGATCTGCTTTGCGATCAAGGATCGTGTCGGTGTGCTTTACGACGCGCTGCTTCCGTTCAAAAACGAGGGAATTACGCTCACGATGATCGAAAGCCGTCCGTCCAAAGTGCAGAACTGGGAGTATTACTTCTTCATCGACCTGCTTGGGCACATCGAGGATGAGAAGGTCAAGCGTGCCATCGAGTATCTGCGCCCGCAGACGCAGGCGCTCCGCGTTCTCGGCAGTTATCCCTGCGGAGACGAGGCACGGTAAGTTAAAAGTTAAGAGCTAAGAGTTAAGAGTTAAGAGTTGGAAGCAACTCAAAAGAGTATAAGAAAGCCGGATTTTGAAAATGGAAACGACACCTGCTCTCGTCATAAAAAATGCAACATTGAAACTGGAAGGCAATGAGATTCTCCACGACTTCAACTGGAGGGTGGAACGCGGGGAACACTGGTTCATCCTCGGGCCCAACGGGGCGGGCAAGACAACGCTTGTCAAGATGATTCTCGGCATGGCGTGGCCGCTGTTCGGGGCGGAGGTCTGCGTGCTCGGCAACCGCTACGGCGCGTGCGACATTACGGAAGTCCGCAAAAAAGTCGCGTGGGCGAGCCCGTTTCTTCAGGCATGGACTGCCGATACTTCGATCCGCTGGAAAACCATTGACGTGGCGCTTTCCGGACTGGATTCCACCGTCGGCTTTTACCGCAAGGCGTCCGAAGAGGAAATGGAGCTTGCGCTGAACGCTCTGGACCGGATCGGGGCAAAACATCTGGCGGATCGCTATTTCGACCGTCTCTCCTCCGGCGAGCAGATCAAGGCACTGATCGCGCGTGCGCTGATCGCGAAGCCGGAACTGGTGATTCTTGACGAGACCTGTGTCTATCTGGATCTCAAGAGCCGTGAGTTTCTGCTGGAGGCGATCGACGCTCTTGCCGCGGCGGAGAATTCTCCGACCATGCTTTTCATCACACAGAGAATCGAAGAAATCACGGCGAGTTTCGACCGCGGAATCATTCTCGGCAACGGCAGAATCACGAGCAGTGGCATGCGCGGCGACGTCCTGAACGAAGCAAATCTGAGTGACGCATTCGGCGTCCCGATTAAACTGTATCCGCGTCCCGACGGTCGTTTGTGGCCGGTGCTCGGGTGACTTTCTGAACAGAACAGGGGGATTGATTGAAAGAGGAGCTGCGCAGTTTCCGGGAGTTCGGCAGGGCGACACTCTGTTCTCATACTTCGATTCACGAGCTGAATCTTGAAGTCGAGACGTTCACGAACGAGTTCTGGACTTCCGCCCAGCGCGCCGCACATTCCCTGCACGAGATTTCCTATCGCGCCTGTTTCAAGCCTCAGCTGCCGCGTTTCTTCATCGAACGCCTGACTTCTCCCGGCGATGTTGTCTACGATCCGTTCATGGGGCGTGGCACAACACTGCTGGAGGCGGCGCTTTCCGGGCGTGTACCCGCGGGGTGCGACGTCAATCCCCTGAGCCGTTTTCTGCTGGAACCGCGTCTGAATCCGCCGGATTATCCGGAAATAGAGGAGCGCCTGCTTTCGCTGGAACTGAACTTCCGCGGCGCGATCCCCGAAGAACTGCTGGTGTTTTACCATGAGGACACACTGCGTGAACTTTGTGCGTTGCGCGAATATTTCCTGAGCCATGAACTCGACCGGGTGGATTCCTGGCTCCGCATGGTCGCGCTGAACCGTCTTACCGGGCACTCCTCCGGTTTCTTTTCTGTTTACACCCTGCCGCCGAATCAGGCGGTTTCCGTGGAGTCCCAGCGCAGAATCAATGAAAAACGCGGGCAGGTTCCGCCGCGGCGCGATGTGAAACGCATCATTCTCAAGAAGACGAAATCCCTGCTGAAAGACAGCGTTCCGTCCGGTTGCAGGAGACTTCCGGGGGAGGGCGCGCCATGGATTCTGACGGCGTCTTCGGACGCGACCCCGCAGATCCCGGATGAAAGCGTGTCGCTTGTCGTGACCTCTCCGCCGTTTCTGGATGTGGTGGATTATGAGCAGGACAACTGGCTCCGTTCGTGGTTTGCGGGGATAGACCCGAAATCTGTCCGCATCACGATGGAGAAAGGGCTTGCGGGCTGGCGCAACGCGATGAGCGCGGTTTTCCGCGAGCTGGGGCGCATCGTGAAACACGGCGGTCATGTGGCTTTCGAGGTGGGGGAGGTGCGGCGCGGCTCCGTTTATCTTGAGGAACAGGCGGTTCCCTGCGGAGTCGCCGCAGGCTTCACTCCCGAACTGATCCTGATCAACAGCCAGCAGTTTACCAAGACCGCGAACTGCTGGGGGGTGGACAACAATTCCAAAGGGACGAACACGAACCGCATTGTGCTGTTCCGCAGGGATTGATTCCCTGTTCCGCCGCGAGGAGACGGAGAATTCCAAATTTCCGCGTTTTCAAGGGCGGTTTCCGTCCATCTGATGAAGTGCGTCTTCCTGAACGGCGGAACGGCAGGGGAGGGCTGATGATGCGTCCACGCAGTATTCGGGTCGTTCGTCCCCGTGAAGCCGAACTGTCTTGCTGCTGTCGCGAACCGGAGCGCCTGCTTCATCTGCCGGGACACTTTTCCGGAAAAATTGATTTTTTTTTCATGTCTCGGGGAACTTTCTCCGCTTTCCCGTTGTCCGCACAATACAGTCCAACCCAACAGCAAAGGGGAAAATCATGAAGTCAGTCAAAGGTACGGAAACCGAAAAAAATCTTCTCAAATCGTTTGCCGGGGAGTCGCAGGCGCGCAATCGTTACACATTCTTTGCCAGCCGGGCGCGCAAGGACGGTTTTGTCCAGATTGCCGACATTTTCGAGGAGACCGCGAATCAGGAGAAGGAACATGCGGAACGTTTCTTCAAGTTTCTTGAGGGCGGCGAGCTTGAAATCACGGCGTCTTTTCCCGCCGGCGTGATCGGCACGACCGGGGAAAATCTTGCGGAGGCGGCGAACGGCGAATACGACGAATGGCACAATCTTTATCCCGCCTTTGCCCAGAAGGCGCGGGAGGAGGGATTCCCCGCGATCGCCTATGTGTGGGATCATGTCTGCGTGGCGGAGAAACAGCATGAGCGCAGGTATCGTGCGCTTCTTGCGAATATCGAAAACGGAACGGTGTTCAAGAAGCCGGAAAAGGTGGTCTGGCGCTGCCGCAACTGCGGTTATCTCCATGTCGGGAACGAGGCTCCGGAAGCCTGTCCCGCCTGTGCTCACCCGAGGGCTTATTTTGAAATTCTTGCGGAAAACTGGTGAGAGCCGTTTCTTTTTGAAACATTCAGAGACAGAGGAAGCGATTCCCCTGTCTTTTTTATTTTATCCGGACACTGTTTTTTTCCGTCAAATATTCAGAGAAAAACATTTTTTTCGTGAATCCTTCCGGTTTTTAAGCTGTCTATTGGAAATGTCGTTGGAAAATTAAGTTAAGAGGGTGTATCTTACACTCTGTAATATTGAAACTGCCAAAGAATGGATGAGGTATAATTTATGCTGCAAATGAAGTTTTTACGAAATTCCCTGACGGCTGTGACGCTGTTTTTACTTTCCGCCGTTCTCAATGCGGCGGATACCGCGCCGAAAACCGATAAATATAAACAGACGCCTGAAATGGCGACAATCTCCCGCGCCGCCGCGTATCTGATTGCCAATTCCCATTTCAACCAGCAGCAGATCAACGAAACAATTTCCTCCCAGCTCTTTGACGACTATTTCGCGGCGCTGGACCCGACGCGCATGTTTTTCACAACGGAGGACATCAAGTCCTTTGAACCGCAGAAAAAACAGCTCGGCACACAGATCCGCATGGGAAATGTCCAGTTTGCCTTTGATGTGTTCAGGCTTTTTGTGAAGCGCCTTGAGGAATATGAAAAATTTACCGCGGAATATCTCAGGAAAAAACCGGCTCTGACCACAAATGAGGAATTCGATGTGAACCGGTCGAAAGCTCCGTGGGCGGCGAACCGCGCGGAGCTGGAACAGCTCTGGATGAAAAAAACGAAAAACGACCTGATTCTTCTGAACCTCATGGAACTTGCGAAGAAGGAGGATGCGAAGAAGGAAGGCAAACCGGAAAAGGTCGTTTCCGGGAAGGAGCAGAAGGAAAAGGCGAAAGCTGCTGTCAAACTGCCCCCGCCGAGTACACCGGAGGAGCGCACTCTCAAGCGGGTCGATCAATTTGTCCAGTTCTATAAGAATATGGAAGCGGTCGATGTTCTGGAGGTTTATCTTTCCAGCCTGACCCGTATTTATGATCCCCATTCGGAATACATGTCTCCGAGAACGGAAGAGGATTTCAATATCGGGATGAAACTTTCTCTCGTCGGCATCGGCGCCCTGCTGACCAACGAGGACGGTTACACCAAGATCGTAAAGATCATTCCCGGCGGGCCTGCCGACGTGGACGGGCGCTTGAAAGCCGAAGACAAGATCATAGCCGTCGCGCAGGAGAATTCCGATCCTGTGGACATTCTCGACATGCCGGTTTCAAAGGTGGTGGAGCATATTCGCGGAGAAGAGAATACGAAAGTTTCCCTCACTGTCCTGGACGGTTCCAAAGGTGCCGGCGCGGTGCCGACCGTCATTACCCTGAAGCGGGAGAAGGTGCGCCTGAAAGAATCCGAGGCGTCCGGCAAAGTCCATGAGATTACGCAGAACGGAAAGAAACTGCGGATCGGAGTGATTACGCTTCCGTCGTTCTACATCGACTTTGAGGCGGCATGGCGCGGAGACCGGAATTACAAGAGTTCAACGCGCGATGTGGTGAACCTGATTAAGGAATTTACCGCCAAAGCGCCGCTTGACGGTCTCGTCATGGATTTGCGTTCCAATGGCGGAGGCAGTCTGCTTGAGGCTGTGACGCTGACCGGTCTGTTCATCAAGGACGGTCCTGTGGTGCAGGTCAAGGACATCAAAGGCAAGAGCGTCGACGAGGACAACGATGGCGGCAAGATTCTGTTCGGCGGTCCGCTTGCGGTTCTGACGAACCGTTTCAGCGCCTCCGCAACGGAAATCTTTGCCGGAGCGATCAAGGATCATCAGCGCGGAATTATTCTCGGCGACTCCAAGACTCACGGCAAAGGGACGGTTCAGCGCGTGATCGAGCTGGAAAAATACACTGCGTTCCTCGGCGCCAAGATTCCGGTCGGTTCCATCAAGCTGACAAGCGCGAAATTCTACCGGATCAACGGGGAATCGACTCAGCTGAAAGGTGTTACGCCGGATATTGTTTATCCTTCATTTTCCGACACGATGGACATCGGAGAGGAAAAACTTCCCCATGCGATGGCATGGGATACAATTCAGCCTTTGAACTATAATGTGTTCGACCCGAATCTGTCGGCGCTGATTCCCGTCTTGAAAGAGCGTTCGGAACAGCGTATCCGGAACAATCCGGAGTTCTCTTTGCTGAAAAAGGACATTGAAACATTCCGTAAAATCCGTGACCGTAAAACCGTTTCCCTGAATCTTGAGAAACGCTGGCAGGAGTATCTGGCGGAAAAGAAGCTCCATGACGAGCAGGAGAAGCTGATGCGTCTGGACATGGGTTCAAACAGCGATGCTTCAAAGAAAGAGATCAAGGATCTGTATCTGGATGAGACGCTGAATGTTGTTGCCGATTATATCACTCTGAACAGCAGACCTGCGAATGTGATGGCGACCGCCAGATAAAGACATTCCGTTTTTTCATTGCTCCGGGATGCAGATGCTTTTTTACGGAACGGCATCAGCATCCCGGAATTGTTTCTGGAAGACAGCTGAATTCTGCCCGGAGACTCGCGAAGCGGGCTCCGGCGGTTGGCTCAGCGGTTGAGTTTTGCCCAGACAGGTTCGACGTCAAGCACTTTTTCCTCGATGGATGCCTTGTCGATCATCAGCGCCGTGACTGCGCTTTCCAGACCTTCCAGACCGCTGGATTTCGGTTCCGCGCCTGTCGTCATACATTCATAGAGCTCTTTCATGATGAAACTGTCGCCGCCGCCGTGTCCGTCCGCGCCGTAATGAATCGTGACCATGTCCTCGCCGATGCGTTTGTAGGACAACTCGGAACTGTAAAGTTCAAGCCGCATTGTTCCTTCCGCGCAGGAGAAATACATTCTGCGTTCCGGAATCGCGTTGGACATTGTCGCCTGGAACTGCACTTTGACGCCGTTGCGGTAGAGCATGATCGCGACCAGATTGTCCTTCAGGTCTTTTTCCGCGAGAAAAGCGTTCTCTTTGGAACGGTGCGGATCAACCCAGGAATCGAATGTTTTCGGCGGGAACTCATGGAAGTAATGCTCGTTTTCCGGCACGAAGAAGTCAAGGGACGCAAAAGAGGCGATCTTCGAGGGGAGGGAACCGACGAACCAGTTCAGAAGATCAATGTCGTGGCAGCATTTTTCCAGAATGTGCGGTCCCGCGTATTTCGTGTATCTGCGCCAGTTCGTCATGATGTATCCGCCGTGAGCGGGAGCGATGTTTTCATTGGCATCAATGCTGTACAACTGTCCGAGCATGCCCGAAGAAAGAATCTCCTTTGCCTTGCGGTAGAGTTTGGAGTAGCGGAGCACGAAGCCGGTCATGAAGAGTCTGCCGTATTTCTTCTGCGCCTCGTAAATTTCCTGACAGTCCTCAGTGGTCGTGGCAAGGGGTTTTTCCGAAAAGACGTGTTTTCCCGCCTGGAATGCGGCGAGGATTCCTTCCTTGTGGAATGCGTTGGGCGAGAAGATCATGACCCATTCGACGCCGTCGGTTCCGATTGCCTCTTCCATGCTGGAGCAGGCTCTGGTGTCCGGAGATTTCCAGAAATCCATGACCTCTTTCATTCTTTCCGGATCGGGATCGTAGACAGCCGCAATCCTTACGCCGCCTTCGGAGTCGTTCAGAAGATTGTTTGTCACATATTTACCGCGCTGACCGCAGCCGATGACCGCCGCCCTGATGATTTTTTTTTCGGACATAGGAATTTTGCTCCATGAATATTTTTCTTGTTTTTTTCTGATTGACAGATGGGAAATCCCCTGAAACGGATGTAATTTACAGTAGGATTTCTGAAATAACATGGATAAAAGCCGCAAAATGGATGTTGAAAAAGATGAAACGGACATTCTGGTCCATCGTTTGCCGTCGCTGGTGATGCGCCCCGTCCACCGGAATTACGGATTGTGGATTTTCCGCAGCGGACGGGGAGGATGCAGTCCGGGGCATCCGTTTTCCTGGTTTCGCGAGAATCCGCGGCGTTTTGAATTTTTCGGTATTTCGCACATGACTGCGGGAAAGGGGATTTTCTGGCGGCCGGATGCGCCTGTGCAGGAAATTCATCCGGGGCAGTGCGTGGTCGTCACGCCGGGGACGGTTCACCACTATGGGGGAGTGGAGGGCGCTTCTTACACGGAGGATACCGTCAATTTCACCGGAGAGCTTGCGGTCATGATGCAGAGAAGCGGCGTGATTCGCGACGGAGTTTACGATCTGGGGCTGTCGCACCGCCTGCTTACTGTGATCGAGCTGGCGCTGGAGCCGTCCGACCATTCTCAGATCAATGCGAATTTTGCCTTGCAGAAACTGCTGATGGAGCTTTACAACCGGCGTGCCGCCCAGACTCATCTGGAACGTTATCCGCAGGTGAATGAACTGGTTGCGCAGATCCGTGAGAATCCGGAAAAATGGTGGAGCATCGCCGATATGGCGGAATACTGCAGTATGAGCGATGACCAGTTCCGGCGCGTTTTCATGAGCCGCTACGGTATGCTTCCGAAACTTTACATCGACAAACTGCGCCTGAACAAGGCGGCGGAACTGCTGACCGAGACGAATCTGAAGATTGCCGAGATTGCGGAAATGATGGGGTATCAGGACCCGTTTCACTTCAGCCGCAGATTCAAAGCCGTGATCGGTTTTTCCCCTCAGCAGTATCGCCGCGAATTCGTAAAAGTGTAGGGAACACAAAACAACGGAGTCATGGAACCGGCCGGTGAGCCCGCAGCGCGAGCCCCCCGCCTGATGATGCCGTCCGCCGTTATTTGCCGGCTTTCATTTCCCGGACTGCCTCGACAACCGCCTGTGCCTGATATTCAAGCTGTTCGCGGGTCAGGGGATAAAGCGGCAGATGCGTGTAGGAATGATAGAACATGCGTTCCGTATTCGGGCAGGTCGCCGCGATCGCGTTCTCGTCATAGCCCAGATCGTGCATGATCTTGAAGCGGTACATGGGCCCGAAATGCGTGATGTTCGTCAGTCCTTTTTCCGCCAGTTTCTTCGAAAGCAGCTGGATATCGCCTCCGACCTTTTCCGGGTCTATCCGGAGCAGATACAGGTGATGTGTTCCATAGGTTTCGGCGGTATCCGGTTTTTCCGTCAGAATTCCTTCCTCCTGCGCAAGAACCCTGTTCATGTATTCCGCAGCCTCGCGCCGCCGGGCGATGATCGCATCCAGACGTTTCATCTGCAGGATCAGGCCAAGCGCCTGCACCTCGGTTGCGGAGTGGTTCCCCGCGATCTGAATATTGCCGAAACGGTCGGTCAGCGGAGAAATATCGTAAAGCCAGTCCTTGATCTTGCGCGAGAAGTCAAGCCCGAGGAAACGCGCCCCGGCAAGCTGCCTTCCCGCAAAATCCTCGTTCGTCAGAAGAAGTCCGCCTTCGCCGAGCGAATTGATGTTCTTGACCTCGTGCAGGGAAAAACCGCCGAAGTGTCCGATCGCGCCGAGCTTGCGGCCTTTGTAGGATCCGCCCATGCCGTGTGCGGCGTCTTCCATTACAAAAAGTCCGTGCTTTTCCGCCAGCTCCATGATCGGATCCATATCAACAGGGAAACCGCCGAGATGAACGGGGACGATCATCTTCGTTTTCGGAGTGATCTTGCGCGCGACGTCCGCAGGGTCCAGGTTGATGGTTTCGGGATCAATATCGGCAAATACGATTTTTGCTCCGATGCTCAGCGGATACGCCATGGTCGCAATGAATGTGACCGCGGGCATGATGACCTCATCCCCGGCTTTGAGTCCGGACAGCTTGTAGCCGATCTCCATGCCGGCAGTCCAGTTTGTCAGGAAACACGCATATTTTGAACCGAAATATTTTACTGCGGCTTCTTCGGCTTCGGCGACTTTTCTGCCGAGTGTAAGTTTGGTCGCGCGTCCGCTGACCGCAGCCAGACGGTTCAGTGCGGCGGCGGCCTCTTCTGCGGTCCTGCCGTAATCCGCATCACCGGAATCCGGCAGCAGGAACTTGACCAGTTCCAGTGCATCGTTCCCGTTGAAAAATTCACCCACGGCGTGCCATGGCACCTTGCTTTCCCCGACGGCATAGCGGAAATCTCCGCCTTTGATCTCTTTGTCTTCCATTTTTCACCTCCTGCATGAATTTTTGTCAAAGTAATGTATTATATTCCATATCCGTATCAAAAACAAATGCAATAATGATGTTTTTTATGTAAAATTATACGAATATTGTAATATAACCTTGAAATTCAGCCCGGGAATCCTAAAAAGAATACGCAGGAAACGAATTCTTCTGTCCGTTTCCTGCGTATAGGTTTTTGGGGAAGTGTCCTGATTTTACGGCACGCTGAATCCGCAGGTGCGGATCAGAAAGCGTTTTGCCATTTCCGGCCACATGACGACGTCCTGCGTTCCGATTCCCAGCAGCATTCCGTGCGGGCCGTGAGGGAAGATATGAAGACTGCACGGAATTTTTTTCGCATACAATGCTTCAGCCATCAGAACACTGTTCTGCCACGGGACAGTCTGATCCTCCGCGGTATGCCAGACAAAAGCCGGCGGCGTTTTTTCCGTGACCCGTTTTTCAAGAGAATACCGTTCCCGGCATTCCTCGAAGCGTTCTCCCAGCAGATTCTGACCCGATCCCAGATGCGGAAAATCCGTGAAGGAAATGACCGGATAACAGAGTATCAGGGCGTTCGGGCGCATTTCCCGGCAGTCCGCCTCATCCCCCGCATCCGCGTTGACCTCATCAAACAGCGTTCCCGCGGAGGCGGCAAGATGTCCTCCTGCGGAAAAACCGCAGACCGCAAGCTGATTCGGGATCACATTCCATCTTTCCGCATTGGCGCGGATCAGCCGGATGGCGCGGAACACATCCTCCTGCGGTTCCGGGAAACGGTGCGGCGCCACACGGTAATGCAGGACGAAGGCATGAAATCCGAGTTCGTTGAACTTGCGTGCGATCGGTTCGCCCTCCGTGGCTTCGCAGACTCCGCCGTATCCGCCCCCGGGAATTACGAGGACTGCCGGGCGTTCCGCTTTCTCCGGCAGGAGATAGCCGCAGAGTTCCGGTGCGGGCGCCTTGTTTTTTGCGGAATCCTTCCACAGAAGAATTGTAAACGGTGCTCCCATTACTTCCACTCCTTTCTCAAAAGTTCGGCGGTGTCGTGAAGGGCTTCCGGAACGACCCGGATGTCTCCGATCACCGGCATGAAGTTGTTGTCTCCGTTCCAGCGAGGGACGATATGCAGGTGCAGATGCTCCGCCACGCCCGCTCCTGCCGCCGCCCCGAGATTGAACCCGACATTGTAGGCTTGCGGACACATGACCTTCTGCAAGACTTTTTTGGCCTTGATGCAGACGTCCATGATTTCATGCGCCTCTTCCGTTTCCAGTTCGGCGATGTCGCCGGTATGGCGGTAAGGCGTGATCAGCAGGTGTCCCGAATTGTAGGGATACCGGTTGAGGATGACGAAACAATGTTGATAGCGTGCCACGATCAGTTCCTCCTCCGGGGAGTCGTCCCGTGCTTCTCTGTGGTTGCACAGGAAACAGCCCTGTCCCTTTGGGGAACGGATGAAACTGATTCTCCACGGCGCCCACAGCGGACGCGATTCTTCTTTCATATTTCAAAACTCCTTGAAAACAGGGACCGGGGACTTTTGTTCGGGTCCCGTCCATTCCGTTTTTTCTTTCATTGCCGTTGATCAATGTAGCACAGATCGGGGAAAATGCGCTGCAATATCAAAAAAAATGTAAAATTTATCTGGGAGGAAATTGATTTTATTCCGTTATTCAGGATATTATACAGATGCAGATCTTTTGTTTTTCATGATGAGCATAAAAATAGAACCCATGATCCAGGAGAAAGAAATGGCATCTTTCAGGTTTGCGTGTCCACATTGCCGGTCGGCAATGGAGGCGGAGGAAACATGGATCGGACAAAGAGCTGTATGTCCATCCTGCCGGCAGGAAATCATCATTCGGAAAGATGAAACATCACTGCCGGCAGTTCAGAAAACATCCCATCCAAAGGAGGAAAGCCCGATGAAGGATTACAAGGTTCTGACACAGAAAGACAAATGGTTCACTGGAAAGTTCGATCCCGATATGCTTGAGAAGGCACTCAACGCCTATGCAGAGCAGGGATGGCGGGTTGCTGCCGCTTCCACGGCGACTTTTACCGGGTTTCTTGGGGGAAACAGAGAGGAAATGGTGGTTATACTGGAGAGGGACAAATAAATGTATTCATCAAATTATAATGGTGTATATTTTGTGGAAGGTGTGCCGCCGTCCGCTCAGGTTATCAGAGAGATCAATACCGAAATCAACGAGTTTTTCGGGCAGAGCCAGTTGAAGAATCTGGATCATGTCAAGCAGCTTATGGTCAAGGCTGTTGCCGCGGCGGGAGGGAACGCCGTGATTGATTTTAAATACGGACAGAAATCCAGTTTCTGGAAATCGCTTCTTGGTCTGGATGACGTACTGTGGTATGCCAGCGGCAAAATTGCCGTGATTGATCCTGCCGAACTGTAGTATGGAACTTTTTCGCTACCGGAGCCGCTGCGGTTCAGTCCAGCTTTTTGAGCATTTCCGCGAAATCTTCGGGGAAGGGGGCTTCAAAGGAGATCATTTCACCCGTCTTCGGATGGGGAATGCTCAGCTTCCAGGCATGGAGCATCTGGCGCGGCGCGGGAAGTTTTCTTGCCCCGCCGTAGACTGCATCCCCTGCGACGGGGTGCCCGAGCGATGCCATGTGCACACGAATCTGATGAGTTCTTCCGGTGAAAATGCGGATCTCCGCGAAAGAGGCTTTGATTCCGTTGACAGTTCCGGTTTTTGTGATACGGAAACGTGTGACGGCTTCGCGTCCGCCGCTTTTGACGACCGCCATTTTCTTGCGGTCTGCCGGGTGACGCCCGATCAGATTGTGGAGCTCGCCTGTCTGTGCGGCGAAGTGCCCGTAAAGGATTGCCGCATAGGTTTTGGAAACCTGGCGCGTGGAAAATGCTTCCGAAAGTCTGAATAGCGCATCGGGGGTTTTTGCCACGACGAGACATCCGGACGTGTCCTTGTCCAGCCGGTGCACGATTCCGGGACGGGCGGGGTCGGCGTTTTCAAAATCCTCCGCCATATCGGGATCGCGTCCGAGAAGCGCGTTGACAAGGGTTCCGCTCCAGTTGCCGGCGGCGGGATGGACTACCATGCCTGCGGGTTTGTTGATGACGAACATGAAGTCGTCTTCATACATGATGTCAAGGTCGATCTGTTCCGCCTTTGCCGGAAGCGCTTCCGGTTCCGCGGGCAGGACCAGCACGATATGATCGTCTGCCGCAACGGAATACTTCGGAGAATCGCAGACGGTTCCATTGAGTGTGACGCTTCCTTTTCTGATCAGAGACTGAAGACGGCTTCTCGATGATTCCGGATGCAGTTTTGCAAGACACTGATCCAGGCGCATGCCCGCAAACTGCTCCGGCACCGTCAGGTTCAGGATCATGCCGTCATTCCGGTTTTCCGGCTGCATAGGCGTCTTCCCCGTATTTTCCGAAATAGAGATAGAAGAAAATGCCGCAGGGGAGCATGATGAAGATCCCGATGAACTGCGCCGGCGTCATTCCCAGAATTGAGTCCGTGTGATCCCCCCGGAGAAATTCAAGCGAAAAACGGATCAGACCGTATCCGATGAAGTAGGAAGCGGCGATCTGCCCGACCTTTTTCACTTTTCTGAACAGCAGAAGCAGGGCGATGCAGAGCAGGAGATTGGCGGCGGATTCGTAAAGCTGCACCGGATACAGAGGCAGCGAACTGATGAAAGTCTGTCCGTTTTCCGCGATTTTGGTGGTGGCGAAGTCGGGATATCTGAGCGCAGGAGCGGAACCCGCCGGAAATGCGATGCCGCCGTGTTGGGCGGGGCGCCCGAAACAGCATCCCTGCATGAAACAGCCGATGCGGCCGAAAGCATGACCGAGTGCCATTGCCGGTCCGTAGATGTCAAAAATACGCGCGATGGAGAGCTTTTTCCATCGGGAGTAAAGCCAGAGAATCACAAGAACCAGCAGAAATCCCCCGTAGAAGACGAGTCCGCCCTGGTCGATCCGGAAGATTTTGAGCGGATTCCCGGAAAACTGATGCCGGAACTCAACTACATAGAAAATGCGCGCCCCGATAACGCCGCCGACGACGGCGATGATTCCAATGTCGAAGATCTGGTCAGGCGTCATGTTCGCATATTTTCGTTTATACTGCAGGACGATCAGTGCGGCGAGAAAACCCAGCGCGATGAAAATGCCGTACCAGTGAATACTCAGGCTGCCGATGTGAAATGCGATGCTGTGCATGTTGTGATTCCGCTGTGTTAATTTTATGTTAAATTTCGCTCCGTAACTGGAAAAAGAAAAAACTGGAAGTAATGTAACACCACTTTCGATTTTTTCATAACGTGAAATGATTAAAAAACAGTTAAAAAAAGGATTAAGATGACAGATATTATTGCCGGTCACATTGAGTTTGCCGCGTCTCATGCAGTTGTTTGGGGATTTATTCTCATATTTGTTTTTATGACAGTGGAAAGTTCCTTTATCCCGTTTCCCAGCGAGGTTGTAATGATTCCCGCCGGTTTTCTGGCATACCGCGGTGCATTGACCACCGGGATTCCGTGGCTTGATCTTGTCCTTGCCGTTTTCTTCGGACTTCTCGGTTCTCTTGCCGGTGCTTATGTAAACTACTATCTTTCCATCTGGCTGGGGCGCCCGTTCCTTCATAAATACGGTAAATATTTCTTTCTCTCGGAAGAGCATCTGGACCGTGCGGAGGAGATTTTCCGCAAATATGGAGACATTGCGACATTTGTCTGCCGTCTTCTGCCTGCAATCCGCCAGTTGATTTCAATTCCTGCCGGTCTTGCCCGTATGCCTCTGGGACGCTTTACACTGTTTACCGGGCTTGGAGCCGGAATCTGGACTGCAATTCTTGCCGGAATCGGCTGGTATTTGGCGCATCTTGCCGGCGACATGAGTTATCTTGACATGGTTCATAAAGGCAAGGACATGATTACGGAGCACTATATCTGGATCATTCTTTTCCTTGTCGTGGTCGTTGCTGCCTATCTCATGGTGCATAAGTTTATCATGAAGTCGGATGCAAAAACAGAATAAATTTTCCGTTTTGTGCTGGAAAATGGATAAATGTGGCTTATAGTAAGCGAGATTTTCCGCAACCCCGTTGTGTAACGGTAGCACAAGTGGTTTTGGTCCACTCAGTTCTGGTTCGAATCCAGACGGGGTTGCCATCTCTTTTTCTGACATAAATCCTTTCATTTGAACTTACTTTTATAAAGTTATATTAATTTGTCTTCTTTAGTCTTCTTTTTCTCTTTTTTCGTGGTTTTTTGAGTGTAGAACGTCAACATGCGTCCCGCACTTTTTGAATCTAGCTCCAACTTGCATTTTTTTTCAAGTTTTTTCTTCATGGATGGTCTAATCGCATGTCTCTATCCCTGTGATTTGGCAGGAAATGGAGACCTCGGAAGACAGCCCGGCTGCACAGTAAAGTAAAGGCGCTGACTGTTGCGGATATCAGCCATGGTTCCATTTGTCTTATCCGGGACGATAGTGGGACGGATTAGAGCAGGTAAATAGCAGAGCAATGAGCGTGTGGGACGGATATTTTTTGATTTCTTACTGCGTGAGCCTGCGCGTGTGAGTGTGCATAAGTTTGCATGCACAAAAATCGCAGCTGTCCCCTCTCTTCTTTTCATAAACGGTTAAGCACGGACATTTCGGACACATATTTTCAAGTCCTTATAAGAGCAGATAGAAACGTTATTTCTCTCCGGACATTTCGGACAGTTTTTCAGAACTCTTATCTAGGGCTGCTTAATGTAATAAAATCTATTGATTTTAAATAAATTATAGCTGAAAAATCACTGATTATGCAGTATCTTATTGCAGAAAAACGAGAAAAACCGTGCAGAAAGGAAAGAGTGATGTATCGAAAAACGTGTCAGAACAAAGAATTGCCGGAGCTCAGTCTGTATTTTGCGGGGCGTCTGAATCCGGAAAACCGCTGGATAAAAATGGCCGATCTTGTTCCCTGGGAAGAGATGGAGTCAGAGTATGCCCGACATTTCAAAAGCCATGGTCAAGGAGAAGTTGCCTTGAATGTCCGTATAGCACTCGGGGCCTTGCTGATCAAGGAGATTCTTGGTCTGAGCGATCGTGAAGTAGTGGAGCGCGTGACCGAAAATCCGTATCTTCAATATTTTCTTGGCTTCAAAAGTTTCCAGACGAAGGCGCCGTTCAGTGTCTCGCTGCTGACGCATTTTCGGAAACGTCTGCCCAGAGAAGTTGTGATGTCGTTGAATGACAAAATAATCGAGTTAGTGCAAAAATCCAACTGCCCGGAAGAAGATCCCCCGCCAGGCGAAGACGGAGTTCCATCAGAGACTTCAAGTTCAAGAGAAAAAGAAAATTCCGGGACAGTTCGGATGGATGCAGCTTGTGCGCCGGCAGACATCAAGTATCCGATGGATTTGAGCCTGGTCAACGAAGCGCGTGAACTGACAGAGACAGTCATCGACAAATTGCATGAGCAATGCAACGATAGGAGTCCACGCCCCTGGACGAAACGAAAAATCTGCCGCAAGCGTTATCTTGAGATCATCAAGCATCCGAAGTGTTGCGTATCAAAACATCGCGGAGCTTTGCGTTTTCTGCCCAACGTCATCCACCGGAATCAGGAGTTCATCGTGAAGCTGCGTGATCGTTGCGGAAATATCCTCCAAATCATTTCAGAACAGCGGATCATGAACCTGAAACGCCAAGCTCCTCCGATGCAAAGCACAAATCCGGCGAATTACAATCTGCCACCGGTATCTCTGCTGGATAAACCCAAAGACGTCAAAAATGAGGATGATGAATACCTCAAACAGGCATCCGAAATTCTTCAGGCAACGCTCGACAGTTTCGAGATCAACGGCAGAGTCACCGATACCGTCGTCGGTCCCCGCATTACACGGTTCGACATTCAGCTTGAGCCCGGCGTAAAGGTGGAGAAAGTCACCAACATCCAGAACAACATTGCCATGGAAATGAGTGCGGAAAGCATCCGTATCCCCGCTCCAGTTCCCGGCAGCAACAGCGTCAGCATCGAACTTCCAAACAAGAACTCCAACAAGGTTTTCATCCGTGAACTGTTTGAATCTGAAGCATGGAGGGAATCCCAAGCGGATATCCCGATCATTCTCGGCAAAGATGTTTCCGGTAAAGTCATGATCGCCGACCTCGCAAAAGCACCGCACCTGCTGATCGCGGGCTCGACGGGAAGCGGCAGGTATGAATGTATGAATACGCTGATCATGAGCCTGCTCTTCAAATTCTCTCCGTTCGACCTGAAACTGATCCTTGTCGACCAGAAATTCATTGATCTGGAAATGTACCGTCACCTGCCGCACCTGATCACCCCGGTCATGAACGACCCGAAAAAGGTCTTGCTCGCGCTGCGCTGGGGCGTCAACGAAATGGAACACCGTTATCAGATGCTGGCGAAAGTCAAGGCGAAAAACCTGAATGCGTTCAACTCGCGGCCGCCTGATCCCGAACCGGTTTATGACGAAAACGGCGATCTCATTCCGCCGAAGCTGCCTCTGCTCGTAATCATCATCGACGAGCTCGCGGACATCATGATGACGGAAGACAAGAGCGATGTCGAAGCCTCCATTTGCCGTATCGCCCAAAAGGGGCACGCCGTCGGAATTCATCTTGTCATCGCCACGCAGACTCCCCGTAAAGACATTATTACGGGAATGATCAAGGCAAACCTGCCGACCAAGATCGCGTTCAAGGTTTCGACTGTTATGGACAGCCGCCTCATTCTGAATGCGCTGGGTGCGGAAAAACTGCTTGGTAGGGGCGACATGCTTTTCAGAAGCCTTGGCGAAAAAATCGACCGTATTCAAATCCCCTGGGTTTCCGCCTCTGAAATCTTGAAAATCACGGATTTTATTTTCAGCCAGGTGGAACAGCATTTCGATACAAAAGTCATGCTTGAAAAACCTGAAGAGGAAGAAAGATGAACCCGACGATGGCAGGAATTCCTTCGCCGAAGAGGTGTTTGCCGACGACAATACCAGTGATCCGGAGACGACGAGAACCTGAAGAAAGCGTTTGACATCATCATTCGTGAAAGCAAGGCAAGCACCTTCTATCTCCAGCACCGCATGGGAATCGGCGACAACAAGGCGGCGGAGATCATCGACAAACTGGAACAGCGCGGAATCGTTTCGGCTTCCCTCCTCGGCGGACAGAAGCGCGACATATTAGTTTTCGACGAACTGGGAAAAACGGATTGATTTCTTGACAATCCATGTTATAATTGTTAAGAACTTATTCCTAAATAATAAATTGAAATATAAAGAAATATAATGTTATATTGCACTACTTTGAAAGGATGCAGTATGGCAACGAAATCATGGGAAGTTTTAGATAGTTTCTGGTCAAAGGTGGAACCTCTTATCCCGAAAGTGAAACGGGATAAGACAAAAGAGTATCAGCGCCGAAAAGGCGGTGGGCGTAAACCAATGGAATCCAGACAGATTTTTGAAGCAATAGTCTATGTTCTCCG